>NZ_JBHZPL010000001.1:0-1060105 GCF_042788095.1 Kosakonia sp. YIM B13571 | reverse complement strand
AGCGCAGCGATGCGTTGAGCTAACCGGTACTAATGAACCGTGAGGCTTAACCTTACAACGCCGAAGATGTTTTGGCGTGAGAGAAGATTTTCAGCTTTGATTCAGAGTCCGAAGGATTTTGCGCAGAGACAAGGCGGCAAATGAGACGACGGAAGGAGCATACAGGAGTATGTGACTGACGTTCGTGAATGCAGCCAACGCGGTATCGGTGCAAAAGACACAGGACAGGGCACAAAGAATTTGCCTGGCGGCAGTAGCGCGGTGGTCCCACCTGACCCCATGCCGAACTCAGAAGTGAAACGCCGTAGCGCCGATGGTAGTGTGGGGTCTCCCCATGCGAGAGTAGGGAACTGCCAGGCATCAAATTAGCAGTGAAACCGGGCAATAAACCGGTGGTTGTGAAGAAATTCGGTGGAGCGGTAGTTCAGTCGGTTAGAATACCTGCCTGTCACGCAGGGGGTCGCGGGTTCGAGTCCCGTCCGTTCCGCCACTTATTTTAAGAGCCGCATCTCTAACGAGATGCGGTTTTTTTTAGTCTGTTATTTCTATAAAAAGGGCAATCGCGCCCTTTTTACCGTATGTCACTCCCAGCGTTTCAGCAGCAGGCTGGCGTTAACGCCACCAAATCCAAAGCCATTTGATAAGGCATAACGCATCTCCAGCGGCTGCGCAGTAAGCGCAACTAGATGCAATCCTTCTGCCTCGGCGTCAGGGTGATGCAAATTCAGCGTTGGTGGTACAACTTGATCACGTAAAGCCTGGATAGTGAAAATCGCTTCAATCCCGCCTGCCGCGCCTAGCAAATGACCCGTTGCTGATTTTGTTGAGGTAGTTGCAACTGGAGCGTTACCAAAAAGCCCCTTAATCGCCGCCAATTCTCCTTTATCACCGACCTGAGTTGAGGTCGCGTGTGCATTAATATGCTGAATATCCGCAGTGGTAACGCCAGCCTGGCGAATGGCTGCTTCCATGGCACGACGCGCACCGTTACCATCTTCCGGGCCTGCTGTCAGATGGTACGCATCCGCGCTGGTTCCGTATCCCACTAGTTCTGCCAGCGGTGTAGCACCACGTGCCAGCGCATGTTCCAGAGATTCGATAACGAGCAATCCGGCGCCTTCTCCCATTACAAAACCATCACGATCGCGATCAAAGGGTCGCGATGCTGTTGTTGGTGCGTCGTTAAAACTGCTTGATAGTGCTCTTGCCGCAGCAAAACCGGCAAGACTAACCCGGTGTATTGCCGCCTCACTGCCACCGCACAGCGCAATATCCGCCTCACCGCTGCGGATCATTCGCGCGGCGTCACCGATTGCCTGCGCCCCCGCGGCGCAGGCGGTAACTGGTGCGCCAATAGGTCCGCGAAAACCATGCGCAATTGAAACATGCCCGGCAGCGAGGTTGGCGAGGAAAGAGGGGATTGTAAAAGGGGAAAGTCGACGTGGCCCACGATCGTCCGTTGTGCGCACGGCATTGGCGATTTCGTTAAATCCACCGATCCCGGTCGCAATCACTGTGGCAGTACGATCTTTTTCTGCTTGATCCTGTGGGAACCAGTTCGCCTGCGTCAGGGCTTCTTTTGCCGCGACCAGCGCAAATTCAATAAAACGATCCATTTTTTTGCGCTCTTTGGCTGGAATAGCCACTAGCGGATCAAAACCGTATTGCGGATCCTCTTCAATAGAAGGAACCTGGCCTGCCACTTTGCAGGGAATATCGTCGACCATGTCATCTGCAAGCCGCGAAATCCCTGATGTTCCCTGCACTAGCGATTGCCAGACATGTGATACGCCGCAACCCAGCGGGCTGACAATTCCCATTCCTGTTACCACGACGCGTTTTGTTGAAACGCTCATAATCAATTCTCCTGAAATATCACACTGTTTGCGGTTTTTTCATTAAAGGAACCAGCAGCGCAGCGATTAAAAAACCTAACATGATCAGATAAAAAGCATCTGAAAATGCTTGTGTCCGAGCCTCTCGCAACGTGATGGCCGAAAGGTTCTTTAGTGCAGCACTGCTGGCGATATCGGGTGAAATTCCCTGGTTAACCAATCTGCTGGCGCTGCTCTGAACGAATTCTGTTACGGAAAGAGAGGCATTATTGAGATGATCCGCGAGGCGGCTGTAGTGCAAATTGGTTCGGTCATTAATCACGGTGCCGCACAAGGCGATGCCAATCGCGCCGCCCAGATTGCGCATCAAATTGAACAGACCAGATGCCAGTTTCAACCGTGTCGGCGGCAGGCTGCCAAGCGTCAATGTGACCGTCGGGGCAACTGCAAATTGTTGCGCCAGGCCGCGAAATGCTTGCGGTAACAGAAGTTCTTGCGCCCCCCACTCATGCGTTAGCGGGATAAAGCTGTACATCGACACCGCAAATCCGAGCAGCCCCGCCATCAGCAGCCAGCGTAAATCGACCCGATTCGCAAGCCACGCATAGAATGGGATCGACAGCACCTGAAAAAGCCCAGTGGAAAACACCGCCAGACCAATTTCCAGTGCGCTAAAGCCGCGCACCGTGCCAAGAAACAATGGCGTTAGATAGATCGTAGCAAAGATGCCAACCCCCGCCATAAACGAGAAGTAGCAGCCCAGTGTGAACGTTCTGTCCTTAAGCGCACGAAGATCCATTACCGGCTGTGAATGACGTAGCGTACGAACAACAAAAAAGACGCCGCACAGCAACGCAACCCAGCCAGTCAGCGCTAAGGTATTGTCATCAAACCAGCCCCAACGTGGGCCTTCTTCAAGGGTGTATTCCAGACACCCCAGCGATACCGCAAGCAGCAGGATGCTCAGGTAATCCGCGCCGCGTAATAGCGACGGGTTTGGCGTATCAATTTTTACCAGTAGCGGTACAGCAACGGCGATGTAAATCCCCGGTACGATGTTGATATAAAACAGCCAGTGCCAGCTGAAATTCTCGGTTATCCAGCCACCGACGGTGGGGCCGAGCGTCGGCGCCAGCGAGGCTAGCCCGCCAATCGTTGCAGCAGCGATGACGCGTTGTTTTCCCTGGAAAAAAGCAAATGCGGTGGTGAAAACCAACGGGATCATCGAGCCGCCCGCCAGCCCTTGTAATGCGCGAAAAGCGATCATACTTTGGATATTCCACGCCCAGCCGCAGAGCAGGCTCATCACCGTAAACCCGGCGGCGGAGGCGGCAAACAGCCAGCGCGTAGACATCACCCGTGCCAGCCATCCCGAGAGAGGAATAATGATGATCTCGGCGATCAGATAGCTGGTTTGTACCCATACGGTTTCATCATCGCCGGCAGAAAGCCCTCCGCCAATATCACGTAGCGACGCCGAAACAATCTGGATATCAATCAGGGCGATAAACATACCCACACACATGGTCGCGAAGGCAAACACTTTCTGACTTACCGGCATAGAAATGCCCGGTTGCAGCGGTACAGCATCGGTGGTGCTCATTGCGCGCTCTTTTCGTCAACGGTAACGATGACAGAAAACCCCGGACGCAATACGCCGAGTTTTGCGGCTTCGCCCTCCAGCGCGATACGAACGGGCACACGCTGGACGATCTTGGTGAAATTTCCGGTGGCGTTTTCTGCCGGGAGAATACTAAATCGTGAACCGGTCGCGGGGGAAACGCTGAGAACATGGCCGTAGAACGTTCGACCCGGCATCACATCCGCCACTATGGTCGCGCGTTGGCCGGGAAGCATGTGGGCTAGCTGGCTCTCTTTGAAATTGGCTTCGACCCACAAGCCTTCTGCGGGAACCAGAGAAAGCAGTTGCGTGCCGCCGCCGATGAAGGAGCCGGACCAGGCCCGGCGATTCCCTACGACGCCATCGAACGGGGCGCGGATCTCGGTATAGTTCAGGTTTAATTTCGCGATTTCAAGATTCGCCTGGGCTTGCTGCAGCGCGGCTTGCGTCTGTTTTTCTCGTGCATCAAGCACAGCCAGTTGGCGCATGGCAACAGCGTTGTCTGCCTGCGCTTTGCTCTCCTGCGCACGCGCCTGGCGATAATCGGCAGCCGCATTTTCCCGTACCTGCGCAGAAACGGCACTGGACATGACCAGCGCGCTGTATCGGCGATTGTCATTGGCCGACTTATCACTCACCGCTTTGGCAGCAGCCAGCGATGCTGTTGCGCCTTCAATGGTCGCCAGTTGCAACTGGCGCGTTGCGGCAATATCAGCCAGCGTCGCCTGCTGTGCAGCTACTTCACCGGCGGCTTTCGCCAGTGCGGCCTGGTAATCTCTGTCGTCGAGGCGGATTAAAAGATCGCCCTTTCTGACCCGCATGTTGTCCTGTACGGCAATCTGTTGGACATAACCGGACACTTTACTGGAGATAGCGCTGATATCGCCACCCACGTAAGCATCGTCGGTGGATTGTATAAATCGTCCACTTTGCCACCAGTACGCGCCGTAACCCGCAACGGACAATAGCGCTGCGGCTAACAGCACCAGGGTGAGCGCCTTTTTCTTTTTACTGAGCGTCATCATCGCGGCTCACAGAGTGAAGTGGGGCGAATTTTTGCGTGTTATCGCCAGCGTGTTTGCGTTGTAAATAATCGTGGCGGTAATGGATAACCGGTGCAGCCGCAGGGCCAGGCATCAGGGCATATTTCTCCGGGGTGATGGTTTCGCCGGTTGCTTTATCAATGAGGATGGTCTCGACCGGGCGCTGTGTTTCACGCTCGACTAACTGTATTTGTGCGCCTTCTGGCGAGAAATAACGGTTTCCCCATTCCGCCAGTGCGAGGATCACCGGGCGAAAATCGCGCCCGAGAGCCGTCAGGTGATATTCATAACGCGGCGGTGTTGTGCTGTAGCTCACTTTTTCCATCAGCCCGTCATCAACCAACTCTTTCAGGCGACGAGAGAGAATGTTGGGAGCGACATTGGCGCTTTTCTGGAACTCATCAAAACGTGTGAAACCGGCAAAAGCGTCACGCAGGATTATCATGCTCCAGCTGTCACCAATGCGGCCTAAGCTACGGGCAATGGGGCAGGGAGCGTTGCAAAGCGGTTCATTTCTCATGGTCTGGCCCGGTTACTGATTAGATTCTGTGCTCACGGTGACATAGTGACTTTCAAAATGCAAGTGACTAACTTTACGCCCTGAATTCCTTACTTTTGCTTCTCTGGCAAAAAACCTCTGCTTTTTCGCCTCTTTTTCCCCTTGCTGAAGCGGGGAATAATCAGCGCAACGAAACATTACGAAATCAGAAAGAGGAATTCTTATGGCTATCCCTGCATTTGGTCTTGGCACCTTCCGTTTAACTGACGAAGCGGTTATCGCTTCTGTGAAAAATGCCCTTGAGCTGGGTTATCGCGTGATTGATACCGCGCAGATCTACGGTAACGAAGCTGCCATTGGCGAAGCGCTGGCTCAGAGCGGCGTTGCGCGCGAAGAGCTGTTTATTACCACCAAAATCTGGACCGAAAACCTGGGCGCAGACAAACTGATCCCTAGCCTGAAAGAGAGCCTGAAAAAATTAGGCACGGATTATGTTGATCTGACCCTGATTCACTGGCCGTCTCCGGGCGCGGCTGTGGCCGTTGATGTCTCTATGCAAGAGCTGATGAAGGCAAAAGCGCAGGGGCTGACACGCCAGATTGGGGTATCGAACTTTACTATCCCGCTGATGGAGCAGGCCATTGCCGCCGTGGGCGCGGAAAACATCGCCACGAATCAGATTGAATTGTCGCCGTATCTGCAAAACCGCAAAGTCGTTGACTGGGCGAAACAGCACGGTATCCATATCACGTCTTACATGACGCTGGCATACGGTAAGGCGCTGAAAGACGAAGTGATTGGGCGTATCGCACAGAAACATAACGCTACGCCGGCGCAGGTTATCCTGGCATGGGCAATGGGCGAAGGGTATGCGGTGATCCCGTCTTCAACCAAGCGTGAGAACCTGGCAAGCAACCTGCTGGCACAGTCGCTGAAACTGGATGCAGAAGATAAAGCGGAAATCGCGAAACTTGATTGCAATGACCGTTTGGTCAGCCCGGAAGGCCTGGCGCCGAACTGGGATTAATCGAGAATTCAACGGGAGCGTAATGCTCCCGTTGTTGTTATTGCGGCAGGTGTTCGCTGATAAAATCAATAAAGGCGCGAATACGCGTACTCACCGCCCGGTCGCTGTAATAGACCGCACTGAAGGGCATCTCCACCGGCAGGCGTTTATCCGCCAGCAAATCCACCAGTTCCCCACTTGCCAGCTCTTTATCAATCATGTAGTCCGATAAGCTGGCGATGCCGTTGCCGCTCAGACATAAATGTTTGAGTGTTTCTCCGCTATTTGAGGTGATATCCGGCGTGGCTTCAAACAATTGACCATCGGCAGAAGCAATCGGCCAGATGTTAAGGGAGACCGGTTCGGTGAAACCAAGGCACACATGGTTGCGCAATTCTTCTACCGTTTCAGGCTTGCCATGGCGAGCGATGTAGCCCGGTGAGGCGATAATTTTTCGATAACTCTTGAACAGCGGGCGGGCGCGCAGGCTGGAGTCAGTTAATTTACCCACGCGGATTGCCACATCCACTTTACGCTCAATCAAATTGATAAACGTTTCGCTTGAGACCAGTGACAGACTGATTTCCGGGTAGCGTTCACGAAACGGTTTAATCAGCGGCATGAGGAAATGCAGCACGACCGGCGTCGCCGCATCAATGCGTAGTGTGCCGCGCGGCGTGGATTTTGTTTCCATCACCTCTGTTTCTGCGGCCGCCATCTCCTGCAATACACTTTGTACGCGGCGGAAATAGCGCTCGCCTTCTTCGGTTAAACTGAGCTGGCGCGTGGTGCGATTAAGCAAATTAACGCCCAGCTTGTTCTCCAGTTTTTTTACGGCACGGCTAATCGCCGAATTCGCCTGGCCCAGGCGTTCCGCTGCCCGGCTGAAGCTGCCGCTTTCGACAACAGCCACAAAAATCGCGAGTTCTTCTGAGGTGGTTTTCATTATTGCCTCTGTAGCAACACTGCAACGATATTATTCATCTATACGCTATTTAACCATGTTGATGTCTGCGATGCCACGCACGCGCGGCGCTGGCGGCATTAATAAGCGCTCACTAACTATAACCGGGGGTTTTTCTGCCGATTGTGCGTTGAAAGTGTGCGCTAAAATCCCTATAACTGAATGACCACCCGGGAGCCGGGTGTGGAAATCAATGAGGTTTGAAGCCGAAAGTGCCAAAGAATACCTATGCCATGCGATATGTTGCCGGACAACCAGCGGAGCGAATTTTACCGCCGGGGTCCTTCGCGAGCATCGGCAAAGCGTTACCTGCGGGTGTACCTTTAAGCAGCGACGAAAAAATCCGCGTACTGGTATGGAATATCTTTAAGCAGCAGCGTGCCGAGTGGTTATCGGTGTTGCAAAGTTTCGGCAAAGACGCGCATCTCGTGCTGTTACAGGAAGCGCAAACCACGCCGGAACTGGTCAGGTTTGCGACCACTAACTATCTTGCTGCCGATCAGGTTCCTGCATTTGTGTTGCCGCAACATCCCTCTGGAGTGATGACGCTTTCGTCCGCGCATCCAGTCTATTGCTGCCCGTTGCGTGAGCGGGAACCGATTTTACGCCTTGCGAAATCAGCGCTGGTCACGGTGTACCCACTGCCCGATTTACGTAACCTGATGGTGGTGAATGTGCATGCGGTGAACTTCAGTCTGGGCGTGGATGTGTACAGCAAGCAACTGCTGCCGATTGGCGATCAGATTATGCGCCACGCCGGGCCTGTGATTATGGCGGGGGATTTCAACGCCTGGAGCCGACCGCGCATGAATGCGCTCTATCGCTTTACGCGCGATATGTCGTTGCGACAGGTTCGTTTCACCGATGACAATCGCCGCCGTGCCTTTGGGCGCCCGCTGGATTTTGTTTTCTATCGTGGTTTGAACGTGCAGGAAGCGTCAGTGCTGGTAACACGCGCATCGGATCACAACCCGCTGCTGGTGGAATTTACCCCTGGCAAGCCGGCAATCCATGAAGGGTGATAAGCCAGAGGGCAAAAAAAAGCACCGTGGGGAAACGGTGCTTTTTTTATCGGTTTGTATCAGGAATCCGGTGTGGCGCTGTTTTTAACAAACAGTGTGAGCTGATCGCCAGGCTGCAGATTATCGGTATCGTTATTCCAGCGCATTACATCTTTGATGTTCACGCCGTGACGTTTCGCAATACTCGATAACGAATCACCTTTGCGTACGCGATAGGTAATGCTATCGCTGTTGCTGGCGAGACGCTGCGCGCTGCTACCTGCGCCTACCGTCAGACTCTGGCCCACTTTCAGGTTCGAACCGCGCAGGTTATTCCATTGCTGGATATCCTTTGCGCTTACGCCGAGACGCGCCGCGATGGCGGAAAGCGTATCGCCTGAGCGAACCTTGTAGCTCCGGCTTGGCAGCGGGGTGTTATCCGCAAGCTGGGTCGGCTGTACAGCGGCAATCTCGCCGGATGCCAGGGATTCACGCAGTTGATCGGCGTGTTTCTTCGGCACCATCACATACTGTGGACCCGCTGAACCTAACGTCGAACCTTTAACGCCAGCGTTAAACGTTTTCAGTTTGTTCACCGAAATCCCGGCCATTTCCGCCAACTGATCGACCTCAACCGGGCTGCTCAGTCTGACTCGCGCCAGCGCACGGCTTTCGTCTGGTGTTGGCAGACTCACGCCATAACGCTTACTGTTTTTGAGAATATCACTCAAAGCCAGCATTTTAGGCACGTAAATCTTGGTTTCCTGCGGCAGTGAAAGCGACCAGAAATCGGTGGGTTTACCCCGCGATTTATTGACTTTCATCGCTTTCAACACGCGACCTTCACCGCTGTTATAGGCAGCCACTGTAAGTAACCAGTCGCCGTCAAACATGCGGTTAAGACGCTGCATCATGTCAAGCGCGGCCGTGGTAGAGGCCACAATGTCACGACGCGCATCGTAGCTGCGAGTCTGCTTTAAACCATAATTTCGCCCCGTGCTCGGTATGATCTGCCAAATGCCTGCGGCATTGGCGCCAGACGTCGCGTGTGGGTCAAAAGCGCTCTCCACTATGGGTAGTAGTACCAGTTCCATGGGCATGTTACGTTTTTTAACTTGCCCTGCTATCCAGTACATATACGGCTCTGCCCGTAAAGTTACATCGTGGAGATAGCTCTTATTGCTTAAATACTTGAGTTTTTGTTCGCGAATCCGGGTATTTTCCGGAATTCCCATCTTTAGCTCGTCGCTAATGGAGGTCCACAAGTCACTGTTATTCTGGGCGGCGAATGTTCCATCGTCCATCCACCGCGCCTGACTAGTAAACTTCCCTGCTTCCCCTTGACCAGCTGCAGAAAGGCTCTGTGCGTGCTGTTGTACCGTACCGTCATGGTTAGACGCCTGGCACCCAGCAAGCAAGACAGAGGCGAATAAGATCGCTTTTGCCTTCATGTGTGTGTCAATAGTAGTTGCTTAAAAGACGAGCGATGATAACGGCGTCGTCTTTAAAAGGCAACCCGGAAATATCAGAAGTTATCTTTCTTTGACCTTAACCATGCGAAACGCTCTTCAGGGTGTTGCAACTTTGTTTCTTGGTTAATTATATCAATTAAATCAGCGTCTTCCGTGCGTAAAAATAAATTTATTCTTCGCTCATTTTTCAGAATTACAGGGAGTGTTTTTTGATTTTTCGCACGTAACTCATTAACTTTTCGATAATATTCGTTAAGTGCAGGATCCTGCGGTAAGATGCTGATCGCAAACTTCATATTTCCTAAAGTATATTCGTGTGCGCAGCAAATCACCGTATCATCCGCAAGCGCATTAATCTTGCAAAAGGATTGATACATCTGGCTTGCCGTCCCTTCGAACAATCTTCCACAGCCACCAGAAAACAGCGTGTCACCGCAAAATAGATAAGGGGAACTGAAGAAACAGATATGTCCTAAAGTGTGACCTGGCGTGGCAAAGACGGAAAAATCATGTCCCAAAACAGAGACCACATCCCCGTCTTTAACAATCTGTGTGGTTCCCTTATCTTGCGTTTCCTCTGGGCCATAAACCGCCAGATTAGGGAAATGCTGACACAATGCTTTCACACCGCCAACGTGGTCATTGTGGTGGTGAGTGAGCAAGATCGCTTCCGGCTGCCATTGGTTTTCTTCTATGGCGCGTAATACCGGCGCGGCTTCACCCGGATCGACAATCAGGCAGCGGCCATCATCATTGTTCAGCACCCAGATGTAGTTATCCTGGAACGCCGGAATACTGTTAAGATTCATAAATTACCTCTCAAAGCGTAGCGGAAGGTTGTGATGAAACCGGCAAGGACTCCTCAAACATTGGCCGCACCTGCAAGCTGGAGCGACTTACCTAAAGGCGCGTATTATCGCGAGGCGCTGGAAGGAGAACTAAAGCCGTGGTTGGCAAAAATGTATGGATTTCATTTGCTTAAGATCGGCAATCTGAGCGCGGAAATCAATGTCGAAAGCTGCGCTATTTCCCATCAGGTCAATGTTTCCCTTAGCGGTGAACCGGCGCAGGTCAGAGCCGATCCGCTGCATTTACCGTTCGCAGAGAAATCAGTGGATGCCTGCTTGCTGGCGCACACGCTTCCCTGGTGTACCGATCCGCATCGGTTATTGCAGGAAGTGGATCGCGTGCTCATTGACGACGGCTGGCTGGTGATGAGCGGCTTTAATCCGATTAGTCTGCTTGGTCTTTGCAAAGCGGTCCCTTTTGCGCGCCGCTCACCCGCAGTAAAAAGCCGGATGTTCACCCTGATGCGCCAGTTTGACTGGCTATCGCTGCTCAATTTCGAGGTGTTACATTATAGCCGCTTTCGCGTACTGCCCTGGACAAAGCAGGGCGGGAAACTGCTTAGCACGCATTTACCGGCGCTGGGGTGTATGCAGCTCATTGTCGCACGCAAACGCACCATTCCGTTGACGCTCAATCCGATGAAGCAGAGTCGCAGCAAGCACCACGTTCGCCAGACTGTTGGCGCGACCCGACAGTCTTAACTTTCTGGCTGATAACCGACATCTTCCTGAGTTGGGTTCATCGCGGCGGTGCGTGCCAGTTCATCGCAGCGTTCGTTTTCTGGGTGACCTGCGTGGCCTTTTACCCATTCCCAGCGAATTTGATGTTGGCTCAGCGCCGCATCGAGCCGCTTCCAGAGATCGACATTCTTAACCGGCTTTTTTTCCGCTGTTTTCCAGCCGCGTTTTTTC
Organism: Kosakonia sp. YIM B13571; assembly: GCF_042788095.1. Classification (NCBI taxonomy): domain Bacteria; kingdom Pseudomonadati; phylum Pseudomonadota; class Gammaproteobacteria; order Enterobacterales; family Enterobacteriaceae; genus Kosakonia; species Kosakonia sp. YIM B13571. Next base: position 1,048,904 of record NZ_JBHZPL010000001.1, on the reverse strand, counting down.
CAGTTGTGGATCCACTGCGTGATCCCCTGGCGTACATACTGGCTGTCGGTGCTGAGCACCACTTCGCAATGTTCTTTTAACGCTTCCAGTGCCACAATAGCCGCCATCAGTTCCATACGGTTATTAGTGGTGAGACGGTAGCCTTCGCTAAACAACCTTTCGTGCTGACGATAGCGTAAAATCGCCCCGTAACCGCCCGGACCCGGGTTGCCAAGACAAGATCCGTCGGTGAAAATCTCTACCTGTTTAAGCATCTCTGGTAGACTTCCTGTGTTTAAAACGACAAGTCTGACATAAATGGCCGCTATGAGCACAGCAATTACACGACAGATCGTCCTCGATACCGAAACCACCGGTATGAACCAGATTGGCGCCCACTATGAAGGGCACAAGATTATTGAGATCGGTGCGGTGGAAGTGATCAACCGCCGCCTGACCGGTAATAACTACCATATTTACCTCAAGCCAGACCGGCTGGTGGATCCGGAAGCGTTTGGCGTTCACGGTATCGCCGACGAATTCCTGCTTGATAAACCGACGTTCGCCGACATCGCCGATGATTTTATTGAGTATATTCGCGGTGCGGAACTGGTCATTCACAACGCGTCGTTTGATATCGGCTTTATGGATTACGAGTTCAGCAAGCTGAACCGTGGTATTCCAAAAACCGAAACGTTTTGCAAAATCACCGACAGCCTGGCGCTGGCGCGTAAAATGTTCCCCGGCAAGCGTAACAGCCTCGATGCGCTCTGCTCGCGTTACGAAATAGACAACAGCAAACGTACGCTGCACGGCGCATTACTCGACTCCCAAATCCTTGCTGATGTCTATCTGATGATGACTGGCGGCCAGACATCGATGAAATTTTCGATGGAAGGTGAAGGGCAAACGCAAGCGGGCGATGCGGGGATCCAGCGTGTTGTTCGCCAGGCAAGCCGCTTGCGGGTGGTTTTAGCCAGTGATGAGGAACTGACGGCCCATGAATCACGGCTCGATTTAGTGCAGAAGAAGGGCGGAAGCTGCCTGTGGCGCGGGTAAAATCGTTTTGTTAACGCAGGAAAATCGCCGCACGGGTGATTTTTGCAGCAAACAATTCAAAACGATGGAAAAAGCGTTGACGGCATTAGGTGCAATCCGTAATATGCGCCTCGTTCCCTAACAGGAACACAACGCGGAGCGGTAGTTCAGTCGGTTAGAATACCTGCCTGTCACGCAGGGGGTCGCGGGTTCGAGTCCCGTCCGTTCCGCCACTATTCAGAAGGCCTGAATCAGCAATGATTCAGGCCTTCGTCGTTTCTACTCCTTTGCCGCCACGGGCTGTGCGGTAAATGTGCTGCTCACACCTTCGCGTTCGTGGCGCGCCAGAAAACGGTAGCAACTTGCACCGAGGAACGCGCCAATAAACCAGCTAAAGTTGGCCACTTCATGCAACGCCGGAATAAAGCTAATAATCAGACCGACCGCCACCGACGGCACCAGCGCGGCAATGGCTTTCGGGTTAAAACCATTTTTGTACCAGTAACGCCCATTTGGTGAGTCGGTAAACAGATCATCGACAAACACGTTTCCGCGTTTAATCAGATAAAAATCGGTCAGTAAAATACCGAACAACGGGCCAATAAACGCGCCGAGCACATCCAGCGTGTAGTGGATCAACTCCGGTGACTGGAACAAATTCCACGGTGTTAGCAGTACCGAGCCGACAGCCGCGATCATCCCGCCGGTACGAAAGCTGATTTTCTGCGGGGAACAGTTAGAAAAATCGAAGGCCGGGGAGACGAAATTCGCCACAATGTTGATGCCGATGGTGGCGGTGATCATCGTCAGCAGCCCAATTGCCATCGCCAGGCTGTTGCCAACATGGCTCACTGTTTCGATAGGGTCGGTGATCATCTTGCCAAACAGCGATTGTGTCCCGGAAACAATTATCACCGTGACAATGGAAAACAGCAGGAAGTTAAACGGCAGCCCCCAGCGGTTGCCGCGGCGGATCTCCTGCATGCTTTTACCGTAACGGGAAAAATCGCCAAAATTGAGCAACGGGCCGGAGAAATAAGAAACCACTAATGCCGTCGCGGTGATCATCTGCCAGGTTTGCTCGCCTGCCGTGAGCTGTTTGCTGGCGAGTGTAAAAGAGATGCCATCGAAACCGGTTTGCCAGAGGATCCATCCTGCCAGTGCCATCATCACCACGTATACTGCCGGGCCGGCGATATCGATAAAGCGTTTAATCGCGCTCATCCCGTGCCAGAACACCAGTGCTTGCAACACCCACATAATGCCGAAACAGAGCCAGCCCAAATGTGACAGACCGAGAAAGTGGCCGCTGGTCAGGGGAGTAAGGGAAGGCCAAAATTTCAGTATGACCAGCATCAGCGCGTTGGCGGCCAGATAGGTCTGGATGCCGTACCACGCAAATGCAATTAACCCGCGGATCACCGCCGGGATATTCGCGCCGAATACGCCAAATGCCTGACGGCAGATCACGGCATACGGCACACCGGCCATTTGGCTCGGTTTCGCCACCAGGTTTGCGCACAGTTGCACAATGCAGATCCCCAGCAGCAGGCAAAGTAGCACCTGCCAGCTGGCAAGCCCTAAGGCGAAGAAGCTGGCGGCGACCACATAGCCGCCCATGCTATGCACATCGGACATCCAGAAAGAGAAAATATTGTACCAGCTCCAGGTCTGATGGCGGGTCGGCGCCAAATCTTCATTGGTCAGGCGTGGGTTGTAGCGAGCATCGTAATTTGGTTCAAGGTTTGGCATGGATTCTGCTCCTCTGAATACAGATAGCGACATGTTGTCTGCTATCCCTCGTTGCATTAACCAGGCCAGGTTTTAATTTTTTGTATACAAAATAAATTAACGGTGTATACAAAAATGGATAAATTGAGTAACAAAGGAACGGTGTTATGAACCAGCAAATCGGGCTGCGAACCCCTGCAGATCTGGAAGATAAAGAGCATCTCATTTGGCAATCTTTGCTGACTGCTATCGTTGAACATCAGTTGCCGCCGGGAAGTAAATTGCCGGAAGAAGCGCTGGCGGAGGTTTTTGGCGTTAGCCGCACCGGGATCCGCAAGGTATTAACCCGCCTTGCGACGGTGCAAATGATCACCATGACGCCCAGACGTGGTGCATTTGTCGCCAATCCCGGCGTTGAAGAGTCAAAAGCTATCTTTACTACCCGTAAAATGATCGAGTGCGCCAACCTGCCGTTGGTACTGGAACATCTTCAGCCGCCGCACCTTGCGGGGCTAGAAAACATCATCGCGCAGGAAGAAGAGGCACATCAAAACCATGATGGCGCGGCGGCAATTCGCCATTCTGCCGCTTTCCATATCCAGCTTCAGGCCATTTCCGGTAATGCGGTGGTAACGGACATTATCACCACGCTGGCTCAGCGTTCGTCGCTGGTGATAGCCGCCTGGGGGGCGCCCTGGCAGCGCGGTTGCCGCTGCGACGATCATGACCAGCTGATTACGCTGTTGCGTAAAAAAGATCTGCCGGGGCTCAGCGATGCAATGGCCCACCACTTTGATCACATTGTTTCCAGCCTGCGCTTTGAGCGCAGCGGCGAGACATTACCGGATTTTGCCCGCCTGTTTGGTGCGCCAGGAGAACATTGATGAGCCAATTTTGTATACAAGTAATCAACCCCAATACCAGCCCTGAAATGACCGACACCATCGCCAGCGCAGCGCGCAGTGTGGCGGCGCCCGGCACCACCATTCTCGCCTGTTGCCCCTCGCAGGGCGTGGAATCCATCGAAGGGCATTTTGATGAAGCCATTGCTGCAATTGGCGTGCTGGAGCAAATCAAACAGGGCAAAACACAAGGCGCACAGGGGCACGTGATTGCCTGTTTTGGTGACCCCGGATTACTGGCAGCACGCGAGTTGGCGAGCGGGCCGGTCATCGGTATTGCTGAAGCGGCTATGCATATGGCGACGCTGGTGGCGACGCGTTTTTCGATTGTTACTACGCTCCCGCGAACGGTGATTATTGCCCGCCATTTACTGCGTCAATATGGCTTCGAACACCATTGTGCGGCGCTGCATGCCATCGATTTACCGGTACTGGCGCTGGAAGATGGCACGGGTCTTGCTCAGCAAAAGGTACGCGAACGTTGTATACAAGCTAAACGGGAAGATCACAGCGGTGCCATTGTGCTCGGTTGCGGCGGCATGGCGAATCTCGCCCGCGAGTTGACGCAAGAGCTGGGCATTCCGGTGATCGACGGTGTTACGGCCGCGGTGAAGATGGTGGAATCTCTTCTCGCGCTGGGGCTTGGCACCAGCAAATATGGCGATCTCGCGTATCCCAATAAAAAGCCGCTTTCAGGATGTTTCGAACAGCTTTGCTGAAAGCGGCCCCGGTAAAGAGGTCGAATCAGCATGCAATCAGCAACGGACAAACCTTTCTGGCATTTCACCGCCGACTACCCCCGCGATATGGCAGGCTATGCGGGAAAACCGCCGCATGCCCGCTGGCCGAACGGCGCGCGTATTGCTGTCCAGTTTGTCCTTAATTTTGAAGAGGGCGGCGAGAACCATGTGCTGCACGGCGACAGCGGATCGGAGCAGTTTTTGTCCGATATTATTGGCGCTGCCAGCTACCCCGCGCGGCATATGTCGATGGACTCGTTGTACGAGTATGGATCGCGCGCCGGGTTCTGGCGTATTCATCAGGCTTTTCAGCAACGTGGTCTGCCGCTGACGGTTTTTGGTGTGGCAATGGCGCTGGCGCGTAACCCGGAAATTGTCGCGGCGATCAAAGCGGCAGATTACGACGTTGTAAGCCACGGCTGGCGCTGGATCCATTATCAGGATCTCGATATCCAAACCGAACGACAGCACATGCAACAGGCGATTGAGATCCTGCAAACGCTGTTTGGCAAAAAGCCGCTTGGCTGGTACACCGGGCGCGACAGTCCAAACACCCGTAAGTTGGTGGTCGAACAGGGCGATTTTCTCTACGACAGCGATTATTACGGCGATGATTTACCCTTCTGGACCACGGTGGAAGGGAAACCACATCTGATTGTGCCGTATACGCTTGATGCCAACGATATGCGCTTTGCCACCGCCCAGGGTTTTAACACCGCCGAACAGTTTTATACCTACCTGAAAGACAGTTTCGATGTGCTGTATGAAGAAGGCGAGCATGCGCCAAAAATGATGTCGATTGGCATGCACTGCCGCCTGCTCGGGCGGCCAGGGCGCTTTCGCGCATTACAGCGTTTTCTGGATTACGTACAAAGCCACAGCGATGTCTGGATCTGCCGCCGCCAGGATATCGCTGAACACTGGCTGAAGCACCATCCGTTTAAGGCCTGAAGCGAGGCGAATAGCCCGCCACCGTGCGGGCTTTTTCAGCGCGTCAGCCGCAGTTGTTGTAAGTTGCCATCCAGTTGCAGATCCGTTTGCAGACGCGCCACATCACGGCAGGTAAAGGCCATTGCTTTATGCGTTTCAAGTTTTTGCCGCCACTTTTCCGGCACATCCACGAGGTTTTCGTACAGCGCTTCCAGCGTCGGGAAGGTGTTTAACAACTGGGTCGCGCTTTTCGGGCCAATGCCTGCAACGCCTGGCACTTTAGAACTGCTGATCCCCGCCAGCCCCCAATAATCCGGTAATTGTTGCGGCGTGACACCATACTCCTGCGCGATAAAGGGCGCATCCAGCCAGCGTTTCTGGAAATAGTCGCGGATACGAATGGTCGGGGAAAGCAACTGGCAATAGCCTTTGTCCGTGGAGATTATCGTCGCCTGCTGCCCGGCTTGTGCCATCTTTACGGCAAGTGTGGCGGCGAGATCGTCCGCTTCGTTACCCGGAGTTGCCCAGCAGCGAATGCCGCGCTGTTCAAAAGCGGTGCGTAAAGCGGGCATCTCGGCGTGCAGCGTCTCCGGCATCGGCGGTCGCCCGGCTTTATAGTCGGGTAATAGCTGGTGACGCCAGCCCTGGCTGCGGGCCTCATCGTCAAACACCGCCACGGCGTGCGTCGGCTGGCTGTGAACCACAAGCTGTTCCAGCGCGTGAAGACAGGTGTCTACACAGGGCGATCCCTGCACCGCGTGGATCCGGCGGATAAGATTAAGCGCGTCGACAATTAACAGATGAGCCACAGATACCCTCCTTGAAATCGTGCCTAAGGGTAACATTGCGTGCGGCGTGAGGCTATGAAGCGGGGGATAATCAGGAAGATGCCTCGCAAAACGAGACATCTTCCAGGGCTTAATCGCAGGTCACGATCTTCATCGCCAGCCCACCGCGTGAGGTTTCGCGGTACTTAGCGTTCATATCTTTCCCGGTTTCGTACATGGTTTCGATGACTTTATCCAGGCAGACGCGCGGCTCGCTGGTACGGCGCAGCGCCATACGCGCGGCGTTCACCGCTTTCACCGACGCAATGGCGTTGCGCTCAATGCACGGAACCTGAACCTGGCCCGCGACCGGATCGCAGGTCAGACCAAGGTTGTGTTCCATACCGATCTCCGCTGCAATGCAGACCTGCGCCGGGCTTGCGCCGAGCAGTTCCGCAAGGCCTGCGGCGGCCATCGAACAGGCGACACCAACTTCGCCCTGACAACCCACTTCCGCGCCGGAAATGGATGCGTTCATTTTATAGAGCGATCCAATCGCGCTGGCGACCAGCAGGTAGCGTGCCAGTGAGTTGGCGTTCACCTGGCGAATAAACTTATCGTAATAAGCCAGTACTGCCGGAACAATGCCGCATGCGCCGTTGGTGGGTGCGGTCACCACGCGGCCACCGGCGGCGTTCTCTTCGTTAACCGCCAGTGCGAACATGTTGATCCAGTCGACAACCTGCATTGGATCTTTACTGGTGTTATCGCTGCTTACCAGCATGCGGCGCAGCGCGGCGGCGCGGCGCGGAACGCGTAATTTGCCCGGCAACACGCCTTCGGTGGTGATCCCACGTTCAATTCCGCCCTGCATGACTTCCCAGACGCGCGTGAGGTGCTCTTCCAGCTCCTCTTTACTGTGCAGCGCCAGTTCGTTCTTCATCATCAGACCAGAGAGCGAAAGTCCTGTTTCCTGGCAGTGGCGTTGCAAATCCGCGGCATTCTTGTACGGGTAAGGTACAGCGACGGGTGCGTTGTTGGTCTGGCCAAAATGTTCTTCATCGACAATAAAACCGCCGCCGATGGAGTAATACGTCTGGCTATAGAGAACCTTGTCGCCCGCCAGTGCGGTAATACGCATGCCGTTCTCATGCAGCGAGAGGTTATCGGCATGGAAGTTCATGCATTGATCGACAGGAAACTCGACTTCGTGCTCACCGTTGGCCAGCAGCAGGCGGCCGTGAGTGTTTACATCCTGAATAAATCCCGGAATGGCATCAATATCGACGCTATCCGGCAAATTACCCGCCAGACCCATAATGATAGCGATATCGGTATGGTGCCCTTTCCCCGTCAGAGAGAGGGAACCGTACACGTCTACCACTACTCGGGTCACGTCGTGGAGCATGCTGCGAGCAATCAGATCGTCAGTGAATTGCTTACCGGCTTTCATTGGGCCAACGGTGTGTGAACTGGATGGGCCAATGCCGATTTTAAAGATATCGAATACGCTGATCATGACGCATTATCCATTGCAAAGAGAGTCGCACCGCCCGTGGAGAGCGGCACGAAAGAGATTAGCTGAACAGAGAGAAGAAGATCGCGGAGATAGCGATAAGGCCCATGATAACAATGAAGATGTTACTGATTTTGCCGCTGTATTTACGCATTGCCGGTACTTTGGCGATGGCGTACATCGGCATCAGGAACAGGATCATCGCAATAATCGGGCCGCCCATCGTTTCGATCATCCCCAGGATGCTCGGGTTCCAGGTCGCGACTGCCCAGGTGGTCAGCAGCATAAACAGTGCGGTAATGCGGTTCAGCTTGTTGATTTCGATGCTCTTGCCTTTGCCACGCAGAGACTTGATGACCATACCGTTGAAACCTTCACGCGCGCCAAGGTAGTGGCCGAGGAAAGATTTGGTGATGGCGATCATCGCGATGATCGGCGCCATCCAGGCGATGACCGGTGCGTTAAAGTGGTTTGCCAGGTAAGAGAGAATTGAGATGTTCTGCTCTTTTGCCGACGCCAGGTCAGCCGGAGCAAGGCTCAGCACACAGCTGAACACGAAGAACATCACCGTCAGCACCATCATGATATGTGCGAACGCCAGGATGCGGGAACATTTGCTTTCTGCTTCGTCGCCGTACTCTTCACGTTTTGCAACAGCAAAAGAGGAGATGATCGGCGAGTGGTTAAAGGAGAACACCATCACCGGAATGGCCAGCCACAGGGTCATCCACAGGCCATTACCCGTCGGAGAAGTGCTATTGAAAGACAGGGTGTCGAGTACTGCGCCGTTCCACTGCGGGATCAGGTAAACCGCCAGCAGCATCAGAGCGATAACAAACGGGAATACCAGAATACTCATCGCTTTTACGATCATCTGCTCGCCAAAACGCACGATAGTCATCATGCCGACAATCAAGATCAGCGACAGAATGGCGCGCGGCGGCGGCGTCATACCCAGTTGGTGGGTCATAAAGCTGTCGACGGTGTTGGTGATTGCCACGCTGTACACCAGCAGGATCGGGTAGATAGCGAAGAAGTAGAGCAGGGTAATCAGTTTACCTGCGCCGATACCAAAGTGCTCTTCGACCACTTCGGTGATGTCTTCACCTGGGTTTTTACCGGACAGCACAAAGCGAGTCAGGCCGCGGTGTGCGAAGTACGTCATTGGGAAAGCGAGGATGGCCATGATGATCAGCGGGATTAAACCGCCAACACCGGCGTTAATTGGCAGGAACAGTACACCAGCGCCGATGGCAGTACCGTACAGGCCCAGCATCCACATGGTATCCGTTTTGCGCCATGAACTTCGTGTAGCCGATGTGGCCAGAGTACTGGTTTGAGTGGTTTCCATTTATAAATCTCCTGGGAAAAGCAAAATGCTGGCATGACGGGCGAATGCAATGCCTGGCAGGCTGGCGGTAATATTAAATTCGGTCAATCACGGTTTTTTTATAATTTCTTTCCGTAATTATTTGCGGCGGAAAGATACATTTATGTTATGACTCTATCAGTGATCGGGATCGCAATTGCAATAAATCACTTTTTATGTGGATATATTTAGACCATCTCTCTGCTTAATGATCGAGAGATGAAATTTATGCGCGCGAAGGCTACCACCAGCAAGATTTGCGATCAAACGCACACCGTTGAAAGACGATAAATGCCCTGTAAAAAACCGCTATCGCAGTGATTTATCGACGTTTAAGGGCAACTGTAACGTATGATTATCCTGGCGATATCGATGGGATTTATGTGGGGAAAAATCTGAGGTATAAGGGCGACTTATGGGTCGCCCCTGAAGATCAGGCGCAAATTTCGTAGCAAGGAATGTACGTGCTGCCTGGCAGTTTCATTCGATGCTGGGCGACAAAGCCCTGCAGCAGGTCATCCATACGGCGCATCATGTTGCTATCACCATGAATTTTATACGGGCCGAACTCCTCGATCGCTCGAATACCATGCTCTTTCACGTTACCCGCCACGATGCCCGAGAACGCCCGGCGCAAATCCGCCGCTAACGTTTCTACCGGTTGATCCGGATAAAGTTTCAGGTTAGCCATATTTTCATGCGTCGGTTCGAATGGCACTTGCAGATCCGGTGCGATGCGAATAGACCAGTTAAAACTATATGCATCCCCGGTATCACGGCGGTTTTCTTTTACCCGTGGCATCGCTTTTTTCATCTGACGCGCCACTTCAGCCGCATCATTGATGATGATGGTGTAGTGGCTACGTGCAGCTTCACCTAGCGTGTTGACGATAAACTCGTCCAACACGCGGAAATAATCCGCGCTCTCTTTTGGTCCGGTCAGAATCAGCGGCAATACCTGGTTTTTGTTAGCCGGGTTCATCAAAATCCCCAGCAGATACAACAACTCTTCTGCCGTGCCTACGCCGCCAGGGAAGATAATGATCCCGTGTGCGATGCGGACAAAGGCTTCCAGACGTTTTTCAATATCCGGCATGATGATCAATTCGTTGACCAGCGGATTTGGCGGTTCGGCGGCAATGATTGACGGCTCGGTCATACCGATAAAACGGCCTTCTTTATAGCGTTGCTGAGCGTGGCCGACCGCGGCACCTTTCATGGGGGCTTCCATAGCACCTGGGCCGCAACCCGTGCAGATGTTCAGCTCACGCAAGCCAAGCTGAGTTCCTACGCGGCGAGCATAAAGGTACTCGGTTTCGTTAATTGAGTGACCGCCCCAGCAGACCACCATGCTTGGCGCTTCGCCGACATGCAGCGCACGGGCGTTACGCAAAATAGAAAAGACCAGGTTAGTGATATGAATAGAGCTTTCCAGATTTAAATGCTGGACGCGCCCGGCGTTATGAATTTGCCCATTGACGAAGAGAATATCGCGCAGGACAGCAAACAGGTTGGCCTGCAGCGAGCGAATAATGCGCCCGTCGACAAAGGCCTCTTCCGGTGGGTTTATCAACTCCAGTTTAACGCCGCGTTCACGGCGTAACACGTTGATATCAAAACTTTCGTTACGAGAGAGCAGCTCTTTGCTGCTGTCGGTCTGGCTCCCTGAGTTCAGTACAGCGAGCGAGCAGTTGCGAAACAGTTGATACAGGTCGCTGCTGGCCGTGCGTTTAAGCATATCGACTTCCAGTTGCGACAGCATATCCATTGAGCCAAGCGGGCTAATATGTGTAATCAAGTGAACTCCTTACGGGACGAAAATTTTATCTTTCCCGTGATTACAATAGCCCTGGCTTATGACGTTTAACAACCTGCCGCGTGGGATCTTCCACGCAGAGTAGTAAAATGTTGTGTTTTATTGGCGCACTAATCGCCCGGTAGCCGGAACAAAGTCGGTATTGGTGCGCCATGGGTTGATATCCAGCCCGCCGCGTCGGGTATAGCGCGCGTACACGCTCAGTTTCTCCGGTTGGCAGAAGCGTTGAATGTCCGTGAAAATGCGTTCGACACATTGTTCATGAAATTCATTGTGATGGCGGAAAGAGACCAGGTAGCGCAGCAATTTTTCGCGATCGATTTTCGCGCCGCGATACTGGATTTGTACCGAGCCCCAATCCGGCTGGTGGGTGATCAGGCAGTTCGATTTTAATAAATGGCTGACCAGCGTCTCTTCGACAATTTTACCGCTAGCGGCATCGGTTAGCAGAGCGGCGTCAAAGTCGTAGCTTTCGATCGCGATATCCTGGCCGTCGATGCAGGTGCCGTGAAAATGGGCGACAGGCTGCCCTTCCAGCTCATCAATGCGGTACAGCACCACGCTGACATGACCCTGGGCGCAGGCGCTCAAATCGCGCTGTAAAGTGTCATGCACCTCTTGCCAACTGGCAAAACGAGTCTGGTTAAAACTGTTGAGATAGAGCTTAAAGCTTTTTGATTCCACCAGATTGATGCTGGCGTGATCCAGCTCAACGTGGCCAACCGCCACCTGCGGCAAACCTTTCGCGTTAAGCCAGGAGAGTTCATACAACGTCCAGATATCCGCGCCGCGAAAAGGCAGACTCTCGGCTTTTAAGCCTAACGGATCGCGGTTTAACGAACGGGGAACGCCCTGTAATAAGCTGGCGTCGTAGGTGTCGCGGTAATCGGTGGTTTTGCCAAGTGTCAGGCCAGCCAGCGCCTGGTGGTTATCATAAGAGGACATGTTTCATCGCCATTTTGCAGGTAAACTATGACGCAGAGTTTATCCTGGCTTATGTGAAGAGAGAAATCGGTGGAAAAAGAGACGGCGCATGCCCTGAAAGCCTTTACGGAACGGTATTGTAATGCGTGGCACGAACAGCGAGATAGCTGGCCGCAAAGCGAAGAACTTTACGGTATTCCCTCACCGTGCATTATTTCTTCCACCGACAAGTACGTTATCTGGCAGCCAAAACCGTTCGTGCCAGAACGAAATGTAAACCCAATTGAACAGGCCATGGAAATTGTGGTACAAACGCCGCTCCATACCTTTTACACCACACAATTTGCCGGTGATATGGCTGCGCGTTTTGGCGAACTGACGCTGACGCTGCTGCAAACGTGGAGTGAGGATGACTTCGTGCGTATGCAGGAAAATCTGATTGGTCACCTGGTTACGCAGAAAAGACTGAAGTTATCACCTACACTTTTTATTGCTACGCTCGACAGCGAACTGGATGTGATTTCGCTGTGTAACCTGAGCGGCGAAGTGGTGAAAGAGACGCTGGGTACGCGCCAGCGCACCGTTCTTGCCCCAAGCCTGGCGGCATTTCTCGACCAACTCGAACCCGTTGTGTAATCCTCTATACTACTCATCTTGTGAGAGATCTCTTACGCGACCTGTAAGAGATCGCCAGGTCTTTTCCCATACATCTGATGCGGTTTCTCATTCATAATGATTCTAAATCATGAGGTTAATCTAAAACCTTTGCTATTTTAGGGCTTCATTCAAAGGTGAATTTGCGTTAAGTATTCTTGTAAGACGCGGCAGAATCAGTAATTCTATCTGAGTCGACACGGAGTCTGACAACGAAGCGTACATCAGGATGATGTTGTTTCGAGGACTCACCAGGACGGTGCTGCAAGGATAGGCTTCAGGACGAAGCAAGGGGACATCGCTGGAATGCGTTAACGGACACCTCCAGGACGGAGAATGAGAGCCGGTAAGGATACCTGGCAGATCAGGAAGATCCAGGACACGCTTTACGGATGAGGCCAGGTCACATCGGGGTGGTGTGAGCAAGATGCGCTGTTTAAGGATGAACGGGTCAGGAGACCGCAGGAAAAGTTTTCAAGGATGAGCAGGGAGCACACGAGTAGCGGGACTGCTGCGAAACGAACCGGGAGCACTGTTTTTACAGTGCTCCCTTTTTTTATTTGTTCCGCTCTTTGGTATGCTGCGCGCCAGTCTGATTATTCCGGGGGTTTACATGACTCAACATCAACGCGTGCGTGAGCAACTTCATCTTCTCGAAGCGCAACTGCGCGAGCACAATCTGTGGCAAACCCACGCACCCGCAGCAAGCGCCTTCGAAAGCACACAGCCTTTTTGTATGGACACCCTGGAGCCATTCGAATGGCTGCAATGGGTGCTCATTCCTCGCATGCATGCTTTGCTGGATGGCCAGCAGCCGTTGCCGCAGGCATTCGCCGTTGCGCCGTACTATGAAATTGCCCTTGAGGCGACCCATCCCTCCCGTGAAGTGATGCTGGTGCATTTACAGCAGCTCGACGCGCTGTTCAGCGGCGAAGACGCCTAATGCTGGAAATTATTTACCAGGATGAGTGGCTGGTTGCGGTGAATAAACCTTCCGGCTGGCTGGTGCACCGTAGCTGGTTAGATCGCGATGAAAAAGTGGTGGTCATGCAAACCGTGCGTGACCAAATCGGCCAGCACGTTTTTACCGCGCATCGCCTCGACAGGCCCACTTCCGGCGTGTTGTTAATGGGCTTATCCAGCGAGGCCGGTCGCCGCTTATCGCAGCAATTTGAGCAACATCAGATTCAAAAGCGTTATCACGCCATTGTGCGTGGCTGGCTGATGGAAGAGGCGTTGCTTGATTATCCACTGGTCGAAGAGCTGGATAAAGTGGCCGATAAATTCGCCCGCGCCGATAAAGACGCGCAGCCTGCCGTAACGCACTATCGTGGCCTTGCTACGTGCGAAATGCCGGTGGCGACGAGCAAATTTCCCACCACGCGTTATGGCCTGGTCGAACTGGAGCCAAAAACGGGCCGCAAACATCAATTGCGTCGCCACTTGGCGCATTTGCGCCATCCGATTATTGGCGACAGTAAACATGGCGATTTGCGGCAAAATCGTAGCGCGGCGGAACACTTTGGTTGTAACCGCCTGATGCTGCATGCCAGCCAGTTAACGCTCACGCACCCGTTTACCGGCGAGCCGTTAACGATACGCGCCGGGCTGGATGAAACCTGGATGGGCGCGCTGTCGCACTTTGGCTGGCGCGGGCTTCTCCCTGAAAATGAAAGGGTTGAGTTATTGCCAGTGAGCCGCCAGGATGAGGGCAATCAGGAATCACGCAAGGAGTGATGAGCATGGCGAAGGTCGGAATTTTTGTGGGCACCATGTACGGCAATTCGCTGCTGGTGGCGGAAGAAGCGCAGGAGATTTTACAGGCGCAGGGCCACAAGGCGACGGTATTTGAAGATCCCGAAGCCAGCGACTGGGAAAACAACAAAGGTAATTACGCGCTGATAGTCACCTCCACGACTGGTCAGGGTGATTTACCGGAAAGCATTGCGCCGCTGTTCCATTATCTGCGCGACACCGTGGGTTATCAGCCCGATCTGCACTATGGCGTGATTGCCCTGGGCGATAGCACATACACCCATTTCTGCGGCGGGGGTAAGCAGTTCGATGCGCTGTTACAAGAGCAAGGCGCGCAGCGTATCGGCGAAATGTTGCTGATTGACGCCAGCGAAGACCCGGAACCCGAAACCATTTCTAATCCGTGGGTTGAACACTGGGCGACCCTGCTTAAATAGCCTTTTTTCCTCTCCGTAAGCGGAGAGGAAAACCCTCTTTTTGCCGCGTCAAGCGACGCATTTCACACTCTTTAATGCTGCCTCTCTTTTAACCGCCTTCGGTTACGTTCCTTTTCATTTCCGTGAAGTACTCCCCATCCGCCTGGGCTAATGCCTTAAAGGGAATAGCCGCGTCTTACGAATGTTGTGTTGTTGCACGGTGAGAGTTGAAAAGGGGCTTCATATACTTTTCTCGCCAGTTAAAAAAACGCGGCCCGCCGGATGTGGCAAACCCGGCAGGAGCGGCAAAAACACAATGACATCATCCTGTCTTCCCCTACAGGTTGCGCCGTACAGGATGAATGGACAAAAGAACATTTATGCTTCGGGAGTACAACCATGAGTACATTTAGCCAGGCGGCGAGCGGCGCTGAAAAGCGTACCAACGCCCGCTACTGGATAGTGGTGATGCTGTTTATCGTCACATCCTTCAACTATGGCGATCGCGCCACGCTGTCGATTGCCGGTTCGGAGATGTCCAAAGCGATAGGTTTGGATCCGGTCGGTATGGGGTATGTTTTCTCCGCGTTTTCCTGGGCTTATGTGATTGGCCAGATACCGGGCGGCTGGTTGCTTGACCGCTTCGGATCAAAACGCGTCTATTTCTGGTCTATTTTCACCTGGTCGCTGTTTACCTTGTTGCAAGGTTTTGTCGACATCTTTAGCGGCTTTGGCATCATCGTTGCGCTCTTCACCCTGCGCTTTATGGTCGGTTTGGCCGAATCACCTTCCTTCCCTGGTAATAGCCGCATCGTTGCGGCCTGGTTCCCGGCGCAGGAGAGGGGCACGGCGGTGGCGATTTTTAACTCCGCGCAATACTTCGCGACGGTGATATTCGCCCCGATCATGGGCTGGCTGACGCATGCAGTGGGCTGGTCACATGTGTTCTTCTTTATGGGCGGTCTCGGCATTTTCATCAGCTTCCTGTGGCAGAAAATGATCCACGAGCCGCACCAGCATCCTGGTGTGAACAAGAAAGAGCTGGAATACATTGCCGAAGGTGGCGCGCTGATCAACATGGATCAGGCGAAAAGTGCTCAGCATGTTCCGTTCTCAGAAAAATGGGCACAAATCAAGCAGATGCTGGGTTCGCGCATGATGATCGGCGTCTACCTCGGCCAGTACTGCATCAATGCTCTGACGTATTTCTTTATTACCTGGTTCCCGGTTTACCTGGTGCAAGCGCGCGGGATGTCGATTTTGAAAGCGGGATTTGTTGCTTCAATCCCAGCGATCTGCGGCTTTGTCGGTGGCGTGTTGGGCGGGATTATTTCCGACTGGTTAATGCGCCGCTACGGTTCACTGAATCTGGCGCGTAAAACGCCAATCGTGTTGGGGATGCTGCTCTCCATGAGCATGGTGTTCTGCAACTACACAGACTCCGAAACGCTGATCATCGCCTTTATGGCGCTGGCCTTCTTCGGTAAAGGTATCGGTGCGCTGGGCTGGGCGGTGATGGCAGATACCGCGCCGAAAGAGATAAGCGGCCTGAGCGGCGGCCTGTTCAACATGTTCGGCAACATCTCCGGCATCGTAACGCCAATTGCCATTGGCTACATTGTTGGCACGACTGGCTCGTTTAACGGCGCGCTGATTTATGTCGGTATCCATGCGCTGGTGGCGGTACTGAGTTACCTGGTTCTGGTGGGTGATATCAAGCGTATCGTACTGAAACCTGTGACAGGACGTGAATGATGAACACACAAGCAAGCCCCACCATCACAGAGATGAAAGTCATTCCCGTTGCCGGGCATGACAGCATGTTGATGAACATCGGCGGCGCGCATAACGCTTACTTCACCCGCAACATCGTGGTGCTCACCGACAACGCCGGTAATACTGGCGTCGGTGAAGCGCCGGGCGGCGAAGTGATTTACAAAACGCTGATCGATGCCACGCCGATGGTGGTCGGCCAGGAAGTCGCGCGGCTAAACAAAGTGGTGCAGCGCGTACACAAAGGCAACCAGGCAGCGGATTTCGATACTTTCGGCAAAGGTGCCTGGACCTTTGAACTGCGCGTAAACGCGGTGGCGGCGCTGGAAGCCGCCCTGCTGGATCTGTTAGGTAAAGCGCTGAATGTCCCGGTGTGCGAGCTGCTTGGCCCCGGCAAGCAGCGTGATGCCGTGACGGTGCTGGGTTATCTGTTTTATGTTGGCGATCGCACCAAAACCGATCTGCCATACCTGGCGGCGACGCCTGGTAGCCACGAGTGGTATCACCTGCGTCATCAGGAAGCGATGAACAGCGATGCAGTCGTTCGTCTGGCAGAAGCGTCGCAGGATCGCTACGGCTTTAAAGATTTCAAACTCAAGGGCGGCGTACTGCCGGGTGAAAAAGAGATCGACACCGTGCGGGCGCTGAAGAAACGCTTCCCGGAGGCACGCATCACTGTCGATCCCAATGGAGCCTGGCTGCTCGACGAAGCCATCAGTCTGTGCAAAGGCCTCAATGACGTGCTGACCTACGCAGAAGATCCGTGCGGCGCGGAACAGGGTTTTTCCGGGCGTGAAGTGATGGCGGAGTTCCGCCGAGCGACCGGTTTGCCGGTGGCCACCAATATGATTGCCACCAACTGGCGTGAAATGGGCCATGCGGTGATGTTAAACGCGGTGGATATTCCGCTGGCGGACCCGCACTTCTGGACGCTTTCCGGCGCGGTACGCGTGGCGCAACTGTGCGACGACTGGGGATTAACCTGGGGTTGCCACTCTAACAACCATTTCGACATCTCGCTCGCGATGTTCACCCACGTTGGCGCTGCGGCGCCAGGAACGCCGACCGCCATCGATACGCACTGGATCTGGCAGGAGGGCGACGCACGTCTGACCAAACAACCGCTGGAGATCCGTCAAGGGAAAATTGCTGTGCCGGATGCGCCAGGCCTTGGCGTAGAGATCGACTGGACGCAAATCGAAAAAGCGCACGCGGCATACAAGAAGCTGCCCGGCGGCGCGCGCAATGACGCAGGCCCGATGCAGTATCTCATCCCTGGCTGGACGTTTGACAAAAAACGCCCCGTTTTTGGACGTCATTGATAGACCAAAAGGATTAAAAATGAGCACATACAGTTCGACTCCCGTTGTCTCCTCCATGCAAATCATCCCGGTTGCGGGCCACGACAGCATGCTGATGAACCTGAGCGGTGCGCACGCCCCGTTCTTCACCCGCAATATCGTGGTGATTAAAGACAACGCCGGCCATACCGGCGTCGGTGAAATCCCCGGCGGGGAGAAAATCCGTAAAACACTGGAAGACGCCATCCCACTGGTGGAGGGTAAGACGCTGGGTGAGTACAAAAATATCCTCAACACCGTGCGCAGCAACTTTGCCGACCGCGATGCCGGTGGCCGCGGCCTGCAAACCTTCGATCTGCGTACTACGATCCATGTGGTGACCGGCATTGAAGCGGCGATGCTTGACCTGCTCGGTCAGCACCTCGGCGTGAACGTCGCGTCCCTGCTTGGCGAAGGCCAACAGCGCAGCGAAGTGGAGATGCTCGGTTACTTGTTCTTCGTTGGCGACAGCAAAAAAACACCGTTGCCGTACCAGAGCCAGCCGGATGATAAATGCGACTGGTATCGCGTACGCCACGAAGAGGCAATGACGCCGGATCGCGTGGTACGCCTGGCGGAAGCGGCGTATGAGAAATACGGCTTTAACGATTTCAAACTAAAAGGCGGCGTGCTGGCGGGAATGGAAGAAGCTGAAGCGATTTCCGCGCTGGCAAAACGCTTCCCGCAGGCGCGCGTCACGCTCGATCCAAACGGTGCCTGGTCGCTGGAGGAAGCGATCAAAATCGGTAAGCACCTGAAAGGCGTACTGGCCTACGCAGAAGATCCGTGTGGCGCGGAACAGGGCTTCTCCGGTCGTGAAGTGATGGCGGAGTTCCGCCGCGCGACCGGCCTGCCGACCGCCACCAATATGATCGCCACCGACTGGCGTCAAATGGGCCATACGCTCTCATTACAATCAGTGGATATCCCGCTGGCGGATCCGCACTTCTGGACCATGCAGGGTTCGGTGCGTGTCGCGCAGATGTGCCACGAGTTCGGTCTGACCTGGGGTTCGCACTCAAATAACCACTTTGATATTTCGCTGGCGATGTTTACCCATGTCGCCGCTGCCGCACCGGGTAATATCACCGCTATCGATACACATTGGATCTGGCAGGAGGGCAACCAACGCCTGACTAAACAGCCGTTCGAAATCAAAGGCGGGATGGTGCAGGTGCCGAACAAACCGGGTCTTGGCGTAGAGCTGGATATGGACCAGGTGATGAAAGCTAACGAGCTGTATCAAAAACACGGCCTCGGTGCGCGTGATGATGCAATGGGAATGCAATACCTGATCCCGGACTGGAAATTTGATAACAAACGTCCGTGCATGGTGCGTTGATGAAATTGCCAGTCCTTGCGGGGGCTGGCATTTCCTCATCTTTCCTGGGTGTATGCTTAAAGCGGTGAATATGCGTAAGGATGGCTTATGAAAATTGTGATCGCACCAGACTCTTATAAAGAAAGTTTAAGTGCGCTGGATGTGGCGACCGCGATTGAGAGCGGTTTTCGTGAAATTTTCCCGACGGCGGAATACGTTAAAATACCGGTGGCGGACGGTGGCGAAGGGACGGTTGAAGCCATGGTCGCCGCTACCAATGGGCGTATCGTTAAGGTCGCGGTAAAAGGCCCGCTCGGCGAGCAGGTTGAAGGGTTCTATGGGATTTCTGGCGACGAGCAATCCGCTTTTATCGAAATGGCCGCCGCCAGCGGACTGGAAATGGTGCCACCCGCTAAACGCGATCCGCTCATCACCACTTCGTGGGGCACCGGCGAGTTGATTCGCCATGCGCTGGACGCGGGCGTAAAACATATCATCATTGGCATTGGCGGCAGTGCAACCAATGACGGTGGGGCAGGCATGGTGCAGGCTCTGGGTGCAAAGCTACTGGATGAGAAAGGCCAGCAGATTGCCCTTGGCGGCGCGGCGCTGGAAACGCTGGCGCGTATTGATACTGCGCACCTGGATAAACGCCTTGCTGAGTGCCGTATCGAAGTGGCATGTGACGTGACCAATCCACTGACCGGAAAAGAGGGCGCTTCGGCGGTGTTTGGCCCGCAGAAAGGGGCGACGCCGGAAATGATCGACAGGCTCGATAAAGCGCTCGGACATTATGCGCGGCTTATTGCCCGCGACCTGGATTTGGACGTGCTGCACCTGGCGGGCGGCGGTGCGGCAGGTGGGATGGGCGCGGCGCTGTATGCGTTTTGCGGCGCAGAACTGCGCCAGGGAATAGAGATCGTCACCGATGCGCTGGCGCTGGATGAGTACGTGATTGGCGCAGACCTGGTGATTACTGGCGAAGGGCGTATTGATAGCCAGACGGTGCACGGCAAAGTGCCGGTCGGCGTAGCGAAAGTGGCGAAGCGACATAATATTCCAGTGATCGGCATTGCCGGCAGCCTGACCGCCGATGTTGGCGTGGTATACGATCACGGTATCGATGCGGTGTTCAGTGTGATCTACAAAGTCTGCTCGCTGGAAGACGCGCTGGAAAACGCCGGAGAAAATGTCCGCATGACCGCGCGCAACGTGGCGGCGGTGCTGAAAGCTGGGCAAAAACTGTAACCGCAAACCGCCCGGTGGCATGCACGCTTACCGGGCTTATATCAACGTCTTCTCACTGGCTTCGCGCTGGTTTGAGTTGATAATCAACGTGTTGGCCATCAAATAGTGGATAACCAATGTGTTGATAATCTAAACACCCACCGACAGTCATGCGCCTGGCTACCCCAGCAATTTATGGGCTTCGCGCGTGACGTTATCCATCTCATCGAGCAGTTCCAGGAACTCCGGCTCCAGCTCTTCGGCCGCAACGCCACTGCGTAACTGCTGCTCAATCAACTGGCAGAGGTTTTTCAGCCGCGGTACGCCGCTATAACCGCAACTGCCGTGCAACTTATGGATCCCTTCAGAAAGCCCTTGTGGTGCTTCGCCAACCAACTGTTCTTCCACCATATTGCGGATCTCCGGCAGAAACTCGACCAGCATATGCAGCATTTCGCGCGCCAGATCCGTTTTCCCGGCCGCCTGGCGCAGCGCCAGTTGCCAGTCGAGCGTGGTGTCGGCGTCAACCACGATGTTCGCGGGTGTCGCCGCCTGTTCCGGCGGTATCAGCCAACTGCCGATATTTTGGCCGGGTTTATAGCGCCGCAGCAGGCTGCGCAACTTATCCTCTTCGATAGGCTTCGCCAGATAATCGTTCATCCCGGCGCTGAGCAGTTTCTCTTTTTGCCCGGCCATCGCGTGAGCAGTAACGGCAATTACTGGCGTTTGCTGCTGGTGCGGTAACTGGCGAATCAGCTCGCAGGCGCGAATGCCATCCATGTCCGGCATCTGAATATCCATCAGGATCAGATCGAACTGTAGTTGTCGGGCTCGCTCGATGGCCTGTATACCGCTTTCGCACAGCTCGACATGTTGCACCTGATCTTCCAGCAGTGCGCCGATGAGCTTCAGGTTGGCCGGGTTATCGTCCACCGCCATGACCGTCATCGGCAGTTTTGTTTCACCCACTGGCTGAGTCTGCGTGATGCGAGTCGCACGGCAATATTCCGTGAGTGCGGGCAGCAGACGGGTCGTGGTCAGCGGTTTTAGCAGGCAGGCCGCCGCGCCGTCTTGTTTCAACTCTTCGGCGTTCACTTGAGCGTGACAGGGCAGCGCTAACAGCAGGTAGTCGGTCATTGCGGCGGCCCGCGCGAGGCGGTCGTGCTGCATGTTGAGCGGCTCACGCACCGTCACCGGAATAGCCATCAGCAGAATGTCGTAATGCGCCTGTGGCAGCGCCGAGAACGACGGGCTGTAAATGACCTCCAGCGGTGTTTCGTGCAACACGTCCAGCGTACTTTGTGCGGCAGTCGCATTGGGCTCGACATAGGCAAGGCGTTTGCCCGCCAGGCAGCCAGTGGCGGGCACTTCGCTGATAGCGTTTGGATTGAGATCGAGATTAATGTGGAACCAGAAGGTGGAGCCGCGATTTGGCTGGCTATGGAAGGAGATATCGCCGCCCATTTCATTGACCAGCCTTTGAGTGATCACCAGCCCCAACCCGGTACCGCCGTGGCGGCGAGAGATACTGGCGTCGGCCTGGCGAAATGCCTGGAACAGCCGCGACTGATCGCGCTCGGGGATGCCGATGCCCGTATCGCGGATCTGCATCTCAACTTGCACTTTATTGTTACTGATGGCGCGCTTCTCAACCACAATGTCGATATTGCCATGTTCGGTAAACTTGATGGCGTTACCGACGAGATTGGTGATCACCTGTTGCAGACGCAGCGGGTCGCCAATCACGTTATCCGGCACATCGTTTTTGATATTCAGCGTCAGCTCCAGACCTTTGTCGTGAGCCGAATGCGCCAGCAGGATAACCACTTCATCAAGCGTATTACGCAGCGGGAACGGAATGCTTTCCAGAATTAACTTGCCCGCCTCCAGCTTGGAGAAATCCAGCACGTCGTTAATGATTGCCAGCAGGTTATTTGCCGAACGTTCGATAGTCAGCAGGTGATCGCGTTGCGTGGGATTGAGCTCAGATTTCAGCGTCAGTCGGGTAAAGCCAATCACCCCGTTCAGCGGCGTGCGCAGCTCATGGGACATATTGGCGAGAAACTCAGATTTGATACGCGCCGCTTCCTGGGCGCGTTTTTTCGCCAGATCCAGCTCGACGTTCTGGATCTCCATCTGCTCCAGCGTTTCGCGCAGGTCGGAAGTGGACTGGTCAATATTGTGCTGCATCTCTTCATGGTAAGCCGCCAGCGACATTGCCATCGAGTTGATGCCGTTTTTCAGCATATCCAGCTCGCCGAGCATAAAGCCTTCGACGCGACTGTCGAGCTGCCCGCGACGAATACGGTCCACGGTGTTCACCATATTACGAATCGGGCTGGTTACATCGCGCATTAAGCGCCAGCCGAAAATCAGCGCAATGCCAATACAGAACAAAATCATCAGACTGGAGATAAAAATCTCTTTGTACTGCTGCAAACGTACCGATTTGAGATCCAGCTCCAGCGCCACATAACCGAGCATGTTGCCGGTGATTTTATCCGCCGGTAGCGCCGTGTTGGTTTGCGTATAGCCTTCAGAGAGGATTGGCGTGCGCAGCACCATCACATCGCCGCGCCGGGAGACGCTAAGCTTGCGCGGAAAAGGTTGCCCTTCCGCCAGCCGGAGATCGTCGCCATCAAGTTGAAAATTAGAGGAAACGAATACGTTATTCTGCCCATCGTAAATGGAAATTGCCCGCACAATATCGGAATGGCGGCGATGCAACACGCTCACCAGTTGGCCAATCGCGTCTTTGTCCTGCAACGTCATGCTGTATTCGCTGGAGACCGCCAGCGGCTCAATGATACTGGCACCGGCGTCTTCCAGTTGACGCTGCAAATCGTTATAGCGATGAACGACAAAGAAGATGCTGAGCAACACACCGATAAGCACGGTGGGCGCCAGAATCAGAATCATCATGCGTGCGCGCAAGCTGTAGTTGGTCATGGAGTTCCGTTATGGGAGAATTAGGCCATTAATCTGTAAATGAGATAAATCCCTGCAATGGCGCAATTCTACTCTGCAAAACGACGTGTGACGACTAGTCAGAAAGTAACCGTAACAGTAACTGACCTTGATCCCTTTGGGCAGGGGGTTGCGCGCCATCATGGGAAAGCGCTGTTCATCCCAGGGCTTTTACCCGGCGAAACGGCGGACATTGTGCTGAAAGAGGATAAGCGACAGTTTTCGCGCGGTGAGGTGAAACGCCGCCTTAATGATAGCGACGAGCGCGTTACGCCGCGGTGTCCGCATTTTGGCGTCTGCGGTGGTTGCCAGCAACAGCATGCCAGTGTTGCCCTGCAACAGCGCAGCAAAAGCGCGGCGCTGGCGCGTTTGATGAAGCAGGATGTTGATGAAGTGATCGCCAGCGAACCCTGGGGGTATCGCCGCCGCGCGCGGCTCAGCCTGAGCTGGCAGCCCAAAGGCCAATGCCTGGAGATGGGGTTTCGCAAAGCGGGCGGCAGCGACATTATTAATGTCACGCGTTGCCCGGTGTTGGTGCCCCGTCTTGAGGCATTACTTGCGCCGCTACATGAATGTCTGAGTGGGTTACAGGGCGTGCGTCAGCTTGGACATGTTGAGTTGGTGGAAGCCGATAATGGCCCATTAATGGTTTTGCGTCATACCGCGGCATTAAGTGCAACAGACAGAGAAAAACTGGAACAGTTTTCGCATTCTCAGGAACTCTCTCTGTATCTCGCGCCACAAAGCGAGATACTAGAACAGGTTAGCGGAGAATCTCCCTGGTACAGCTCTGACGGGCTACGCTTAACGTTCAGCCCGCGGGATTTTATTCAGGTTAACGATGGTGTGAACCAGCAGATGGTGGCGCGCGCACTGGAGTGGCTTGATGTACAGCCCAGCGACCGGGTGCTGGATCTGTTCTGCGGCATGGGCAATTTCACACTACCGCTGGCAAAACGTGCGGCCAGCGTGGTCGGCGTGGAGGGCGTCGCCGAATTGGTGGCGAAAGCGCAGGATAACGCGCAACAGAATGGCTTGCAGAATGTGACATTCTTTCATGAAAATCTGGAGGAAGATGTCACGAAACAGCCCTGGGCGAGCCGTGGGTTTGACAAAATTTTACTCGACCCGGCACGTGCAGGCGCTGCCGGGGTGATGCAACATATTATAAAATTATCGCCGGGCAGAGTGGTGTACGTTTCCTGTAACCCCGCCACGCTTGCCCGCGACAGTGAAGCGCTATTGGATGCGGGTTACCAGATCCAGCGGCTGGCGATGCTGGACATGTTCCCGCACACTGGTCACCTGGAATCGATGGTGTTGTTTGTGAATCACAAATGATTAATTTCGGCTTGTCGAGTTCGACAGGCCCGGTCCCTGAAAGGAGAGGACAATGGTTGCGGTACGCAGTGCGCATTTGAACAAAGCGGGTGAATTCGATCCGGCCAAATGGATCGCGAGTCTGGGGATCACCAGTCAGCCGTCGTGTGAACGCTTAACCGAAACCTGGGCATATTGTCTGCGACAAACACAGGGACATCCGAACGCGGAATTACTGCTGTGGCGCGGCGTGGAGATGGTGGAAATCCTCTCCATGCTGAGCATGGATACCGACACGCTGCGCGCGGCGCTACTGTTCCCACTGGCGGATGCAGAAGTGGTCAGCGAAGAGGTGCTGCGCGAAAGCGTCGGCACGTCGGTCGTCAACCTGATTCATGGCGTGCGCGATATGGCGGCTATCCGCCAGTTGAAAGCCACCCATACGGATTCCGTCTCCTCCGAACAAGTCGATAACGTTCGTCGTATGCTGCTGGCGATGGTGGATGATTTTCGCTGCGTGGTTATCAAGCTGGCGGAGCGTATTGCCCACCTGCGTGAAGTGAAAGATGCGCCGGAAGATGAGCGCGTGCTGGCGGCGAAAGAGTGTACCAATATCTATGCGCCGCTGGCGAACCGGCTGGGCATCGGGCAGCTCAAATGGGAACTTGAAGATTATTGCTTCCGTTACCTGCACCCGGCGGAGTACAAACGCATCGCTAAGCTGCTGCACGAACGTCGCATCGATCGCGAACATTATATCGACGAATTTGTTGGCCATTTACGTTCGGAGATGAAAACCGAAGGGGTGAAGGCCGAAGTATATGGTCGCCCGAAACACATCTACAGCATCTGGCGCAAAATGCAGAAAAAGCATCTCGCCTTTGACGAGCTGTTTGATGTGCGCGCCGTGCGTATTGTCGCCGAGCGTTTGCAGGACTGTTACGCTGCGCTGGGGATCGTGCACACCCATTACCGCCATCTGCCGGATGAGTTTGATGACTACGTCGCAAACCCAAAGCCGAACGGTTACCAGTCTATCCATACAGTGGTGCTTGGACCAGGCGGGAAAACCGTTGAAATCCAGATTCGTACCCGCCAGATGCATGAAGATGCAGAGCTTGGCGTCGCCGCTCACTGGAAGTACAAAGAGGGTACCGCGACCGTTGGCAGCCCGCGTTCGGCGCACGAAGATCGCATCGCATGGCTGCGTAAACTGATCGCCTGGCAGGAAGAGATGGCCGATTCCGGCGAGATGCTCGACGAAGTTCGCAGCCAGGTGTTCGATGACCGCGTGTATGTCTTTACTCCGAAAGGCGATGTGGTGGACTTGCCCGCTGGCTCGACGCCGCTGGACTTTGCCTACCATATTCACAGCGATGTCGGACATCGTTGCATCGGCGCGAAGATTGGCGGACGCATCGTGCCGTTCACCTACCAGTTGCAGATGGGCGATCAGATCGAAATTATCACCCAGAAGCAACCGAACCCAAGCCGCGACTGGCTGAACCCGAACCTGGGTTATGTTACCACCAGCCGTGGACGCTCGAAGATCCACGCCTGGTTCCGTAAACAGGATCGTGACAAAAACATTCTTGCGGGGCGTCAGATCCTCGATGATGAACTGGCGCATCTTGGTATTAGCCTGAAAGAGGCGGAAAAATTCCTGCTGCCGCGCTACAACTTTAACGAGCTGGACGAGTTGCTGGCGGCGATTGGCGGCGGAGATATCCGTCTCAATCAAATGGTGAATTTCCTGCAATCGCAGTTCAACAAACCGAGCGCAGAGGAGCAGGACGCCGCCGCGCTGAAGCAGCTGCAACAGAAAACGTACACGCCGCAAAGCCGCAGCAAAGACAACGGCCGCGTCGTTGTCGAAGGCGTAGGTAATCTGATGCACCATATCGCGCGGTGCTGCCAGCCGATCCCGGGCGATGAAATCGTCGGTTTTATCACTCAGGGGCGTGGGATCTCTATTCACCGCGCCGATTGCGATCAGCTGGAAGAGCTGCGTAACGTGGCACCGGAACGTATCGTTGATGCTGTCTGGGGAGAAAGTTATTCGGCGGGTTACTCGCTGGTGGTGCGCGTTACCGCGAACGACCGTAGCGGTCTGTTGCGCGACATCACCACGATTCTCGCCAATGAGAAGGTGAACGTGCTCGGCGTCGCCAGTCGCAGCGACACCAAAGAACAACTGGCCACCATTGATATGAATATCGAAATCTACAACCTGCAAGTGCTGGGCCGCGTGCTTGGCAAACTCAACCAGGTGCCGGACGTTATCGACGCTCGCCGCCTGCACGGTAGCTGATTTTCTCTTCACTCGAGCCTCGCCTTTGTTGGGCGAGGCTCAACACTTATTATCAGGGATTTCTCATGACTCAAATCGATCGTCTGCTCGGGATTATGCAACGTCTGCGTGACCCGGAAACCGGCTGCCCATGGGACAAAGAGCAGACTTACGCCACCATTGCGCCCTACACGCTGGAAGAGACGTACGAAGTGCTGGATGCTATCTCGCGGGAAGATTTCGACGACTTACGCGGCGAGCTGGGTGACCTGCTGTTCCAGGTAGTTTTTTATGCGCAGATGGCCCAGGAAGAGGGGCGTTTCGATTTCAACGATATTTGCACTGCCATCAGCGACAAGCTGGAGCGCCGCCATCCGCACATTTTCGGTGACGCACACGCGGGAAACAGCACGGAAGTGCTGTTGCGGTGGGAGCAAATTAAAAGCGAAGAGCGCGCGGAAAAATCTCAGCATTCAGCGCTGGACGATATTCCCCACAGTCTGCCTGCGCTGATGCGTGCGCACAAAATTCAGAAACGCTGCTCGACCGTTGGCTTTGACTGGACTTCGCTCGGCCCGGTGCTCGACAAAGTGTATGAAGAGATCGACGAAGTCATGGATGAAGCCAAACAAGCGGTGGTAGACGAAGCGAAACTGGAAGAAGAGGTCGGCGATTTACTGTTTGCCACCGTCAACCTTTCGCGCCATCTTGGCGTCAAGGCAGAAGTGGCGCTGCAAAAAGCCAACCTTAAATTTGAGCGGCGTTTCCGCGAAGTTGAGCGCATTGTGCGCGAACGCGGTCTGGAAATGACAGGTGTAGATCTGGAAACAATGGAAAATGTCTGGCAACTGGTAAAACGCCAGGAACATGATCTTTAAAGCATTTGTTCTAGTAAGCGCGATTTGTGTGATTTTTTAAATAACAAGCGCTTGATTTACGTCAAAAACATTTACCCAAAAGTGGCTATTTTCACACTCCTTAAGTTTGTTGAAATGCCTTGAGAATCGCCTCTTCGAGTAATTCGGGTCGCAGCAAGGCGGCAACCGAGCGAATCTTCAGACGCTGCAAAACACAACAAGTCTGAGGTGAGTGCAAGAAGCCAATGCAGATGCGGCCTGAAGAACAGAGGAGAGGGGCAATGAAAGTTTGTGGCGTAAGCCATCATCGGGTATACTGCTTTCCCGTCCTGGTTATTCCATCGTCTTTTAAACCTAACTTCTCAGGTTCAGCATGACAACGAACTATATTTTTGTGACCGGCGGGGTCGTATCCTCTCTGGGTAAAGGCATTGCCGCAGCCTCCCTGGCAGCTATTCTTGAAGCCCGTGGCCTCAACGTCACCATGATGAAATTGGATCCGTACATCAACGTCGATCCAGGGACAATGAGTCCAATCCAGCATGGTGAAGTGTTCGTTACCGAAGACGGCGCTGAAACCGATCTGGATTTGGGTCACTACGAGCGTTTTATTCGCACTAAAATGACCCGTCGCAACAACTTCACCACTGGTCGAATCTACTCCGAAGTTCTGCGTAAAGAGCGTCGCGGCGACTATCTGGGCGCAACCGTACAGGTTATTCCACACATCACCAACGCGATTAAAGAACGCATTATTGCCGGTGGCGAAGGCCATGACGTTGCGCTGGTGGAAATCGGTGGTACCGTTGGTGATATCGAATCCCTGCCGTTCCTTGAAGCTATCCGTCAGATGGCGGTAGAAGTGGGCCGTGAGCGCACTCTCTACATGCACCTGACGCTGGTGCCTTATATGGCAGCTTCGGGTGAAGTGAAAACCAAACCTACGCAGCACTCTGTGAAAGAGCTGCTCTCCATCGGTATTCAGCCAGATATTCTGATTTGTCGTTCCGATCGCGCGGTTCCTGCTAATGAACGTGCGAAAATTGCTTTGTTCTGTAACGTTCCAGAAAAAGCTGTGATTTCTCTGAAAGACGTCGATTCTATTTATAAAATCCCGGGCCTGTTGAAATCTCAGGGGCTGGACGATTATATTTGTAAACGATTCAGCTTGAACTGTCCGGAAGCAAACCTGGCCGAATGGGAACAGGTGATTTACGAAGAAGCGAATCCGTCAGGCGAAGTCACCATTGGTATGGTCGGTAAGTACATTGAACTTCCGGACGCATACAAATCGGTTATTGAAGCACTGAAACACGGTGGCCTGAAAAACCGCGTAACCGTTAACATCAAGCTGATTGACTCGCAGGATGTTGAAACGCGCGGCGTAGAGATCCTGAAAGGTCTCGATGCCATTCTTATCCCTGGCGGCTTCGGCTACCGCGGTGTGGAAGGCAAGATCGCCACCGCGCGCTACGCGCGTGAAAACAATATTCCTTACCTGGGAATTTGCCTGGGTATGCAGGTTGCGTTGATTGAGTTCGCACGTAATGTGGTTGGGATGGAGAACGCCAACTCCACGGAATTTGTGCCAGACTGTAAATACCCGGTTGTGGCGCTTATTACCGAATGGCGTGACGAAGAAGGCAATGTCGAGCAGCGTTCGGAGAAGAGCGATCTCGGTGGCACTATGCGCCTCGGCGCACAGCAGTGCCAGCTTGGTGATGACAGTCTGGTTCGCCAACTGTATGGCACACCAACCATTATTGAACGCCATCGCCATCGTTACGAAGTCAACAACATGCTGTTGAAACAAATCGAAGCTGCGGGTCTGCGTGTTGCGGGCCGCTCCGGGGATGATCAGTTGGTCGAGATCATCGAGGTGCCGAATCATCCCTGGTTCGTCGCTTGTCAGTTCCACCCGGAATTTACTTCTACGCCGCGTGATGGACATCCGCTGTTTGCCGGTTTTGTGAAAGCCGCCAGCGAATATCAGAAGCGCCAGGCGAAGTAAAAAAGTTACAACAGCAACGCGTACCATCGGTACGCGTTGTTTGTCTGGAGTTTTAGTTTAACTTGTACTGAGGAAAACCTAATGTCCAAAATCGTTAAAGTCATCGGTCGTGAAATCATCGACTCCCGTGGTAACCCGACTGTTGAAGCCGAAGTACACCTGGAAGGTGGTTTCGTAGGTCTGGCTGCTGCGCCGTCAGGTGCTTCCACTGGTTCCCGCGAAGCGCTGGAACTGCGCGATGGCGACAAATCCCGTTTCATGGGTAAAGGCGTACTGAAAGCGGTTGGCGCGGTTAACGGCCCGATCGCTCAGGCAATCCTGGGTAAAGACGCCAAAGACCAGGCTGGCATCGACAAGATCATGATCGATCTCGATGGCACCGAAAACAAATCCAACTTCGGCGCGAACGCAATCCTGGCTGTTTCTCTGGCTGCTGCTAAAGCTGCTGCTGCCTCTAAAGGCCTGCCGCTGTATGCACACATCGCTGAACTGAACGGTACCCCGGGCAAATACTCTATGCCGGTTCCGATGATGAACATCATCAACGGTGGCGAGCACGCTGACAACAACGTCGACATTCAGGAATTCATGATTCAGCCGGTTGGCGCGAAAACCCTGAAAGAAGCTGTACGTATGGGTTCAGAAGTGTTCCATAACCTGGCGAAAGTTCTGAAATCCAAAGGCATGAACACTGCTGTGGGTGACGAAGGTGGCTACGCGCCGAACCTGGGTTCCAACGCAGAAGCACTGGCTGTTATCGCTGAAGCGGTTAAAGCTGCGGGCTACGAGCTGGGCAAAGACATCACTCTGGCGATGGACTGCGCAGCATCTGAGTTCTACAAAGACGGTAAATACGTTCTGGCTGGCGAAGGCAACAAAGCGTTCACCTCTGAAGAGTTCACTCACTTCCTGGAAGATCTGACCAAACAGTATCCGATCGTTTCCATCGAAGATGGCCTGGACGAATCTGACTGGGATGGCTTTGCATACCAGACCAAAGTGCTGGGCGACAAAATCCAGCTGGTGGGCGACGACCTGTTCGTAACCAACACCAAGATCCTGAAAGAAGGCATCGAAAAAGGCATCGTTAACTCCATCCTGATCAAATTCAACCAGATCGGTTCTCTGACCGAAACTCTGGCTGCGATCAAAATGGCGAAAGACGCTGGCTACACCGCTGTCATCTCTCACCGTTCTGGCGAAACTGAAGACGCCACCATCGCTGACCTGGCTGTTGGTACCGCTGCAGGCCAGATCAAAACCGGTTCTATGAGCCGTTCTGACCGCGTTGCTAAATACAACCAGCTGATTCGTATTGAAGAAGCGCTGGGTGAACAAGCACCGTTCAACGGTCGTAAAGAGATCAAAGGCCAGGCGTAATCGCTAAGCGTTGATCAAATAAAAATGCCAGTCAGTTGACTGGCATTTTTTTTGGTTATTTTTCGACTATTTAAAATCGACTTCCATCTGTTGCGGAATCGTCAGTCCGCGTGTTGTCTGTACGCAGCGGGCGATATAGTCGGTAAAGCGCGGCGGCTTCGGCATCCCCATGCTGAGCAGCTTATCATTGCTGAAACGCACATTAAGTGTGGCAAACGCACCGTAAAGACGCATCGCTTTCAACATCAGGCGCTCATTGCACGGCCCGAAAATATCCTTCAGCTCGCGGCGCATTTTTACCAGCGTTTCATAGCTAACCTGCGCGTATTTATCGCCAACCGGCGCTTTTTCCAGCGCCTGCGCCATTGCCCGGTCGATATCGGCAAAGCGTACGCTATTCTCTTCACCGGCGGAAATATGCACCACTTCACCCTGAGCAATCTGTCCGCTAAGCAGCATTAGCAGCGCGTCGGCGCAGTAATCCACCGGGATCACATCAACGCGATCTTCCAGTGAACACATAAATTTTTGCAACATCAGCCCCATGCTGAACACCCAGAAGATGCTGGTAGACGGGGTGCAGCCGTGGCTGGTGTGGCCGACGACAATAGATGGACGTGCAATAACCAGCGGCAACTGTGGGCACTCTTTGCGCATCAGTTGTTCGATAGTGGATTTGGAGTGCGTATAGGTCACCAGGTGCTCGGCATTCTCGCGAAACTCGCTGCTTTCCGGTACCAATGAATCCGGCTCCGGGGTACAAGACATCGCGGTACCAACGTGTAGAAAACGCTGTAACCCGGCAACTTGTGACATCCGGCGTGCAAAGGCCAGCGTGCCTTCCACGTTGACTTTCCAGACCAGCGGATTATTACCAAAAGAGGCCACCGCCGCGCAGTTCAGCACGTGGGTTACCTTTTCCAGGCGCGGATCGGCAATAAAACCCTCTGGCTCGCCCAAATCGCCGAGCAGGATCTGCGACGTTGAAAGCGAGTTCAGTACCTCTTCACCGAGGTTGAATTTGCGCATATTACTTTTAACGCGCGCAAGCCCGGCTTCGCTATCTTCGGCCCGAACCAGCAACAATAAATTCATCGGTACATTGTCGTTAAGAACTTTTTCTAATACCGCCCCGCCAAGAAACCCAGTGACACCCGTAATCAATAATGTATTCATCAACGCTTTCTCATCATGGTTGTTCTGGCGGATTGTAGGCACAGAAAGCTAAACGCCATATCAATAAAATGAAGTACAAAATTGGGGTTTCTTAAGCTGGTTTTAAGGAATAAAGCGCAGGGGATTTGTCTACGACAACCAATAAAATAAAAAGATTCCGTCACGTTTCGTAAAATATTTATCTCAATGATTTTTAATGGATTGTTTTTATTTTATTAGCCTGCTAATTATCAATAAATATAATTCAAAATATAAAATAAATAATATCTTGTTACATCATTTCTTTTGCGATTTTACGGCTTACCAATTTCCCGAAGAACCGCCGCCGTCACTCGAACCGCCGCCACCGCTGGAACTGTCGCTACTGCTATGGCTGGAACTCTCGCTGCTGGTGTAATGGGTTGTGTCGGTGCTGGCCTCGCCTCCGCGAAACTGACTCAGTTGCCTGCTCTCACGATATTTTTGCCGGCCTGCGGCGGTAAGCCGTTGCGGGTAAATCAACCATACACACAAAATCATCAGCAAAATAAAAATGGGCACGGCGGCGCAGAATATCGTAAAAGGCAGTAGCAAAGGGTTTTGTTCACTGAACGCGAACAAAATCACGGCCAGAGGGCAGGCGATAAGAAACAGTCCAGCTAGTGTGCGGATGTTACCCTTAACCGTCAGGGCAACGATGACCACCGCCAACACAATCAAACTCTTCCACAGAGAAAACCAAGCTGCCATTTGCTGAAAAAACGAAGGGGACTGCGCTTTGGGCAGTGGTTGGCTGGCAAGCACGGTGGTGATCCCCTCAACGCCGCGCACAATTCCGGTATTCAGGTCATCCTGTCTGAAGGCTGGAATCATGTATTCATCAATAATTTGCTTTGCCAGTGCGCTGGTTAGCATATCCTCAAGGCCAGTTCCCACCTCGATACGCACTTTCCGGTCCTGCCAGGCGACCAGCAGCAATACGCCGTCATTACGCTGGGCATCACCAAGCTGCCAACGGTGAAACACCGCGTTGGCGAACTGCTCAATAGTTTCACCATTTGTCGTTGGTACCAGCAATACGGCGGTTTGCGTACCCGTGCGGGCATTCAGGTCGCTTACCTGCTGGGTTAGCGCTTTACGCTGCCAAAGGCTTAACTGATTTTCGGCATCGTTAACCACGCCATTCATCGGTGGAACAGGCACAGCCAGCGCCGGAAGGGTAAAACTCAGCACCAGCAGCAGTGCCAATATGCGCGCCATTTACATCATCCTTGCGAGGCAAAATCTGGGAAAGAACCGTCATAGGATAGCGGCTGATAGCGGGTAATGACAATTTGCCATAACTGATAGTTTTCATTATCAGCGGTTTAAAGAGCCGCCGTGCGCGGCGCAAATGGCACATGATCCCTTGAGGGTTATCTGCAATAATGGCGTTTTTCCCTGGTAATAAGAGCGACGATGCAGTACCCGATTAACGAGATGTTCCAGACCCTGCAAGGCGAGGGTTACTTCACCGGCGTTCCCGCCATTTTTATTCGTTTACAGGGATGCCCGGTGGGTTGCGCCTGGTGCGATACCAAACACACCTGGGATAAGCTCGAGGATCGGGAGGTTTCGCTGTACAGCATTCTCGCGAAGACCAAAGAGAGCGACAAATGGGGCGCGGCAAGCAGCGAAGATCTGCTCGCCATTATCCAGCGTCAGGGCTGGACAGCGCGCCATGTGGTCATCACCGGCGGTGAACCCTGTATTCACGAGCTCACCCCGCTGACCACGCTGCTGGAGCACAACGGCTTTAGCTGTCAGATTGAAACCAGCGGCACGCACGATGTTCGTACGTCGCACGCCACTTGGGTCACCGTATCGCCGAAAGTGAATATGCGCGGCGGCTATGATGTACTCCAGCAGGCGCTGGAACGCGCCGATGAAATTAAGCACCCTGTTGGTCGCCTGCGCGATATTGAAGCGTTGGACGAGCTGCTGGCTCAATTGCACGATGATAAACAGCGGGTGATCGCCTTACAGCCGATAAGCCAGAAAGAGGATGCGACACGTTTGTGTATTGAAACCTGTATCGCCCGCAACTGGCGGCTGTCGATGCAGACACACAAATACCTCAATATTGCTTAATAGAAACCCGCCGCTGGCGGGTTTTTTAATCCAGAAAGGGAAATCGAAAGTGATTATTCCGAAGTGAATTCTCGTGATAATTTAACTTTGACCTTTATCAAGTGTCATTTTATTTATTTGTGTTAGAAAACGTCCGATCACGATATTTAAATATTGCAAAAGGTCGCTTCATTATTACGAGGCGTTGCTTTTTTTCTAAAAGGATTTTGGAACACGCAATGTCAATCAGGTCAATTAATAATTTTTCGCTGGACTTTTTCTCCTTACAGGGCAAAACCGCCATTGTCACTGGCGGTAATAGTGGATTAGGGCAGGCCTTTTCCGTCGCGCTGGCAAAGGCAGGGGCAAATGTTTTTATTCCCGCAATTACCTCGGATGGCGGGGAAACAGAAGAAGCCATTAAGCAGCAGGGCGTAGATGTTGAATTTATGGAAGTTGATATTACCGCCGAAGGGGCGCCGCAAAAGATAATCAGCGCCTGCTGTGAGCGCTTCGGTACGGTTGATATTCTGGTGAATAATGCAGGCATCTGCAAAATGAATAATGTCTGGGAGTTTAATCGCGCCGATTGGGATCCGATGATTAGCGTTAATTTAACGGCCGCCTTTGAATTATGTCATGAAGCTGCAAAAGTGATGGCGAAAAATCTTCGCGGTAAAATTATCAATATTTGTTCCGTGCGTTCATTTTTAGGTCAGCAGGGATCACCTGCCTATTCCGCGACAAAACATGCGCTGGCTGGTTTAACAAAAGCCTATTGTGACGAATTAGCGCAATTTAATATTCAGGTAAACGGTATTGCGCCGGGATATTTTTCCACGGATATCACGCAAATAATTCGCAAAGATCGTAAGCAATATAAATGGGGAATTGATCACACGCCGGCTATGCGCTGGGGAGATACGCAGGATTTAATGGGCGCGGTAATTTTTCTCGCCAGCCGCGCCTCGGATTTTGTTAATGGGCATTTATTAGTCGTCGATGGCGGTTATCTGGTGCGTTAAATACACCGGCGTGTGCGTGGGCAAATGTGCCGTCAACCCGCATGCCTGGTAGGCTCGCAGGTTGACGGTACGAAAGCATTTTATTCGCCGCGATAAACGCAACCCGCCGTGCAGGTCTCTTTTACCATCACCGCGCTCAGCAGCGGCACCACCGGTTTCATCTGATCCCAAATCCATTGCGCCAGCACTTCGCTGGTGGGATTTTCCAGACCAGGGATCTCATTCAAATAGTAGTGATCCAGGCGCTCGTAAAGCGGCTTAAACGCGGCTTTCAGCTCGGCGAA
The DNA here is from genome assembly GCF_042788095.1 of Kosakonia sp. YIM B13571. Classification (NCBI taxonomy): domain Bacteria; kingdom Pseudomonadati; phylum Pseudomonadota; class Gammaproteobacteria; order Enterobacterales; family Enterobacteriaceae; genus Kosakonia; species Kosakonia sp. YIM B13571. Next base: position 1,013,308 of record NZ_JBHZPL010000001.1, on the reverse strand, counting down.
GTCCATTATCCAGCCGGTATAAGGATCCACCTCGCCGGTGATCTCCAGGCGCACCATAAACGAGTGGCCATGCAGACGACCGCATTTGTGCCCCTGCGGGACATGCGGCAGGTGATGAGCGGCTTCGAAAGTGAAATCTTTAAACAACGTGGTCGACATAATGAACTCTCAGGCTTACAAAAAACCGCCGCATGGTAGCGGAAATGACCTTTTTTAGCATTAATTAAAATCACTAAAAGCGGTTACGACAGAAGCCGAACAGCAACGCATTCATTTTATCAATATAATTCAATAAGTTATTCAACCGGTTTTAGTGTTAACAACTATAACTAAAACAGGTTAGTTCTTTTGGTTATTTATTATTTCCAACCTTTCTTTAATTGTTATTATCCCCACCGTTAACCTTAGTTTCACTTCACTTTTTTAAAATTATATCCCACATAGATTTCGCGGCGTTGGCGCGTTCACAGGCTGCGCGAAAGACGAAAGGGAATTGCTACTGGAACAATACGACGCATGACGACCCAGGTCCCACCTTCCGCGTTGCTTCCGCTTAATCCGGAGCAACTGGCGCGCCTCCAGGCGGCCACCACTGATTTAACGCCGAACCAGCTCGCCTGGGTTTCCGGTTATTTCTGGGGCGTGCTGAATCAGCAGCCAGCCGGCTCGACGGTCGCTGCGACGCCGGTTGCCGAAGCGTCTTCTATTACGCTGATTTCCGCCTCGCAGACCGGTAACGCCCGCCGCGTGGCAGAAGCGCTGCGCGATGATTTGCTGGCCGCGAAACTCAATGTCACGCTGGTCAACGCGGGCGACTACAAATTCAAACAGATTGCGAACGAGAAACTGCTGATCGTTGTCGCCTCAACGCAGGGCGAAGGGGACGCGCCGGAAGAAGCCGTTGCGCTGCATAAATTCCTGTTCTCGAAGAAAGCGCCAAAACTGAATGGCACCGCCTTTGCGGTCTTCGGCCTTGGCGACACCTCGTATGAGTTTTTCTGCCAGGCCGGGAAAGACTTCGACAGCAAACTGGCGGAGCTGGGCGCTGAACGTCTGCTGGATCGTGTGGATGCGGATGTGGAGTACCAGGCCGCCGCCGCAGAATGGCGCGCCCGTGTCGTCGAGGTGCTGAAAGCTCGCGCGCCAGCCGCCTCACCGGCGCAAACCGTTGCTGCCGCCAGCGGTGCAGTGAATGAAATCTTCTCCAGTCCGTACACCAAAGAAGCGCCACTCAGCGCAAGCCTGTCGGTTAACCAGAAAATTACCGGGCGTGATTCAGAAAAAGATGTGCGTCACATCGAAATTGATTTGGGCGACTCCGGCCTGCGTTACCAGCCGGGTGATGCGCTTGGCGTCTGGTATCAGAACGATCCTGCGTTGGTCAAAGAGCTGGTTGAGCTGCTGTGGCTGAAAGGCGATGAACCCGTCACGGTGGATGGCAAAACTCTGCCGCTCGCCGAAGCGTTGCAATGGCATTACGAATTGACGGTCAACACTGCCAATATCGTGGAAAACTACGCCACGCTGACGCGCAGTGAATCACTCCTGCCGCTGGTCGGCGATAAAGCGCAATTGCAGCACTACGCTGCGACCACGCCGATTGTTGACATGGTGCGTTTCTCTCCGGCACAGCTGGATGCGGACGTGCTGATTGGCCTGCTACGCCCGCTGACGCCGCGCCTTTACTCGATTGCCTCTTCGCAGGCAGAAGTGGAGAGCGAAGTGCATGTCACCGTCGGCGTGGTGCGTTATGACGTCGAAGGCCGCGCTCGTGCGGGCGGAGCATCCAGCTTCCTCGCCGATCGCGTAGAAGAAGAGGGCGAAGTTCGCGTATTTATCGAGCATAACGATAATTTCCGCCTGCCAACGAATCCGCAAACGCCGGTGATCATGATTGGGCCAGGCACTGGTATTGCACCGTTCCGCGCCTTTATGCAACAACGCGCCGCCGATGAAGCGCCAGGCAAAAACTGGCTGTTCTTTGGCAACCCGCACTTTACCGACGATTTCCTCTACCAGGTGGAATGGCAGCGTTATGTGAAAGAGGGCGTGCTGAGCCGGATTGATTTGGCCTGGTCCCGCGATCAAAAAGAAAAAGTTTACGTACAAGACAAACTGCGCGAGCAAGGCGCGGAACTGTGGCGCTGGATTAACGACGGTGCGCACATTTATGTCTGCGGCGACGCCAATCGCATGGCGAAAGACGTTGAGCAGGCTTTACTGGATGTGATTGCCGAATTTGGTGGCATGGACACCGAAGCGGCGGATGAATTTTTAAGTGAGCTGCGCGTTGAGCGCCGTTATCAGCGAGATGTCTACTAATGAGCGAAAAACACCCAGGCCCACTGGTGGTCGAAGGCAAACTGACCGACGCCGAACGCATGAAACGCGAAAGCAACTACCTGCGCGGTACCATTGCGGAAGATTTGCATGATGGTCTGACCGGCGGCTTCAAAGGCGACAACTTTCTGCTGATCCGTTTTCACGGCATGTATCAGCAAGACGATCGCGATATCCGCGCCGAGCGTGCCGAGCAAAAGCTGGAGCCGCGCCACGCGATGATGCTGCGTTGCCGTTTGCCGGGCGGCGTTATCACCACCAAACAGTGGCAGGCGATTGATAAATTCGCCCACGACAACACCATTTACGGCAGCATCCGCCTGACCAACCGTCAGACGTTCCAGTTTCACGGCATTTTGAAGAAAAATGTGAAACCGGCGCACCAGATGCTGCACTCTGTTGGGCTGGACGCGCTGGCGACCGCCAACGACATGAACCGTAACGTGCTCTGTACCTCGAACCCGTACGAATCTGAACTGCATGCACAAGCCTACGAATGGGCGAAAAAGATCTCTGAACATCTGCTGCCGCGCACTCGCGCGTATGCGGAGATCTGGCTCGATCAGGAAAAAGTGGCGACCACGGATGAAGAGCCGATCTTGGGCCAGACTTACTTGCCGCGCAAGTTTAAAACCACGGTGGTTATTCCGCCGCAGAACGATATCGATCTGCACGCCAACGACATGAACTTCGTGGCGATTGCGGAAAACGGCAAACTGGTGGGCTTTAACCTGCTGGTTGGCGGCGGTCTGTCGATCGAGCATGGCAACAAGAAAACGTACGCCCGCACGGCGAGCGAATTCGGTTATCTGCCGCTGGAGCACACACTGGCCGTCGCGGAAGCGGTGGTCACGACGCAGCGCGACTGGGGCAACCGTACCGATCGCAAAAATGCCAAAACCAAATACACGCTGGAGCGCGTTGGCGTTGATACTTTCAAAGCGGAAGTTGAACGCCGCGCCGGGATCAAATTTGAACCGATCCGCCCGTACGAATTTACCGGTCGCGGCGATCGCATCGGTTGGGTGAAGGGCATCGACAATAAATGGCACCTGACGCTGTTTATTGAAAACGGCCGCATTCTGGATTATCCAGGACGTCCGCTAAAAACCGGTCTGCTGGAAATTGCTAAGATCCATAAAGGCGAGTTCCGCATTACTGCCAACCAGAACCTGATCATCGCCGGTGTGCCGGAAAGTCAGAAAGCGAAAATCGAAAAACTGGCGCGCAGCCACGGTCTGATGGACGCGGTAAAACCGCAGCGCGAAAACTCCATGGCCTGCGTGTCGTTCCCGACCTGCCCGCTGGCGATGGCGGAAGCCGAGCGTTTTCTGCCTTCGTTCGTCGATAAAGTCGAAGCGGTGATGGAAAAACACGGTGTGGGCGATGACCACATTGTGCTGCGTGTGACTGGCTGCCCGAACGGCTGCGGTCGCGCAATGCTGGCGGAAATCGGCCTGGTCGGCAAAGCGCCGGGACGCTATAACTTGCATATCGGTGGTAATCGCAGTGGTACACGCATTCCGCGCATGTACCGCGAAAACATTACTGAACCCGAAATCCTTGGCGCTATCGACGAGCTGGTAGCCCGCTGGGCGCACGAGCGTGAAGAGGGCGAAGGTTTTGGCGACTTCACCATCCGCGCTGGAATTATCCGCCCGGTGCTCGATCCGGCGCGGGATTTCTGGGAATAACGCCTGATTCCTTCCTCCCCGGTCGGGGGGGAAGAGGTGATAAGAGAGGTCAATATGTCCGTACTCGATCTGAACGCGCTAAACGAGCTGCCCAAAGTAGAACGCATACTGCAGCTTTCTGAAACCAACGCGCAGCTTGAGAAATTCAGCGCGGAAGAGCGTGTCGCCTGGGCGCTGGAAAACCTGCCGGGTGAATATGTGCTCTCCTCAAGCTTTGGCATTCAGGCGGCGGTGAGTCTGCATCTGGTCAATCAGGTGCGCCCGGATATCCCGGTGATCCTCACCGATACCGGTTATCTGTTTCCTGAAACTTACCAGTTTATCGACGAGCTCACGGACAAGCTCAAGCTGAACCTGAAAATCTACCGCGCCGAGCAAAGCCCGGCATGGCAGGAGGCGCGCTACGGTAAATTGTGGGAGCAGGGCGTTGAAGGGATTGAAAAATACAACCAGATTAACAAAGTCGAGCCGATGAACCGCGCGCTCGCCGACCTGAACGCGAAAACCTGGTTTGCCGGGCTGCGCCGCGAGCAATCCGGTAGCCGCGCCACACTTCCGGTGCTGGCTATCCAGCGCGGTGTATTCAAAGTGCTGCCGATCATCGACTGGGATAACCGCACTGTGTACCAGTACCTGCAAAAACACGGGCTGAACTACCACCCGCTGTGGGATCAGGGCTACCTTTCGGTGGGCGACACGCACACCACCCGCAAATGGGAGCCTGGCATGGCAGAAGAAGAGACCCGCTTCTTTGGCCTGAAACGCGAATGCGGGCTGCACGAAGGTTAATTTTTCCCTCTCCTTTGCCGGAGAGGGTATTTGTTACCCCATCACACTCACATGCGCCGCCACAATCCGCCAGCCCCACGGGAACTTCACCCAGGTCTGCATCTGGCGGCCAATTTTTTCGCTGTTTTCCCGCGTAAACTCGGTGCTCGCTACCGCCATATCATCGCCGAAGGTGGTGATAGTCGTATTGCGTAGCACGCGCTCAAGCCCGGCAGAAGGGCGCGCGTTGCGAAAATCGCGGATCGCGGCAATCCCGTACAGGTTTTCGGTTGCGCCGTAACGCACCGTGCGTGCGTCATCCCAGAACAACTCGTCCAGCACATCAATATCGTTGCTGATAAGCGCCTGCTCATAACGGTAAAACGCGGTCGTCACTTCATTGAGGATCGCCGGGCGATCAACATTGTCTCGGTTCATGCTGCATCCTGTGGGAAAAGAAGACCGGCCTGCTCCAGCCGCCATGCCGCCTGTAAACAGTGCGCTTCCTGCCAGGGCGCGGCAATAATCTGTACGCCTATCGGTAAACCGCTGGCGGTTTTCAGCGCCACGGTCACTACCGGTAAGCCAAGAAAGGAGATCGGCTGCGTTAGCATGCCCATGCTCGCTTTCACCGGCAAATCGACGCCGTTAATATGCATCGTCTGCGCGCCAATTAGCGTGGCGCTGCAGGGCGTTGCCGGGGCTAACAGCAGGTCAACACCATCGAATAACGGTAGCGTTTTGTCGCGAAACCAGGCGCGAAACCGCTGTGCTTGTGTGTACCAGGCTGAGGGTGTCATCGCGCCCGCCAGCAGGCGTTCGCGCGAATTGGGTTCGAACGCGTCGGCATCGGTGCGCAGGGCTGGCAGATAGTGGTTGCCGCCTTCCGCCGCCGACAGCAAAAATGCCGCCGTTCGCGCCAGCTCCGCTTCCGGCAGCGTCATCGCATGGTCAGCATCCAGCGCTCGCGCCACACGTGCAACGGCCTGGCGGGCATCGTCATCGCACCAGCTCGCGAAATACCCCTCCAGTACGGCGCAGCGCAGCCTGCTTTCCCCATGCAACTGCGGCAAGGCGGCATCACTGGCGCGATTGGACTGCCAGCGATCGTCGGGATCGTGACCTTGCAACGCGTCATACACGCGCGTCAAATCCTCAATGCTGCGTGCCAGCGGGCCGATATGGTCGAGGCTGGCGACAAACGGGTGGCTACCGCTGCGCGACAGGCGGCCAAATGTCGGTTTCAGCCCGTTAATGCCACACAGCGAGGCGGGCACGCGAATTGATCCGTTGGTATCGCTGCCGAGCGAGAAATTGACCATTCCCGCCGCGACAGCCGCCGCCGAGCCACCGGAAGAACCGCCCGCGATACGCTGTGGATCGCGCGGGTTGTGTGTCGCACCGTAGTGGCTGTTTTCGGTGGTAAAACCATAGGCGTAGGCATCCATATTCAGCGCCCCGGCGAGCATCGCACCCGCGCTCGCCAACCGGCGAACCGCAAAAGCATCTGCCTTTGCGGGCGGTTGCTGGCTGAAGAGTTTCGCCCCGGCAAGCGTGGTGACGCCTTCGATATCAAACAGGTTTTTCACCGCATAGGGTACGCCCGCCAGCGCGGGCAATGGTTCGCCATTGGCGATTTGCCGGTCGAGTTGCGTCGCTTCCGCCAGCAGTCGCGTGGCTGTGATGCCAGTAAAGGCGTTGATGCGCGGATTGTCGCGCTCAATGCGCGCCAGCGTTTGCTGTGCCAGTTCGCAGGCGCTAAAGGTTTTGTCCCGCAGACCGCGCTGAATATCAGCAATGGATAAATTCATAGCCGATACTCTCCTGCGCCTTGCTGGCGGTGCGCCAGTTCGCAGGCGCTAACGTTTTTTCCCCGCAGGTCGCGCTGGATCTGAACAATCGATAAATTCATAACCGGTACTCCCCAGCACCTTCCTGGCGATGCGGCAGCGTAAAGGTCATCAGTGGTTGTGCCATCGCGGCGATTCTGGTGAGCTGGATTTCCAGCTCGGCGCGGCGTGCGTCATCCAGCGGGACATCAAGCAGTTGCTCCATCAGCCGGATATAGGCCGGCCAGTCAAACATCGGGTTCATCATCGCTCCTTAAAATCCTGCTGCGCTGCCGTTACTGCGCGGATCGTACGCCCCTTCCAGCATGCCACTGGTGTGGCGCACAATCGCTCCTGCATGTCCGGTCGCTTCGCTCATTCCCGGCAGCCACTCGACGTCATGCCCCAACGCGCGTAGCGCCTGGAATGTCTCTTCGCTAAAACGCCCCTCCAGTTTCAGGCTCTCTGACGGCTGTCCCCATGTGCGGCCCAACAACCAGCGTGGGGCACAAACTGCCTCCTGCAACGGCATGCCCTGCATCACATGGCGGGTAAAAATGGCGGCCTGCGTTTGCGGCTGCCCGTCGCCACCCATGGTGCCGTAAACCAGCGTGCGCCCATCTTTCAGCCGCGCGGCGGCGGGGTTTAAGGTGTGGAACGGCTGTTTGCCCGGCATCAGCGCCAGCAGGTGTGACGGATCGAGACTAAAGGCCGCGCCACGGTTTTGTAGCAGTACGCCGCTTTCCGGCAGCACCACGCCGCTGCCAAATTCGTGGTAAATGCTCTGGATAAACGACACCGCCAGGCCGTTTTTATCGATAACCCCCATCCACACCGTATCGCCCGGCCCTTTTCCCTGGCCCCAAGGCGCGGCGCGCTGCTCATCAATGCTGGCAGCCAGTTGCTCCAGCGGCGCTTGTTCCAGCAGGCTCTGTACCGGCAGCGTGACGTGACGCGGATCGGTGATGTAGCGATCGCGCAGGCCGAAGGCCTTCTTGGTCGCTTCCACAATGCGGTGAATGGTTTGCACTTCGCTGGCCTGCGCCATCTCCAGATGGTCGGTAATCCCGAGGATAGCCAGCGATACCAGCCCCTGCGTTGGTGGCGTCATATTGAAAATTTCGCCCTGGCTGTGTGTCAGTTTCAACGGCACGCGTCGTTGGGCGCGATGGTTCGCCAGATCCTGAGCGGTAATGGGTAAACCCAACGTCTGCATTTCACTGGCAATTAACTGCGCCAGTGAACCGCGATAAAAGCTGTCCAGCCCTTCGGTGGCAAGTTGAGTCAGCGTGCGGGCGAGTTTCGGTTGGCAAAAACGGCTGCCAGCCAGCGGGGCTTTACCTTGCGATAAAAAAGTGTGTGCAAAACCGGGGATATCCACCAGTTCCGCATATTTACTTTGCGTGGCGCTGGCTTGCGACTGGGTGACCGGGATGCCGACTGCGGCGTATCGAATCGCGTCCGCCAGTAGCCGTGAGAGCGGAAGCTGCCCACCACCGAGCGCGGCGGAGACTTTCAGCGCCTCATCCCAGCCGCTGAGCGTGCCGGGTACGGTCAGCGCAGCAAGCGTACCGCGATGGGGGATCTGCGTGTGGCCCGCATAAAACTCGCATGTCGCCCGCTGCCCAGCCGCACCGCTGGCGTCGATGGCGAGCGGTTCGCCCTCTGGCGGCACAATCAACCAGAAGCCGTCACCGCCAATGCCGTTCATATGCGGGTAGGCCACCGCAATGGTTGCCGCTGCCGCTACCATCGCTTCAATCGCGTCACCGCCGTGGCGTAAAACCGACAATGCCGATTCGCTGGCGAGATGGTGTGGCGTTACCGCCATACCTGAGGGGGCCATATTACTTTGCATCGTCACGCTTCCTGTTTTCTGCGGGTAAGTGCAGAACACTAAGCAAGAGCTGTTCCAGATTGACGACGGGTGTTTCACTGTGTCAGCTTAACCTGAAACAAAAGTTGCAGGAGAAGCTATGCAGCAGCTGGATGAGCGTTTACGGGCAAGCTTTGACGAGCTATCCCCACAGGAACAACGGGTTGCTTCATTTATCATTGATCATTTCGACGATCTGGTGAGCTACAACAGTGCCGAGCTGGCGCGCTTGAGTGGCGTATCGAAAGCCACCGTCAGCCGTTTGTTTAAGCGGTTGGGCTACGATCGTTTCAAAGAGATGCGCGATGAGCTGCGCACGCTGCGCCAGAGCGGTATGCCGCTGACCGAGAATCGCGATGCGGTGCAGGGCAACACGCTCCTGGCGCGCCATTACAAGCAGGAGATGGCGAATCTGACGCTGTGGGTCAATACGCTGGATGCCGGGCAATTCGCCGAAATCGTCACCGCACTCAACACGGCGAAGCGGGTTTTTATTATGGGTCTGCGTAACAGCGCGCCTGTGGCACTTCACCTGCGCCAGCAACTGCTGCAAAGCCGTGGTCAGGTGCTGCTAATGCCGCAGCCTGGGCAGACGCTGGCGGAAGAGGTGGTCGATATCACCCCGCAAGATATGGTGGTGGTGGTGGCTTTTCGCCGCCGCCCGCGCGTGGTGCGCCCGCTGCTGGAAGTGCTGCATCAGCAGGGCATTCCGTTGCTGGCAATCAGTGAACCACAGGCGGCCAGCATTAAGTCGCTGTGCCGCTGGCACATCGGTTTGCCGCTGGAGAGCGTCTCCGCGTTCGACAGCTACAGCAGCGCCATGAGCCTGGTTAATTTGCTGTCTAATGCCGTGCTGCACACTGCGCTGAGCGAAGGGCGTCAGCGCATCCACAACATCGCTGCCCTGTATGGAGAACTGGATGAGCTTGAACAACGCTAATGCACCATAACGGTGCTTTTGCACCAGGGTAATGTGTTATGACGGGGCGTTTATCGCCCCGTTTTCTTTTGTATTTGCGTATGAAATAACAGCGATTCAGCGCTGGTGTCGATTTTTTGTCTATGGCACATTAGTTGCAGAAATTAGTTTAAAGAATCTTTCGTTTCATATCGTACGCAGTTGCAGACTAAAGGACGCGCCCATGTTTGATTTTCAGCAGTTCCCGCAAATTAATCCACCTTCGCGCCTGTTGATGGGGCCTGGGCCAATCAACGCCGACCCGCGTGTACTGCGGGCGATGGCGAGCCAGTTGGTGGGGCAATACGATCCGGTAATGACCGGCTATATGAACGAAGTCATGGTGCTCTACCGCGAAGTGTTTCGCACCGAAAACCGCTGGACGATGCTGGTGGATGGCACCTCGCGCGCGGGTATTGAGGCGATCCTCGTTTCTGCCATTCGCCCTGGCGATAAGGTGCTGGTGCCGGTGTTTGGCCGTTTTGGTCATCTGCTGTGTGAAATTGCCCGCCGCTGTCGCGCTGAAGTCCACACCATTGAGGTGCCGTGGGGCGAGGTGTTTAGCCCGGATCAGATTGAAGATGCGATTGTTCGCATCAAGCCGCGTTTGCTGTTAACGGTGCACGGCGATACCTCGACCACTATGCTGCAACCGTTGGAGCAATTAGGTGAGATTTGCCGCCGCCACGATGTGCTGTTTTATACCGATGCGACCGCCTCGCTCGGCGGTAATCCGTTAGAAAGCGATGCGTGGGGGTTAGATGCCGTTTCCGCCGGGCTGCAAAAATGTCTGGGCGGCCCGTCGGGCAGCTCGCCTGTTACCCTGAGCCCACGGATGGAAGCGGTGGTGCGGGCGCGCAAATGCGTAGAACAGGGCATTCGCACCGAGGCGCATCAGGACGGCGCAGAGGAGATGATTTACTCCAACTATTTCGATCTCGGCATGGTGATGGATTACTGGGGGCCGGAACGTCTGAACCACCACACGGAAGCAACCAGCATGCTGTTCGCCGCCCGCGAATGTGCGCGCATTATGCTCGAAGAGGGCATGGATAAGCTGATTGCGCGCCACGAACTGCACGGGCGCGCAATGCTGGCGGGCATCCAGGGCATGGGGCTGGAAGTATTTGGCGATATTCAGCACAAGATGAACAACGTACTCGGTGTGCAAATCCCGCGGGAAGTGCATGGCGAAGAGGTACGTAAACGTCTGCTGGATGATTTCCACATTGAGATTGGCACCTCGTTTGGCCCGTTGCAGGGCAAGATCTGGCGCATCGGCACCATGGGGTATAACGCGCGCAAAGATTGCGTGCTGCAAACGCTAACGGCGCTGGAAGCGGTGCTGAACCGTCTGGGTTTTCGCACCGTACAGGGTGCGGGTATGCAGGCGGCATGGGACATTTACGAAGGAGCCAGTTAATGATGACGCCTTTCGATGCCGCGCAAGCCGCCAGCCGGGTTATGCAGCGCTGTGATGCGCTGGCGCAAATCAGCGAAACGCCGGGGCAACTCACCCGCGTTTATCTCTCGCCTCAGCATTTGCAGGCAAATGCGCTGGTTGCCGGGTGGATGCAGCAGGCGGGGATGCACACCTGGCAGGATGCGGTCGGCAATATATTTGGCCGTTACGAGGGTGTCGAAGCGGGTGCCCAGGCGCTGCTGCTCGGTTCACATCTTGATACCGTGCGCGATGCCGGGCGTTACGACGGGATGCTTGGCGTGCTGGCGGCGATCGAAGTCGTCGAGGGTCTGCATCGGGCCAACCTACGGGGCAGACAGGCTATTGAGATTGTCGGTTTCGCCGACGAAGAGGGCACGCGGTTTAATATCGCGCTGCTTGGCAGCCGTGGGCTGACCGGCAGTTGGCCGCAAACGTGGCTGGCCTGTGAAGATACGCAGGGCGTCAGCGTGGCGCAGGCGCTGGAACAGGCCGGGTTGGATCCCGCGCAGATTGCCAATGCGCAGCGCCCGGTCGCGGATTTTTCCGCCTACCTTGAGCTGCATATTGAACAGGGGCCGGTGCTGGAACAAGCGGATCTGGCGCTCGGCGTGGTCACGGCCATCAACGGTGCGCGACGGCTCAGTTGCCGTTTTACCGGTGAGGCCGGACACGCCGGTACGGTGCCGATGCGTCATCGCCGCGATGCGCTGACGGCCGCCGCCGAATGGATACAGATTATCGAACAGGCAACGATCGAGGCCGGGCCAGAGATGGTCGCTACCGTCGGCACGTTACAATGCGAACCCGGCGCGGTAAATGTGATCCCCGGTGCTGTGGGGCTTACGCTCGATATCCGTAGCCCGCAGGATGATAAGCGCGAAGCGTTGCTCAATCACTTACTGGACGAAGCAAACCGCATCGCGCAGCAACGTAGGCTTGAGTTCCGCCACGACATTTTTTACACCATCGCCGCTACGCCGTGCGATATGCCACTGCGTGAAGAGCTGGCCGATGCGGTACACACCGTGCAGGGGAAGGTTTTATCTCTGCCGAGTGGCGCGGGGCATGATGCTATCGCCATTGCGGAACGCTGGCCTTCAGCCATGCTATTTGTGCGTTGCCATAAAGGCATCAGCCATCACCCGGCGGAAAGCGTGGCCTGTAGCGATGTCGCCCAGGCGCTGCGCGCCCTGAGTCTTGCGGTAGGGCGGCTTATTCACGCGGAGTAGCGGTGATGTGTTACCTCCGTTACAAGGTGCTGCTGTCGAAAAAATATCCAGCACCTCGTTCCGTTCGGGCATACCTGAACGGTGGCCGCTGCAATACTGAATCAGCGAGCAAGTCATCATGCTGAGAACCGGCCGGGCTGGCAGGCGCGGCAGGTTGTGTTTGTTTCTATCTTCGACGTAGTGATTGAGAAAGCGTCATTTCGCCCGCTCACCACTACGTTCATGTCGCATTCACGTATTCCCCCTTTGGTTCCTTTCTTCCCTTTTAGTGCATTGTTTGCACGCTAACTGTGCATTTCATCGTCGACCCTTCTGTGCACCCAGTGTGCCCTCTGCGTTCTTACCAAAAATAAACATTAATAAATCAAAGTATTAACAAAAATTTCGTCGAACCAATTCAGTATTGGTTCGCGAATTGCTTAGGAAGTAGCGAGGCATACAGTCAGTGTAAGTGTTAACTGACTGTAATTTAATAAAAAGATAACGCGAAACGCGGATGAACCAATATGGAAAAACCGTCACGCTATCTGGCAAATTCCAGTACAGCGCTTGAACAACTTCGTGGGCTGATTCACCAACATGAGTCAACACCAGGGACTCCTCTGCCTACGGAACGTGAGCTGGCGGAAACGCTGGGTATTGGGCGACGGGAAGTGCGTCGTGCGCTGGACGTGCTGGAAGAAGAGGGGCGAATCTGGCGTAAACAAGGCAAAGGCACGTTTATTGGCCCTGCGGCACCGGTCGCGTCTCACGCACTACAGGGACTGGTGCAACAAACCAATATGCTGGAAGTGATGGAAGCCCGTTTGCAGATTGAACCCGGTCTTGCACGGCTGGCGGCGCTTCGTGCCAGCCCGGAAAACCTGGCGCTAATGCAACGCATGCTGGAACGCATCGACAACGTTAACCCGGATGATCCGGATCTGAATGAGCTGTGGGACAGCGCTTTTCACCGGGCTATCGCTGAGGCGGCAGGAAACCGTCTGATGCTCGGCCTTTTTGACACCCTTGACGCGGTGCGGCGCGAACCGGCCTGGCACCATCTGCGCGAGCTGGCGCGAACGCCAGCGAAGGTCGATCGCTATAACGATCATCACCATCGCATCATGCGCGCTGTTCGTCAGCGCCAGCCACATGAGGCAGCAACGGCGATGCGTGAACACTTGCTCGACCTGCAACACGCCTTGATTCAGGCCATTCATCTTGAGGACGATACCCCATGACGACGATCCCGTTTAAAGAGGCTGCGCCGGTGCTCCGCTTGCATAACCTGGAGGTGCAGTTTGCTGGCAGCCCGGTGAGCGTGCTGGACAGAATTTCGCTCACCGTCAAAGGTGGAGAAACGCTGGCGCTGGTGGGGGAGTCCGGCTGCGGTAAAAGCATTACCTCGCTGGCGCTGATGGGGCTCCTGCCCGCCAGCGCACAGATCCTTGGCGGAGAAATGCAGTTTCGCGACCATAACTTGCGTCAACTCTCTCCGCGCGAATATGCCGACCTGCGCGGCAACGAACTGGCGATGATTTTCCAGGAGCCGATGACCTCGCTCAACCCGGCATTTACGCTCGGCGACCAGCTCAGTGAAGCGGTGATACGCCACCAAAATGTATCGGCGAAAGCGGCGCACGAGGCGGCGCTTCGCATCCTGGAAAAAGTGCAGATCCCGGCGGCGGAGATGCGCCTGAAAGCGTATCCACACCAGCTTTCCGGCGGTATGCGCCAGCGGGTGATGATCGCGATGGCGCTGATTAACAAGCCACGCTTATTGATTGCCGACGAACCCACTACCGCGCTGGATGTGACGATTCAGGCGCAGATCCTCGCGCTGCTCAATACCCTGAAAGCCGAAACCGGCACCGCCGTATTGATGATCACCCACGATCTCGGTGTGGTGGCGGAAGTGGCGCAGCAGGTGGCGGTGATGTACGCCGGACAAGTGGTGGAGCAGGGCAGTGTGGAGGCGATTTTTGCCGATCCGCAGCACCCGTACACCATTGGCCTGATGGGATCGATCCCTTCGTTGGGCGCGCGCAAAGGGCAACTGTCGACCATTCCCGGCGCGGTGCCGCTGCCGGAAGCGATGCCGCAAGGCTGCCGTTTCGCCACCCGCTGCCCGTTTGCGCAGCCGCGCTGCCTGGAGCAAAAACCCCCACTGACACCGCAAGGGAAAGGCCATCTGGTGGCCTGCTTCCGTGTGCCACTTGAACAGCACATCGCGCTGGGAGAAACCGCATGAGTACGCCGATTCTCGAAGCTCATGATCTGAGCAAACGTTTTGCCGGGCCAACCCGCCTGTTTGCACCAAAACGTTATCTTACTGCCGTTGATCGTATTTCGCTGGCGGTGTACCCCGGCGAAACGCTGGCGATTGTCGGTGAGTCTGGCTCTGGAAAATCGACCCTTGGCCGCCTGTTGCTCCGCTTGCTGGCAGCGTCCGAAGGTCGCGTTTACTACCAGGGCGAGGAGATCACTCACACCAGCGGTGCGCGTTTAAACCAGCTCCGGCGCGAGCTGCAAATTATCTTTCAGGATCCGTTTGCTTCGCTGAACCCGCGTATGACCGTGGAGCAAATTGTCGGCGAGCCGCTGTGGTTGCACCAGAAAATGGGCAAAGCGGAGCGCCAGGCTCGGGTCGCGGAGCTGCTCGGCACTGTCGGCCTGCCTGCCGCCTGGGCCAGACGCTACCCGCACGAGTTTTCCGGCGGCCAGCGCCAGCGTATTGGCATTGCCCGCGCGCTGGCTTCCGGGCCGAAATTGCTGCTTGGCGATGAACCAGTTTCCGCGCTGGATGTGTCGGTGCAAGCGCAGGTGGTAAACCTGCTGGAGAAGCTGAAGCAACAGCTTGGCTTAACGATGATCATTGTTGCGCACGGGCTAGCGGTGATCCGCCATATGAGCGATCGCGTGGCGGTGATGTACCTTGGGCAAATAGTGGAAATGGCAACGGTGGATGAGATCTTCGATGCGCCGCTGCACCCGTATACCCAGGCGCTGATCGCGTCCGCACCGCAGCCGCAACCCGGCATTGTGCGCGAAACGCCGCTGTTACAGGGCGATTTACCCAATCCCTCCAGCCCGCCGCAGGGCTGTCGTTTTCACACTCGCTGTCCGTTTGCGACAGACGAGTGCCGTCAACACGAGCCCATTACTCAGGTGCTCGAAGGCGGTCGCCAGGTTTCTTGTCATCGCTGGCAAGAGATTAACCGCGACCGCAGCGTGATTCAGATTGCTCCCCCCTCAGCCGCGTTTTTGCGCCGTCGCGCGCTGTTTGAATACGCGGCCTCTCACTCCTCCCCTTAAAGGAAACAATAATGATGATGCGAAATTCGCTTTTGACCGTTCTGGGAAGTGTCATGTTGCTGGGCGCGGCATTGCCTGCTCAGGCTGAAAGTGTGCTGCGCGTGGGTCTTGGCGCGGATCCGGATATGCTCGATCCGCACCTGGCGCGTACTTACTATGGCCGTTTTGTTTTCGCTTCGCTGTGCGACCGGCTGGTGGACGTGGATGAAAACCTGAAAGTGGTGCCGGGGCTGGCGAAGGCCTGGTCGTGGAGCGACGATGCCAAAACCCTGACCATGGATCTGCGTGAGGGCGTGACTTTTCATGATGGCGAGAAGTTTGACGCCGCAGCGGCGAAATTCAGTCTTGATCGTGCGCTGACGCTACCTGGTTCGCTGCGAAAAAGTGAAATCTCTTCGATCGAGTCCGTGGAGGTCAGCGGGCCGATGCAAATCAAGCTGCATTTGAAAACGCCGGACTCGGCGTTGCTGATGCAATTAACCGATCGCGCCGGTGCGATGCTGGCGCCGAATGCGGCGAGGAAAGCGGATTTCGCCGCCCATCCGGTGTGTTCCGGCCCGTATAAATTTGACAGCCGCGTCTCGCAAGATCGCATTGTGTTGTCGCGTTTTGACAACTACTGGAACAAAGGCGCGTACCACTTCGACAAAGTTATCTACCTGCCGATCCCGGATGCCTCCGTGCGACTGGCGAACCTGCGTGCGGGCGATCTCGATCTGACCGAAGGGATTGCCGCCAGCGATGTGAAAACCGTAGAGGCCGATAACAAACTGCAACTGGCGAAAGTGACAGGGCTGGGGTATCAGGGCATCACGTTTAATATCAATAACGGCAAAGTCCCGGCCAACGATCCGTTCAAAGATGCGCGTGTGCGCGAGGCGTTCTCGCTGGCGATTGACCGCGAGGCGCTCAACCAGGTGGTATTCGAAGGGTTATACGCCCCGGCGAACCAGGCGTTTTCGCCTGTCAGCCCGTATCACGTCAAACTGCCGGTGCCACCGCGCGATGTGGAAAAAGCCAAAGCCTTGTTGCAAGCGGCAGGAGTGAAGACGCCGCTCACTGTCTCACTGCTGGTGCCGAACAACCCGACGTCGCAGCAGGTTGGCCAGGTGCTGCAGGCGATGACTGCCGAAGCGGGTTTCAACGTCAATCTGCAAATGACCGAATTTGCCACCCTGCTGGACAGGCAGCAAACCGGCGATTTTCAGCTTAGCTATTCCGGCTGGTCTGGTCGCCCGGATCCCGATGGCAGCATCTTCGGCTTCATCAATAGCAAAGGCACGCTCAACGATGGCCGTTACAGCAACCCGCAAGTGGATGAGTGGCTGACGCAGGCGCGTTTGCACAACGATCCGGCAACCCGGCAGGCATTGTATGAAAAGGTCGTGAAACAGTTGCAAACGGATATGCCGATTGCCTACCTCTACTTTGAGCCGCGCCTGTTTGGGCTGAACAAGAAAGTGCAGGGCTTCAAACCCTACCCGGACGGCATTGTGCGCCTGGCGGGTCTGTCGCTCGCCAACTAAACGGTAACGCCTGGAGAAACCATGCTGGAATTGATTTGCAAACGCCTGCTGCTCGCCGTTCCGACCCTGCTGCTGGTCAGCATGATGGTGTTCGGGCTGCAAAAGCTGCTGCCCGGCGATCCGCTAACGGCAATGCTGGGCGAGGAGCGCGATCCGGCGGTCATCGCCCAGTTGCGTGCGGAGCTGAACCTGGATGCGCCGATTCCGGTGCAGTACTTTCACTGGCTGACTCGCGCGTTGCAGGGCGATCTTGGCGTCTCGTTGCGCACACAGGAGCCGGTAACGCACCTGATTGCCACCAAGCTGCCGGTGACGCTGGAGATGTCGCTACTGGCGATGGTCATTGCGCTGTTGTTCGGCATCAGCATGGGCATTCTGGCTGCGGTGAACAAGAATAGCTGGATCGATCACGGCGCCAACTTTGTGGCTATCTCCGGCATTTCGGTGCCGCACTTTTGGCTGGGGATCCTGCTGATCCTCATTTTTTCCGTCAACCTGCAATGGCTACCTGCCTCGGGTTTTGTGCCGTTTAGTGAAGATCCGTTGCAGAACCTGCGCACATTGTTGTTGCCTGCGCTGGTGCTGGGAACGGGGCTGGCGGCAACGTTAATGCGCCATACCCGCGCGTCGATGATTGCGGTACTGAAAGCGGATTATATTCGCACTGCGCGCGCCAAGGGGTTGCTGCCAAAAGCGGTGATCATGAAACATGCGTTTCGTAATGCGCTGGTGCCGGTGATTACCCTCACCACGCTGCTGTTTGGCGAGCTGCTGGGTGGCGCGGTGCTGACCGAGCAGGTGTTCACCATTCCTGGTTTCGGCAAGATGATTGTCGACTCGGTATTCAACCGGGACTACGCGGTGGTGCAGGGTGTGGTGCTGGTGGTGGCGATTGGGTTTCTCGCGCTGAATCTGCTGGCGGATGTGCTGTATGTGTTAATCAACCCGAAAATGCGGAGCGAATAATGGCCGAACTGTCCACCACCGGCGTGGCGGCATCGCTGCCACGTACAGAAAACCGGGTGCTGAAAAAATTCCTCGCTAACCGTAGCGCGGTCATTGGTGCGGTGATTGTCGGCGTGTTTGTGCTGATTGCACTGCTCGCACCGTGGGTCGCGCCGTTTGATCCGGTCAAGGCGAACTTTCTGGCAGTACGCAAACCCCCTTCCGAGCTTTACTGGTTCGGCACCGACGAGCTGGGGCGCGATATTCTCTCGCGCATGATTTGGGGCGCGCGCACTTCGCTGTTGGCGGGGTGTGTGTCGGTAGTGATCGCGGTCGCGATCGGTGTACCGCTCGGCTTGCTGGCGGGCTACTTTCAGGGCATCTGGGACGGCGTGATTTCCCGCGTTATCGAAGCGCTGCTCGCCTGTCCGTTCCTGATTATGGCGATTGCACTGGGGGCGTTTCTTGGCCCCAGCCTGACCAATGCGATGATCGCCATTGGCTTGTCGGCGATGCCTATCTTTGCCCGTCTGACGCGCGGCCAGGTGATCGCAATTCGTAACGAAGAGTACATCGACGGCGCGCGGGCGATTGGTCTGCCGGATCGCTGGATCATCGTGCGCTACGTGCTGCC
This sequence comes from Kosakonia sp. YIM B13571, assembly GCF_042788095.1. NCBI lineage: Bacteria > Pseudomonadati > Pseudomonadota > Gammaproteobacteria > Enterobacterales > Enterobacteriaceae > Kosakonia > Kosakonia sp. YIM B13571. The sequence continues at coordinate 994,768 of NZ_JBHZPL010000001.1, read as the reverse complement.
GAATGTGATGTCGCCGATCCTCGTGCAGGCTACGCTGGCGATCGCTTCGGCGATCATTACCGAAGCGAGCCTCTCGTTTCTCGGCCTCGGCCAGCAGCCTCCGTACCCGTCGTGGGGCGCGATGCTGAACACGGCGAAGGGCTTTCTGGAACAGTCGCCCTGGATGTCTATTTTCCCCGGTGTGGCCATCTTTCTGACCGTGCAGGGATTTAATTTACTCGGCGACGGGCTGCGCGATGCGCTCGATCCGCGCCACGACTAAGGAGTTTTGATGACCAAGCCGATTGATTTCAAAGTTAATTATGCATCGTATCGCGCGCCGATGATCGGCCGCAACGCAGTCGCAACCTCACAGCCGCTGGCGGCGCAGGCCGGGATGCGTATGCTCGCACTCGGTGGTAATGCGGTGGATGCGGCGATTGCCACCGCGATGGCATTAACGGTTGTTGAACCGACCGGCTGCGGGATCGGCAGCGATGCATTCGCCATTGTCTGGGACGGCAAAGAGCTCCACGGATTGAATGCCTCCGGGCGTTCGCCAGCGAGCTGGCATGCGGATATGTTCGCGGGGAAAACGGCAGTGCCAGAACTGGGCTGGGATGCGGTTACTGTGCCGGGCGCGGTATCCGGTTGGGTGGCGCTGGCGGAACGTTTTGCCACACTGCCGCTGACCACGCTGGCGCAGCCGGCCATTGAGTATGCGCGCAATGGTTTTCCCGTTTCGCCGTTGATTGGCCATTTGTGGCAGCGCGGCTACCACAAACTGAAAGATCAGCCGGGTTTTAGCGCCTGCTTTGCACCGGAAGGGCGCGCACCGAAGATCGGCGAAATTTTCCGTAACCCGGCGCAGGCGCGCACGCTGGAGCTTATTGCGCAGACTAATGGTGAAGCATTTTATCGCGGTGAGCTGGCACAGAAGATTGCCGCATTCGCCAACGCACACGGCGCGCACCTGAGCGAAGCGGACCTGGCGAATCATAAAGCCGATTGGGTTACGTTGCTGTCGCGTGAGTTTGCCGGTGGCTCCGTACAAGAGTTACCGCCGAACGGGCAGGGGATCGCCACGCTGATTGCGCTCGGCATCCTTGAACAGTGCGATATTGCTCATCACCACCCGGACTCAGTGCAGTCTCAGCATCTTGCCATTGAAGCCATGAAGCTGGCGCTGGCGGATCTTGACCGCTATGTTGCCGACGACGCGCACCTGGAGTTTGCCGCAGAACTGCTGCTCAGTGACGACTATCTGAAATCGCGTGCGGCGCTGATCGACCCGGATAACGCGTCTGATTTTGTCTATGGCGCACCGACGCAAAGCGGTACGGTTTACCTCTCGACTGCCGATGCCAGCGGCATGATGGTGTCGTTTATTCAGTCCAACTTTATGGGGTTCGGCTCCGGTGTTGTGGTGCCGGAAACCGGCATCAGCCTGCAAAACCGGGGCTGCGGTTTTGTGCTTGATCCAAAACACCCGAATGTGCTGGCGGGCAGCAAACGCCCGTTCCATACCATTATTCCTGGTTTTGCGATGGGCGCAGATGGCAAACCGCTCATGTCGTTTGGCGTGATGGGCGGGCCAATGCAGGCGCAGGGTCATTTGCAAATGGCGCTACGCATTATGCTGCACGGGCAAAACCCGCAGGCGGCGATCGACGCGCCGCGCTGGCGAGTTGTGCAGGGCAGAGAGGTGTCCGTTGAAGCGAGTTTTGACCGTAACGTCATTGCCGCATTACGCGAGCGCGGGCATGTAATAACGGTGGAAGATCCGCTGGCGGGCTATAACTTTGGCGGTGCGCAGGTCATTTACCGGATGCCGGAAGGCCACTACGTCGCAGCAACAGAGAGCCGCAAAGACGGGCAGGCGTTGGTGAGCTGATAAGCACCCTCTCCCGGCAGGGAGAGGGTATCGCGTTACCCCAGCGTAAAGGGATCGGCGTCCTGCCAGGCCGGAAATTTCTCGCGGTACTCCTGTAACGCGCTTAATGACAGCTCGGCGTCAATGCGCGCCGCCTGGTGTGGCTCGGCGGTAGCGATAATTTCGCCCTGCGGGCTGATAACCCGACTGTCGCCACGATAGTGGTGGCCGTTACCATCGGTGCCGACGCGGTTGCAGCCCGCCACCCAGGCGAGGTTTTCAATCGCGCGGGCAACCAGCAGAGATTGCCAGTGCAGCGAGCGCGGCGCTGGCCAGTTGGCAACGTAGAGCAGCAGATCGTAATCATTGCGGTTGCGCGACCACACCGGAAAGCGCAGGTCGTAACAGACCAGCGGCAGAATGCGCCAGGCGCGCCACTCAAACACCACGCGCTCGTTACCCGCTTCGTAGTGGTGGTGCTCATCGGCCATACGGAACAGATGGCGTTTATCGTAGAAGTGCACCTTACCTTGCGGTTCGACCAGCAAAAAACGGTTCACCGGTCCGCGCTCGGTTTGCAGCGCGGCGCTACCGGCGACCAGTGCATTGGTCTGGCGGGCCTTGTTCTGCATCCAGGCGATAACCTCGTCTTGCGGCATGGATTGTTTCGCCGCCTCCATGGCAAAACCGGTGGTGAACATTTCCGGTAGCACAATCACATCACGCCCGGTGACGTCTTCTAACTGAATATCGAAATGGCGCAGGTTGGCAGGGCCATCCATCCAGACTAACGGTTGTTGTAACAGCGTAATTTTTAAACCAGGCACAATAGCAACTCCCCGTAAGACAGCATTTGCACACTGTAGCATGAGGATAAATAAAAAAACCCGCATGATGCGGGTTTCGATAAGAAGAGAGGATTTTCAGCAGCTTACTTCGTCAGGCAGCTTCCGGTTTGCGCACTTTCTCCGGCGTTTTTACCACCGGCTGAGTTGCCAGTGCCTCCGGTTCAAAGTCGTCAACGTTGATACTGCGCAGGCGGCTGACTTCGGCTTTGTTCAACAATGCGGCCTCTTCCTGATTAATCAGCCCGCTTGCCAGCGCCTGCTGCGCCAGCACGTCCAGACGGGTAAACGGCAGGTTTTTGCCCAACTCTTTGCAGATGCGCTGATGAATCGGATCCGCCGCCATCACATCAACCAGCGCCTCTTCCAGCAGACCGACCGGGTTATGCTCGCTTGGCGTCAGATACTGACCGCGGCCAATACGTGAACGTGTTGCGCTCGGGGTTTGCAGGATCTTCGCCACTTTGTGATCCAGTTTGTCGGACGGTGCGCGGTAGTGACGACCGGTCGGGAAAATCACCAGGCTCAGGGCGCCAGCCACAAAGCGGTTCGGGAAGTTCTCCAGCAAGTCGTGCATGGCCTGTTCCGCCTGGTAGAGCGCATCCTGCACGCCCCAGTGTACCAGCGGCAGATCTGCTTCCTGACGGCCTTCGTCGTCATAGCGTTTCAGCACTGCCGAGGCGAGGTAGAGTTGGCTTAACACATCGCCGAGACGTGCCGAGATGCGCTCGCGGCGTTTCAGGCTGCCGCCAAGCACCGCCATCGATACATCCGAAAGCAGTGCGAGGTTGGCACTCACACGGTTCAGATGCTGGTAGTAACGCTTAGTGGCATCACGGGTCGGCGTGGCGCTGGTTAAACCGCGCGTCAGGCCGAGCCAGAGGCTGCGCATTTTATTGCTGCCGACGTGGCCGATATGTTTGAACAGCAGCTTATCGAAGGCGTCCACATCGTTATTCTGCGCGGCGGCCATCTCTTCGAGCACATACGGATGGCAGCGGATAGCGCCCTGGCCGAAGATCATCATGGTACGGGTGAGAATATTCGCGCCTTCTACGGTAATGGCGATCGGTGCGCCCTGGTAGCTACGTGCCAGGAAGTTGCCCTCGCCGAGCATGATGCCTTTCCCGCCGGCAATATCCATTGCATCAATGATTGACTGCTGACCACGGTGGGTACAGTGATATTTAACGATTGCCGAAAGCACCGCCGGTTTTTCACCGAGCATAATACCGTAGGTCACCAGCGATGCGGCTGCATCCATGGCGTAGGCATTACCACCAATGCGCGCCAGCGGCTCTTCGATGCCTTCCATTTTACCAATCGACACTTTGAACTGGCGGCGGATATGAGCGTACGCGCCAATCCCCATTGCGACGGATTTGACGCCGCCGGTGGAGTTGGACGGCAGCGTGATACCGCGGCCTACCGACAGACATTCCACCAGCATACGCCAGCCCTGACCGGCCATTTTCGGCCCGCCAATAATGTAATCAATCGGCACAAAGATATCGTCGCCACGGGTCGGGCCATTCTGGAATGGCACGTTCAGCGGGAAGTGACGGCGGCCAATTTCCACGCCCGGCGTTGAGGTTGGGATCAGCGCACAGGTAATGCCTAACTCTTCGTCGCCGCCCAGCAGTTTATCCGGGTCAGAGAGTTTGAATGCCAGGCCCAGCACGGTGGCGATCGGTGCCAGCGTAATATAGCGTTTGTTCCAGGTCAGGCGCATACCGAGCACCTGCTCACCTTGCCAGTCGCCCATGCAGACAATGCCGGTATCCGGGATGGCACCTGCATCGGAGCCGGCTTCCGGGCTGGTCAGCGCGAAGCAGGGGATTTCCACACCGCGTGCCAGGCGCGGCAGATAGTGATTTTTTTGTTCCTCGGTGCCGTAGTGTTGCAGCAGTTCACCTGGGCCTAAGGAGTTCGGCACGCCGACGGTGATCGCCAGGATACCCGAGACACCAGAGAGTTTTTGCAGCACGCGGGATTGGGCATAAGCCGAGAATTCCAGCCCGCCGTACTCTTTTTTGATGATCATTGCAAAGAAGCGGTGCTCTTTTAAGAACGCCCACAGTTCCGGCGGCAGATCGGCCATTTCATGGGTGATCTGAAAGTCATTCGCCATGCGACAGGCTTCTTCCACCGGGCCGTCGATAAACGCCTGTTCTTCGGCGGTCAGACGCGGCTGCGGGTAGTTATGCAGTTTTTTCCAGTCCGGGTTACCGCGAAACAGATCGCCTTCCCACCAGGTTGTCCCGGCGTCGATGGCCTCTTTTTCCGTACGTGACATCGGCGGCATCACTTTACGGAAACCACGGAATGCCGGCGCGGAAATTAACGCTTTACGCATCGGCGGCAAGTTAAACGGCACCAGAATAATCGCGAGCGGCAGCAGCACCCAGATTGACCACAGGCCAGCAACGCCCAGCGCGGCGGTCCACGCCAGCAAAATCACGCTGCTGAGCAGCAGATTAACGCGGTGGTAAAACAGCGCGCCGAGTAGAACAACCGTTGCGATAATGCTCAAAATCATCATAAAGAAAAGCTCCCTTGCTTGTAGGAGGTCTGACCACTTGTGATGTATTGGTTGTAGTGGATGTGATTTCTTTTAGCAATGTGTTTACAAAATAATTACAACCTGGTTCACATTGTTGAGGGCTTTTCGCGCACGGAAAATGAAAACGACAGGGGGCGCTTCGGCTTTAACTTCTCGCCTGGAATAGTATCCGGTACACTGCGCAGTGTTATTTACATTTATGCTGAAGGATATCCTCATGTACCAGGATCTTATTCGTAACGAACTGAACGAAGCGGCGGAAACGCTGGCGAACTTCTTGAAAGATGATGCCAATATTCACGCTATTCAGCGCGCGGCGGTATTGCTGGCCGACAGTTTTAAAGCCGGCGGCAAAGTGTTGTCCTGTGGTAACGGTGGCTCACATTGTGATGCGATGCATTTCGCTGAAGAGTTAACCGGGCGCTACCGTGAAAACCGTCCGGGTTATCCGGCGATTGCCATCTCTGACGTGAGTCATCTCTCCTGCGTCAGCAACGACTTCGGTTACGACTATGTTTTCTCCCGTTATGTGGAAGCTGTTGGCCGCGAAGGCGATGTGCTGTTGGGGATCTCCACATCCGGTAACTCCGGCAACGTGATCAAAGCAGTTGCGGCGGCGCGTGAGAAGGGGATGAAAGTCATCACCCTGACCGGTAAAGACGGTGGCAAAATGGCGGGCAGCGCAGATGTTGAAATTCGTGTGCCGCATTTTGGCTATGCAGACCGTATTCAGGAAATTCACATTAAGGTGATTCATATCCTGATTCAGTTGATTGAAAAAGAGATGGTTAAGGCTTAAGAAAGGCTATTTTTTGCCATTTTGGCCTCGGGCAGTGCGCGAACCCTGTCTACGCACCGTTAATCGAAGCACTGCCCGTGCGCAAACTGGCTGCACCAATTACGCCTTCTCTGATAAGGGCGCTATGTGGGGGTGTGTATGTGCGAACTGCTCGGTATGAGCGCAAATGTGCCAACCGATATCTGCTTTAGTTTTACCGGTCTCGTCCAGCGCGGCGGCGGAACCGGGCCGCATAAAGATGGCTGGGGCATTACTTTTTACGAAGGTAAGGGCTGTCGCACGTTCAAAGATCCGCAACCGAGTTTTAATTCCCCTATTGCGAAATTAGTGCAGGACTATCCGATCAAATCCCGATCGGTGATTGCCCATATTCGCCAGGCTAACCGTGGCGAAGTGGCGCTGGAAAATACGCATCCGTTTACCCGCGAACTGTGGGGGCGCAACTGGACGTATGCGCATAACGGGCAGCTTACGGGTTATAAATCGCTGGAGACCGGTAATTTCCGCCCGATTGGCGAAACCGACAGCGAGAAAGCCTTTTGCTGGCTGTTACATAAGCTGACCGAACGCTACCCGCGTACGCCGGGGAATATGGCGGCGGTGTTTAAGTACATTGCGGAATTAGCGGTGGAGCTACGGCAAAAGGGTGTTTTTAATATGCTGCTGTCGGACGGGCGTTATGTGATGGCGTTTTGTTCGACTAATCTGTTCTGGATAACCCGCCGTGCGCCGTTTGGCGTGGCGAAGCTGCTGGATCAGGATGTGGAAATTGATTTTCAGCGGGAAACCACACCAAACGATGTGGTTACCGTGATTGCCACCCAGCCGTTAACCGGCAATGAAACCTGGCAAAAGATTATGCCAGGCGAGTGGGCATTATTTTGCCTGGGGGAGCGTGTAGTTTGACGCCAGCTGCGGCTGAACAGCGGTGTTCAGCGGCTTGCTAACCACATAGCGGCCATCCACTACCGAAACAACCGGCGGCTGGTGGGTGGTGGCGAAGTAGTCATAACCCGGCTTCAATTGCTTCCAGAAATCCGCATAGGTTGAATATTTATGGCGCTGCATATTGGCGTCGGTCATACGGAACGGATAGATACTCACCTGCACGTTCGGCTGCCCAAAAACCAGCGCGGCGGTAACAAACTGGAAGATCTCATCAATACCTGAATCTGTCATCGCGTAGCAGCCAATCGACACGCAAGCACCGTGAATCATCAGGTATTTGCCTTCATAGCCGTGGGCGCGATCGTAGTTATTCGGAAACCCAATATTAATAGCTTTATAGAAGCGGCTATCCGGCTTCAACTGACTGCGCTGCACGGAGTAGAAACCCTCCGGGCTTTTAAAATCACCCTGGCGCTGCTTGGGGCCTAACCCGCCGGAGTAATTACAAATTTTGTAGCTGTCGAGCAACTGATACTGCTCGCCCATCTTGACGTAAAGATCAAGGGTGCGCTCTTCTTTGAAGATCTGGATATAAATCGGCGACCCCATCAACTGCTGCTTATATTCTTTGCTGACCGGCGTTACTGAACCGTTGCTGCTCACCAGGCCAGCAAAAGAGACGCACGGAAGCAGAAGCATCGCAATAAATAATGCGATTTTGCGCATACTACTTGTTTCCTTGATAAAGCTAATACCACATTGCCAGGACGGCAAAAGAAGCCCAAAATTCAGACGATTCTGTTTTGGAGCGCCCACATTAGCATTACGGCATTTTTTCGCAAGCCCCAATCTACGTCGTCTTTCACGCGGCCTCTTTGTCGGCTTCGTTTTTGGCTCGCACGAATGATTTTGAGGATTACGTATCAAATGCTTGGCCGAATGCTGGCGAGTATTATGCGAGTAAAAAGCCTGAATTACCCCTTATATTCCCCTCTTTTCGCCGCATTTACGTGCTGGCTTCTCAATTGCTGCAAATGTGCTGTATACTTATCCAGTGTTCTGTGAGGGCGTACGCATGCGCAAAATCATACATGTTGATATGGACTGCTTTTTCGCGGCGGTAGAGATGCGCGATAATCCAGCCCTGCGCGATATTCCCATCGCTATCGGCGGTAGCCGGGTGCAACGCGGCGTGATCAGCACGGCGAACTATCCGGCGCGCAAATTTGGCGTGCGCAGCGCGATGCCCACCGCGATGGCGCTTAAACTCTGCCCGCACCTCATATTGTTGCCCGGCCGTTTTGACGCTTATAAAGAAGCGTCCAACCAGATCCGCGATATCTTCTCCCGCTACACCTCGCTTATTGAACCGCTCTCGCTGGATGAAGCCTACCTTGATGTTACCGATAGCCCGCACTGTCACGGTTCGGCGACGCTGATGGCGCAGGAAATTCGTCAGACCATTTTTAAAGAAACCCAACTGACTGCTTCAGCGGGCGTTGCACCAGTGAAGTTTCTCGCCAAAATTGCCTCGGATCTCAACAAACCCAACGGGCAATATGTGATTACACCGGCTGATGTACCGGCATTTTTGCGCACGCTGCCGCTCGGCAAAATCCCCGGTGTGGGGAAGGTGTCAGCGGCAAAACTGGAAAAGCTGGGGCTGCGCACCTGCGAAGATGTACAAAAGAGCGACCTTGCCATGCTGCTTAAACGCTTTGGTAAATTCGGCCGTATTTTATGGGAGCGCAGCCAGGGCATTGACGAGCGGGAAATTAACAGCGAACGACTGCGTAAATCCGTCGGTGTGGAGCGGACGCTGGCGGAAGATATTCACAGCTGGGAAGAGTGCGAAGCGATTATTGAACATTTGTACCCTGAGCTTGAGCGGCGGTTAGCAAAAGTAAAACCGGATCTGCTCATTGCTCGCCAGGGAGTAAAACTGAAGTTTAATGATTTCCAGCTCACGACTCAGGAGCATGTCTGGCCGCGTTTAAATAAAGAGGATTTACTGGCGACGGCGCAAAAAACCTGGAATGATCGCCGCAGCGGGCGCGGTGTCCGGCTGGTCGGGCTGCATGTCACGCTACTTGATCCTCAGCTGGAACGGCAACTGGTATTAGGGTTATAAAAATAACGCTACGGATTGATTACCCACTTCATTATTATCCCCGACGTTTTTTCTACGTTACTGCAAAAGCATTTCGCCGTGTCCTGATGTCGCTTTACAGCACTCATTCTTTTTCATATAGCCCCGGGGTTCGTCTGCCGATTCCTTTTATTTGCTCATATATAAAGGGGGAGCCGGGTAATTCTCTTTGTTCTCTCTCGCATGCGGTTTCTTATCTCGCTTCGGAAAGCCTTTCTAATAAACGGCTAGCAACCTTGCTGATAGCTCATCGTCTGGAACAAATAAAGGATGATGAACGCGCGACGCTGAAATCGGAACGCCGATAGTTTCACCACCAGATTGAACGGGGAAACCTGTTTAAAGGGCTGGTGTTTAACGCGGTGTAAGGCTGGGTGATGTCCGCGCCGCCCGGCGCGGACAAAGGGCTTATTTCGCCGGAATCGCTTTCAGCAACTCGGTCAGCAGGGTCCAGTAATGGCCCACGCTTTCGATATGCACTTGCTCATCCGGTGAGTGCGGGCCGGTAATGGTTGGCCCAATCGATACCATATCCATGGTCGGGTACGGTTTTTTGAACAGACCGCACTCCAGACCGGCGTGGATCACCTGAATGTTCGGGGTTTTGTTGAACAGACGCTGGTAGGTTTCACGCACCAGCGCCATTACTGGTGAATGCGCGTCCGGCTGCCAGCCAGGGTAGCCGCCTTTCGGCGCGGTTTTCGCTCCCGCCAGCGCACCCAGTGATTCCAGCATGCTCACCACGTAATCTTTTCCGCTATCCACCAGCGAGCGGATCAGGCAGATGATCTCGGCGTTGTCGTCTTGCAGCGTCACCACACCCACGTTCAGTGAGGTTTCCACCACACCTTTTGCTACGTCGGAGTTGCGGATCACGCCGTTCGGCGTCGCGTTCAACAGGCGCACAAACGTATCGCGTGAAGCGGTGGTCAGCGCGGCTTTATCGCTGGTTGCACTGTCCAGCAGTACCACCAGATTCTTCTCTTTGGCTTCCAGCTCGTTTTTCAGGATTGCCTGATATTCGCTGGCCAGCGTTTTCAGCTGTGCGGCTTTCTCTGCCGGAACGGCGATAACGGCAATTGCTTCGCGCGGAATCGCGTTACGCAGCGTACCGCCAGTGAAATCCAGCAGACGCAGATCGAGCTCCGCCGCGTGGCCGGCCAGGAAGCGCGCCAGCAGTTTGTTGGCGTTACCTAAACCGACATGAATTTCGGCACCAGAGTGGCCGCCTTTCAGCCCCTTAAGTGTCAGCTTGAAGGTCTCATACCCGGTCGGTACGGCTTCGCGGGAGAGGGGCAGGGTGGTGATAAAATCGATACCGCCTGCGCAACCCATGTAGATTTCCCCCTCTTCTTCAGAGTCGGTGTTAATCAGAATATCCGCCTGCAGCCAGTTCGCTTGCAGGCCAAACGCGCCATCCATGCCCGCTTCTTCGGTCATGGTTAGCAGCACTTCCAGCGGACCGTGTTCAACGCTCTCATCTGCCAGCACCGCCAGCGCGGAAGCCATGCCAATGCCATTATCCGCGCCGAGCGTGGTGCCGCGCGCTTTAACCCATTCACCATCTACATACGGGCGAATCGGATCGGTGATGAAATCGTGTACTGTGTCGTTATTTTTCTGCGGCACCATATCAAGGTGGGCTTGCAGAACCACCGGCTTGCGGTTTTCCATGCCCGCAGTGGCCGGTTTACGGATCAGAATGTTGCCAACCTGGTCGCGCTCCGCATGCAACCCCTTTTCTTTCGCCCAGCCCATAATGTGCTCGGCAAGTTGTTCTTCATGGTAGGACGGGTGCGGAATAGAACAAATTTTGGCAAAAATATCCCACAGCGGCTGTGGCGATAGGTGAGACAGTTCAGACACGATGAGTCTCCTTACGAAGAGCCTGCGCAACGTACCTTGCAGGTCACAGGGTTAAATAAACGAACATCGCAAGCGTTCAGCTTGCGAGATGGCGTTGAGAATACCACTTTATTGCCGCGCTGCGAGCACCAGTGCGCGGAAAAAGCGCCGGTAATGCCGGGTAATACTGGTTTTTAGCGCTTCAGATCTCTATAATCTCGCGCAACCTATTTCCCCCTCGAATAATTTTTAAGCCGTTAAAACACAGGCTGGGACACTTCACATGAGCGAAAAATACGTCGTCACCTGGGACATGTTGCAGATTCACGCACGCAAACTGGCCGCCCGATTGATGCCTTCAGAACAATGGAAAGGCATTATTGCCGTAAGCCGTGGTGGTCTGGTGCCAGGCGCACTGCTGGCGCGCGAGCTGGGCATTCGTCATGTTGATACCGTATGTATCTCCAGCTACGACCACGACAACCAGCGTGAGCTGACCGTACTGAAACGCGCAGAAGGTGACGGTGAAGGTTTTATTGTGATCGACGATCTGGTGGACACCGGTGGTACCGCTGTTGCCATTCGTGAAATGTATCCCAAAGCGCATTTCGTCACTATTTTCGCCAAACCGGCAGGCCGTCCGCTGGTTGACGATTATGTGATTGATATCCCACAGGATACCTGGATTGAGCAACCGTGGGATATGGGTGTGGCATTTGTCCCGCCAATCAGCGGCCGTTAATCCTGCTTCGAAACATTTGCTCACGCCCGGTTTTGCCGGGCGTTGTTCTTTTTAGCGCGCAACAGGTTACAATAACCGCCGGTGATAGATACACGGAGCCTGCGCGCAATGTCACAGCCCAATCTTAGCGAAACGTTATTTAAACCCCGCTTCAAGCACCCCGAAACCTCGACGCTGGTGCGTCGGTTTAATCGTGGCGCGCAATCGCCGATACAGTCGACTCTCGATGGCAGAAATCCGCCGCACTGGTATCGCATGCTCAATCGGTTGATGTGGGTTTGGCGCGGCGTGGATCCGCGAGAGATCCTCGAAGTACAGGCGCGCATTGTGATGTGTCAGGCTGAACGCACCGACCCGGAACTGTATGACACGGTGGTGGGTTACCGTAACGGTAACTGGATCTATGAATGGTCCGTGCAGGCCATGTTGTGGCAGCAAAAAGCGATGCAGGAACAAGCGCCGGAGGTAAGCGGTCACCATTGGCTGCATGCGTCCAGTTTGTTCAGTATTGCCGCCTATCCCCATATCAAAGGCGATACGCTGGCTGAGCAGGCGCAAGCGCTGGCGAACCGCGCGTATGAAGAGGCGGTGCAGCGTCTGCCGGGGGAGATCAAAGAGCTGGAGTTCGCCATTCCTGGCGGCACGCCAGTCACCGGATTTCTGCATATGCCACCGGGCGATGGCCCGTTCCCGACGGTATTAATGTGCGGCGGGCTGGATGGACTGCAAAGCGACTATTACACCCTGTTTGAACGCTATTTCGCGCCGCAAGGCATAGCGATGCTGACGCTGGATATGCCGTCGGTTGGCTTCTCTTCAAAATGGAAACTGACGCAGGACTCCAGCCTGCTGCATCAGCATGCGCTGCAAGCGCTGCCGAACATTCCGTGGATCGATCACACGCGGGTGGCGGCATTTGGTTTTCGCTTTGGCGCTAATGTGGCGGTGCGTCTGGCGTACCTTGAATCTCCACGCCTGAAAGCGGTGGCTTGCCTTGGGCCGGTGGTGCATGCACTGCTCAGTGATCCGCAGCGCCAGGGACGTGTGCCGGAGATGTATCTGGATGTACTCGCCAGCCGCCTGGGGATGCACGACGCTTCCGACGAAGCGCTGCGCGTGGAACTGAATCGCTACTCGCTGAAAACCCAAGGTTTACTCGGCAGACGTTGTCCCACGCCGATGCTTTCCGGTTTCTGGCAAAATGATCCCTTCAGTCCGGAGGAGGAGTCGCGTTTAATCACCTCGTCATCTGGCAACGGCAAACTGTTGGAAATCCCGTTTAATCCGGTTTATCGGAATTTTGATAAGGCGTTGCAACAAATAACCGGATGGATCAACCATCATTTCCGTTAATAGATTGATAAATTCTATCGGTTTGGTAAAACAGTTGCTTCACAAAAGGAGATCGCAATGACGTTACCGAGTGGACATCCGAGAAGCAGGTTGATTAAAAAGTTTACTGCGCTAGGGCCTTATATCCGCGAAGAGCAATGCGAAGAGAACCGTTTTTTCTTTGATTGCCTGGCAGTTTGCGTGAATGTTAAACCCGCGCCGGAAAAACGAGAGTTCTGGGGCTGGTGGATGGAAATGGAAGCGCAGGAGACGCGTTTTACCTACCGTTATCAGTTCGGCCTTTTTGATAAAGAAGGGCAATGGAAACCCACGGCGATAAAAGATCAGGAAGTTACCGATCGTTTAGAGCACACGCTGCGCGATTTTCACGAACGTGCGAAAACCCTGCTGGCTTCACTCGAGCTGAAGCTGGAACCTGCCGAGAACTTCAAAGAACAATTGAAGCTCACCGCGTAAAACCCCGCATAAAAAATGCCCGATAGCTTATGCTTATCGGGCCTGGCCGCAGTTTCCCAGCCTTCTACCTGAATCAGGTAAATGAATGCCCTCACGCGAGGGCATTCAATATAACGAGGGGTATTACAGTTACGGCAACTTAGAACTGGTAAGTCACGCCAACGGCAACAACATCGTCATTAGCGAGGCCCAGTTTGTTGTCGTCTTTAAGCTGGTTGATTTTGTAGTCAACCATCGCAGAGAAGTTCTTGTTGAAGTAGTAAGTTGCGCCAACGTCGACGTAGTTAACCAGGTCTTCGTCGCCAACACCTTTTTCCAGGTCTTTGCCTTTGGTCAGGACATAGCCCAGAGACGGACGCAGACCGAAGTCGAACTGGTACTGAATAACCGCTTCAAAGTTCTCTGTTTTGTTAGCAAAACCTGAACCCAGCCCGGTGCTCGCTGCGGCAGATACAGGCGTCATGTTATAAGCGACGCCGTACATGGTGGCGATGTACAGATTGTTAGCGTCGTATTTCGCGCCGGTTGCCCAGGCTTCGGCTTTCTCGCCGCGACCAAAGGCAGCGGTGTTCTGCGCGTTGGTACGGTCAGAGTTCGCATAAGCGCCAATCAGGCTGAACGCGCTACCGCCGAAGTTATAGGAAAGTGAAGTACCCCAGCCGTCGCCGTTTTGTTTGTTGACAGCGCGGTTGCTTTCGTTTTTACCCTGGTACTGCAGGCTCATATTCAGGCCGTCGATCATGCCAAAGAAGTCGGTGTTACGATAAGTTGCAACGCCAGAGGTACGTTTGGTCATGAAGTTATCGGTACGGGCCAGGCCGTCGCCACCGAATTCCGGGAACATATCCGTAATGGAAGCCACGTCGTACAGCACGCCCAGGTTACGACCATAGTCGATAGAACCAAAATCTTTGACTTTCAGACCAGCAAACGCCAGACGGGTTTTCTGGCTGGTCGCTGAATTGTTGTTGTTGGTTTCGTCGTTGTTACCAGCAAATTCAGCTTCCCAACGGCCAAAACCGGTCAGCTGATCGTTAATCTGTGTTTCGCCTTTGAAGCCGAAACGCACGTAAGTTTTGTCACCGTCGTTGGTGGTATCGTCACTGAAGTAGTGCATGGCTTTCACTTTGCCGTACACGTCCAGTTTGTTGCCGTTCTTGTTATAAACTTCCGCTGCGTGAACAGAAGAAGCAGAAGCAACAACGCTCATCACCATTAATGCCAGAGTGCTCTTTTTCATTTTGATTCCTGATTTTGACTAACGCGCTAATATTCGCTGGGCATACGCCCCGTGAAAAACAGAAAGGGTTTTAACGCTGCGAAATTAAACATTTATGACAAAGTAAGAATATTTTTAAAAAGTTATGTTTTTTTGTGTGTGCCATAAAAGTGTCAAATACTGCCGATACGCTTGCTGATCCCGCGCAACAAAAAAGTGAGCTGATAGCACTGGCAGTTGGCAATCGCTCTGACTCCTGTTACAACGTCTGACGACGATTTACTTTCCTTATATTTCCTTAAAAAACGGCAGAGAATCATGAGTGACAGCCAGACGCTGGTGGTAAAACTCGGTACCAGTGTTTTAACGGGCGGTTCCCGTCGCCTGAACCGCGCCCATATTGTTGAACTGGTGCGTCAGTGCGCGCAGCAACACGCCGCCGGGCACCGAATTGTAATTGTGACGTCAGGCGCGATTGCCGCCGGGCGCGAGCATCTGGGCTACCCGGAATTGCCCGCGACCATCGCCTCGAAACAACTGCTGGCGGCGGTAGGGCAGAGCCGTTTGATTCAACTGTGGGAACAACTGTTTTCCATTTACGGGATCCATATTGGGCAGATGCTGCTGACGCGCGCCGATATGGAAGATCGTGAGCGTTTCCTCAATGCGCGCGACACGCTGCGTGCGCTGCTCGACAACAATATCGTGCCGGTGATTAACGAAAATGATGCCGTTGCCACCACGGAAATCAAAGTCGGCGACAACGACAACCTCTCCGCACTCGCCGCTATTCTTGCCGGTGCCGACAAATTGCTGCTGCTGACCGATCAGCAAGGTCTGTTTACTGCCGACCCGCGTAGCAACCCGGATGCGGAACTGATTAAAGATGTTTACGGCATCGACGATGCGCTGCGCGCAATAGCCGGAGACAGCGTTTCCGGCCTCGGTACGGGCGGCATGGGTACCAAACTGCAAGCCGCTGATGTTGCTTGCCGCGCCGGGATCGACACCATTATCGCTGCGGGCAGCAAGCCTGGTGTGATTGGCGATGTTATGGAAGGTCTTTCCGTCGGCACGCGCTTTCACGCGCAGGAGTCGCCGCTGGAGAGCCGTAAACGCTGGATCTTTGGTGCGCCGCCTGCCGGTGAAATCACCGTTGATGAAGGTGCGACAGCGGCCATTCTGGAACGCGGCAGCTCCTTGCTGCCCAAAGGCATTAAAAGCGTGACAGGCAACTTCTCTCGTGGTGAAGTGATCCGCATTCGTAATCTGCAAGGCCGCGATATCGCTCACGGTGTAAGCCGTTATAACAGCGATGCGTTGCGTCGCATTGCCGGGCAACACTCGCAGCAGATTGACGCCATTCTGGGCTACGAATACGGCCCTGTCGCGGTGCACCGCGACGACATGATTACCCGTTAAGGAGCAGAAGTATGCTGGAACAAATGGGCATCGCTGCCAAAGCAGCATCATACAAGCTGGCATTGCTCTCCAGCCGCGAGAAAAACCGCGTGCTGGAAAAAATCGCTGATTATCTCGAAGCGCAGGCGGAAGAGATCCTGCTCGCGAACGAACAGGATCTGCTGGAAGCGCGCCGCAACGGGCTGAGCGATGCGATGCTTGACCGTCTGGCGCTCAACCCGGTGCGCTTAACCGCGATCGCCAACGATGTGCGCCAGGTCTGCAAACTGGCGGACCCGGTCGGACAGGTGATTGATGGTGGTCTGTTGGACAGTGGGCTGCGCATTGAGCGCCGTCGCGTGCCGCTGGGCGTGATTGGTGTGATTTATGAAGCGCGCCCTAATGTCACTGTGGATGTCGCCTCTTTGTGCCTGAAAACCGGTAACGCCGCGATCCTGCGCGGTGGTAAAGAGACCTGGCGTACCAATGCCGCCACTGTAAAAGTTATCCAGCAGGCGCTGGAAGAGTGCGGCTTACCGGCCGGTGCGGTACAGGCTATCGAAAGCCCGGACCGCGCGCTGGTGAATGAAATGCTGCGCATGGATAAATACATCGACATGTTGATTCCGCGCGGTGGTGCTGGTTTACATAAGCTGTGCCGCGAGCAGTCGACCATCCCGGTGATCACCGGTGGTATCGGCGTATGTCATATAGTGGTCGATGAATCTGCGGAAATCGATCCGGCGTTAAAAATCATCGTTAACGCGAAAACCCAACGTCCCAGTACCTGCAACACGGTGGAAACTCTGCTGGTACATCAGGCTATTGCGCAGCAGTTCCTGCCTGCGTTGAGCAAGCAGATGGCGGAAAGTGGCGTGACACTGCATGCGGATGAGCAGGCAATGGCACTGCTGAAAAACGGCCCGGCGAAAGTGGAAGCGGTGAAGGCGGAGCAGTACGACGATGAGTTTTTATCGCTGGATCTGAACGTGAAAATCGTGGCGGGTCTGGATGAGGCCATCGATCATATTCGCCAGCACGGTACTCAGCACTCTGATGCCATCCTCACGCGTACACTGCGCAATGCAGACCGCTTTATCAATGAAGTGGACTCCTCTGCGGTATATGTGAATGCCTCTACACGTTTTACCGACGGCGGACAGTTTGGCCTGGGTGCAGAGGTGGCGGTTAGCACGCAGAAGTTGCATGCGCGCGGCCCGATGGGGCTGGAAGCATTGACGACCTATAAGTGGATTGGTTTCGGCGACGACACGATTCGTGCTTAATTGAAAAAGGGTGATGCAAAAGTAGCCGTTTGATTCCCAAGGGCATTGACGCATCACCCGCTTAGTTTTAACCTTCTACACCGTGATTCACGCTCGTGAACACATCGCAGGGCCGATATAGCTCAGTTGGTAGAGCAGCGCATTCGTAATGCGAAGGTCGTAGGTTCGACTCCTATTATCGGCACCACCCCCTAGTTTTCTCAAGTCAATCCACCTCAATAAAACCCTTTTAAAACATAGTATTTGCGTTGTTTTCAGTCGTTTGAAGTCAACCCCTGTCTATTGAAATCAACATGCTGTTGGGGGCGCAATCGGGGGCATCTACTGTTCGGTCTAGGAAATGTGCCCCCAATGATGCTTAACGCCCGCAAGGTTGAAGCTGCTAAAGGACAAGAGAAGAGCTATAAGCTCGCTGATGGAGGTGGCCTTTATCGGTACTATTTTTTTGTTTTATAATCAATAAGTTATACTTAAGTGCTTTGCTATTGCCCCAAATAGGCATTTTCCGTGTTGAGCATTCAAAGCGTAACGCGACATAGAGTCACATCATACCTGCAGCTTCATTGTCGATGTTCCATTTATGAAAATAACAGCAGGCTGGATTAATTAATCCAGTGCCTTGTATCTCTTAACGCTGGCAGGAAGTAGATCGGAAATAACTCATCTTCTCCCGACAAAGATATATTTTGCATTTCAAAAATCCTATACATGGTGCGCGCAAATAATATACGCGGCGTGTATATTAATGGTCGGTTCATAACATCAGGTATGCATGTTGAATTTATCGCCATTTTATTGATAGGGATGACCGTGATGAGAAAACTTATAGCTGTATTGTCTATTTCGATTTTAAGTGGATGCGCTCAACAACCACTCGTAACGGTAAATGCGCTATCCTCAGGCCAGAGTGTAGGGAAGCGCTTCATCATCTTGCCAGCCAGTAAAGCGCTCTATGACGCTAACCAGATTGAATACAATCAAATCGCCGCCGCAGTTTCTGCATCGCTGACACGTCAGGGATATGTACAAGTTAACGAGCCGGAAAAAGCAGATCAGGGAATATTATTAGGATTTGCAAGAAGCGGGGCAGTGGCCAGCACACGTAATGTTACTGTTCCGATCTATGGTCAGACCGGCATTAGTTCAGCTACAACATACGGGAATGCCAATACCACATATAACTATCTCGGTGGCGGTAACTTAACGTCAAACACTACAGGCAGTGCAACGACGGTCTACACGCCGACATATGGAATTACCGGAGCATATGACACAACAGTAACCGATACATCATACGGAACAGCGGTAGTACTCAATTCATACGATGCTAAGGTATATCTGAAAAGTAACCGCGTGAATCTACTATGGAAGTCAAGTGCGGCCCTCGTATCTTCCAGAGCTGATAGTATTGCCGATTACAGAGGTCTGGCATTGATTGCGGCTAATTACGCCAATATGAATACTAACGGTGATACACATTTGAGAGTCGATCCACGTAATCCCATTCAGTAATTTAATCGGGGTGTGATAAATATTATGGAAATTAATTCCCCGTACAAACCAAAAATATACTGCTATTGAGGTGAGTCGACGTCCAGATATTCTCTTCATGATATTCACGCTATGGAAAATACCGTTCTATCCATAAAAAAAGCGCCCGCAGGCGCTTAGAGAGTATTGTTCGGCAGCATACTTATTTGGTCAGTTCAGCCGTCATATGAACATTATTATTGGTGTTGGCTTCAATGATTTTATATGAAGCGCCAGCCTGTTGTGCTTTGGCGGCAATTAAGGATTCCGCTTCGTCAAGCGTAGAAGCAGTGGCGGTTACGCTCTGGGCGAAAGCACCAAATGACAGGACGGAAAGCACAGTAGCGACAGCAAGTGAATTGATGGTTTTCATAATGGTATTCCTTAAATTTTTATTTGTGCTGGGCGATAACGCCCGATTAAACATCTGTTGTGAATGCCGGTTTTGTACGGCAGAGCTTATTTGTAAATCACCGCAGTGCCGTGCAGGGTGTTCGGGCCGGTCACGGAAGTAATGCGGAACGATTTCGCGCCCATTTCATCGGCTTTCTGCGCCAGTTCGCTTTGCAAGGAGGAGAGATTGGTGCCGGCATTGGCAGAAATTACACCCACTTTTTGCTGGTCAGCCGGAGTAGATTGCACTTCAACGGCGGCAACGCTGGCGAAAGAGAGGGAGCTAAGTACGGCGACGGCGAG
This sequence comes from Kosakonia sp. YIM B13571, assembly GCF_042788095.1. Taxonomy (NCBI): domain Bacteria; kingdom Pseudomonadati; phylum Pseudomonadota; class Gammaproteobacteria; order Enterobacterales; family Enterobacteriaceae; genus Kosakonia; species Kosakonia sp. YIM B13571. The sequence goes on along the minus strand of NZ_JBHZPL010000001.1, from coordinate 975,144 downwards.
CAGGGATTTGATGGTTTTCATAACTTTTGCCTTCTGAGTCTGGATTAGTGTGAGGTCGTAAGTATTAACTTAACGATCGATAGGTAAATGATAAGTGTGATCTGCATCACTCGTCAATACTATTTTTATAATGATCGTTTAAATAATTTTAAATTAATTATTATTCAATATCTTAGATGGAGTTTTTTTTCGAAAAATTTCCGCTGGTCAGCCGCTTTGTAATGTTTTTATAATGATTATTAATTAAATTGATGTGAACAAGGGGGGAACAATGGTTACCGACGTCACATGTTGTACGAGAAAAGGCCGCGGACGACCAAAAATTTTTGACCGGGACGCCATGCTGGATAAAGCGATGATGCTGTTCTGGCAACATGGTTATGAAGCCACATCGCTGGCAGACTTGGTTGAAGCCACCGGCGCAAAAGCACCGACGCTGTATGCGGAATTTAACAATAAAGAGGGGTTGTTCAGAGCCGTGCTTGATCGCTATATGGCACGATTTTCCGCCAAACATCGGGCGGTGCTTTTCTGCGAGGAGAAAACGGTTGAGCAGGCGCTGCGCGATTATCTGCAAGCGTTAGCCAACTGCTTTGCCGGTAGCGATACCCCTGCAGGCTGCTTGTTAGTCAATACTTCTGCCACGGTTTCTGCTTTATCGGAACCGATAGCCGACACCATTCGGGAGCGGCAAACAGCGCAAGAGCAAACGCTGCTGGCCTTTTTGCTGCAACGCCAGTTGCGTGGTGAAATCCCGGCGCAAACAAATGTGCAAACCACCGCACTTTTTTTAAGCTGCATCATCCATGGAATGTCGGTCAGTGCGCGTGAAGGCGTCAGTTTGGATAATCTGCAGCAGATTATCGACACGACGCTGCGATTGTGGCCGGTATTAATCAAAGGGTAATGGCATGGCATTACGGCCTTAAACGTCTGATGCTTTGCCATCACCCGTCGTATCAAATCGCGCGGGTAAATTGCCACGGCTCTGAGTGCATGATCCGCTGAGGAGATGGCGTAAACCCCACGCTTTTGCACCGATCCCTTTTCCCGCTGAGGCGGTAGAATCCGGGGCGACAAATTGCCAGTTGTTGTCATTTTCTGACCAGTCAATGCGGTGGTTCCCGTCACCATCGACTGCGATACGCAGCGAAATTTCGCCATGGCTCGCCGTTACCGGCAATACCTCAGTAGTGAAATCAAACACACCTTTATCGCGGTTCCTGCCGGTGGTGATCTTCAGATGGGCTTTTGCGCCATGGGAAATCAGCACAACCGACGAAAACCGCTCGCCATAAATGGTCAACCTGGCGCCATCCTTTTCATGTCCGAAATTAACGGTGCGCGCAGTTTGCGTGGTTAAAGCGGGTAATGAGGTGATTGGCGTCGGTGGTGCTTGGGCGAAAATCTTGATCAGGAGTATGCACTGGAAGCGTTGAAAGTCAGCCAGAAGTAACCGAATGCCGGTTAAGAGAATGGCTGACAGTGCGCTAAAGTGATCGTTGCCGTACGCGGGCGAGAGGATAGATCGCCCGCGGTGCCACCATCAGTGATGCAGCATCTCGTCGACAATCTGCGCTTTGGTCATGTTGTACGGGTAATATGTCGGCCAGTTATCCATCTCTTTTAGCAGCGCTTCTTGCGATTCGTTGCCCATAAAAATATGGAAATGTTGCGACTGGCGCGGGGCAATAATATGGTCGCTGAACTGCACATATTTCGGCGCTTTTGCGTGTGCGTCTTTGCATTCAAACAGATAACGCACGCCTTTTTTCCCGGAGGTGTAGGTCAGGATTTTATAGCCTGCATAATCATAACGGCAGGAATTGGCCGTTTTGCCAACGTGAAACTCCATCACATTTTTTTCTATGCCAATCATCTCGACATCAGTGGCGTAGCCTTTTTGGTAATAAGCACGATACTCTTCAACACTTTTACCGCCTTGTTTTGCTTTTTTCTCCAGCACCGGATCAAGCTCACCGCTGAGCAGATACGGGTTCACAGATTGCCAGATCCCTTCCCAATCGGACAACGCCCGGTCTTTCACGTCCTTATTATCAAATATGCCTCCGCTGGCTTTACGCTCCACGTCTGTAAGCGGTTTGCCGTGGTGGTGGTCATGCGCTAACGTCTGCACGCTCATTAGCAGCACGCTCATTCCAATTACAAAGGCCGATTTCTTCATGATCATATTGCGCTCCCTGGTTATCATTTGTTACGAAATGAAATGTTATAATATAACAAAAATAAACGCCAGATTGTCCGCGCCTTTCCAACCTGCCGGGAGGAATTAATGGGCAATATAACCACAGCTATAAAACATAGCAATATCTATATGTTGATGATTAATAAGTAATTTTTGTGTTTTTGGTTTGGCTGTGGCATCCTTGCCGCTCTTTTCGCAGTATCTGCGTTTTTGCCCTCATACAAGGGCGTTTAAGGGGCAGCAATGAGTTTTTATGCAATGACGATTCTTGCCTTCGGCATGTCGATGGATGCTTTTGCCGCCGCTATCGGTAAAGGGGCGATGTTAAAACGCCCACCGGTGAGCGAAGCGCTACGCACCGGGTTGATTTTTGGTGTTGTTGAAGCTATCACCCCGATTATTGGTTGGGCCGTGGGTTTAGCCGCCAGCCAGTACATCATTCAGTGGGATCACTGGATAGCCTTTGCACTGCTGTTTGTGCTTGGCGTGCGCATGATGAAAGAAGGTCTGAGTAAAACCGCCGATGAAGAAACCGAAGCGCCGCGTCGCCACGGTTTCTGGTTGCTGGTCACCACCGCTGTTGCTACCAGCCTTGATGCGATGGCCGTTGGTGTCGGCCTGGCGTTTCTTAATGTGAACATTGTGGCGACGGCGCTGATGATTGGCCTTGCGACCACCATCATGGCGACGACCGGTATGCTGCTGGGGCGTTTCCTTGGCGCGGCGATCGGTAAATGGGCGGAAGTGCTCGGCGGTGTTGTGCTTATCTGTATCGGCAGCTCAATTTTGGTTGAACATTTAGGGTTACTGTAACTTGCCTGAACGTACCAAATCGTCAACAATGCGCGTTCGGGTGATGGCGTTCCACCTGATCCAACCGCTTCCCTGAGAAGCTGATGACGCCTGGTATGTCTCTGTAATGGAGGCATGTCGGGCGTTTTTCTTTTGTCTCTCCCCGCATGCCTCGTACTTCGTTGATGAGGAAAAACATGCTGAAGCCTTTATTTGCTGTAATCATCGGTGGTTCCGCAGGCTGCGTGATCCGCTGGCTGCTCGCGATTCGTTTAAATACGCTGTTTCCCAACCTGCCACCTGGCACGCTGCTGGTAAATTTACTCGGTGGGCTGATTATTGGCGGCGCACTGGCATTCTTTACTCGCCAGCCGCATCTGGATCCCAACTGGCGGCTGCTGATCACCACGGGTTTATGCGGCGGCATGACCACGTTTTCCACTTTTTCTCTGGAGATTTTTGCCCAGTTGCAAACGGGCAACTATGCATGGGCTCTGGCTTCTGTGCTGGTGCATGTGGTGGGATCGATTTTAATGACAGCGCTGGGGTTTGCGCTGATAAATGCCTGGTATTGATAAAGAAGAGGGAGCAGTGTTGCTCCCTTCTGTTCGCAGCTTACTTCAGGCTGTCATTTGCAGACAGGCTTCCGCGCAAACCCTGCAACGCTTAGCGCATTGCTGGCAGTGTTGAAGCTGATGCTTACTGCACTCTTCGGCGCAGGCTTTGCACACATCGACGCAAATCCGGCACAGTGAGAGTAAATGTTTGCTTTCCAGCGCCATAAATTGGCCGGCAAGGCGGCACAGGGCGGCACACTGTACATCCAGCTTGATGCATTCACGCATCATGTCGATATTCTTTTCCTGCAGGCAAGAAAGCGCACAGTGTTCGCAAGCCGCAGCGCATTGATAACAGGCCTCTGCGCATCGTTGGTGTTCTGTATGCATGGTTTATCTCCACAATATTTGTGTGTCATGTGATAAGTGTGCACAGAATATTTATCCCTACCATTTTATTTACACATTTCCTCATATGAGCACTTTTTTGAGGTAAAAAATTCTTGGGTAACTCGCTTATAAATAAAAAGATTTATTTAATATAAAACATATGTGTTTAAATATTTCCTGTAGTGTTTTAATTTTTATATTGATATATTTTTAGATGATTAATTGACTAATTGAGATAAATAGCCAGACTTAAGGTTCCAACGCGATTGATATGGCTTGTTAACCGTATCGATTATATCGAAAACGAGATGTGGAGATATAACATGGCTGAACATAGAGGCGGTTCCGGTAATTTCGCTGAAGATCGTGAGAAAGCCTCCGAAGCGGGACGTAAAGGCGGTCAGCACAGCGGCGGTAATTTTAAAAATGACCCAGAGCGTGCATCAGAAGCCGGTAAGAAAGGCGGGGAAAATAGCCACGGCAGTGGAAAAAAATAACCCCTTTTAATGGTCATTAGTTTCTGAATGCTAGCGAGTCGGAGACGGCTCGTTTATTTTTTATTAACAATGTCTTAAAACTAAAAACGTAGAGGTATTAATGGAATCAAAAGAAAATGACGAGGGTGAGAGGATTAATGAACTATCTGAAAATTTACCTGCCTGTTTATCCACTAATTTAATTGAACATTCCCATCATCCAGCCGAAATAATTGCTATTAATTTTACCGAAACAGTCGATTTACGTCTCCCGCCTTATAAGAAACGTCTTGTCCTTAAAATGGCCAACCGCAAACGACCTCCCAAAGAAAATAATCAATAAATCTATTTCACCTCTCTGACGACGTTGTATCTGGCCAGCGTTTTAAGTTTCCTGCCCAATGATTGCCGCTGAAAGTCGCTGGAAACCAATACGAATTTGTCTTCGCGAAAACGATCAGAACAATACTTTGCCTATTCAAAATGGATAAAAAATAACCTTCAGGCTCGGCAAATCCGCGTTGTGCCTGAAGGCATGCAATTGCATCTTCGTTACTAACAATAAGCGTGCTAATTATTAGCAAATTTCAACAAGAAAATCGCTATAAAACAGCGAGTTATGATGAAATAAACCGATCTTTGCGAATGAATTTTTTTATCGTTAACGCGTTGATGTTATTGATGATTTGTCTAAATTTTACCCATTCCAATGTTTTCAAAAACCAGGTGTCGCAGCGACAACCGCGCTTTATGGGCAATTTTTTTTCGCCTGCCGCTTGGCCTCTATGGCAGCGGAGGAGCTATAGTGAGGGAACTGAAGGCAACAAGAGGAGATTTTGTGTTCAACGTTGAAAAAGATGATCCTCATGACGCGCCGGAATCGGGTGATAAAAAACCCCAGCCGGTGAAGAAATAAATAAAAAGGTCGCTACGGCGGCCTTTTTATTCGTTATTCAATGAATTAACGGCAAATTCCGTAAAAACTCGCGCGCATATTTCGAACGCTACTTTACGCCTGCGGATTCGGCTTTACTTCTTTTCAATACCACTGAAGCGCGCAACGCTCATCGCGCTGCACAAGCAGGCAACGGCCCGGCTTGTCGCAGGCTGGCGCGGGGCGCAGCGATTTACTCCGCTTTCTTTTCCACATGCCCAAGCGGTTTTTCCGGGAAGCAATAGTCGCGCACACGGCGTTTTAACTCTGCCGCATCGGGAAAACCGCCGTCCAGCTTGCGATCCCAAATCACATTGCCATCGATATCGATAACAAAAATCCCGCCGGTGCCCGGTATCAGCGTGACAGAGCCGAGGTCCGAACTAAACGTGTGCAGTAATTCTTGCGCCATCCAACTGGCGCGTAACATCCAGTTGCATTGTGAGCAGTAGTGCAAAGTGATAGCCGGTTTATTCATTTTTCAGAGACTCCAGGCGCGGATGATAAAGGGTAGTGTAAGCATCATGCGGGTGAAAATCTGACGGAATAACAAATTTATTGCAAATGATAACTGTTATCATTATCTTCGGTGTCGATAACATAACAATAACCTGCAACTCTTTTGTGCTGACGGCGATCTTTCGCCGTCTCCTGGAAGTTATACGTGAGCCTGATACTAATAAATTCTAAGGCTTACAAGACAATATGTGTAAATCGCAACTTTCCCCGCTGCGCTTTAACAAGCGCGTGCTGGTCACTTCATTACTCGCAGCGTTGTATCAAACCTCCGCATTTGCGGTAGATAACGGCACCTCATCGACAGCTTCCACGGATGCTCAGCAAGATAACGCTGAGGAGATGCTCGTCACGGCGCCAGCACTGGCATTAAAAGCCGGCAGCACCCATTCCGTCAGCGCGCAAGATCTGCAAAACAAAGGTGCGAAAGACTTTGGCTCGATTATGCGTTATGAACCGCTCATCAGCGCTACTGGCGCAAGCGGCGGTTCCGGCAACGGTAAAAGCGGTTTCGATCGCGGGGGCTACACTGGCTACAATATTCGCGGGCTGGAAAGTAACCGCGTCGGAATCGATGTCGACGGCATCCCGCAGCCGGACGCCACCGGGCGCAGCTACGTAAGCCGCGCAGGCCTTAATACCTTTGGCATTGGCCGCGATTATATCGACCCGTATATGTACGGTAGCGTTGATATCCAGTCCGGCGCGACCAGCACCGAGCAAGCCAACACGTCCATTGGCGGTAACGTCTCCTTCCGCCCGAAATCGGCAGACGATTATCTGCGCCCAGGCAAAGAGACCTACTTTGGTTACCAGAGCGATTATGACTCTGCGGATCGCAGCTGGCACAACGGCGTGACGGGAGCCGCAGGCGACGAAACCCTGCGTGGCATCGTGGTCTACAGCCGTCGCGACGGCCAGCAAACCCGCAACAACAGCGGTACGGTTGATGCCTACCCGGCGAACTGGCATTCGGATGCGATGATGGCCTCCGGTATCTGGCAGCCGAACGATGTACACAAGTTCACCGGCACGCTGGATTACTACCACAAAACCAACCACACCCACTACGATGCGTGGAACAACGCCGGTAGCGCCATTCTTGGCGACGCTCTGCAAACCAGCCAGACACGTCGCTGGGGCGTGAGCCTGAAAGATGACTGGACGCCCATGAACAACTGGCTGGACAGCATGTCCAGCAAAATCTATTACCAGCACACCGAAGCGCATGACCGCACCTACATGCCGGACAGCGTCACGGCGACCATGGAAACGGTCTACTCCAACTACGACACAGATACCTGGGGCATTCAGAATGCGCTGGCGAAGACCGTTGGACGTCACGATCTGAGCGCCGGTTTTAACGCCAGCACCAGTAAAACCGAGCGTCCGTTTAACCAGTCGCCGGTGCCGAGTGCTTTTAGCGAGATCATGCAACCGGAAGCCGACAGCCGCAGCTATACGTTAGGCGCATTCCTACAGGATCAGATCAATTTCGATGCCGATGGTCACCACTTCGCCATTATTCCCGGCTTGCGCGTGGTTCATCAGTCGACAAAACCGGATAACCTCGCCAGCCTGACCGCCAACAGCAGCGTGCTGAATGAATCCGACGTGTCGTCCCTGTACGGTAAAAATTCCGACACCCAACTGCTGCCGTCGCTGACTTTCCAGTACGACATCACGCCGCGTCTGATGACGTACCTGCAATACAAACGCGGGGCGCAGTTCCCCAACGCCAGCCAGCTGTATGGCTCCTGGAACCTGGGTTCCAGCTATGCGGGGCGCGGGCAATATGCGCTTATCGGTAACACGGATTTGGACACCGAAACCAGCGATAACTTCGAGTGGGGAATGAAGGGCGACGTGACTGAGGGCGTAACGCTACGCACAGCGCTGTTCTACAACAGTTATAAAAACTTTATTGCCTATACCCGTTACACCCGTTCCGGCAACCCGGATAAATTCACCAACGTGCCGTCTAACATCTACACCACCTATCAGGCGGAAAACCGCGATAAAGCCTTTATTTACGGCGGTGAAATCAGCGCGAAATTCAACTTCGGCACCTGGTTTGAGCAGGTCAATGGCCTGAGCGCCACGCTGGCGTATGGTTATAGCGAAGGGAAGGCGAAATCGCGCTATCTGGGCGACAAATACATCGATCTCGACAGCGTCGCGCCAATGAAAGCGATTGTCGGCGTCGCCTGGGATGATCCGGCGAAACGCTACGGTACGGCGCTGACTGCAACCTTCGTCAAAGGTAAGCAAGCCACTGCGACTAACCGCCAGTCCTACACCAACACCGGCGGAGCTCTGGGGGGCGATTCGAGCTCGGAATATATGCGTGTGCCGGGCTATGGGCTGCTCGACTGGACGGCGTACTGGCAAGTGGCGAAAAACGTCAAAATTAACGGCGGCGTTTACAACATCACCGATCGTAAATATTGGGATTACCTGAATAGCCGCACGCAGGAAGAGACCACCAACCAGAATGCGTATGACAAGGCGCTGGCGGTAATGCCGGGGCGGACATGGCAACTGGGCGTCAATGTTGATTTCTAAGGCGATGCCATTTCACGTTGCCCAATTGTCAGCGCCAGAGCTACAGCTTTACCGCCGCGACGCAGCACGAATGATTTCTCTGTGAATCAGCCCGTCATTTCCCTCCCCGGTATCGCTGCCGGGGGTTAAAACAGTTAAGGACGTTAAAAATATGCCTGCAACACCACACGATTTCACCGCAATCTGGCAGCACTATCAGGCCATTAAAGCGCAACAACCGGCGAAATACGCCCGCGACATCGCGACAGAAATGGCGATAAGCGAAGCCGAATTAACCTACGCCCGTGTCGGCCACGACGCCGTGCGCTTGCAAGGGGAAATGCGCGACATCCTCGCCGCGCTGGAAGCGGTCGGCGACACCAAATGCATTTGTCGCAACGAATACGCTGTTCATGAGCAGATTGGCCGTTTCACCAACCTGCATATCAGCGAGCGTGCCGGGCTGGTGCTTAACCCCCGCGCCCTCGATCTGCGCTTGTTTATCAGCCAGTGGGCCAGCGCCTTTCATTTGCGGGAACAAAGCCCGCGCGGTGAGCGTCAGAGCATTCAATTTTTTGATCGGCAAGGCGATGCGATACTGAAGGTCTATCTGACAGAACGCACCGACATTGACGTCTGGAACGGGATCATCGCCCGATTTACCGCGCCGGAGAACCTGCCGTTAACACTCACTGAAGCCGCCTGCGAACAACACGCGGAACACGCTGATGGCGCAGCGCTGGATAGCGAATGGCGCGCCATGACGGATGTGCATCAATTCTTTGGCTTGCTGAAAAAGTACAACCTCTCGCGGCAGCAGGCGTTTCGGCTGGTGGGCGACGATCTTGCCTGTCAGGTCGGTAATGACGCGCTACCAAACCTGCTGGAAACGGTGCTACAGCAGGGGAACGAAATCATGATCTTCGTCGGCAACCGTGGTTGTGTGCAGATCTTTACTGGCGCGTTGGAAAAACTGACGCCGATGAAAAGCTGGACCAACATCTTCAATGAAAATTTCACTCTGCATCTGCGTGATACAGCGATCGCCGAAAGCTGGGTAACACGTAAACCCACCGCCGACGGCCATGTCACCAGCCTTGAGCTGTTTGCCAAAGATGGCACGCAAATCGCTCAGCTTTACGGACAGCGTAGCGAAGGTCAACCGGAGCAAAGCCATTGGCGCACCCAAATTGATGCGTTAACCAACCCGGGAAAAGCTGCATGAAAAAACTGCTGATCCTGCTAGCGGTGCTGCCGCTGATGGCGAGTGCCGCCGGGCAAAAAATTGTCTCCCTGGGCGGCGATGTCACTGAAATTGTCTACGGGTTGAATGTGCAAGCGCAGTTGGTTGGGCGCGACAGCACCAGCACCTGGCCCGCCGACGCGCAAAAGCTGCCGGATGTCGGTTATGTCCGTCAGCTCAATACCGAAGGCATTCTTTCACTGCGTCCAACGCTGGTGCTGGCCAGTGACCAGGCGCAACCTTCACTGGTGTTGCAAAAAGTGCAGGACAACCACGTCAGGGTGGTTTCGGTGCCGGGTGGCTATTCACTGGCGGCGATTGATCAAAAAATTGCGGTCATTGCGGATGCCATCGGAAAAAACGATGAAGGGGCGCGGCTGCGTAAAAGGCTGGCGGGCGAGATTGCCGCACTGCCGAAACAGCCGCTGAACAAACGCGTGCTGTTTATCCTCAGTCACGGCGGTATGGGGACGATGGTGGCCGGGCAGAAAACCGCCGCCGACGGCGCTTTACGTGAGGCGGGGTTACAAAATGCGATGCAAGGTTTTGACCACTACCGTGCGATGTCGCAAGAAGGGGTGATTGCCAGCCAGCCGGATCTGGTGGTCATTTCCGCCGACGGCGTAAAAGCGATGGGCGGTGAACAGAATCTGTGGCGGCTGCCAGGTCTGGCACAAACACCCGCCGGGCGCAATAAACAGGTGTTGCTGGTCGATGATGTCGCACTGCTGGGTTTTGGCTTGCGCACCCCGCAGGCGCTGCTTGCGCTGCGTAAAAAAGCGGAGCAACTGCCCTGATGAACCGCCGCATTTCCCGCACGCTCTGGGGGCTTATGTTGCTGCTGCTTGGGTTGATGGGGCTGGCAAGCACACAGGGTGCGATGCAACTGCCGCTCGCAAGTGTATGGCTGGCTGGTGACGATGCGCTGCGCCAAATCTGGCTGACGGTGCGTTTGCCGCGCGTGCTGCTGGCGCAGCTGGTTGGCGCGGCGCTGGCGCTTTCCGGTTGCGTAATGCAGGGGCTGTTTCGCAACCCGCTTGCCGACCCCGGATTACTGGGCATCAGCGGTGGCGCGTCGTTAACGGTCGCCTGTTGGCTGGTGCTGCCAATTACCGTTTCGCCGCTGGTGGCGCTGTATACGCCGATGCTGGCGGCGTTTATCGGCAGCCTGGCGGTAATGATGGTGATTTATCTGCTCAGTAAAGCGGGAGATGCCGCGTTATCCCGGCTGCTGCTGGTGGGGATTGCCATTAATGCACTTTGTGGTGCGGGCGTTGGCGTCCTTTCGTGGATCAGCAACGACGCACAATTGCGCCAGCTTTCGCAGTGGGGAATGGGCAGCCTTGGGCAGATCGAATGGTCGACATTATCGGTCGCCGCCAGTCTGATCCTGCCCGCATCGCTGGTGGTGTGGCGCGTGGCCAGCGCACTTAATCTGCTGCAACTGGGCGATGAAGAGGCGCACTATCTGGGCATCAATGTACCGCGGCTCCAGCGCGTATTACTGGTGTGCAGTGCGCTGCTGGTGGCGACGGCGGTTGCGGTGAGCGGCATTATCAGCTTTGTTGGCCTGGTGGTGCCGCATTTAATGCGTATGTGGCTGGGGCCGGATCACCGTGCGCTGGTGCCCGGCTCCTTGCTGGCCGGGGCAATGTTGTTGCTGGCTGCCGATACTGTGGCGCGCACCGTTGTTGCGCCCGCCGAAATGCCGGTTGGCCTGCTGACCAGCATGCTCGGCGCACCGTGGTTTTTATGGCTGATTTTCCGCCAGCCTAAGGCGGAGTCATGAATATGTGCTTAACTGCCGCGCATCTGCGGCTCAACGCCGGTTCCCGGCGACTGATTGACGATGTTTCCCTGACGCTGACCAGCGGCGAAAGGGTGGCGCTGATTGGCCCGAACGGCGCGGGGAAATCGACGTTGCTGCGCCTGTTGACCGGTTTTCTGCCGGCGGCAGGGGAGTGCTATCTGGAAGGCAAACCGTTAAAGGCGTGGACGGCGCAAGCGCTTTCGCGCCGCCGGGCGGTCATGTTGCAACAGACCACTCTCGGTTTTGACTGGCCGGTGGACGCTATTATCGCGATGGGGCGTGCGCCCTGGGGGCAACATCAAGTGCGCGAACGCGAAATTGTGCAGCAGGTGGTGACGCTGACCGGCTGTGACGCGCTGCTTGGGCGGCGTTATGTCACCTTGTCCGGCGGCGAACAGCAGCGAGTACAACTGGCGCGCTGCCTCGCGCAGTTGTGGCATCATGACGGCCCGGAAGGGTGGTTGTTTCTTGATGAACCGACTTCGGCGCTCGATCTCTACCACCAGCAGCAGGTGCTGCGCTTGCTAAAACGGCTGACGTTTAGCGGCAAACTGCACGTCTGCGCGGTGCTTCACGATCTCAACCTTGCTGCGCTGTGGGCGGACAGGATCTTGCTATTACATCAGGGAAAACTGGTGGCGCAAGGCACGCCGGAACAGGTGATTCAGACGCCGCTTATCGCGCAGTGGTACGGTGCCGAGGTTGAGGTGAGTCAGCATCCGGGCGTGAATACGCCGCAGGTTTTTCTCTCTATCTGATAAACGCCACTGTTGGCTGATGAAGCCGTATTTTTGCTAAAGTTTAGTGTGACTTAACTGATGCGGAGATCGGCAATGACCTTACCGCCTTTGCAGGCGCTCATCTGTTTTAATGCTGTCGCACAACACGGGAGTATGAAAGCGGCGGCCGCGGCGTTATCTATCAGCGCCAGCGCAGTGAGCCAGCAAATTGCCAAACTTGAAGCCTGGGTGAATGTGCGGCTGTTTATGCGCGGCTCGCGCATACTCACGCTGACGCCGGAAGGGAAAATCTATTTGCGGGCCATTCAGCCTGCTTTTCATCAGATTTCACAAGCAACACACCGGTTAATTGACGCGGGGGCGCAACACCGCGTGAGCGTCAGTTGCTCAACGGATTTTGCTATGCACTGGTTGCTACCAAGGCTTGGCGGCTTTGAACGTTACCACCCGTATGCCGAGGTGCTTATCAATACCGCTTCGCGGGACGTTGATTTGAAAACGGAAGGGATCGATTTTGCTTTTCGCCGCACGGTGCAGGCCGGGAGTGAAGGCATCCTGCACCCGCTGGAGAATAGCGGCGGGATGCTGCTGATCTACGATAAGTCGGCGCTGTTAGAACCGCTTTGCCACGCCTTTCGCGACTGGCTGCTGGCTGCCGCGCAAGAACATCATTGGCCGGAGCGGTAAACACAAAGGCGACGGCATGTTTGCGTTCCGGTAATTGCGCGCTCACCGGCAGTTACGCATATTTCCACCACAATCGATCCAGCTCGTACCCGTTGTCACCCGGCTCGGGCTGTTTTTCCCAGGGTTTATCGATAATGTAGTGGAGGTTTTTCACCCGCGCTAAATCCCATATTTGTGGGTGCTGAAGCGGCAGGGTTTTTAAGGCGTTATAGCCATAATGCAGCGGTAGCCAGCGGTCGCGGAACACTTCATTAAGAAAATCCTGCTCAGCGAAAACATAATCCGAAATATCGGCTTTCTCAGCCAGCGTCGCCATCATCTGCTGATAAAGGGAGTTATCGGGCGTGAGCAGCAGAAAACCGCCGTTCAGGTAGTTATCCAGCGACGCCGGTGGGTTGGCATACATTTGCGCGTCCGTACACCAGCTGTAATAGCAGTTTTCCGGCCGCCAGCTTGCCGGGTAGCTTTCGATATGGTTAGGGTTGCAGCGGCAGGCATGGCAGGCGGCAATGGTGCCTTCGGCCAGCGGCAGTTCAAAGATGTGATCCATATTTTGAATCACCAGCATATCGGCATCGAGAAATGCCACCCGCTGGTATTCACTGAGCGTCCACACCGCCAGTTTGCTCCACACATCGGCGAAACGGGCGTTCGCATAGCTGTCATCAAGCGTGGGATCGGGGCCGATAACCGGCACTTCCCACACTTTGCAGCCTTGTGCGTTCAAATGCTGGCGCGTGTTGTCGTCAATAGCCGCTGTCACCATTACCACCAGCGGCCACGGCGAACCGCTGGCGCGCAGCGAATGGTGCAGCGTTTCTACGCCCGGCAGATAATCCGGCTGCGTCAGGAGGGTTACCCAGGCGAATGCGGCACTCATGACAGTAACTCCGTCATAAAGGTATTGAGGAATTTGCCCTGCGGGTCAAAGCGCTGGCGTACGGCCTGAAACGCCGTCCATTGCGGGTAGAGCGTTGGCCAGTCGTATAACGTTGGGTCGAAGTATTTTCCCCAGTGCGGCTTCCCGCCTTCTTCTGCCAGCAACTGTTCGGCGGCGCGCAGAAACGCCAGCCCCTCTTCAGAGAGCGAGCCGTCTTCGGCGTAATACACCACAAAGCCAAAAAAACAGGTCGCTTGCTGCCAGGCCGGGCTTAGCCACGCGCCGGAAGGCCCGGTGCAGCGCAAAATTATCGGGTAGTGCATATGTGGGTGCGATTGCTGATGCCAGGCCTTGATGCGGGCAATGACCGCCGGGGCGCGCGCCAGCGGAATGCCAATTTCAATATTGATTTGCGGCGTAGCGATACCCCGGCAGAACACCTGATAGATATCGCCAATCACATCTGAAAAGTCCTTAAAGCGTGTGACGGTGCGAAACGGCTTACCATTTTCATCAACGATATTGGTGTCGTCATGCATCTGTTCCAGCGTTTTCTCCACCGTGTCGTTCATCTGCGTGTCAGTCTCTTCCCGCTCTACCAGGTCACCATGATTATCGCGCCATAGCGCCATTTCATCGGCGGTGGATTCGCGCGCGTTCCAGGTATGAACTTTGTTTTCATCCGGGAACCACCACGTTTTGCTGAAAGCCCATTGCTGGTTCCAGCTAACCAAATCTTGCGCAAGATTCGCGGCGCTGCTGGCGTTTTTAAAGCAGGTATAAAGGGTAGCCGGGCGCGTGCGGAGGGTGACGGCGGTAATCGCCCCCAACGTGCCGAGCGCCAGTTGCGCGGCGGCAAACGCCGGTTGTTTGCGGTCAATTTCGTGGATCTGCCCGGCGGCGTCTACCAGCCGGATGCATAGCGCTTCATCTGCCAGCGAGCTTTGCTGCATGCCTTGGCCGTGGGTTCCCGTTGAAATCGCTCCAGCCAGCGTTTGCGCGTCAATCACCCCCGGCGACGCGTGCAGCATGCGGTTCATGACGGTGAGTATTTCAAACATTTCGTGCAACAGTGTTCCGGCGCCAAATGTCACGCTGTCGTCATCCACCGCCAGCACGCCGCGCAGCGCAGAGATATCAATCAGCGTATCGTCCGGCTGGCTAAGTTTCAGCATACGTCCTGGCGACATGCAACTGCCCATCACCCGCACTCGCCCGGCAGCGGCGGCAATAACCTGCTGCAGCTGTGCTTCATTTTCTACGCCGATAACGGTATTTTTGCAGGCCAGAACCGTGTTTTTCGCCCAGTTGAAAAGATGCGGGTCTTGCGGTTCAGGATGCGGCTGGCGGCGGGGAAAAAGGGTGTGCGTGTCGGTCATGGGCGGCTCCTCGCGCAGATTTTTATTGATAAACCAAGCGTAGCGCATCACAGAAAAGTGTGAATTTTGCCGCGGCTTGGGCGTCCTGGCATCATGCTGATAATCAGGCCGTTGGGGCCTGATTATTTAAGATAAACATCATGATGATCGTGAAATGGGCCAGCGCGGTATAACGACGCGCGACGGGGAAAAGGTTAGCGGTTTAAGAGTGTTATTAACGTTGCTATTGCATATTTCACCGACTGCTCAATCACGCTTTCGCAATCCCCGGCAAAATGGCGTAATGCCGTGATCGGCGCTTGCCCAGGCAGCGCCCAGGCAAACCACACGGTTCCGGCAGGCGTACCATCTTCGCCGCCATCCGGGCCGGCATAACCGGTGACCGCAATCCCGACCGGTTCATGGCTAACCGCGCAGGCGCCTTGTACCATCTCGCTGGCCGTCTGCTCGCTCACCGCCGTCCAGCGCGCCAACGTTTCACGTTTAACCTGCAACAAGGTACTTTTCGCTTCATCGGTAAACGAGACAAACCCGCAGCCAAAAAACGCTGGCGTATCACCTGCGGCGCACAGCGCTGTTGCAATTTGCCCGCCGGTACAGGATTCCGCCGTCGTGACGCGCAGTTGTTTTTGCATAAGCAGTTCGCCCAGTTGTGCTGCCAGCATAGGAATGGGCAGACAGAGCAGGGCATTCATGTTGTTCGTTAAGGTAACATCTTCATTCATAGGCTATTTTTCGTTAAGTTGGTTGTGACCCGGTAAGCAAAGTATAGCGAGCGAAAAGTCATGATGAATTTTTGGGAACAATCGAGATATGGCCGTTGCGCTCAAGAATGGCGAATTTAATCTCTGCCAGATCGGCAATGCCCTGATTGTTCCGCGCTGACAACATAATGTCGTCGCGCGTGATATCGGCTTCGCGCATTTTGTTTTCCAGCATTTGGCCGTTCTCCACTAACACCACCGGCGTACCGTCAATCAGGTTTTCCGCTCCTTTGACATACTTCTTCAGCGTGCCAAATAAGATATCCACCACCACCAGCGTGATAATGGTTAGCGCCGCGCCGGTCACGGAGAAGTCATTGCCGAGCAGTGCTTGTTGCGTGGCCTCACTGATGATCAGCAGTAAAATCAGATCAAAAGAGGTCATCTGGAGCAGCGCCCGGCGTCCAGCGATTTTGAACACCACCATCAACACCAGATAGATAGCTATTGCGCGTAATACCATGTCCATCGCGTTCTCCTCAGGGCCAGATAAACTGCGTCAGGGTGACCGGGGTTGCGTTATTCACTGAAATTCGCTGCGTGCTGTTACCGACGCCGAGCGGTGTCAGCCCCAGCCACACGGTCAGCGGTTTATCGGCGGCAGGACGCGCATATTCCAGTACCAGCTCGCCGCTGCGGCTGTACATGTTTAGCGGTTGTGGTTGCAGGGTGCGGATCTCAAAATCGTGCATGAAATCGCCGCCTAAGGTGAAAGTGATACGGTTGTCGGCTGTGGCATTGGCGGTTATCTGCATATCCAGATCGCTTTGCAGCCGACCAAAGCGGTCGTACTCCACGGTGAGACGTTGATCGGCGCTGGTCGCCGTTTTTTTGCTTAGCCAGCCTTGTGAAAAGAGCCCGCACAGCCCGGCAATCACAATGGCGATAAGCGCTATCGCCCCCCATTTTTGCACCTGCATTTCAACATGCAACCAGAAGGGATTGTCTTCCACGGGCCATGTTCGCTCTGTGTCAGCGTTACTTTTTTTCTCCATACGCCCTCCACGGGTTCGCCGTAAATAACGTAAAGAGTGTAGATGATGGGGGGAGAAAGAGCGCTTCGCCGCGCCAGCGCTCTGTACTGAGATCAGCTCGTAATGCGGGGTGTCACGCGCCCGTGCAGCGCCGGGTTGTCACTTTCGTCTTTCAGCCGCACGCCGGTGAGACGGCGCAGAAATGCCTGTTCCAGTAGCCAGGCGAGCTTAAACGCAGCGGCCTCGTAATTCAGCCCTTCCGGGCGAATATTAGAGATGCAGTTGCGTTCGGATTCGATGCGCTGGCGCTCTGGCTTCCAGGTGAGGTAGACGCCGAGGCTATCCGGCGAGGACAACCCCGGACGCTCGCCAATCAGTATCGCCACCGCTTTACTGCCCAGCGTTTCGCCAATGTCATCACCAAGCGCCACGCGCGACTGGTGCGCGAGCACGATGGGGCCGAGGGAAATGCCCAGCGTTTCCAGATAGGGTAGCAGGGCGGTGATAAGCCCGATTGACTGGCGGTGAACGGCGTGGGAAGAGAGCCCATCGCCAATCACCAGTAGCAGATCGTGCGCGGGTGGGCGATGAGCGGCAAGCGTTTCGCGGCTCTCATCACTGAGCCTGCGCCCCAAATCCGGGCGATTCAGGTAGATATGCCGGTCGGCAGCGGCACTGTGTGCATCCAGCGTTTTTAAACCCAGCGCATGTAATTGTTGCGCCAGGCTTTCACTGTCAAAGGGCTGGTGGATGGCATCACGCGCCTGGGCGTGCGCGAGGCCAAAATTGAGCACCTCCCGCGTGGGCAAGCTCGCGCCGCTACGCCCCAGCGCAATGCGGGCATCGGTAAACTCACGCAGCAGCGTCCAGGCATCGGGTCCATTCATGCGTGCGCTCCTTGTGGCATAACGGTCAGCAGCGGGTGGTTTGCACCCGTCAGGCGCAATTGGCCGTGGGTATCGATAATCTGCATCTTCGTTAGCCACTCGGCGAACTCCGGCGCATGTTTCAGCCCCAGCAGACGGCGGGCATAGAGCGCATCGTGGAATGATGTGCTCTGGTAATTGAGCATGATGTCATCCGCGCCCGGTACGCCAATCAGAAAAGTCAGCCCGGCGGTGCACAGCAGCGTCAGCAGCGTGTCCATATCGTCCTGATCCGCTTCCGCGTGGTTGGTGTAGCAGACGTCGCAGCCAATCGGCAGCCCCATCAGTTTGCCGCAGAAGTGATCCTCCAGCCCGGCGCGGATGATCTGCTTACCGTCGTAGAGGTATTCCGGGCCGATAAAGCCCACGACGGTGTTCACCAGCAATGGGTTGAAATGCCGGGCCACCGCGTAGGCACGCGCTTCGCAGGTTTGCTGATCGACACCGTGATGCGCATTGGCGGAGAGACAACTGCCCTGGCCGGTTTCAAAATACATCACGTTGTTGCCCAGCGTGCCGCGCTTCAGGCTCAGCGCCGCCTCATGCGCCTCCTGCAATAGCGCCAGATTGATACCAAAACCGCTGTTAGCGGCTTCCGTTCCCGCCACCGACTGGAACACCAGATCAACCGGGGCGCCGCGTTCAATGAGCTGAATGGTATTGGTGACATGGGTCAGCACGCAGGACTGGGTAGGAATGGCAAAGCGATCAATGATGTCTGCCATCATGTGGTTGAGCTTTTGCAGCACCGGCAGGCTGTCGCTGGCCGGGTTGATGCCCACCACCGCATCGCCCGCGCCATACAGCAGGCCATCCAGCATACTGGCGGCAATGCCTTTCAGATCATCGGTCGGGTGATTGGGCTGCAAACGCACGCTGAGATGGCCGGGCAAACCAATGGTGTTGCGAAAACGGGTGATCACGCTGCATTTGCTGGCGGTGAGGATCAAATCCTGGTTACGCATCAGCTTACTGACAGCAGCGGCCATTTCCGGCGTGATCGCCGGTGCAACGTGGCTAAGCGTGGCGGTATCGGTGCTGTCGGCCAGTAGCCAGTCGCGGAATTCGCCCACCGTCAGATGGGCAATCAGGGTAAACGCGCGGCTATCGTGGGTATCGATAATTAAGCGCGTTACTTCATCGTCTTCATACGGGATAAGCGGCGAGGCGAGGATCTCGCGCAGCGGCACATCTGCCAGGGCGATTTTCGCCGCCATCCGCTCTTCCGCTGTCTGCGCCGCCACCCCGGCCAGCACATCCCCGGATCGCGCCGGGGAGGCTTTTGCCATCAATGTTTTCAGGCTGTCGAACTGATAAGTACGGTGAGCCAGCGTGGTTTTATACATTCCGTCTCCTCAGGAGAGCGCCCGCAGTTGCGGATCCATCTCGGCACGTTCACGCGCGTGCGCCGTTTTACGAAACCACATATAGCCGCCCAGCATCATCAGCGCGAAGATCAGTGCCAGCAGCGTGTTGTACCAGACCATCGCCACCAGGCAGAGCACCGCCATGCCCAGTGCAAACGCGGGCGCGTACGGGAAAAGCGGCGCTTTAAACGGGCGCTCAAGTTCCGGTTCGCTGCTGCGCAGCTTAAACAGCGCGACCATTGAGGTGATATACATAACGATAGCCCCGAAAACGGACATCGTCACAATACAGGCAGTGAGCGGCATGCCGCTGATGGTGACCAGCGAGTCGGAGAA
This sequence comes from Kosakonia sp. YIM B13571, assembly GCF_042788095.1. Classification (NCBI taxonomy): domain Bacteria; kingdom Pseudomonadati; phylum Pseudomonadota; class Gammaproteobacteria; order Enterobacterales; family Enterobacteriaceae; genus Kosakonia; species Kosakonia sp. YIM B13571. The sequence goes on along the minus strand of NZ_JBHZPL010000001.1, from coordinate 955,623 downwards.
AATCGCCGCAATGCCGACCACGCCACCGGCGAGGATCGCCAGATGTGGAGTGCGGGTTTTGCGGTTGAGGTTCGCCAGGCTTGCAGGGAGGTAACCCGCGCGCGCCAGTGAATAGATCTGACGTGAGTAACCCATAATGATGCCGTGGAACGACGCCACCAGGCCAAACAAACCAAGCCACACCAACATATGCAGCCAGCCGCTGCTGTTACCGACCACCACTTTCATCGCCTGCGGCAGCGGGTCGTTAATGTTCGACAGCGTGCGCCAGTCGCCCACGCCACCGGCAAAAATCATCACGCCAACCGCCAGCACGGTGAGGGTCAAAATGCCGCCGCCAAGTGCGCGAGGAATGGTGCGTTTCGGATCTTTCGCTTCTTCCGCCGCCATGGACGCGCCTTCAATGGCGAGAAAGAACCAGATGGCGAAGGGGATCGCGGCGAACATTCCCGGCAGCGCCAGGCTACTGAAGCTCTCTGCGCCTGCCCAGCCGTTGGCGGTAAAGTTGCCCCACGAGAAGCCCGGTGCCACCACGCCCATAAACACCAGCAGTTCGAAAATCGCCAGCAGGGTGACAATCAGCTCAAACGTGGCGGCAATGCCGACACCGAGAATGTTCAGTGCCATAAAGATGAGGTACGCGCCGCAGGCCACCCATTTCGCATCCAGCGACGGGTACTGCACGTTCAGATACGCGCCAATCGCCATCGCAATAGCCGGAGGCGCGAAAACGAATTCTATTAAGGTGGCAAAACCGGCAATAAACCCCCCCGTCGGCCCAAAAGCCCGGTACGCGTAAGCGAAAGGGCCACCGGCATGAGGAATGGCGGTGGTCAGCTCGGTAAAACTAAAGATAAAGGCGCAATACATTGCGGCAATTAACAGTGCGACAATCAAAAAGCCGAGCGTACCGGCCTGTGACCAGCCATAGCTCCAGCCAAAATACTCCCCTGAAATCACCAGCCCGACGGCAATGCCCCAAAGACGGAAGCTGCCCAGTGTTCTTTTTAATGTTGTTTGTGTGCTCATGCTTTTACTGCCTCGCCATTGAATACAGTTAGCAGTGAATGTGCAAAGGCGGTGCCAAAAGATATATTCTTTTATTAATTAATTATTTACATGGTTATGACTTTGAGAAAATGTCTGGCTTGCACCGTGGCAGATCGGATTCTGGTGCAGGCTGCCCTGCAATGGTGAAAGTGGCGAATGTGCTGATTAAGGTGAAATTAATTGCCAACAGGTTAATAAAAAAAGGCACTAGCCCGGTTTCTGGAAATGTTATAGGGAACAACTGGAAATTTAAATCCGACTATTCTTAACCCTTTTTTGTCATATCAGGCTTTAATTAAAGTGACTGTGTTTTTATTTAATTTGCGCATTTCACAATAACTTAACATATTGATTTTACAGCGTCATTTATTTTATTTTTTGTGAGGCGCAACACATATCATTATCGTAATAGCCTGATGTTAAATCTAATCCGGAATAATGGGTTGACCTGAATTGTCTGGCACTTTAGTTTGACGCAATAATCTTCAGCCAAACCCAGGATGATATTTAACTAAGGAGGATGTAATGGCCTGGCGCCCCATTTTATATGTCATTTTTACCGACAACCCTCGTTTAAATAGCCGACGAGCACAGTTGCGGCTGGTGCATGGCTGACAGGATGCGTAAAAAAGCCGTCACGCGTAACGCGACGGCTTTACTGTTTTGTGCAGGTTTACGTTATGCCGTTTCTGTTTCCGGCTGCGGCAGATGCGCAGCAATATAGCGCTCGTAGCGGCTTGCTTTCAGGTGCGTTAAATCCACCAGCACCAGGCCATCCACGCAGTTGTTGAAATCCGGGTCGCAGCCGAAATCAATAAATTGCACGCCGCCTGGCTCACACACTTCGGAATATTGTTTATATAGCGGTGGAATGCCGCAACCCAGGTTCCCCAGTAGCGATTTTAGCCGCGTAAGATCTTCGGTGTAGTCGTCGCCGGTAAACTGCGCCAGCACTTCCGGCATGCTGGCAGGCCACGGGCGGCGCGATGACGCCAGCGGCCAGGTGGCCGGGAACCACAGGCGGTAGAACGCCACCAGCAGATCGCGCGCCGCAGGCGGCATGCCACCGGAAATAGAGACCGGGCCAAACAGGTAGCGATACTGGGGGTATCGCGCCAGATAAGCGCCAATACCTGACCACAGATAATCCAGCCCGCGACGACCCCAATAGCGCGGCTGAATAAAGCTGCGCCCCAGTTCAATGCCGTGGCGCAGCACATCCGCCATGCGATCGTCGTAATGGAACAGGCTGTGGCTATATAGCCCTTCTACGCCGCGCATCTCTATTTGCTGGGCTGTCGGCATAAAACGGTAAGCGCCGACAATTTCCAGATCTGCGTCATCCCACAAGATCAGATGCAGGTAATCGTCGTCATATTTATCCGTATCACGACGTTTACCGCTGCCTTCTCCCACCGCACGGAAGGCGATTTCACGCAGCCGCCCAAGCTCACGCAGCAGCGGCGCATCTTCCTGCCCTTTACGTTGCCACAGATAGATGACCTTGCCATCAGCGGTGCGACCGAGGCACTCGGCGTTGTTAAGCTCCCGGCGCAGCGTAATGCGCTCTTCCGGACGTGCGATGGCACACTCGGTTTTGAAGGGGCCGGGCAATCCCTTGCCAAGACGCAGGACATGCTTGCGACACTTATTGGCCAGCTCGCGCGGCGCGAGTTGCGGCGTGTGCCAGCTGTCCCAGGGAATACGTTCACCGATTTTGATCGGCAGCGCGCTGTCGCGCCGGCGAAACATCTGCTGCATTAGCAGTAAAAAGGGCAGGGTTTCAGACACCATGGCGCTGGCGTAGAACAGAGCGCTGTTGCGCGCCTCAATCCACATTGGCAGCAGCGGGGTGCGGAATTTGCTGGCCAGTTTAATAAACCCGGCATGCCAGCTTTTGTCGCGAATGCCTTTGCGCGTCATGCGCGAAACTTCCCCGGCCGGGAAGAAGATCAACACGCCGCCGCCTTGCAGGTGGTTTTCCATCTGCTGCAATGAAGATTTACGTGTACGACCACCCATATTATCTACCGGAATAAACAGCGAACTGAGCGGTTCGAGATGCGATAGCATGCGGTTGGTGACCACTTTTACATCGCGGCGGACGCGGGAAACAGCGTACATCAGCGCCATCCCGTCGAGCGTGCCTGTCGGGTGGTTGGAAATGATGACCAGTGGGCCATGTTCAGGGATTTGTTCAAGGCAGTGAGCGGGAATAGTGCAGCGGATCTGTAAGTGTTCGAGTACTTGTTCCACCATATCCAGCCCTTTCAGGTGTGGGTGCTGTGCGGCGAACTGCTGAAACTCTTGCTCATAGAGCAGGCGTCTGAGCAGATTTTTTTGCCAGGGTGCTGGCCTGGCCTGTGGCCAGAGATCCTCTAATACATTGTCGAGACTAAACATGGTGGTTTCTCCTCCCGTCTTGCCGATGACAGTAAAGGGCGAAGATGACGCTTACATTTCATTACAATGAATAAATGACACTTTAAAGACGGGAGGATAATCAGGAGCAAAGGCAAAAAAAGCGGGCCAGGCCCGCTTCGTTCAGAGGATGCCGCGTTCGGCGAGATCGAGGGCGAAATAACTGAAAATTAAATCCGCGCCTGCGCGTTTAATCGCGCCAAGGCTTTCCAGCACCACTTTGTCTTCATCAATCGCGCCTGCCTGAGCGGCAAACTTGATCATCGCGTATTCGCCGCTCACCTGATAAGCACCCAGCGGCAGCTCGGTGCGCTCACGGATATCACGCAGGATATCAAGATAAGCGCCGGCCGGTTTCACCATCAGGCAGTCTGCGCCTTCGGCCTGATCGATAAGCGACTCGCGAATCGCTTCACGGCGGTTCATCGGGTGCATCTGGTAGGTTTTACGATCGCCTTTCAGCGCCGTGCCCGCTGCTTCGCGGAACGGGCCGTAGAAGGACGAGGCGAACTTAGTCGAATAGGACATGATCGCGGTATCGGTAAAGCCCGCCGCATCCAGCGCACGGCGAATCGCCTGCACCTGGCCGTCCATCGCTGCCGATGGCGCAATGAAGTCTGCGCCTGCCGCGGCGGCAATCACCGCTTGTTTACCGAGGTTTACCAGCGTGGCGTCGTTATCCACGCCGTGATCGCACAGCACACCGCAGTGGCCGTGCGAGGTGTATTCACAAAAACAGGTGTCGGACATTACCACCATTTCCGGCACTGTCTCTTTGCAGATGCGTGACATCCGCGCCACCAGGCCGTTTTCCTGCCAGGTATCGCTGCCGGTGTCATCGGTGTGGTGCGAAATACCAAAGGTCATCACTGAGCGGATCCCGGCGTTGGCGATGCGTTCGATTTCGCGCGCCAGATACTTTTCCGGAATGCGCATCACGCCAGGCATGGCGGTGATGGCTTTGTAATCGTCGAGCTCTTCTTCAACAAAGATCGGCAACACCAGGTCGTTTTTGCTCAGTGTTGTCTCTTCAAACATGGCGCGCAGCGCAGGCGATTTGCGCAGGCGGCGAGGGCGAGTAATTAAATCGGTCATGATATGCCTGATGTTTGTGGAACAGATGGCGGCATTGTAGCCGAAAAGGCGGCGAGCTGTTTTACCAAAATCGCTGTTAAAAGGGGAAGGCAGACGGCAACCCGCCTGCCTTTGTCCGCATCAGGAAGCCGGAACCACCAGCGGTTTATTGTTGCTCAGTTCGCTGACCAGGTCGTTCGCGCCGTCGCTCATGCTGGTAAAGCGCGTCAGCGGTGAACGGGTCATTACCACAAATACGCCAACGTTATGCTGCGGCACCATTGCCATATAGGTGATAAAACCGCCGCCGCCGCCGGTTTTCTGGATGATCCCCGGGTGGCCATCTTTCGGTGCCATATAGACCCAGCCGAGGCCGAGCGCGTCGGCTTTGCCGGGCACGTCCATGCCAATCACTTTGGTGAGCTGATTTCGCGGGTAGATCAGCGTTTGCATACGATCGGCCTGGCTGTTGCGGGTGTAGAAATCGGAAGAGAGGAACTGCTGCATCCAGCGCATCATATCGCCTGGCGTGGAGTAAACGCCGCCGCTGCCAATTGCCGCAAGTGTGTTATCGCACGGGCTGGCCCCTTTTTCCGCCACCATCAGTCGCTTGCACTGATCCGGCGACGGGGTGAAGGTGGTGTCTTTCATCCCCAACGGGCGGGTTATTTGCTCTTCAAACAACTGCGGATAGGGTTTCCCGGCCGCCTGAGAAAGCGCATCGGCCAGCAGGTCAAATGCCAGGTTGGAGTAAGACGCCTGCGCGCCCGGCGCGGTTTTTAGCTTCGCAGTGGAAAGCCAGCTCCAGCGCTGCTCGCGCGTTGGCCAGACAAATACCGAACGGTGCGCCGCGCCGCCAGGCTGCTCACGCGGCAGCGCGCTGGTGTGTGTCGCGAGGTTAACCAACCTGATCGGCGTACCCTCGTAGGTCGGCACGCGTGTTCCCGGTGGCGCATATTTGCTTAATGGATCGTCGAGATGCACCCGGCCCTGATCGAGCAGTTTCACCAGCATTTCGCTGGTCATCAGCTTGGAGAGCGACGCAATACGGATAACGGAATCCAGTTGCGGGCGCACATTATTGCCCGGACGGGTTTCACCAAAGCTTCTGAACACGCGCTGGTTACCGTCGATAACGACCATCGCCATCCCGGTCGCACCGCTACCGTAATAGATGTGATTGGCGTAACGATCGACAATGTCAGAGGCAAATACCGGATCGGGAGATTGTTGCGCCGCACGGGCGCTGGTCATACTCAGCGTGCAGAGCAACGCGGAGAAAAGCAGACAACGTTTCAACGAAGGGGATCCATATAAGAATGGGAACGATAGAGGGTATTTATACTACCTGGCGTTTCGATGCAAAGCACCAATAAGCGTATTATTTCGCCCTAATACGTAACGATGGGTAAATATGAAATTTTTTCCCTATGACTTTGGTGCAAGGCGCCTGTGATAACCTCTTCCTTTCCCGCACTCAGGAGTCAGGCAATGGCAAGTCAACGGGTAGTGATGGTGGTGGATATGCAAAACGGGGTGTTTGCAACGGAGCGTATTCAGCGTGAGCAATGTGTGGCGCGCATTAACCAACTGATAGCGGCTGCGGATACGGTGATTTTTATTCAACACGCCGAAGCCGGTGGGCTGGAAGAGGGCAGTGACGGGTTTGCTATTCTGCCGGAATTGACGCAACCGGCGAACGCGTTGTATGTCACCAAAACCGCCTGCGATGCGTTTTATCACACCACTCTCGAAAGCGTGCTGCACGATCATGACATTCGCGCCTTTGTGATGTGCGGGTGCGCCACGGATTACTGTGTGGATACCACGCTGAAAAACGGGGCCAGCCGTGGTTACGCCATTACGGTCGCGCAAGATGCGCACACCACGGCGAATCGCCCGGCGGCGCAGGCCTCGGTTTTGATCGACCACTATAACGAGGTGTGGCGTACGTTAACGGTGCCGGGCAACCCGGTGTTAGTGAAACCCGTCGAAACAATTCTTCACGAATGGCAAACGAACTAAGCCGTTAACCTTAGGTCAGATTTAACCAGACGGCGCCGCACTTCGCGGCGCTTTTTTGTCGCTGCCCTTTTAGGGGCTTACAAACAGTGATGCACAGCATGTGTCGTAAATAATAAGAAGTGAGCAGGAGAGCATTATGTTTAAGTCCTTCTTTCCGAAACCGGCGTTGTTCTTTTTGTCGGTATTCATCTGGACCGCCATTACCGTTGTTTTCTGGCAGGCCGGCGGTGAAGCGTGGTTGATGCGCCTTACTGGCGCGTCTGCGGATGTGCCGATTAGCGCGGCGCGTTTCTGGAGCCCCGGCTACTTGCTGTTTTATGCCTACTATCTGCTTTGTGTCGGCGTTTTTGCGCTGTTCTGGTTTATCCTCTCGCCGCATCGCTGGCAGCGCTGGTCGATTCTCGGCACCGCATTAATTATCTTTGTCACCTGGTTTTTGGTCGAAGTGAATGTCGCCATTAACGCCTGGTATCAGCCCTTTTACGATCTTATCCAGACCGCGCTCAGTGCGCCGAACAAAGTCAGCATTAGCCAGTTGTACAGCGAGATTGGCGTGTTTTTGTGGATCGCCCTGATTGCCGTAACGGTGGCGGTACTCAACAACTTTTTCGTCAGCCATTATGTGTTCCGCTGGCGCACGGCGATGAACGAATATTATATGGCGCACTGGGAACATCTGCGGCATATCGAAGGTGCAGCCCAGCGTGTGCAGGAAGACACCATGCGTTTCGCCTCGACGCTCGAAGATATGGGCACCAGTTTTATTAACGCCATCATGACGCTGATTGCCTTTTTGCCCGTGCTGGTGGCGCTATCGCCGCATGTGCAGGAGATACCGGTAGTGGGGCATATCGCTTATGGGCTGGTGATTGCTGCCGTGAGCTGGGCATTGCTTGGCACCGTGCTGCTGGCGTTTGTGGGCATCAAGCTGCCTGGGCTGGAGTTTAAAAACCAGCGCGTGGAAGCGGCCTACCGTAAAGAGCTGGTGTATGGCGAAGATGATGCCGGTCGCGCCAGGCCGCATACCATCGCGGAGCTCTTCGCTGCGGTGCGGCGTAACTATTTCCGGCTCTATTTCCACTATATGTATTTCAATATCGCCCGTATCCTGTACATGCAGGTTGATGTGGTGGTTGGCCTGATTGTGCTGTTCCCGACGATTGCCGCCGGGGCTATCACTTTCGGTCTGATGCGCCAGATAACTAACGTGTTTGAGCAGGTGCGCAGTTCGTTCCAGTATTTGATCTCTTCCTGGACGACGCTGGTGGAGCTGATGTCTATCTATAAACGTTTACGCAGTTTTGAGCGTGAACTGGATGGGCAAGAGATCCAGCCTGTGCCCCATACTTTTGGTTAACACAAGGAACGTTATGGTTTACGTCCCCCGTTTTGGCTGGTTGCTGGCAGCGTTAGTGCTCGCCGGGTGTAGTACGCAGGGCACGCTTTCGCAAAAAGAAGCCGAAGCTGAAAAAGAAAAAACGCTGGAGCAACAGCAGAACAAGCCGATGGATGTCGCAAGCGTAGTGCGGCGAACGATTCCCGCCAGCGTGAAAGATCGCGAAGGCTGGGCGCAGGATCTGGCGACGACCTTTAGCAGCCAGAAGCTGTCGCCGACGCTGGAGAATATCTGTTCGGTGTTAGCTGTGGCGCAGCAGGAGTCCAATTACCAGTCTGATCCGGTGGTGCCGGGGCTGAATAAAATCGCCTGGAAAGAGATCGATAAGCGCGCCGAGCGGATGCACATTCCAACGATGCTGGTGCATACCGCGCTGAAAATCCCGTCGCCGAACGGTAAAAGCTACAGCGAACGGTTGGACAAAGTGCGCACGGAAAAAGAGCTTAGCGCTATTTTTGATGACTTCATTGGTATGGTGCCGATGGGGCAGAAGCTGTTTGGTTCGCTTAACCCGGTGCGCACCGGTGGGCCGATGCAGATTAGCGTCGCCTTTGCCGAGCAACATACCGACGGTTATCCGTGGAAAATGGAAGGCACCGTGCGTCAGGAGGTTTTCAGCCGCCGCGGTGGGTTATGGTTTGGCACGTATCATCTGCTCAACTACCCAGCCAGCTACACGGCACCGCTTTACCGTTTCGCCGATTTTAACGCCGGATTGTATGCCAGCCGCAACGCGGCATTTCAGAACGCCATCAGCAAAGCGACCGGCGTGAAACTGGCGCTCGATGGCGACCTGATTTTGTACGGCAGCAGCGATGCGGGCACTACGGAATTAGCCGTACGTAAACTGGGCGCTTCACTTGGCATGAGCGATCGTGATATCCGTCGACAGCTGGAGCGCGGAGACAGCGACAGACTGGAAGAGACCAAACTTTATCGTGAAGTTTATCGGCTGGCAGAGAAGAAAAGTGGCAAAACATTGCCACGAGAAGTCCTGCCGGGGATCAAACTGGAAAGCCCGAAGATCACGCGCAACCTGACAACAGCATGGTTTGCGAAGCGCGTCGACGATCGTCGGGCCGCCTGCATGGCGCAGAACTAGCGCGAATGGTGGTGTCGCCAGCGTAAGATAAGGAAGATGACGCCAAGCAGGGCGCTTCCCGCGAGGAAAGGCACAAGACCGAAAATTGTGCCTACGCCCATTCCCATTTCTACGTGCGGGCGGGTGGTATTCTGCACTTGCATCAGATGCTCGAACACGCCCGGTGCATGCACCAGCAGGTTCAGCAGCTGCGCACCCGCCCAGAAGCAGAGTAGTACGAATATGGCATAAGCAATATTACCCGGTCTGGAGGTGTCACGTTGTTTTGCGCCCTTAAAGGGTTTTGACATAGTAAAGTCAGCCATTAGACCTCCGGTACTCTTTACTTTTAACGCTCGATTTAGTTGGCGCGTGGCCTGAACTGACGGTAATTTTGGCAGTTGTACCGCTTTGTCAACATCAGAATGGTGATAATTTCGCCCCGGGAATGATTCCAGTTAGATGATTTTTGTTGGTGCTCACATTTCTGTAACGTTTTAATTACTTTGGTAACATTTCAGAATTTCCGCATACGCCACAGACGGTAAGCGGCAGTTGTGCGATGATGCCGTTTTGACTGCCGGAGTTGTCATGAAGCTGCCTGTAAAAATCCGCCGTGACTGGCACTATTATGCGTTTGCGATTGGGTTGATATTTATTCTGAATGGGGTGGTCGGGCTGTTGGGGTTTGAAGCCAAAGGCTGGCAAACCTATGCGGTGGGGCTGATTACCTGGGTGATTGGTTTCTGGCTGGCTGGTTTGATTATCCGCCGCCGTCCGGAAAATGAGGAGACGGCGGATAAACCGCAGTGATTAGCTGTTAACGGTAATTTTCAGCGCGCTATTAGCCTGATGGCGCGCAACGGCCAGCTCAATCAAGCGCGTGATTAAATCGCTATAACCGATACCGCTCGCCTGCCACAGTTTCGGATACATGCTGATATTGGTAAACCCTGGCAGCGTGTTGATCTCGTTGATGATCACCTCGTTTTCTGGTGTCAGAAAAACATCCACGCGCGCCATTCCTTCACAGCCCAACGTCTGATAAGCCTGCACGGCAATGCCGCGAATTTTATCGTTGATTGCCGGATCAATGTCGGCCGGCACGACGACCTGCGCCCCGTTTTCATCGATGTATTTGGTGTCGTAGGCGTAAAACTCGCTGTTAAGTACGATTTCACCACAGGTGCTGGCCTGCGGTGAGTCATTGCCCAGCACGGCGCATTCGATCTCGCGACCTTTGATGCCCGTTTCAACAATCACTTTTTTATCGAATTCGAACGCCAGGTTTACCGCATCGTGATACTGCGCTTCATTCGTCACTTTGCTGACGCCAACGGAGGAACCCTGGTTGGCGGGTTTAACAAACAGCGGCAAACCGAGTTGGGTTTGCACATCGCTAAAGCTAAGCTGCGCGCGATTGGCGCGGGTTAGCGTGATAAACGGGGCGATGGAAAGCCCGGCATCGCGCAACAGGCGCTTGGTGACGTCTTTATCCATGCAGGCTGCAGAAGCGAGTACGTCGGAGCCGACAAACGGCAAATTCGCCAGACGCAGCATGCCCTGCAATGAACCATCTTCGCCCAGCGTGCCGTGAACTATTGGGAAGATCACATCGACATTCGGCAACGGCGCGCTGTTTTCCGCCTGGATCAGTTGTTGCTGTTGGATCCCCGGCACCAGCGCCACGCTATTCGCCGAGGGGTTTAAGGCGATACGCGCCGGATCGCTGGCGTTTAGCAGGTAATTATTCGCATCGCTGACATGCCACTGCCCCTGTTTGTCGATCCCCAGCAGCACCACGTCAAAGCGTGATTTATCCATGGCGTCGACGATATTTTTCGCCGACTGTAACGACACTTCATGTTCCGCTGATTTGCCGCCGAAGACGACCCCTACCCGCAGTTTTGCCATTTCTCCGTTCACTCACACTGAATTCACAAAGCACATACCATAGCACGTCAAAACGCACGATTCGCGGCCTTCTGCCATAATGTTTTCTGGAAACCAGAAGGGGGTGACGTGAGCGGGAAAGGCCTGATCGTTTTGTGTATTCTTCTGGCGGTGATTTTGGTTGGCTACCGCGCATTGCCGTCTTACTACAACCCGTTTGCGCCATTACAGCTTAGCGATCCTCCCGGGCGCATTACGCAGTTCAAACTGCGCCGTTTGCCACCGCAAGCATGTTCGGAATTATTGTCGCAGGCGAATCAGCAGCGGTTAATCTCCTCTGCTCCGGTTGCCGATAGCACCGGAGATTGTCCGTTAACCAATGTTGTGCGGGTGCGCGATTTCGGGGCGGTTAAACTGAGCAGCAGTTTTCTGGCAAGTTGCCCGCTGGCGCTCAGTTCCGCGCTGTTTGTTGAACAACAGGCGCGACCGCTGACCGAGCGCTTTATGGGCAGTCAGCTTACGCGTATCGATCATCTTGGCAGCTATGCGTGTCGCAATATCTACAACCGCGCTGATGCCAGGCGTAGCGAGCACGCCAGCGCAGAAGCGCTGGATCTCAGCGGTTTTCGACTGGCGAATGGTCAGTCCGTGACGGTGCTGAAGGGCTGGCGGCAGGCGCGGACACAGCCGTGGTTGCGGGCAATGCTGAGCGCCAGTTGCGGCTATTACGGTAACGGCCTTGGGCCGGAGTACAACGCCGCCCACGCCAACCATTTTCATCTTGGCATGCGCGGGTTTGGCCTTTGCCGCTAAGTATAAACCGCCTAAAAAACAGGGGTTTTCTGCCGGGTCTTCGGCGTTGGGCGGATACTGACAGATAAAACACCAAAGTTGCCGTAACCGCATCTCTGGTGACTCATCGCTGGCGCATTCTTGTTAACCTGTGCGCTGTTTGTCAAAATCTCAATAATTACGCGTACTTATGGAATCCTGGAAGGTCAATCTTATCTCGGTCTGGTTCGGTTGTTTTTTCACCGGTCTCGCCATCAGCCAAATTCTGCCGTTCTTGCCGTTATATGTTGCGCAACTGGGCGTGACTTCTCATGAAGCGCTGTCGATGTGGTCAGGCTTAACCTTCAGTATCACCTTTCTGGTTTCGGCGATTGTTTCGCCCATGTGGGGCAGCCTGGCGGACCGGAAAGGGCGCAAACTGATGTTGTTGCGCGCCTCGCTGGGGATGGCGATCGCTATTCTGCTGCAGGCGTTTGCCACCAATGTGTGGCAATTGCTGATTCTGCGCGGGGTGATGGGGCTGACGTCTGGCTATATTCCCAATGCGATGGCGCTGGTGGCCTCGCAGGTGCCGCGTGAACGGAGCGGTTGGGCGCTAAGTACACTCTCCACGGCGCAGATAAGCGGTGTGATTGGCGGGCCGCTGATGGGCGGTTTTCTCGCTGATCATGTAGGGCTGCGCATGGTGTTCCTCATTACGGCGATATTGCTGATCGTGAGTTTCCTGGTCACGCTGTTTTTAATTAAAGAGGGCGTCAGGCCGACGGTGAAAAAGGGCGATCGCCTGAGCGGCAAAGCGGTGTTCTCTACCTTGCCGTACCCGGCGCTGGTCATCAGTTTGTTTATCACCACCATGGTCATTCAACTCTGCAATGGCTCTATCGGCCCGATCCTGGCGCTGTTCATTCAATCGCTGTCGCCGGATACCACCAACATTGCTTTTCTCAGCGGACTTATCGCCGCTGTGCCCGGTGTATCGGCGCTGATTTCCGCACCGCGCCTCGGTAAATTGGGGGATCGCATTGGTACCTCGCGCATTTTAATGGCGACGATGGCAGTGGCCGTGGTGCTGTTTTTCGCCATGTCGTTTGTCACGTCGCCGCTCCAGCTTGGGATCTTGCGCTTTATGTTGGGCTTCGCAGATGGCGCCATGTTGCCCGCCGTGCAGACGTTGTTGCTGAAATACTCCAGCGATCAGGTCACCGGGCGTATTTTCGGTTACAACCAATCGTTTATGTATCTGGGAAATGTTGCCGGTCCGCTGATGGGGGCCACCGTATCCGCGATGGCGGGTTTCCGTTGGGTATTTGCTGCGACGGCCGTGGTGGTATTTATTAATCTTTGGCAATTACTGCTGGCATTTCGTCGGGTCAAACGTTAACACGGTGGGGTCGGGATTATATACGCCTGTTCCGGCCTTACTATAATATTCCCTTATGCAAACACACTGACCGCTTTTGGTTTATTTATCGCTAAGTCATTAAAATGATTTGTCTTAGGTACGGGAGAAACGTTTCGTTAACCCTGCTTTTAAAATGACTATTAAGTGTTGTGAGAAAATCCGCAAAAATAATACATGTATCCACTTTGCAACAACAAAACTCAATGCTAACTTCTTCGCAATCTCGTAAGGAATAAGCGCTATGAAAAATCTCATTGCAGAGTTATTGGTCAAGCTTGCAGAAAAAGAAGAAGAGTCGAAAGAATTGGTTGCTCAGGTCGAAGCGCTGGAAATCGTCGTAACCGCACTGCTGCGCCAAATGGCGACGGCTGAACAACAGGCGTTAATCCAGAGTATCGAAGGGGCACTGGAAGAAGCCCGGCCGGGAACGCATGTCACCCATCAGGATGCGGAGTTGCTGCAACAGTACGTAAAAAAGCTTTTAAGGCACCCGCGCAGTTAAACCCCTGACGCGCTGCCTGAACTGTCATCTCACTGTCATCTGCGCTACCTATAGTCGCTCTGTTTTATTTTCTTTAAGTATTTGTACATGGAGAATATTAAAGTGAAACAGAGCGCATTATTCCTTGCATTATTACCTCTGATGTTTACCCCTGCTATTTATGCGGAAACCACCTCGACGCTTGTTCTTGATAATCGGGCCGCTCAAGGTGATATTTCCGCCCCTGGCGGAGCGCGCCGTTTAAGTGGCGACCAAACGGCTGCTCTGCGTGATTCCCTCATTGATAAACCCGCCAAAAATATTATTTTGCTGATTGGCGATGGCATGGGGGATTCCGAAATTACCGCCGCGCGAAATTATGCCGAAGGGGCAGGCGGCTTCTTTAAAGGTATTGACGCCTTGCCGCTGACCGGCCAGTACACGCACTATTCGCTGGACAAAAAAACCGGCAAACCTGACTACGTAACCGACTCCGCTGCATCGGCCACGGCGTGGAGCACCGGTGTTAAAACTTATAACGGCGCGCTTGGCGTCGACATTCACGACAAAGATCACACCACCATTCTGGAAATGGCCAAAGCCGCCGGTCTGGCGACGGGCAACGTTTCTACCGCAGAACTGCAAGATGCTACGCCCGCCGCGCTGGTTTCTCACGTTATCTCACGTCGCTGCTACGGCCCGACGGTAACCAGTGAGAAGTGTGCGCTCAACGCGCTGGAGAAAGGCGGCAAAGGTTCCATTACTGAACAACTGCTGAATGCTCGCGCGGATGTGACGCTGGGCGGCGGCGCGAAAACCTTCAGCGAAGCCGCTACCGCCGGTGAGTGGAAAGGGAAAACGCTGCGCGAACAGGCGCAGGCGCGCGGTTACCAGTTGGTTGGCGATGCTTCTACGCTGGCGGCTATCACTGAAGCGAACCAGGACAAACCGCTGCTGGGGCTGTTCTCCGATGGCAACATGCCGGTGCGTTGGGAAGGGCCGAAAGCCTCGCTGCACGGCAATCTTGATCAACCTGCCGTGACCTGTACGCCAAACGCGAAGCGCACCGACAGCGTACCAACACTGGCGGCGATGACGGAAAAAGCCATTGATTTGCTGAGCAAAAACAAGAAGGGCTTCTTCCTGCAAGTGGAAGGCGCGTCGATCGATAAACAGGATCACGCGGCGAATCCGTGCGGGCAGATCGGTGAAACGGTCGATCTCGACGAAGCCGTGCAGAAAGCGCTGGAATTTGCCAGGAAAGATGGCAATACGCTGGTGATCGTGACAGCGGACCACGCCCATGCCAGCCAGATCATTCCGGCAGATACGAAAGCGCCGGGGCTGAGTCAGGCGCTGAACACTAAAGACGGCGCGGTAATGGCGATCACTTACGGCAACTCGGAAGAGGAATCGATGGAACATACCGGAACGCAGGTACGCATTGCGGCTTATGGCCCGCATGCGGGCAACGTGGTGGGGCTGACGGATCAGACCGATCTGTTCTACACCATGAAAGCAGCGCTGAATCTGAAGTAACAGCCTCCCGGCGGTAAATCTTTGCTGCCGGGTGGTTTTTTCACCAATTAGTACCATTCTTAAAAGGCACATTAAGAGAAGGATGGTGCTATGAAAATAACATTACTGGTTACCCTCGTCTTTGGCCTGCTGTTCGTTACGGCGCTTGGCGCCGCCGAAAAAACACTGACCCCGCAACAACAACGTATGACCCTCTGTAATCAACAGGCGACGGCGCAAACCCTGGCGGGAGACGCCCGTAAGAAATACATGAGTGACTGCCTGAAAAACACCAAAACTGAGCCCGGACAAAAAAGCCTGACGCCGCAGCAACAGCGCATGCGTGAATGTAACGCCCAGGCGACGCAACAATCCCTGAAAGGCGAAGATCGCAGTAAATTTATGAGCGGTTGCCTGAAAAAACCGCAATAACGCATCGGGTGAGCGTTGTGTTTCGCTCACCCATCATTCTGAAATCTCCCCACCTTATTGCCCACCCGCTAATCTCTGCCAGGCTTACTTGGTGAGCTTTTTATTTCTCCTTTTCCTCGTGGTTGTGCGCTGTCTGGCGTTACGCCCGTTTTTGCAACACTGACACGGGAGCAAAGTGATGAACTATCAATATGTTACTGAACTGAATGCCTTGCCGGAAAGCCAACCGGTGAAAGTGGACGTTGCGGGTACATCCATGATCCTTATCCGCACCGGGGCAAAAGTCCGGGCCTTTCAGAGTAAATGCCCGCATGCAGGCGGGCCGCTGGAGAAGGGCGCCGTGTGCGATGGCAAGCTGGTCTGTCCGTGGCATAAAGCGGCGTTTGATATCACCAATGGCGAATGGCGCGAACCGCTGGCACTGCAAAACCTTAAGCAATATCCGGTGAGCCTTGAGCAGAATCGGGTGCTGGTTAACCCGCGCCCACTTTCACCTGCCAGCCACGCGCTTATTCGTGGTGAACGCCCGCAAACGGCGGTGATTCTGGGTACTGGCGCGGCAGGAAGCGCGGCGGCGATCACGTTGCGTGACGCCGGATTTAACGGCCACCTGGTATTGATCGATAAAGAAGATAATGCGCCCTACGATCGCACCGCATTGAGCAAATTCGTTCCGGCGGGGAAAATGAAAATCAGTGAAGTCCCCCACCT
Source organism: Kosakonia sp. YIM B13571 (assembly GCF_042788095.1). Taxonomy (NCBI): domain Bacteria; kingdom Pseudomonadati; phylum Pseudomonadota; class Gammaproteobacteria; order Enterobacterales; family Enterobacteriaceae; genus Kosakonia; species Kosakonia sp. YIM B13571. The sequence goes on along the minus strand of NZ_JBHZPL010000001.1, from coordinate 939,347 downwards.
GCTGGATAACGCCTTTTACAGCCAGCCTGGTGTCGAAATCCTGCGTGAAGAGGTGACGGATCTGGATAGCCACGCTCATCAGCTTACGCTTGCCAGTGGTCGGCAGATTTCCTTCGACAAACTGCTGATGGCGACTGGCGGCCAACCGGTGTGGCCGGATATTCCCGGCAACCACCTGGCGGGCGTACATGTGCTGCGTGGTATCCACCAGGCCGAACGTCTGCTTAATGAAGTGGAACAGGAACAGCAACTGGTGGTGATCGGTAATAGCTTTATCGCCATGGAGCTGGCGGCAGCACTGCGTAATCAGGATATCGACGTGACGGTATTATCACGTCATGCGCTGCCTTTTGTACCGCAGTTCGGTGAGGAGATAGGGCAGTATTTTATGAACCTGCATAAACAGAATGGCGTGAAGTTTGTTACCGGCGAACCGGCTGCGCTGGAGGGCAACGGCCATGTGCAGAGCGTGACGTTAAAAGATGGCCGTTCAGTGCCAGCACATGTGGTGGTGTTTGCCACGGGCGTGAAGCCAGTAACCGACATGGCGCGCGATCTGCCCCATGAAAAAGATGGCAGCCTGACGGTGGATGAAACGTTGAGCGCGGCAACGGATGTCTGGGCGGTAGGCGATATCGCCAGCTACCCGGCCCCGGAAGGGCGCCGGCGTATTGAACACTGGCGTGTTGCACAGCAGCAGGGACGGCTCGCTGCGCTGAATATGCTGGGTGAACAACACGCCTTTGATCGCGTGCCCTTTTTCTGGACCACTCACTTCGGTAACCGCTTTGAATACCTTGGTTATACCCGCGAGTGGGACAGCATGAAAATGTTGGGATCGTTTGATAACAAACGCTTTGCCGTGCTCTACGGCGAAGAAGGTGTGCTGAAAGCGGTGCTGAGCTGCGGGGAATACAGTGAAACGGCGGGATTATTGCTCAAAATGCAGCAGCCTATCAGTATGCGAGCGGCCAGCGAAATACTGGCCTGAGAAATTGCGCCACGCGGTTGCGCGTGGCGCACGGCTTTAGCTGCTGAGTTTGTCGGACTTCGCCATACAAGCGGCAATAGCTTCGATAACCGCCGAGCGGAAACCTTTCTCTTCCAGCACTTTGACCGCCTCAATGGTGGTGCCGCCAGGCGAGCAGACCATATCTTTTAGCTCACCGGGATGCTTACCGGTTTCCAGCACCATTTTCGCGGAACCCATCACCGCCTGCGCGGCGAATTTGTAGGCTTGCGCGCGCGGCATCCCGCCCAGCACAGCGGCATCGGCCATCGCTTCGATAAACATGAACACATACGCCGGTGCGGAGCCGCTGACGCCAACCACCGGGTGGATCATCGGTTCGGCAATCACTTCTGCTTCACCAAAGCAGCGGAAGATATTTAGCACATCGGCGGTATCTTCCGGCGTGACCAGAGCGTTAGGTGTCACAGAGGTCATACCGGCGTTCACCAGCGACGGTGTGTTGGGCATGGCGCGGACGATTTTGCGGTCGTGACCGAGTGCGCGAGCTAACTGATCAAGCGTAACGCCTGCGGCGATGGAGACAACCAGCGTCTCTTTGTTCAGGCTGGAGGAGATATCGTTAAGGACTTTCACCATAATGTTCGGTTTGACTGCGCCAAAGACGATATCGGCAATCTGCGCCACTTCCTGCGCGCTTTGTGCTGGATTTACGCCAAACTGGTCATGCAGGGCGGCCACTTTATCCGGCGACGGGGTATAAACCCAGATTTGCCCCGGCAGCACCTGGCCGCTGGCAATCAAGCCGCCAACAATCGCTTTGCCCATGTTTCCGCAGCCGATAAAACCGATTTTTTTTTCCATCACATCCGTCTCTCTGCTTGTAAATGTTTGTGCGATATAGCTTAACGTGGATTGGCGGTGAGGGCGAAAGGATCTCTCCTTTCCCCGACAGGAAATTAAAGCGACAATGCGCCGCAAACAGAAAGGAGCAACGATGGCGATTTGGGTTGATGCGGACGCTTGTCCGAACGTAATCAAAGAGATTTTATTTCGTGCTGCCGAGCGTACACAGACGCCGTTAACGCTGGTGGCGAACCAAAACCTGCGCGTGCCGCCGTCACGGGTGATCCGTTCCATCAGGGTGCCCGCTGGTTTTGACGTCGCTGATAATGAAATTGTCCGGTTGTGCGAGGCCGGTGATTTGGTTATCACGGCGGATATTCCGCTGGCGGCAGAAGTGCTGGCAAAAGGCGCGGCGGCGCTAAACCCGCGCGGCGAACGCTACAGCGAGGCGACTATCCGTGAAAGGCTGACGATGCGTGATTTTATGGATACCCTGCGCGCCAGCGGTATTCAGACCGGTGGCCCGGATAGCCTGTCACAGCGGGATCGCCAGCAATTTGCCGCCGAGTTGGATAAATGGCTGCTGGCCGACAAGCGTCGCCAGTGCGAGTAAATTCTGCGCATTCCAGCATGATGTGATACTGTTTGCCGCCTTGCGGGCTTGCCAGCCTGTGTTACATTCAGTAAGGTTGCCGCGACACGTACTGCCATAGAATCTTTACAGATGAAACCCAGATTCAGTCTGGCTTTACTTGAAGTTTTTACTGCGGCAGCCATAGAACTGTAACGTTAATTTTACGATGAATTTCGTACTAGTTTGGTGATATCATCGCTGTCTTATTTTCCGTCCTGCACTGCGCGGGACCCGGAGGGAACACCTGCTCATGACGCTCCCCATTTTTCTTATCGGCGCACGTGGTTGCGGTAAATCGACGGTAGGTCGAACGCTGGCGCTGGCGCAGGGATGCCAGTTTATCGATACCGATTACTGGTTGCAGGAAAATGCCCAACAGACCATCGCTGCGATTGTTGAACAAGAAGGGTGGGACGGTTTTCGCGCACGGGAAACAGCCGCGCTGGAAGCGGTTTGTGCGCCATCACGCGTGGTGGCGACCGGCGGCGGGATTATTCTTAGCGAATACAACCGCCGTTTTATGCGCGAACACGGCGTGGTGGTTTATCTCTGCGCGCCGGTAGATGTGCTGGCTGAGCGGCTGCAGGCGTTTCCAGAAGAGGGGCAACGCCCGACATTAACCGGCAAGCCCATCAGTGAAGAAGTCAGTGAAGTGCTGGCGCAGCGCGATGCGCTGTACCGTGAGGCTGCGCATTATGTGGTAGATGCGGCGCAGTCGCCGGATAAGGTGGTGTCTGATATTGAAGCGGCATTGCAACTGGCGCGCGCCAGTTAGCGAAACGTTTGTCTATACTTATTGCTCGACCCGCAAAATGAGGAAGAGCTATGCCGACCAAACCGCCATACCCGCGTGAAGCCCGCATTGTCGCCGTTGAAAAAGGCGCGAACAGCCCGACCGTTACCTGGTATGAACTGCGCGCCGACCATCCGAAACCGGATACCTTAATTAGCGAACACCCCACCGAGCAGGAAGCTCTGGACGCCAAACTGCGTTATGAAGATCCGGACAAAAGTTAAACCGGATCTTTCAGGCTGGATGATTTCCTGAACATTACAAAAACGGAACTACGTCACATTTTTAAACTGGCTGAATAACAACCAGCGATTACTATTTCATTGTTACTGGAATTTATATGAGCACGGGAGTGGCATGTTCTCTTTACACAACAGCAGTCAAAACGGCGTGATTGAGAGCGAATAAGAACAAGCAGTGATGAAAGGCGGTAAGTAAAATGAGTGCGTCCCTGGCGATCCTCACCATTGGTGTGGTTCCGGTAAAAGAGATTTTTCCGCTCCTCGCGGAGCATGTTTCAGAAGAGCAGATTACCCATCTCAGCCTGCTGGGAAAAATGGATCCGGACGAGGTACGCCGTGAATACGCCGTTGACGCCGGGGAGCACGCCATTCCCACACGATTAAGCGATGACAGCCTTGGGATGGTTTCCCGGGAGAAAGTGGAGCGCGATCTGCAAGGCGTTATCGAAGTGCTGGATAACCAGGGTTACGATGTCATTTTGTTGATGAGCACGGCTGACATCCGCGGTTTTGTCGCGCGTAAGGCTATTTTGATTGAGCCACAGCGCATTATTCCGCCGCTGGTTGCTTCCATTGTTGACGGGCACCAGGTGGGCGTGATGGTGCCGATCCCCGAATTGATGGCGCAGCAAAAGAAAAAATGGCACGTGCTGGAAAAGGAACCTTATTACGTGCTGGCTCATCCTTACCTGGCGACAGAACAGGAATTAATTGACGCGGGCAAAGAACTTATTGAGCGCGGTGCGGATGTACTCATGCTCGATTGTCTTGGTTTCCATCAATATCATCGCGATTTACTGCAAAAAGCGCTGGATGTACCCGTTTTATTATCGAATGTGCTGGCCGCGAGGCTGGCATCTGAACTGCTGGTGTAGGCCTGCAAGCGTGTGAATTTCTCGTGACAGAAGCAAAGCCCGCCCTCTATAGTGTTTTTCCATACATTTTGTTTATAAGGGCCAGTTCATGCTTCAAAGTAACGAATACTTTTCCGGTAAAGTGAAATCCATTGGTTTTACCAGCAGCAGCACTGGCCGTGCCAGCGTTGGCGTCATGGCTGAAGGGGAATACACTTTCAGCACCGCGCAGCCGGAAGAGATGACGGTGGTAAGCGGCGCGCTGAATGTGCTGCTGCCAGGCGAAACCGAATGGAAAGCTTACGCCGCGGGTGAAGTGTTCAACGTACCTGGCCATAGCGAATTTCATTTACAGGTTGCAGAACCGAGTTCTTACCTCTGCCGTTACCTGTAATGCAAAACGCCCGGAAAATCCGGGCGTTTGTCTATGGGGAAAAAGCTAGCGTTGCGCTTCGCCGCCTAAGCCTTCCACCAGGTTTTGAATCAATGCCGCCAGCTCGCCGGTCATCAGAATAAAATCGGCATCGAAACGCTGGGCAAAATCTTCGCGGTCGATATCTTCATTCTGATCGCGCAGCTCATCGCAGAATTTCAGCCGCTTCACGGAACCGTCATCGCACATCAGGAACTGAATACGCTGCTGCCAGTCGAGCGCCAGCTTGGTGACGACTTTGCCCGCTTCAATGTGTACGGCGATTTCATCGCTCACCAGATCCTGCTTTTTCGCACGGATCACACCGCCATCTTCCAGCATCGCTTTCAGCTCTGCTTCGTCCAGCAACTGGAAACCCTGCGCCACCGTACCGGAACGCACCCATTCGGTCAGCGTCAGTTCGATAGGATTTTCCATCGCCAGCGGCACTACCGGCAGCGAGCCGAGACTTTTACGCAGCAACGCCAGCGTGTCTTCCGCTTTTTTGGCGCTGGCACAATCGACCATAATCAGACCATTCACGGTGTCGATCCACATCATGGTCTGGCTGAAACGGCTGAACGCACGTGGCAGCAAGGAGTGCAGCACTTCGTCTTTCAGCGAATCTTTTTCTGTTTTCTTAAGCTTGCGACCCTGCTCGGCTTCAAGACGGGAAATTTTCGCTTCCAGCGCCTGTTTAACCACCGGCGTTGGCAGAATTTTTTCTTCTTTACGCGCGCAGATAATAATCTGACCGTTGTTGCTATGGGTCAGCGCGTCGCTGTGTGAACCCATCGGTGGAACCCATCCGGTTTTCGCCATATCCTGACTACCGCATGGAGTAAACGATAGTGGGGCAAGCTGTTTTTCCATCTCTTCCGCACGCAGCGCCACATCGCGGCTGAGACGGTATACCATTAAATTTTTGAACCACAGCATGATTTTTTCCACGGCCTTGTCGTTAAATGCAGCGGGCATGATAGCGAATTGTCGCCGCCGTTGCATTGCTAATGCGTGGTCCACTATGAGGAGTTTGATGTGCGTATCGGTATCGACTTAGGTGGTACAAAAACAGAAATCATCGCGCTGGGCGAACAAGGCGAAGAGTTGTTTCGCCACCGCCAGGCCACGCCGCGTGACTATTGGCAGACCATTGAGCTAATCGCCTCGCTGGTGGATCTCACGGAAAAAGAGACCAGGCAGCGCGGCACGGTGGGCATGGGCATTCCCGGTTCGATTTCGCCTTACACGGGTGTGGTGAAAAACGCTAACTCAACCTGGTTGAACGGTAAACCGTTCGATAAGGATTTGAGCCAGCGGCTGAATCGCGAAGTGCGGCTGGCAAACGACGCCAACTGCCTGGCGGTATCCGAGGCGGTGGACGGCGCGGCAGCTGGGGCGCAAACGGTGTTCGCGGTGATTATCGGCACCGGCTGCGGTTCCGGTGTGGCGCTTAACGGGCGCGCGCACATCGGCGGCAACGGCACCGCCGGTGAGTGGGGGCACAATCCGTTGCCGTGGATGGATGAGGACGAGCTGCGCTATCGCACCGAAGTCCCCTGTTATTGCGGCAAGCAGGGCTGTATTGAAACCTTTATTTCAGGCACCGGCTTTGCCACGGATTACCAGCGGCTTAGCGGTAAGGCACTCAAAGGCAATGAGATCATGCGTCTGGTCGACGAACAGGATGCGGTGGCGGAACTGGCGATTAGCCGGTACGAGCTGCGGCTGGCGAAATCGCTGGCGCATGTGGTGAACATTCTTGACCCGGATGTGATCGTGCTGGGCGGCGGCATGAGTAACGTCGAGCGGCTTTACCAGACCGTACCGGTTCTGCTGCGCAACTGGGTGTTTGGCGGTGAGTGCGAAACGCCGATCCGCAAAGCGCTGCACGGCGATTCCAGCGGCGTGCGCGGCGCGGCGTGGCTGTGGCCACAGGGCGAATAAACACCGAGGGCGCGGTTGAACGCGCCCTCTTTTTTAATTCACCGCGAATTTCCCGTCGAGTTTGCTGTAGCCCAGCCCATTAATTTTCTTCACTTTGATCTGCACCGGAATGCGCTCTTTCATCGCTTCGACATGGCTAATCACGCCGATGGTTTTGCCGCTGGCGTTCAGCGCGTCAAGGGCATCCAGCGCAGTATCCAGCGTTTCACTGTCCAGCGTGCCGAAGCCTTCATCGAGGAACAGTGAATCAATGCGGGTTTTATGACTCACCAGATCGGAGAGCGCCAGCGCCAGTGCAAGGCTGACCAGGAAACTCTCGCCGCCGGAAAGGGTGCGCGTATCACGTACCGCGTCCGCCTGCCAGGTGTCGACCACTTCCAGTTCCAGGGCGTCGCTCTCTTTACGTTTCAGCAAATAACGGCCGTGCAGGCGATTAAGCTGGTTGTTCGCCAGCCAGACGAGGTTATCGAGTGTTAATCCCTGGGCGAATTTGCGGAATTTATCTCCCTCTTTGGAGCCGATAAGCGCATTCAGGTGTCCCCAGTCGTCATACAGCACGCTGGCATGCGCCATCTCCTGCAGCACATTTTGCTGGCGCTTGCGGTTATCTTCGTCCTGCTTCAACTGTTGACGGAATTCACCCTGGCGGGTGGTATTTTCCCGAAGTTGCCGCGAAACGCTTTCCAGCGTCAGGCTGATACTCTCCAGCGTGGCATTCGGGGCAAGCGCAGCAGGCGGTTGCGCCTGATGCGCACTCAATGCCTGTTCAGCGCTATTCGCTAATGCCTGTTTCTGCTGACATTCGCTGTCGAGCTTCTGGCGTAACTGCTCAAGGCGATGGCGTTCAGGCTCGGTGAGTAGGGCGTCAAGAAATGCCTGATGATCGGCGAAAACGCTTTTTCCCAGCGCATCGGTAAATTGTTGCTCCAGCGCGCCTGCCGTTTGCTCCTCTTGCGCCAGTTGCTGATGTAAGGTTTGCCACTGGCTTTCCAGCGCAAGACACGCATCGTGTACTTTTCGCCAGCCTTCCAGCGCCACTGTCTGCCCGTCGCTGGGTATGTCGCTTTCCGGTAGTGTGTCGAGGATCGGCGTAAGTTGCGTCATTTTTTCGTGCATCGCACTGAGCTGTTGCTGCTGGTGTTGCCACTGCTCGGCTTCCTGCGCGCGCGCCGCCAGCCACGGCTCCTCTTCGCCTTCCGGCGGCAGCGCCAGATCCAGATGTTGCAGAGTGGTCGCCAGCTTTTCACGGCGGCCAACCACGGCTTGTTGATATTGCTCGCTTTGTTGATAAAGTTCGCGGATTTGCAACTGCAATGTCTGGCGCTGGTTTAGCAAGTAGAGCTGATGTTCATACGCATCCTGCGCACTTTGCCAACTGGTGAGTTCACGATGCGGCTCCAGCGTGACGCTCAGCGCAGCGCAGGCTTTCGCCCACTCCTGCAACCAGCTTTGCTCCTCTTGTTGCAGGTTTTTAACTTCGCGCTCATCTTTTTCGTAGCGTTCAGCCAACCCTTTCAGCCGCTCGCCAAGCGCGACGCCATCCTCTTTGACCTGGCGGACTTCGAGATCCAGCGCGCTGCGTCGCGCCTGATTGACGCCTGGCTCAAGAGTTTGATAATGCGCAACTGCCGGATGTTCGGTTGCGCCACACAGCGGGCAAGGGTGACCGGGTTGCAGGCGCGCACGCTCGCTTTCCAGATCTTTGATCCGATTTTCCAGCTCGCAAATGGTCGTGACTTCCGTCAGTAGCTGGTTTTTCTCTTTATACAGTTCGCGTTTGCGCGCCAGCTCAACGCTGATTTTTTCCTGCTCGGCGCGTAAATCCAGCAAGCTCTGCTGGCGCTGTGCCAGCTGCTTGCGTAGCGGAGCAAAACGGGCATGCAGAGCGGTAAGCTGCTGACGAAGCGGGCGGTTTTGCGCGCACAGCGCCATTGCCGCCGCGGTATCTTCCTCGCTCATCTCCAGCGTTGACGCAGGCAAGGTGCGCAGTTTCGTCTCGTGCGTCTGCACGCGCTGTTGCAGTCCGAGCCACTGTTTTTTCTCCTCTTCCAGCTGGTTGAACAACACGCGCCAGCCGGTTAATTCGCTTTGCCAGCGCTGAAAACGGGCATTTTCAACAAGCCAACTTTCCAGCGTTTTTTGCGTTTCCTGCAATGTTGCATGCTGCTGTTGGGCGCTAAAGCGAATGCGTGCGCGCTGTAACAGGCTGGCATGTAAGCGAGTATTTACTTCTTCGCTCTGTGTTCGAGTGCGGAGCAGCGCTTTACGCTGCTCCTCAAGCCGATCCCACAGCGGGCGCAATTGCAGCGCCGGTTGCGCGCGTTCCAGCGCCGCTAACTGCGGCTGGGCACCGGCCAGCGCCTGCTGTGCCTGTACCAGCGCGGCCTGTGCGCGTCCGCGTGCGGCACGTAGCTCCGCATCGCGGTTCAGCCAGTTTGCCTGCGCCTGTATGTCGCGCTGACCCGCCAGTAAAAGTTGCTCTTCGTCAGTGAGTGCCTGCAAACTTTGCGCAAGCTGCTGGCGCTGCTCATCATTAAGTAGCACTACGCCTTCGGCCTGTGCCTGCAACTTCTCCAGCCGGGTTTTCGCCGCTTTGTGTTTTTCAAACACCATGGCGGAAATCTGCCCATAAATCTCGGTGCCGGTCAGCTCTTCCAGCAGCTCGGCACGTTCGCGCGGTTTCGCATTGAGGAACGCGGCAAACTGCCCCTGCGACAGCAGCATGGAGCGGGTGAAACGGCCATAATCCAGCCCGGTTAGCGAGGCAGTAAGATCAAGTTTATCTTTCACTTTATCGGCAAGTATTTTGCCGTCGGCGCAGACCGCGAGTTCAACGCGCGGGGCTTGCAGGTTGCCATCCGGCAGCCCACGGGCGCGGCTCTGGCTCCAGAAGGCGCGATAGGCGACGCCTTTCACTTCAAACTCCACTTCAGCCAGGCAGTCGGCGGTATCGCGGGTCATTAAATCGTTTTGCGATTGCGAAAGGGTGCTAAGACGCGGTGTTTCGTGATACAGCGCCAGGCAGATGGCGTCGAGCAGGGTGGTTTTCCCCGCACCGGTCGCACCGGTAATGGCGAAAAGGCCATTGCTGGCGAACGGCTCTTCGGTGAAGTCTATTTTCCACTCGCCTTTGAGCGAGTTCAGGTTTTTCAGCCGCAGGCTCAGGATTTTCATGCCTCATTCTCCTCATCCAGCGCCTGGCGTGCTTCGCTGAAAAGCGTGTGCAAACGCGCACTTTGTGTATCGTCGAGTTCTGCCAGCGCAAGGCGACGGGCAAAAACCTCTTCCACTTTTAATTCGTTTAAGGTTTCGCGTAACTCGCCGGAGAGAATTCGTTCGCGTTGTTCGCGGCTGCGGCGCACCAGCAGCACTTCTACCGGCAAATCTTCCGTCAATTGCTGGATTTTGCGCTGCATGTCCGTCAGATATTCATGGCTTTCGATTTCGATATCCAGCCATACAGGGTGCTCAGCGGGCGCGTCTCGCCACTGCTCTAACTGGCGGCAGATGTCAGCAAAATCGCCTTTGATCACGGCTAATGCCTGCGTTGCTGGAACCTCCAGCGTCGTGACTTCGGCGAGTTTACCCCCGGAGAATGTCACCAGATTGACGCTTTTGCTTTTCCCGGTTTCATCAAAACTCAACGCAATGGGCGAGCCGCAGTAGCGGATATGCTCCTGGCCGCCAATCTTCTGCGCCCGATGAATGTGGCCGAGCGCGATGTAATCCATGCGGGGAAAATTCTGTGCAGGGAATGCGTCTAACGTGCCGATATAAATATCACGCACCGCGTCACTTTTGCTGGCACCAACAGTGGTTAAATGACCGCTGGCAATAATGGGCAGCGGCTTGTCACCGCGCAGTTCACAGGCCTCGGTAAACTGCTGTTGATAGTAATCGGTGATCGCCGCCAGCAAATGTTGCTGTTTTTGTTGCCCGGAAAGCCCCGCCTGGCTAACGGTAATGTCGCGTGGGCGTAGAAATGGCACCGGGCAAAATACTGCACCGGGTTCGCCATCGCGGCAATTTAGCAAGAACGGCTTCTCGCCTGCACTGGCGATTACCGTGGTTTTCAGGTAAGCGAGGATCGCTTTCGATTCATTCAGCGTGGCCACGGAATCGTGATTACCCGCCAGCACAATAAGCTGGCAGCCCGTTTGCTGGAGTTTAACCACAAAGCGGTTATAGAGCTCGCGCGCATAGCTTGGCGGGGAACCGGTATCGAAAATATCGCCTGCGACAATAATGGCATCAACCTGATGCGTTTCGGCGGCGGCGAGCAGCCAGTCGAGAAAAGCGTCATGTTCGGCGGCGCGGTTTTTACTGTAGAAGTTTTGACCCAGATGCCAGTCTGAAGTGTGAATGATGCGCATAGCGGTTCCGTGGCGAAAAAGCGTAAAGCAGATTATAAACATTAAGCAGATGAGGGACATAACCGAACGCAAATTTGCGTTGTCACACAGCCACCGCACGGGTCATATTGCGGTCATCTTATTCATAAATCTGTCATAAAACTGACGCATAATGGCGCCGCTATCTATACTGACGACTTAATTAAAACAGGGCGAATTATGGCGAGACGAATTCTGGTCGTAGAAGATGAAGCACCGATCCGTGAAATGGTGTGCTTCGTGCTCGAGCAAAATGGTTTTCAACCGGTGGAAGCTGAAGATTATGACAGCGCGGTGAACCAACTTAACGAACCCTGGCCCGACCTGGTTTTACTGGACTGGATGCTGCCTGGCGGTTCTGGCATTCAGTTTATTAAACATCTTAAACGCGAAGCGATGACCCGTGATATTCCGGTGATGATGCTGACCGCGCGCGGGGAGGAAGAGGATCGCGTTCGTGGTCTGGAAACGGGGGCGGACGATTACATTACCAAGCCATTTTCACCGAAAGAGCTGGTGGCGCGTATCAAAGCTGTGATGCGCCGTATTTCACCGATGGCGGTGGAAGAGGTGATAGAAATGCAGGGGCTGAGCCTCGATCCTTCCTCACACCGTGTGATGACGGGTGAAAATCCGCTGGATATGGGACCGACAGAGTTTAAACTCTTACACTTTTTTATGACTCACCCGGAACGTGTTTACAGCCGCGAACAGCTGCTGAACCACGTATGGGGAACCAACGTTTACGTTGAAGACAGAACCGTGGACGTGCATATTCGCCGTCTGCGCAAAGCGCTGGAACACAGCGGCCACGATCGTATGGTGCAAACAGTGCGCGGCACGGGATATCGTTTTTCGACCCGTTTCTGAAATTTGACAGGAGTGTGACGCGTGCTGGAACGGCTGTCATGGAAAAGGCTGGTGCTGGAGCTCCTCCTTTGTTGTATCCCCGCCTTTATTCTCGGCGCGATTTTCGGTTACCTGCCCTGGTTTTTATTCGCTGCGGTAACCGGCCTGCTGATCTGGCATTTCTGGAATTTACTGCGCCTTTCCTGGTGGCTATGGGTTGATAAAAGCATGACCCCGCCGCCGGGAACGGGAAGCTGGGAGCCGCTACTTTACGGGCTACACCAGATGCAGATGCGTAACAAAAAGCGCCGCCGTGAACTCGGAAATTTGATCAAACGCTTTCGCAGCGGTGCGGAATCGCTGCCGGATGCGGTGATCCTCACCACCGAAGACGGGGCGATTTTCTGGTGTAACGGCCTCGCCCAGCAGATGCTGGGGCTGCGCTGGCCGGATGACAACGGCCAGAATATCCTTAACTTACTGCGCTACCCTGAATTTACGAAATACATCAGGAATCAAGAGTTTGGTCGGCCTCTGCACTTAGTGCTCAATAATGGGCGGCATCTTGAGATCCGCGTCATGCCCTACAGCGAGCAACAACTGCTGATGGTGGCGCGCGACGTGACGCAAATGCACCAGTTGGAAGGCGCGCGGCGTAACTTTTTTGCCAACGTCAGCCATGAGCTGCGCACGCCATTAACGGTGCTGCAAGGCTATCTGGAAATGATGCAGGAGCAAACGCTGGAAGGGGCTCCGCGCGAAAAAGCGCTGCACACTATGCGTGAACAAACTTCGCGGATGGAAGGGTTGGTGCGCCAGTTACTCACGCTGTCGAAAATTGAAGCCGCGCCGACGCTGCCGCCTAACGAAACCATTGATGTACCTATGATGCTGCGGGTCGTCGAACGGGAAGCGCAAACCCTTAGTCAGCAAAAGCACACTTTCAGTTTTGAAGTGGATAACGCGCTTAAAGTGCTGGGCAACGAAGAGCAACTGCGCAGCGCAATCTCTAATCTGGTGTATAACGCCGTCAACCACACGCCACCGGGCACGCACGTTATTGTGCGCTGGCAGCATGTACCGCAGGGAGCGGAATTTAGCGTGGAAGATAACGGACCGGGCATTGCCGCAGAACATATTCCGCGTCTGACCGAACGTTTCTACCGGGTGGATAAAGCCCGCTCGCGGCAAACTGGCGGCAGCGGTCTTGGGTTGGCGATTGTCAAACACGCGGTAAATCACCACGACAGCCGCCTTGATATCGTCAGCGAACCGGGCAAGGGCACCCGCTTTAGCTTTGTCGTGCCGGAACGTCTGGTTGCCAAAAAAGCCGCTTCCTGAAGGCTCTGTCAGCATATCTTTCCAGCGGCCTGCGAAAACAGGCCGCTTTCCCGCACCGTCTACCTCAACTGAAACATATTTTGTACGTCTGCTGCTTTTTTGTTCGCATGATCAGCCATGTGTTTTTCTTATAAATGGAGTATCTGACTGCTTGTTTTTTACAATGCAGCATAACCATCTGGTTTTACGATCCCACCTTGCCTTTAAACGTTATAAGCGTTTAAATTGCGCCCCATACATTGTCAGACCGACTGTGTTTACGTGGTAAATCGAAAAACTATTCTTCGCCACGGTGTACATAAAGCATTTCCCGCTGATTTTTCGCGCAATTGGCGTTTTATTGTTCGGTCGGGAAAGGCCAATAATTCATCACTTTACGACACCACATCCACAGGCAGTAAAACTTATGACCCATCACTTAAAACCACGAGACATTGTTGCTCTGGGCTTTATGACCTTTGCCCTCTTCGTAGGCGCAGGTAACATCATTTTTCCTCCGATGGTCGGCTTACAGGCGGGTGAACACGTCTGGACGGCGGCGTTTGGCTTTCTGATTACTGCCGTTGGTTTGCCCGTGCTAACCGTTGTAGCACTGGCGAAAGTGGGCGGTGGCGTCGATAGTCTGAGCACGCCGATTGGTAAAGTGGCGGGTGTTCTGCTGGCGACGGTTTGCTACCTGGCGGTTGGGCCACTGTTTGCGACGCCGCGTACGGCAACCGTGTCGTTTGAAGTCGGGATTGCGCCGCTGACCGGCGAAGGCGCGATGCCGCTGCTGATTTACAGCGTGGTGTATTTCGCGCTGGTGATCCTGGTATCGCTCTATCCGGGCAAACTGCTTGATACTGTGGGTAATTTCCTTGCTCCGTTGAAAATCATCGCGCTGACTATCCTCTCGATCGCCGCGATTGTCTGGCCGGCGGGCTCCATCAGCCACGCGCTGGACGCTTACCAGAACGCCTCTTTCTCCAACGGTTTCGTCAACGGCTACCTGACGATGGATACACTGGGCGCAATGGTCTTTGGCATTGTGATTGTCAACGCAGCGCGCTCACGCGGTGTGACCGAAGCGCGCCTGCTGACCCGTTACACCGTTTGGGCTGGCCTGATGGCTGGCGTGGGTCTGACGCTGCTTTATCTGGCGCTGTTCCGCCTGGGTTCAGACAGCTCTTCGCTGGTTGATCAGTCTGCCAACGGTGCCGCCATTCTGCATTCTTACGTTCAGCACACCTTTGGTGGTGCGGGCAGCTTCCTGCTGGCGGCATTGATTTTCATCGCCTGCCTGGTGACGGCGGTTGGCCTGACCTGCGCCTGTGCCGAGTTTTTCGCGCAGTATCTGCCGCTCTCTTACCGTGCACTGGTGTTTATTCTGGGTATCTTCTCGATGGCGGTGTCCAACCTCGGGTTGAGCCACCTGATTCAGATTTCGATTCCGGTGCTGACGATGATCTACCCGCCATGTATCGTACTGGTGGTGCTGAGTTTTACCCGCTCCTTCTGGAACAATTCAACGCGCGTTATCGCACCGGCCATGTTTATCAGCCTGCTTTTTGGTATCCTTGACGGCGTGAAAGCCTCCGCGTTTGCTGAACACCTTCCTGCCTGGACACAGCGCTTGCCGCTAGCGGAGCAGGGGCTGGCCTGGTTGATGCCAAGTCTGGTGATGGTGATTCTGGCTGCAATCTGGGATCGCGCCGCAGGACGACAAGTGGCTTCCAGCGCGCATTAACAGCAGCAAATACGGTTTGTTTAACCACGGGGTACGCGCTCCGTGGTTTTTTATTTTTGTGTTGAATAATGGCAGTGGAAACGATGGAAAGTACTAATAAGCTGAAGCGTGGGCTAAGCACCCGCCACATTCGCTTTATGGCGCTGGGTTCAGCGATTGGCACCGGGCTGTTTTACGGCTCCGCTGATGCCATCAAAATGGCCGGGCCAAGCGTGCTGCTGGCTTACATTATTGGCGGTGTCGCCGCGTATATTATTATGCGTGCGCTGGGCGAAATGTCCGTGCATAACCCTTCCGCCAGCTCCTTCTCTCGCTACGCGCAGGAAAACCTCGGCCCGCTGGCCGGTTATATCACCGGCTGGACGTACTGTTTTGAAATCCTGATTGTCGCCATTGCCGATGTGACTGCTTTTGGCATTTATATGGGCGTCTGGTTCCCAACGGTGCCGCACTGGATTTGGGTGCTGAGCGTGGTGCTGATTATCTGCGCCATCAACCTGATGAGTGTGAAAGTGTTCGGCGAACTGGAGTTCTGGTTCTCGTTCTTTAAAGTCGCCACTATCATCATCATGATTGTCGCCGGTTTCGGCATCATCATCTGGGGAATTGGCAACGGAGGCGAACCAACCGGTATTAGCAACTTGTGGAGCCACGGTGGCTTCTTCAGCAATGGCTGGCTTGGCACGGTGATGGCGCTGCAAATGGTGATGTTCGCCTATGGTGGTATTGAAATCATTGGCATCACCGCCGGTGAAGCGAAAGACCCGGAAAAGTCGATCCCGCGCGCCATTAATTCAGTGCCGCTACGCATACTGGTGTTCTACGTCGGTACGCTGTTCGTGATTATGTCCATTTACCCGTGGAATCAGGTGGGGACAGACGGCAGCCCGTTTGTACTGACTTTCCAGCATATGGGCATCACCTTTGCTGCCAGTATTCTTAACTTTGTGGTACTGACGGCCTCGCTTTCCGCCATCAACAGCGATGTATTTGGTGTCGGGCGTATGTTGCACGGTATGGCCGAGCAGGGCAGTGCGCCGAAAATGTTCGCTAAAACCTCGCGTCGCGGCATTCCGTGGGTAACGGTCATGGTGATGACAGTCGCGCTGTTACTGGCGGTCTATCTGAACTACATCATGCCGGAAAATGTCTTCCTGGTGATTGCCTCGCTGGCGACCTTCGCCACGGTGTGGGTGTGGATCATGATCCTGCTCTCGCAGATTGGTTTTCGCCGCCGTCTCTCTGCTGATGAAGTAAAAGCGCTGAAATTCAAAGTACCAGGCGGGGTGGCAACCACTGTCGTTGGGCTGATTTTCCTCGTGTTTATTATTGCGCTGATTGGCTGGCACCCGGATACCCGCATCTCGCTGTACGTCGGTTTTGCGTGGATTGTGCTGCTGCTGATTGGCTGGATGTTTAAACGCCGTAAAGCCTGATAGTCGTGCCGGATAAGCGTTATGCTTGTCCGGCATTCATCAATGGCGACTGGCTTACACCACCGGCGTCAGCAGTTTCCCTTGTGTAAAGTAGCTCAGCAGATTATTGATGGTCAGATCCGCCATTGCCTGGCGCGTTTCGGCGGTATTACTGGCGATATGCGGCAATAACACCACGTTTTGCAGGCTGCGCAGCGCTGGTGGAATATGCGGTTCTTCTTCAAATACGTCCAGCCCGGCGCCGCGTAATTTCCCTTCCTGTAGCACGGCGATTAACGCCCCGGTATCGACAACGCTGCCGCGAGCAATGTTCACCAGAATGCCCTCCGGCCCCAGCGCTTCCAGCACTTCACGGTTGATAATGTGCTGCGTTTTTGCACCACCGGGTAATGTGAGCACCAGAAAATCAACCGCTTCCGCCAGCGAGAGAAGTGAATCATGGCGTTGCCAGTGGCGGTTGCGCGCTTCCCGTGGGCTGAAATAATGAATCGGCATATTGAATGCCGCCGCACGTTGGGCGACGTCATGCCCAATATTGCCCATGCCAACAATTCCGCAGCGCTTGCCACTCATCTTCCATGCGCCGGGAAAGGCACTATGTTCCCACTCGCCCGCACGGGCAAACCGGTCGGCTTCACAGATTTTCCGCGTGACCGCCAGCATGAGCGCCAGCCCGGTATCGGCCACGCATTCGTTAAGCACGTTAGGCGTGTTGCTGACTTTGATCCTGCGTTGGCGGCAGGTGTTGAGATCGGTAGCATCCACGCCGACACCGAAACCGCTGATCACTTCCAGCGCCGGAAGCTGCTCTATCAGCGCAGTGCTGATGCCTTTCGCCGCCCGCGTCAGCGCGCCACGGATGGCAGGGGCGCGTTCGCGCATTAGAGCCTGTGTATTGGGTTGCCAGTAAGGATGCACCACGAAATGGCGTTCGAGGGTGTCGATCATTGCCTGCGGTATTTCGCTGATGACGAGGATCTCGGGTTTGCTGCTCATACTAAGCCCTTTATTCATCTATAGTTTTTATCAGTATAAAAAAGCGCGTTTGCCTGCGGCTTCGGGCATTAGCACGAAGCGGGCGTGGAAAAACTCACGCATATGCCTGGTGAATATCTCGCCAGATCACATCTGCGCCCTCTCTCTCACCCCCGGAAAAAAGCGGAAAGAAGGAGGCAGGGCGAGAATCGCTGTGGAAGAGTGGCGTCATTTTGAGCAAAGGGGATTTTTTGATGTTGAATGCATGGCATTTGCCCGTCGCGCCGTTTGTGAAACAGAAACAGGATCAATTAGTTATTAGCCTTTGGCTAACCGGAACCTCGCTGCCGGAGCGGGTGATGCTGCGGGTTGAAATCGATAACGAAGAGACGCCTGTGGTGATGCATCGCGGGCGCAAACCGACAGCCGATGGTGTAACTGTCTGGCGGGCGGCGATCGATGTGGCGAGCGGGCAGCCGCGTCGTCGCTATAGCTTTAAGCTGCTATGGGAAAACCGCCAACTCTGGTTTACGCCGCAGGGCTTTAGCCACTTTCCGCCCGCCCGGCTTGAGCAGTTCGCCATTGATGCGCCGGACTGCGGGCCGCAGTGGGTGGCGGACCAGGTGTTCTACCAAATTTTCCCGGATCGTTTTGCCCGCAGTCTGCCGCGCGGCGCAGATCAAGACAAAATCTATCATCACCATGCAGCAGGGCAGCCGATCGTTATGCGAGACTGGGACGATCCGCTGACCGGGGACGCGGGCGGTTCAACCTTCTATGGCGGTGATCTTGACGGCATCAGCGAGAAACTGCCGTACCTGAAAAAGCTCGGCGTCACCGCGCTGTACCTTAACCCGGTGTTTGTTGCTCCCAGCGTACATAAATATGACACCGAAGATTATCGCCATGTTGACCCACAGTTCGGCGGCGATGAGGCGTTGCTGCGCCTGAGGCACAACACGCGCGACGCGGGCATGAAGCTGATTCTGGATGGCGTCTTTAACCACACCGGCGATTCCCACGCCTGGTTCGACCGACACAACCGTGCAACGGGCGGCGCGTGTCACAACCCGGATTCGCGCTGGCGTAGCTGGTTCAGCTTTGATGAGAACGGCCACGCTCGTGACTGGCTGGGGTATGCGAGCCTGCCGAAGCTTGATTACCAGTCACCTACGTTAGTTGATGAAATTTATCAGGGTGAAGAGAGCGTGGTGCGCCACTGGCTGAAAGCGCCGTGGCACATGGACGGCTGGCGGCTGGATGTGGTGCATATGCTGGGCGAAGATGGCGGGGCGCGTAACAATTTGCGCCATGTCACGGGCATTACGCAGGCCGCGAAAGCTACCCAGCCAGAAGCGTATATTGTTGGCGAACATTTTGGCGATGCGCGCCAGTGGCTGCAGGCGGATGCCGAAGACGCGGCCATGAACTACCGCGGTTTTACCCTGCCGGTGTGGGCTTTTCTGGCAAAGACCGATCTCTCTTATGATCCGCAAAAAATAGATGCGCAAACCTGTGCGGTATGGATGGATAACTACCGCGCCGGGCTGTCGCACCAGCAGCAATTGCGTATGTTTAACCAGCTCGATAGTCACGATACGCCGCGCTTTAAAACGGTGCTCGGCAACGACATTGCGCGCTTACCATTGGCGGTGGTCTGGCTGTTTAGCTGGCCGGGTACACCGTGCATTTATTACGGCGACGAAGTGGGGCTGGATGGCGCTAACGATCCGTTTTGCCGCAAGCCGTTCCCGTGGGACAAAAAGCGCCAGGATGGCAAGCTGCTGGCGCTTTATCAGCGCATGGCGAAGCTGCGTTCGCGTTCGCAAGCGTTGCGCTACGGTGGTTGTCTGGTGATTTATGCGCACGACAATGTGCTGGTATTTTTGCGTGTTTACCGTCAACAACGGGTTTTAGTCGCGATTAACCGGGGCGAAGCCTGTGAAGTGGTGCTGGAGGATTCACCGCTGTTACGGGGGAAAAACTGGCGGCTTAAGGAAGGTACAGGTACGCTACAGGATGATGTGCTGACGCTTTCAGCCATTAGTGCATCTGTCTGGTCCGCCGCCTGAATCGCCACGCGAAGAGGGGCGGCATTACGTCTCCCCTTTAGCGAAGGCGATAGTACATGGATGGTCTTTTACTCTTTGGCGTGGTGGTGCTGTTTCTGGCACTGGTGGTGGTGCCCATTGTGGCTATCACTGCCTGGCGGCGCAGCATTGCCACCCAGAATGAACTGCAACAACTGCGTCAGCGGCTGAGCATACTGGAACGGCAGTTTTCGGCGACGCCGGAAAGCCGCGAACAGACACCGGTGGTGGCGACTGAAGTCCTGCAATCCACCGAACCTGTTGAAATCACTCAACCTGCCGCGCCGGTGGAAAACCCGTGGGGGCGTCAAGTCGAACCGCCCGCGCCAGCGGAAAACCCGTGGGGACGCAAAGCTGAAACTCCCGCACCGGTTATCTCCTCGCCTGCTTTTGACGAACCTGTCGTAACGACAAAAACGCCGGAAACCGCATCGTGGGGAATGGTGACGTCGCTGGTGCGCTGGTTTATGCAGGGTAACCCGCTGGCAAAACTGGGCGTTATCCTGCTGTTTATCGGCCTCTCCTTTCTGCTGCGCTACACCGTGGAATATGCGTTGTTCCCGCTGGAACTGCGTCTGACCGCCGTCGCGCTGGTGGCGATTGTGCTGCTCGGGCTTGGCTGGCGGCTGCGGCATAAACAGACGGTCTTTGCGCTGATATTGCAAGGCGGCGCGGTTGGTGCGCTCTATCTCACCGTCTTTGGTGCGTTCCGTTTATGGCAGATGCTGCCGATGACGCTGGCCTTTGGGCTATTAATCGTTATCTGTGCGGCGAGCGTGGGTTTGGCAGTGCTGCAAAAAGCGCTGAGCCTGGCATTGCTGGCAAGCCTTGGCGGCTATCTCGCGCCGATCCTGCTCTCTACCGGCGGTGGCAGCCATGTTGCGCTGTTCTCGTTTTACTTGCTGCTTTCGGTAGGGATCCTCGCCATCAGTATTTGGCAGCACTGGCGCGAATTGAACCTGCTCGGCATGGTCTTCACTTTCGGTGTCGCCGGGCTGTGGGGCATGGATAACTATCGCCCGCAATTCTACCTCAGTTGCCAGCTGTTTCTGATAGCTAACATCCTCATCTTCGGCGTACTGAGCGTGGCGCTTTCTCTGCGCGCACAGCACCGGGGCGAGCGCATTATTGATGGTGTTTTACTCTTTGCGCCGCCGCTGGCGGGCTTTGGTATGCAGTACGCCATCACCGAACACTGGCATTATGGGCCGGCATTTAGTGCGCTGGGCTTTGGTCTTTTCTACCTGGTGCTGGCGATGCTGGCGCTCAAACGTTTCCCTGCGACCGCAAAACCGCTGGTACTGGCGGCGCTGGCGCTCGGCGGCGCGTTTGCCACGCTCGCCATTCCGCTGGCGTTGTCGGCGCGCTGGACGGCGATGGCCTGGGCGCTGGAAGGGCTGGGTATTTTGTGGCTTGGCGTGCAGCAAAATCTGCGTCGTATGAGTTACAGCGGCAGCGCATTACTGCTGCTGGCGCTATGCAGCGCGCTATGGGCGGCGGCGGACGGCATTAATGCCGTGTCGACATTGCTGATCTTTGCCGTGCTAAGCGGTTGCTGGCTGGCGGCCTCCTGGCTGTGGCGTGGCCTGCGGCAAGAGGGAAGCTGGTTACTGCTGGTGGGCGGTATCGCGTTTTGGGTGGTTGCGCTCGGCGGTGCGTCTCAGGCTGCGATGCCAGCCTCGGTTGACAACGGGTTTGGCGTACTGGCGCTGCTGGCGCTTTCCGTATGGTTATGGCGTGCGGGCAGCTTGCGCTGGTCGTGGCCGGAACTGGGGTACGCCCGCTGGCTGTTATGGCCTGGAATGGCAGTCATGCTGGCCTGGCAGATTATGAGCCAGGGGCATCTGCTGGCGGCAGGCTGGTCGAATCTGGCCTGGTGTGTCGCGCTACCTGCCGCGTTTCTGCTGCTTTATCGCGAGAAAGAGACGACGCCTGCGCGTTTGTCGCAAGGGCTGCATATCGCGTTGTTGTGGATGCTGCTGTTGGCTGCAGGCACTGAGCTGTGGTGGTTCGTCGATGGGCTGGCGTGGGGGAATGAACCCTGGCAGGCCGGGTTGCCAATGGCGGCGGGTGGTGTGGTGATTGCGTTGGCACTGGCGGCCATTCGCCGCCAGTTCTGGCCGTGGCGCACCTGGCCTGTGCTGTATGGCGCGCTGGGATTATTGCCGCTGGTTCCTGTGCTGCTCTGTTTGCTGGTGTATGCCAATCTGAGCGATGGGGTCGTGATGGGCATGACGTATCTGCCGGTTATTAACCCGCTGGAAGAGGGCGCGGCGTTTGCGCTGCTCGGCGTCTGGCTGTACAGCCGTTTTGCCGAAGCGCACTACCCGGCGGTGGCACCGCAAATCTGGCGTGTGCGCCCGTGGGTGCTGGCGGCGCTTGGTTTCTGGTGGTTAAACGGTGCGTTGCTGCGTCTGCTGGCCTACTACGGAGAGGTGGCCTGGGAGAGTGAAAGTCTGTGGCAGTCGCGATTGATTCAGACCAGTTTTGCGCTGTTCTGGATGTTGATTGCGCTGGTGGTGATGATCCGCGCCACACGCCAGCATGCACGCCAGCAGTGGTTGTGCGGCGGTGTGTTGCTGGGCGTGGTGCTGCTTAAATTGATGCTGGTCGACAGCGCTGGCGGCGGTGGGCTTTCGCGAGCGATCGCCTTTATTGGTGTGGCGGTTCTGGTACTGATTGTGGGTTATTTTTCACCCCTGCCGCCAAAGGCTATGCGGGACGAGGACAAGGGAGAAGAACAATGAAAAAGTGGCATGGATTACTACTGGCCGCACTGATGACAACGGCAAGCGCAGCGATAAGCAGTGAGGCTGTTACGGATTCACCGCAGGATTACGCGTTTGGCGCGACGCTCGATCTGCCGCAACCGGCATCCTGGTACCGCGTGGATCTACCTCTGGATACCTACGCGCAGAGCGCCTGGCCAGATCTGCGTGATGTCCGGGTGTTTAACCACGATGGCGAACGTGTGCCGTTTACGCTGGAAACGCAGCGTGCCGCAGCGCATGCGCCAGAGCCCATCGCGCTGCGAGTGTTTCCGCTGGATTCGTCGCCGGTTGACACCGGCACAGAAGGGCAAAATGTGGTGCGTTTGCACTCCTCGTCCGGCGTCGATATTCGTATTGAAGGCGAGCCTGACGAAGTTGTCGGGCAGAGCTATTTACTGGCGTTGCCGGAAAATATGCCGGAAAGCTTCACGCTCGCGCAACTGAAACTGGCCTGGTCGGAGCCAGTAAAAAACTGGCGCGGCAAAGTGACGCTCTTTTTCAGTCGTGATATGCGCACCTGGACCACGTTGCTGAACGACGCTCCAGTGATGGAGCTGGCGAGCGGCAGCGAACGGCTGAAGCTCGATCAAATTAACCTCGATCAACCGATGCCTGCCGATGGTGTACGTTATTTGCTGATGGTGTTTGATACCCCGAGCCTGCCAGTGACGATTACGCAGGTCACTGCACGGCCTGGCAGCGAGCCAACGCCGCTGGAACAGGTGGATATGGCAGCTCACGAACAGCGGGTTTCCGCGACCGAAGCGCAGTACCAATGGGCGCAACCGCAGCCATTAAGCGCGCTGTCGGTAAGGCTTGCTGAAGAGGGCGTATTGCCGGTGGCGATTGACTGGCGCAGCAGCGCCAACGATGAGTGGAAACCGTTAAGTAAAACGGTGCTGTGGGCGCTTAATGGGCGTGTTTCCGCACCGCTCAGCCTGCCAGGTGAGGCCGTGCAGGCGGTGCGCATCACCACGCTCGATGCCCGTCTACCTGAAGCATTGCCGCAGGTAATCGGCAGCCGCGACCGACAATCGCTGGTCTTTAATGCGCAGGGCAAGGGGCCGTTTATGCTGGCGTGGGGGAATCGGGTGGCGGAGCCTGCTGCGGTGACGATGGAAGGATTGATCCCGGAAGCGCTGCGTAAACAGCTCGATCTTACGGCGATACCGGAAGTGCAGGTGCAGGATCGTGTGGCGCTTGGCGGCGAGGAGCGGTTGACGGCGACATCACCGGCAGAACGCCAGCAGACGTGGAAAACCTTGCTGGTGTGGGGCGTCTTACTGTTGGGCGTTGTGGTGCTAGTATGGATGGCGCTGCGCATCTGGCGTGAAGTGAAGACACGTGAATAACGATCTGCCTTTACAGGAGGCGGCATTGCTTTCGCCCTTGGAAGTCTGTCGAAACCTTAAAAGCAGCAACGGCCTGTTTTGTCGGATTTACATGCAAAGACAATCAGGCAGAATCAGAGCCCCGGAATAGCAGCGCTCACCGGATGTGTTTTTTCAGCTAGCCATAAAAAAGGCCCGCATTGCGGGCCTTTATCAACGCAGCCAATTACAGGCTGGAGACGTTTTCGCTCAGGTATTTTGCTACGCCGTCCGGAGAGGCGTTCATCCCTTCTTTACCTTTTTCCCACTGAGCCGGGCACACTTCGCCGTGCTCTTCGTGGAACTGCAGCGCGTCAACCATGCGCAGCATTTCATCGATGTTACGGCCCAGCGGCAGGTCATTGACGACCTGGTGGCGCACGATGCCGTTTTTGTCGATCAGGAAAGAACCACGCAGGGCAACGCCCGCATCCGGATGCTCGATACCGTAAGCCTGCTGAATTTCACGTTTGATGTCAGCGACCATTGCGTATTTCACCGCGCCGATGCCGCCTTTCTCAACCGGCGTGTTACGCCATGCGTTGTGAACAAACTCGGAGTCAAAAGAGACGCCAACCACTTCCACACCGCGGTTTTTGAACTCTTCGTAACGTTTGTCGAAAGCGATCAGTTCAGACGGGCAAACGAAGGTGAAGTCCATCGGCCAGAAGAACAGTACGGTCGCTTTACCGTTGGTGTGCTGTTTGAAGTTGAAGTTTTCAACAATTTCACCGCTGCCCAGAACGGCTGCGGCAGTAAAATCCGGTGCCTGACGAGTAACCAGTACCATATGTACTCCTGTAATTTACAAGGTTAATAGAACGCAACGCGGGCCAGTATAGGGAGAGGGGTAATGCAGCTCAAAGCGCCACTGACAATCGCTGGTATAGGTTTTATCTATCGATTGCTTCAACAATAACGCTTTCTAAAAATAGCGCAATGCACCCTCAGTGCAAGAATTAAAGCTGTTGCTCTTTGGCCTGCGCCATCATACGCGGATAGAATTCCCAGAATTGAGCCTCCAGCGCGGCGTAGTTGGCGTCCAGATCCTGCCAGGAGTCGCGCAGTGCATCCAGGCGCGGGCGACGGTTCGCCATCCCGTTGAGCACATTCTGAATAAAGGCCATCTCGCGGTAGCGCTCCAGCCAGCGCTCTGACCAAAGGTAATTGTTCAAATTAATAAATCGCGGCGGAGAGTCGGGCAGGATTGTAGCGACCTGCGCACGGGCATAGTGAACAAAATCACCCAGCGGGAAATCCGGAGAAATTTGCGCCCAGTGTCGGGAGAGAAAATGATCCCACATCACATCCAGCGTGATCGGCGCGACTCGCCGGGTTTGCGGGCGGAACCACTCGCGGGCGGTTTTGACTTCCGGCAGGTTGTCGGTCATGACGTCGATACGGCGATGCATATGGATCCCATCAACGATCTCCACCGGGTAGAGGTCTTGCGGGTTGCCGCGAACAAAATCCGCCAGCAGGTTGCCGGGTAGCGAACTGTCGGCAAGATGGGCTAAGTGCAGGTGCGCTAAAAAATTCATGCTTATTGTTTGTCCAAAAGCGGCTAACGGTTGCAGCGAAGGGGCGTGGGCACTAGACTACCCGCCTCTTAAATATGTATCGAGTTAGTGTCATGCGCGTTGCCGATTTTTCCTTTGAATTGCCCGAATCCCTGATTGCCCACTATCCGCAGCCTGAGCGCAGCAGTTGCCGCTTACTGTCGCTGGATGGCCCAACAGGCACGCTGACGCACGGTACTTTCACCGATTTACTCGACAAGCTCAACCCCGGCGATCTGCTGGTGTTCAATAACACCCGCGTAATTCCGGCGCGCCTGTTTGGCCGTAAAGCCAGCGGCGGCAAGATTGAAGTGCTGGTTGAGCGTATGCTCGACGATAAACGTATTCTGGCACATATTCGCGCATCCAAAGCGCCGAAGCCGGGCACGGAACTGCTGCTCGGCGATGCGGAAGATATTCAGGCGACGATGATGGCGCGCCACGATGCGTTGTTCGAAGTGGCGTTTCACGACGAACGCCCGGTGCTGGATATCCTCAATGCTATCGGCCATATGCCGCTGCCGCCCTATATTGACCGCCCTGATGAAGAGGCGGACCGCGAGCTCTATCAGACCGTGTACAGCCAGAAGCCTGGCGCGGTTGCCGCGCCGACGGCAGGGCTGCATTTTGATGAACCGCTACTCGAGCGTTTGCGTAATAAAGGCATCGAGATGGCGTTTGTGACGCTGCATGTGGGGGCGGGAACTTTCCAGCCGGTGCGCGTTGACAGCATTGAAGACCATATTATGCATTCCGAATATGCTGAAGTGCCGCAGGAGGTTGTTGACGCGGTGCTGGTGGCAAAAGCGCGTGGCAACCGGGTTGTCGCCGTGGGAACCACGTCTGTTCGTTCGCTGGAAAGCGCCGCGCAGGCAGCAAAAAAAGATCTGATTGAGCCGTTCTTCGGCGATACGCAGATTTTCATTTACCCGGGTTATCAGTACCGGGTAATTGATGCGCTGGTCACGAACTTCCACCTGCCGGAATCGACGCTGATCATGCTGGTTTCTGCTTTCGCCGGGTACAAACACACCATGAATGCGTACCACGCCGCAGTTGCAGAGAAATATCGCTTTTTTAGTTACGGGGATGCGATGTTTATCACGTACAATCCGCAAGCCATTTTTGAACGCGTCGGGGAATAGGTCCGCGGTGCTGGTTTTAAACGTCAGACTGTCTTTCTGGCTGGAGAAGAAATGAAATTTGAACTGGATACCACTGACGGACGCGCCCGCCGCGGTCGTCTGGTGTTTGATCGCGGCGTGGTTGAAACGCCAGCGTTTATGCCTGTGGGCACTTACGGCACCGTAAAAGGGATGACGCCGGAAGAAGTTGAAGCCACTGGCGCGCAGATTATCCTCGGCAACACTTTCCACCTGTGGCTGCGTCCGGGTCAGGAGATCATGAAGTTGCACGGCGATCTGCACGATTTCATGCAGTGGAAAGGCCCAATCCTTACCGATTCCGGCGGTTTCCAGGTGTTCAGCCTTGGCGACATCCGCAAGATCACCGAAGCGGGTGTGCACTTCCGTAACCCGATCAACGGCGATCCTATTTTCCTCGATCCGGAAAAATCGATGGAGATTCAGTACGATCTCGGTTCCGATATCGTGATGATCTTCGACGAATGTACGCCATATCCGGCGGACTGGGATTACGCGAAACGCTCCATGGAGATGTCTCTGCGCTGGGCGAAACGCAGCCGTGAGCGTTTTGATGGGCTGGGTAACAAAAATGCGTTGTTCGGTATTATTCAGGGCAGCGTTTACGAAGATTTACGCGATATCTCGGTCAAAGGTCTGGTAGAGATTGGCTTTGATGGCTACGCTGTCGGCGGTCTGGCTGTGGGCGAGCCGAAAGAAGATATGCACCGCATTCTGGAGCATGTCTGCCCGCAAATCCCCGCAGACAAACCACGATACCTGATGGGCGTCGGTAAACCAGAAGATCTGGTTGAAGGCGTGCGACGCGGCATTGATATGTTTGACTGCGTAATGCCGACGCGCAACGCCCGTAACGGTCATCTGTTTGTGACCAATGGCGTGGTGAAAATCCGTAACGCGAAATATAAAAGCGATACCGGCCCGCTTGATAGCGAGTGTGATTGCTATACCTGTCGCAATTATTCTCTTGCTTACTTGCATCATCTTGACCGTTGCAACGAAATATTGGGCGCGCGTCTCAATACCATTCATAACCTGCGGTATTATCAGCGTTTAATGGCTGGTTTACGCAAGGCTATCGAAGAGGGTAAATTAGAGAGCTTCGTCGCGGATTTTTACCAGCGTCAGGGGCGGTCTGTACCACCTTTGAACGTTGATTAATTTAATAATGAGGGAATTTGAATGAGCTTTTTTATTTCTGATGCGGTAGCAGCAGCAGGCGCACCGGCAGCCCAAAGCCAGTGGACTTTGATTCCGATGCTGGTGGTGTTCGGTCTGATTTTTTACTTCATGATTCTGCGCCCGCAGCAAAAACGCACGAAAGAGCATAAAAAGCTGATGGACTCCATCGCTAAAGGTGATGAAGTGCTGACCAATGGTGGTCTGATTGGCCGCGTAACCAAAGTAGCAGACACTGGCTACATTGCTATCGCGCTGAACGACACCACCGAAGTGGTAATCAAACGTGACTTCGTAGCTGCCGTTCTGCCGAAAGGCACGATGAAGGCGCTGTAATCTATTGTTTTCCCAAAGGGAACTGCCGTGTTAAACCGTTATCCTTTGTGGAAGTACATTATGCTGGTCGTCGTCATTATCGTCGGCCTGCTTTACGCACTTCCCAACCTGTATGGTGAGGATCCGGCTGTTCAGATCACTGGCGCGCGCGGCGTCGCCGCCAGTGAGCAAACGCTGATCCAGGTCCAGAACGATCTACAAAAAGAAAAAATCAACGCGAAGTCTGTGGCACTGGAAGAGGGCGCAATTCTTGCTCGCTTCGATTCTACTGATGCGCAGCTGCGCGCCCGCGAAGTGCTGGTCAGTTCGTTAGGCGATCAGTACATTGTCGCGCTTAACCTTGCTCCGGCAACACCACGCTGGTTGACCGCCATTAAAGCTGAACCGATGAAACTCGGTCTTGATCTGCGCGGCGGTGTGCACTTCCTGATGGAAGTGGATATGCAGACGGCGTTGAGCAAGTTGCAGGAACAGAACATGGACAGCCTGCGCAGCGATCTGCGCGACAAGGGCATTCCTTACACCACCGTGCGTAAGGAAGATAACTATGGCCTAAGCATTCAGTTTCGCGATAGCGCGACGCGCGATCAGGCGAATACTTACCTGACAGCCCGCCACCGCGATCTCGTTATCTCCAATCAGGGCGACAACGTGCTGCGCGCTGTGATGAGCGATGCTCGTCTGAGCGAAGCCCGCGAATATGCTGTTCAGCAGAACATCAATATCTTGCGTAACCGTGTAAACCAACTGGGTGTGGCTGAGCCGCTGGTGCAGCGCCAGGGCGCTGATCGTATCGTGGTTGAGCTGCCGGGTATCCAGGATACGGCACGTGCGAAAGAGATTCTGGGCGCCACTGCGACGCTGGAATTCCGCCTCGTTAACAGCAGCGTGGATGCTTCCGCCGCCGCTTCTGGCCGCGTACCTGGTGACTCCGAAGTGAAACAGACGCGTGAAGGCCAGCCCGTTGTGCTGTACAAACGCGTGATCCTGACCGGTGACCATATCACCGACTCCACTTCCAGCCAGGATGAGTACAACCAACCGCAGGTGAACATTTCACTGGATAGCGCAGGTGGTAACATCATGTCTAACTTCACCAAGGACAATATCGGTAAACCGATGGCGACCTTGTTTGTGGAGTACAAAGACAGCGGTAAAAAAGATGCCAACGGACGTGCGGTGCTGGTGAAACAGGAAGAGGTGATTAACATCGCCAACATCCAGTCTCGCCTCGGTAACAGTTTCCGTATTACCGGTATCAGCAACCCGACCGAAGCGCGTCAATTGTCGCTGCTGCTGCGCGCTGGTGCACTGATTGCGCCGATCCAGATTGTTGAAGAACGTACCATCGGCCCAACGCTCGGTTCGCAGAACATCACGCAGGGTCTGGAAGCCTGCCTGGCAGGTCTGGTGGTTTCCATTATCTTCATGATCTTCTTCTATAAGAAGTTTGGTCTGATCGCCACGTCTGCGCTGGTTGCCAACCTGGTGTTAATTGTCGGCATTATGTCGCTGTTGCCTGGTGCAACGCTGACGATGCCGGGGATTGCCGGGATCGTGCTTACCCTTGCGGTCGCGGTGGACGCCAACGTTCTGATAAACGAACGTATTAAAGAAGAGCTGAGCAATGGCCGTTCGGTGCAGCAGGCGATTCACGAAGGTTATCAGGGCGCGTTTTCGTCCATTTTCGATGCGAACATCACCACGTTGATCAAAGTGCTTATTCTTTACGCAGTAGGTACTGGTTCAATTAAAGGGTTTGCGATCACCACTGGTATTGGTGTGGCGACCTCAATGTTCACCGCCATTGTCGGTACCCGTGCCATCGTCAACTTGTTGTACGGCGGCAAACGCATTAACAAGCTGTCTATCTGAGGAGTGCGTTGTGGCACAGGATTATACTGTTGAACAATTGAACCACGGCCGTAAAGTCTGGGACTTTATGCGCTGGGACAACTGGGCTTTTATCATTTCCGGCGCGCTGCTGATCCTCTCCATCGTTGTGATGGGTGTTCGTGGCTTTAACTGGGGCCTGGATTTTACCGGTGGTACGGTTATCGAAATCTCGCTGGAAAAACCGGCGGATATGGATTTGATGCGTGACGCGCTGGAGAAAGCGGGCTTCCAGGAGCCGCTGCTGCAAAACTTCGGTAGCAGCCGCGACATCATGGTACGTATGCCGCCCGCTAAGGGCGAAACCGGTGGCCAGGTGCTGGGAAGTAAAGTCGTTAGCGTGATTAACGAAGCGACCAGCCAGAATGCAGCCGTGAAACGTATTGAGTTTGTCGGTCCGAGCGTGGGCGCTGATCTGGCGCAGACCGGTGGGATGGCGTTGCTGGTCGCGTTGATCAGTATTCTGGTTTATGTCGGTTTCCGCTTCGAGTGGCGTCTGGCTGCGGGCGTGGTTATCGCGCTGGCGCACGACGTTATCATCACGATGGGCGTACTCTCGCTGTTCCAGATTGAGATTGACTTGACCATCGTGGCATCGTTGATGTCAGTAATTGGTTACTCGCTTAACGACAGCATCGTGGTATCTGACCGTATTCGTGAGAATTTCCGTAAGATCCGCCGCGGTACGCCATACGAGATCTTTAACATTTCTCTGACGCAAACACTGCACCGTACGTTGATCACGTCCGGGACCACGTTAGTTGTGATCCTGATGCTGTATCTTTTCGGCGGCGCAATGCTGAAGGGCTTCTCGCTGACCATGCTTATCGGGGTTTCCATCGGTACAGCTTCTTCTATCTATGTAGCGTCTGCTCTGGCGCTGAAAATGGGGATGAAGCGCGAGCATTTACTGCAGCAGAAAGTGGAAAAAGAAGGGGCGGATCAGCCGTCTATTCTGCCATAAGGAATCGTTTGTACAGAACAAACCGCAGCCATATGCTGCGGTTTTTTTATCTGTAGTATTTTTCCTGTTTATAATAAAAGCGTGCTTATTTATTAGAGATATCAATTTCATCTTTTCTTTTCTATAAAATGGGAACAGCTTCCCTTTATTGAATATTCATTCCGCATCGCCATTCTTTTTTGTTAAAGTGCATGAATTCGTAATGATATGGCTGTGACCAGAGATTTGTCAGTGTGTTGAAACCTAAAAAAGTGTTGATTGCAGATGATCACCCTATTTATTTAATGGGGATGCGAACGTTACTCGCACCACTTTCCGCGCAGTACCTCATTATTGATGAAGCCATGACCGCCGATGAAGTCGTGGCAAAGTTGGAGCAGCACGCAACTGATATTCTGATCACCGATCTCAGCATGCCCGGAGAGCGATACAACGATGGCCTGGCGCTCATTCAATTATTAAAAAGACGCTGGCCAGATTTGCTGATTATTGTTGTTTCTATGATCAATAATCCCGGTATTCAGCATTCATTACTGCGTCTCGGAGTGCACACGGTATTAAATAAAGCCAGTTTGTCGACAAAGCTGTTACAGACATTGCAAGCGCTCACCTCGCCTGCTATTTCCCCGAAAACGACTACGCCGCAAGTGGACGCTGCAGCGCAACTTGAGGTGAAGCTGACACCAAAAGAAAATGAGGTGCTGCGCTTGTTACTGCGCGGTATGACGGTGAACGATATCAGCACCCGGCTTAGTAGGACGAAACAAACCGTCAGCGCACAGAAAAAAAGCGCCATGCGTAAATTGGGTGTCACCTCCGAGTACGAGCTCTATCAATACCTACAGCAAATTGGATTAACAAGTTAACGACATGGAGTTTGTTATGCATGGAATGCAGACACTACTTGCGACGTACAGTGCCGAACAGCAGCGCACCCTCGCACAACAGCTACGCTACAGTGATTTGAATCTCGCCACTGTGGATATAAACGATGCGCAGGATACTCTTTCCCGTCACCCCTGGCATGCGCTACTGGTCGATTTGAGTGAGAGTGCAAATCCAGGTGTTGATTTAGTTGAGACGTTACTCATTGCGGAGTTGGCAGGAGAATTAACATTACCTTCGTTATTAGTGGCCTGCATAGATGATGAACAGGCAGAAACGGAATCAACGCTGCGCCTGAAGGGTTTCGATTATATTTTGTCTCTTCCTTTATCTGCAGAGCATTTACGTCGCTTTTTACAGTCGAGGGAAATGCCACAAGCGCAGTTGTGTGAATTACATCGGCTGGCGAATAATCAGCAGCCAATAATTGATGCCATGGTTCCTAAACTTTTGCAAACGTTGGCTGCTGATATTCAACAACTTGAAATTACCGCACGTACTGGAACTCTTACTCAGATTGCCAATCTTGCCCACCGAATGAAATCTTCCTGGTATCTTTTGGGAATGTGCCGGGCGATACGCTGCTGCATTGTGATGGAGCGGTTGCCTCAGCTGATTGATGAGGGGACGATAAATCAAGGAAATATTTCGAAAATGCGCCAGCGTTTTATTTCGCTAATGTTTAAAAATTATAACCAACTGGTTTGTTTGTTAGGTTGATTTACTCTGGGTGCGCTCGGGTTGGATTATTAATAGGTTTTTTATACTGCATCGGCCAGAAATTGGAACCAGGAAAAGCGAATGTGTTCTTTTATTTTACGCTGTATTAAATGGTGCATTTTTTTATTATGGCTACTTTTCACTTGCTGCCTGGCAGTTAATGCTCATCCGGCAAATATCGCTTTTTATGTAGCCGATTTTTCTGGCAGCGGAGCAGAAGAAAAGCAAGTAGCGCAAGTCATCCATCCTCTCGGATCTGCAGCCGTGAATACGTTTCCGGTGAATAATGCTGGAGTTGCTGCGCAAAAGAGCGTGTTTTGGCAGGGAGGGCGCCGTCATATCAAGGTCATTAGCTTGGTGATGTCGGCGATTGTTATCATTTCGATGTTGTGGATCATTTCGCTCAGACGACAGGTGAATCAGCGCATACGTATGCAACAGCGGCTTAAAGAGCAACTCTCCTGCATGAGCAATATGATGTTTTCCGTACCCTGGCCGGTCGCGGTGCGTAATCTACGTGGGGAACTTGTCAGTTGTAATATCCGCTATCTGGAAGAGATGAACGTCACGCACGAAGAGGTGTATGGGAAAACCGTCGATGTTTTGCCTTTGCCGGAATTTATGATCCGTGAGTTTCATCGTGACTATCAACGGGTGATTACCACAGGTGTCCCGCTCATGCGTGACAGGTTGCTGACGTTTAACCACTCGGCCCAATCACGCACCGTTTTTTACTGGATCATTCCTTTTCATGGGAGCGATGGCAGAAACAATGGTGTTTTAAGTGGCTGGATAGACATGACTGAGCGGCAGGAATTCATTCAGCAATTGAATGAAGCGAGGGATGAAGCCGTAGCGGCAAATCGGGCGAAGACGAATTTTCTGTCGGTGATGAGCCATGAAATCCGCACGCCGTTAAACGCGATTCTTGGCATTCTCGAACTACAAATAAAGCAAAATGTGCTGGCACAACAGCCACAGCCGATGCTGGAAGTCGCACACGACGCGGCAAAAAATTTACTCGCTGTTGTGGGGGATATTCTGGATATTTCACGGATTGAATCGGGCCGTATGGCAATCGCACCGCGAAAAGAGGAGCTGATTGCTTTGACACGCTCTGTTGCGCTGTTATTCAAAGAGGCGACCGATCAAAAACAGCTAACTATTAATATGCATGTAGAAGGGGGTGATCGGTGTCTGTTAAAAATTGACCCTCATCGTTACAAGCAGATCCTTTCTAACCTGTTAAGTAATGCGGTTAAATTTACTCGCGAAGGTTCGATAGACGTCATTCTAAAACATGAACCGGCTGTGGAGGGAATGATAGCGGTTTCGCTGACCGTCAAAGATACAGGTATCGGAATTACGCCCGAAGACCAAAAAAGACTTTTTAACCCTTTCACGCAACTGGATTCCGATAAAGACGCATCACGGCTTGGCTCCGGGCTGGGGCTGTTTATTTGCCGTACCCTGTGTGAACTAATGAAAGGTGAATTAACGCTGGAAAGTACCCCTGGCGAAGGCACCGCTGTCCATGTGCGTTTGCGCCTGCCCGCGGTATCTGTCAATGCTGCTGAACATGAGTCGGCTGTGCCAGCAAAACGCTTATCTTCCGGCGTAAGACGGGTGCTCATTGTTGATGATTACCCGCCAAACCTTATGTTGTTACGTCATCAACTTGAATTTCTTGGTCATCAGGTCAGCGAAGCAACGAATGGAGAAGAAGCGCTAACCCTTTGGCTGATGAGCCGCAACTACGATTACATTTTGATCGACTGCAACATGCCAGTGATGGATGGTTTTACCCTTGCAAAGCTGATTCGCGCGGAAGAACTGCGTTCAGGAGATACGCGTGCAACCCTGCTGGGGTTCACCGCCATTGCGCAAGCCGAGGTTGTTCAACAGTGTATCGCGGCAGGAATGGATGGTTGTTTGTTCAAACCTTGCAGCCAGGAGGTTATCAATAAATGGATAAAATAGCCGTTGATAATTCCGGAGCCTTTGCTTGTATATTTGGCATAAAGGCCTGAGCAGGAAGAACAGAGGCCTTTTCGTTTGACGGATAATAAATTAAATGCGGGACAGCAATTTACATTGCAATGTCAAACATCCGTGTCTGAAATAATAAACAGTAAAGCTGGCAATCAGTTCGCACATTTAGTTTTCCCATAGCACGGAGCTTATGTGCGCTGACAGTTTTAATACTAATATTCATACGTTTGGAAATCGTTGTTAACGAAAGCCCACGGCATAATAAGCGTAAAACCTCACTTTCGCGCGTTGATAATTCCTGTGGCGTCAGCGCATCGCGGCGGAAAAGTGAATCCATTAATCCTCGTTCAATATAGACTTCGTCCATCAGCACGGTAGTAATGGCACGCCAGAGCGTACGTTCGCTGGTGTTGCGGCTTATATAGCCTTTCGCACCTGCCTCCAGTGCAATACGAATAAGATTCGTATTGTTATAGGGAGATAAAACAATGGTTTTTGTTGTGGGGTAACGGCTTGAAATCCATTTTACCAGCGCTACGCCATCCAGCTCCGATACTGGGTTACCTGTTTTAATGGTATGCAGACCATAACCCAGAAAGAGAAGATCAACTTTTTTACTGGCGAGAATATCAAGAAGCTCTGTTTGCTCGTTGGTATCACCAATAACGTCGATATCAAGTTTATCGGTATTAAGATTGCTATTTTTTAGTGAGTTAATCATCGAGGTCATTCCCCGACGTATAATTGCATGCTCATCCACAATTAAAATATTAATGGACATAGATTAACCTCCTAAACCTGCCTGAGGAATGTAAGCGGGATAGAGAAGATACGATGTTCTATTCCTGTTTTCTATCTGACCAGTAAGAAAAATGACCATTATATTTAAGCCCGGTTTGTAAGATTTGATAGATAAAATGCCAGAATTATTTTCAGGATTGTTCGTTATATTCCCAAAACAGATGGATTCCCGTTCAACGCCTGTTGCGATAGTGAGTCAGGTTATTCGCATCGCTATTGCGGGTAGGGGATTGATGATGCCCCGGCAATATCACACGGTTTAAAAATAGTAATCTACGGAGAGTTGCCAGCGCCTGTCTGGGCGCACGCTATAGGTCTTTTTCACCTCAGGGCGGTAGATTTTTTGCCACTGAAGGGCGATATCCACCGAATTCAGGTGACGCCTTAGCTCCACAAATCCCATATTTTTCTGGCGCTGCAAATCCCGCTGCCAAATGAGGTTGAAATCATACTGGTCGGCGATGTCTTTCCAGTACGCCTGCAATAGTGCACCGCGGCGTGGTGTCAGCCCGTCTTGCGCTTGCTGCGCTGTGCTGTCTGCGGGAGAGGTGGCAATCTGCGCGGCAATATAAGGGGGAGCGGCGCGAAGTGCAGAGATGGCTCTTTTGCTGTCGGCACTGCCGTTATAGTGACCCTCCAGGCGCAGGGTCAAATGGTTCTCGCCGGTCCAGGTCAAACCCACTACTGCACGGTTACGCCACGCCATATCCCACTGATTTTCAGGCAGTGCTTCCTGCCAACTGAAGGGCTGGCGTCCTCCCGCCCATTCCGCATAGACCAGTGCGGAGCGCGACAGCACTCGCGAAAGATTTACGCCCAACTGGGGCGAGCGGTGTTCTTCCTGTAGCAGCAACAACTGCGGATTAAGGTTTTCGGCAAAACGATAGCTTCCCGCCAGTAAAACCCGTTCACGCGGATTACTGGCATTCCAGTCAAGACTGGCGCTGTTCTGCCGTCGGCTGGCACTGATTTTGGGCGACCAGATCACAGTTGCAGCCGCTTTGTCCCAAAATTTCTGCAAACGGATCATGGCATTGCCCAGGCGGTTGCTGCGCAGAGACTCCGGATCGGCCGATATGGCTGAACGCACAGTACCGCGACCAAGAAAGTCAGTAGGGTTGTAGCCCAGCGCAACGCCATAACGGGTGTTAACACGCCCGACATCGATGGAGGACTGAGATGTCAGCGCGTAGCTCAGCCAGGCTTCACGCAATGTATTGATATTACGATTTTGGCTCAGGTGGTGAGAGAAGCGGCTGTCGAAGCGGTTCGAAAGTACAACCCGCCAGTTACGTAACAGGGTTTTGTCCCAACGCATATCCAGCGACATGCGTTGTTCTTTATCGCTGTTTTCGTTCAGGTTAGTGGCAATTTCGAGCAGTGCACTCAGCGCCTTGTTCTCCACAGCGGTAAACTCAGTTTTGTCCGCCAGTTCAAGCGCCGCCAGGGTGCTATCCTGCTGTGCGCTGGCGGAGGCGTTGCACAGCACGCCGAGTGCGATGAGCCAGCCTAAGCGCGTGCGCGAGGCCTTCATTGATCCGTATCCTTAAAGTGCGCCAGATAATCGCGCTGTAGCCACGCTTCCGGGACATCCCGCCAGGCAAAATTCTGCTGGCGCAGAACGGTGACAAGCTGGGCGTTGACGCCATCAATGATCACCGCCTCGGTGGGGCGCACACCGCCCAGCGCGGGTTCGTAGCGACGATACCAGGTTGTTTTCAGCAGATTGCCATTAACGGCGTAAAACTCCGCTTTACGGCTTTTGAAATCGTTTTTGTCGACCCAAAGATCCATCGAAGGGTAGGGCGCGTCCGGATTGGTTGCGACCAAATGCAAGTGGTAGCAGTCGCGCATTTGTTTTTCGCCGTCCTGGATCTGCTCTTCTGCCACCAGGCTTGCCTTGTAATCTTCGGCCCAGTTTGCCGTTACGACATCGCCGTTAGACGCTTGTCCCAACAGGCGCTGTTGCGGAGAGATCGGCACGCTGGCCTGGCTTGCTGGGTCATAAAGCCAGAGATCGCGGCCGCTTTTCAGTGTCAATTTACCCGCATCGCGTTGCGGACTGATAAAGCGCAGCAGGCTGCGGAATTGACCGCCATTGGGCGATGCGCGCGAGTAGAGCACCAGTTTGCTGATGTCGTTCTGCTTGCCGTTTTTATAACTGATAAGCGTTGTGACCAGGCTAAAGGATCGATCCGGGTTACGTACCTCGTCGCTTTTTTTCAGGATGTGTTGCGCATCAAGTGCGGCACTTGCCGGCATGGCGGCCAACAAGAGCCATACCAGGCACAACGGTGCCAGGGTTTTCTTTTGCAATTGCATTATGTTCTTCCTTGTCAATGGATGAAGGGCAGGGGTCAAATATGGCGTAGCGCCTCGACGATAGAGACATTTGCCGCGCGTCGCGCAGGCCACCATGATGAGATGACGGTTATCAGCAACAGCACGCCGACCACACTGCTAACCATTGCCCACTCTCCCCACACGCTGATATGGATCCTGATTGGCACTGTCACGCCGGGAGGCTGCCAGGTAAGTCCGGCGTGATTGATCAGATATGCCAGCAATAAAGAGACGATTACCCCGATAGTCGAGCCGAACACACCCAGTAGCGAGCCTTCACTGAGAAACAAGCGCTGGATATCACGCCGTTTCTGCCCGACAGCGCGCAACGTGCCAATCTCCACTGTGCGCTCCATTACCGCCATCCCCATGGTGTTACTGACGGTGAATAGCGCAATGGCGAGGATGAGAACCAGCATGAAATTGAGCATATTGTCGAACATTTTCAGTACCTGTTTATACAACGGCTGTAGCTCGGTGAAGTCGTATACTGTCAGCGGATAATCCGCGAGTTCGCTGGCAAAAAGCTGCTGGAGACGCGCTCGCGCCGCCGCCATCTGCGAGGTGCTGTGCAGTTGCAGAATGATAGCCGTCGCGCCTGGCGTTTCCTGACCAAATAGCAGCTGTTGCGCCTGGCGCAGATGGATGCCAACAAAGCTATCATCCAGCTCGCGAGCGGGTTGCGGCTGAATACCTTCCACTTTTACGCGTACTATGTTCGGCGCGCCGTTGCCGGAAGCTGCCAGAAGCTCGATGTAATTGTCACTGTCCGTAGCGTGCGCCTGTCGCGCTTGCTGCGACAGTTGCAGAAGATCGCCGGGAAGATCGGCTGCGTGGTTCTCTTTGGCTGGCGGAGGACTGCAAGGCTGGTTTTTTGCGAGGGCGCACAATTGCAGCAAACGCGCCAGACCGCCGCCAATAAATGCCGAATCTGCTGCGGCACCAGAGTATATGTGGCGGTTTTGCAGGAAATCACCGAGGTGGTATTCGTCCCATTTGTTCAGTTGCACTTTTCCTGCGGCTTCACTGCCGTAAATAAGTGCCGGACGTGACGTACCGACAGCATAATGCCCGGCGATGCCTGTCAGCATGAGCACTGGCGTGCTGACGGTGAGCATCGGTTGCAGTACCGGATCGCGGGTGATGATATCCATCACTTTCTGGTAATGACGGATGCTGTATTCCGCCGGGTTTCCCGTACCGTGCAGTAAATAATCCCGATGCTGAATTTGCAGATGACCGGTGCTACGAACAAATGTCGTTTGCAAACTGTATTTGATGGAGTGGTTATAACCGCCAAACAGCAGAATTCCGACGGCGCCAACCACGATTGCGCAGAGCGTTGATAAGGTACGACGACGGTTGCGCAGCAGGTTGCGCAGTGCGTGTTTCAGCGTTTTTAGTCTCAGCATGTTCTCTCCTTATCGGGTGCTCGGGCCACTCACACAGCCATCGTGTACGACATACAGGTCATCGGCCTCGGCAATCACCTGCGGATCGTGGGAAGAGAACACCACCGTAACGGCATGCTCCTGCTGCAAACGCCGTAACAGCTGTAAAATTGATTTGCCTGTTTTGCTGTCGAGGTTCGCGGTGGGTTCGTCGGCCACCACCAACGTTGGGCGGTGAATGAGCGCCCGGGCGATGGCGACGCGTTGACGCTGCCCGCCAGAGAGCTGGTTCGGCAATGAATCGGCTTTATCGCCAAGGCCGACGCTCTCAAGCATGTCGTTGACCGCCTGCTTGCGCCAGGCCGCAGTTCGATGCTGCGCCAGAAGCGGAATTTCGACGTTTTCGCGTGCGGTCAGCACCGGGATAAGATTGAAGTTCTGGAAGATAAATCCAAGATTACGGGCGCGAAAAGCGCTGCATTGGTCGTCATTAAGGCTGTTCATTTCGCGATCGGCAATAACCAGACGGCCACTATCGGGAGTATCGATACCGCCGATTAAGTTCAGGAGTGTCGTTTTGCCACTGCCAGACTGACCGGATAATACGGTAAACCGTTTTGGTGCAATGTTGAGCGTCACTTCTTTTAATGCCTCAACACGAACCTGTCCTAATAAATAACTTTTACTGACGGCCTGCATTTCAACTGCCCACATCGTTCCCTGTTCCTTAGCGTGAAGTTCCTGTTTGGTGTCGGCTACCCGTTACGGCAGGGGGCGGATTCTATAGATATCATTTTGCTTTTAATACATAGCTTGCTTATTAATGTTTTGGTTAATTATGTTTTTCGGATAATTATCACGATGGAACGGAAAATAGTAAGACGATCCCTACTGACAATATGCTGTCAGGAGCCCTCTGGCAGACTCGCTGTGTTGATTTTTTAACGCAGAGGAACAGAGCATGAATACATTAGTGAATTGGTTTGAATTACCAGTACAGCAACTGGATCGCGCCGTGGCGTTTTATGAGCATGTATTAGGTGGGCAGTTTCGCCATGAGACCGTAGCCGGTATCGAGATGGCGGTTTTTCCGCATGTAAAACCCGCCACCGGCGGTGCGCTGGTAAAAGGGCCAATGTTCCAGCCGGCAAGCGGTGGTACAGTGGTTTACCTGGCGACAGCAAACCTTGCGGCTGCGCTGGAGCGCGTGCATGAAAAGGGCGGTGAATGTTGCTTTGGCCCGGAAGTATTGCCGCAGGGCATCGGTACTATTGCCTTGATTATTGACAGTGAGGGTAACCGGGTTGGATTGCATCAACCCGCCTGAACCACTGATGTCCGTGCTGAATGCGCGGGCTTTTCTTCATCCGGATAAGTTATGAGCCGTCGTGCTGATCGATTGTTTCAGATAGTTCAGGTTCTGCGTACCCGACGTCGCGTGACGGCGGCGCTACTGGCCGAGCGGCTGGAGGTTTCTGAACGCACCATCTATCGCGACATTCGCGATTTGTCGCTCTCTGGCGTACCGATCCAGGGCGAAGCAGGCAGCGGTTATCGTTTACTGCCCGGTTTCGATTTGCCGCCGTTAATGTTTACCGGCCTTGAGGTTGAAGCACTAATTGCCGCTATCGGCATGTTGCAAACCTGGAGCGGCGATACGCTGGCACAAGCTGCTGGTTCGGCGCAGGAAAAACTTTTGTCTGTGCTGCCTTACGACAAACGCATTACGGCTGAACGCAACCGCATCGTTTCACCCAATTTTGATAAATACCCGCAGGTACGCGTCTGGTTTGATGTTATGCACCAGGCGATGCGACTGCATCAGGAGCTGCATCTGCATTATGAAGACGACAAAGGAATAGCCTCGGAGCGGGTGATCCATCCGTTAGGGTTGTCGTTTATGGGAAGTGTTTGGGTATTGGTGTCGTGGTGTACGTTACGTGATGACTATCGTTGTTTCCGTCTCGATCGCTGCACGTCGGTCACTTTTACTGGCAAGACATTTACGGAACGCGCGGACAGATCGATGCAGGCATTTGTTAACCTGCAGAAAGCGCGCTGGCAATAAAAAAGCCGACCATCGGGTCGGCTTTTATGCAATGCAGTGGGATTAGAAGTTGTAACCAACAACCAGGTAACCACCCCAACCGGTAGAACGCACATAGGTATCGCCCATGGCTGCATCATCTTTTAACTGACCGCCATTGTGCCAGTAACGCGCAACCACAGAGTAGTGCCAGTGATCGTAGCCCAGCGAGAGGATATGGCTGGAGGCAATCGAGTTGTTGGTGCGGAACTGTTCGCCGTTAACGTAGTAGCGGCTGTCGCCCAGTTTTGAACCCCAGTCAAAGTTGGTAAAACCGATATAGTTCAGCTGACCGCCCCACAGGCTGGTGATCGGCACGAAATATTTCACTTTGAAACGGTAGCCA
The DNA here is from genome assembly GCF_042788095.1 of Kosakonia sp. YIM B13571. Taxonomy (NCBI): domain Bacteria; kingdom Pseudomonadati; phylum Pseudomonadota; class Gammaproteobacteria; order Enterobacterales; family Enterobacteriaceae; genus Kosakonia; species Kosakonia sp. YIM B13571. The sequence continues at coordinate 898,042 of NZ_JBHZPL010000001.1, read as the reverse complement.
TCCCACTCGTTCTGGTTTGGCGCATCGTAGTTCTGCCACTGGTATTTCGCATAGACGTTCAGGGAGAGGCTCATCGGCAGACCGGTGTCGATATCGGTACCCAGACCCATGTACCAGGTGCTCTGGCGGCCGGAAGCGTTGCGACCCATGTCGTAAATGTAGTTGTTGGCGAAATACCACTCTTTGAACGGACCAAAGCTCAGATCGCTGCCGGTCAGTTTATCAATAGAGAAACGCGGCTCGATTTCCATAAACAGCGGCGAACCGTGGTTCCAGATCCCCTTCGCACCGGTGTTACCACCGAAGAAGACCGGCGCATCCAGGTAGCCGTAGAAATCAAACCAATCTTTCTTGGCGAACGCTTCATATTCCAGATAAGTATCGTTACGCGGAACAGGTCCGAAACGGGTGTGGTAGCTGCCCACCACGTTTACGCTCTGGTGCCACCAGTCGGAAACGTATTCAGGTTTGCTGTTATCCGCTGCGTTAGCAGTAAAAGAAGCGGAAAGCGCCAGAGCAGCACCGGCTGCGAGAATTGTTTTTTTCATCATTACGCCACTGATTGAGATCCCAGACGGGAGTGAAAGAAAGCACGCATGGAGTTTCTAAATGTTTCATATTTCTGCGCGCCTATTATAAGTATCCGCGTTCACAAAAATATGTGTTGTTTCACATTATTGACACACGCGTAATCGATTGCGTTCACGTTTGCGTGCAATAAACGACGGCGATTGTACTGGCATTTATCGATATTGCAAATTGGTGAATGTGATGAAGAGATGACAAAAAAGAAGAAAATGCATGACAGAGAGTAAGAAAGGGCGACAGCGTCGCCCCTGGGGTTACGGCAAATTGGTGGGCTGGATATCGTGAATGCGGACAAAGCCTAACTGCTCCGGTGTGATGCCGTTAAGTTGCAGCGGAATATCAACGTCACTCGGTGCCAGCGTGCTGGCCGGTGCGTTAATCAGCTGGTTTTGTACATTCACTTCCTGGTAGTTCTCGGTGGTGCCCTGGATCTGACCCCACTCAACGGTTCCACTGAACGCCGGTAACGGATCGTTGGATTCGCCCTGGATCCGCAACACAACGCGGGTTCCCGCCGCATTCGGCGCGATATTTTGCAACGACATCCGCAGCATACCGATTTGGCTATTCAACCGGGCGGGCGTGTTGGCACCTGGCAGCAGGTAAACGCCGCTGCCGGATTTGGCATTCAGGGTGTTCTGCTGGGTGATTTTCACCGTCTCTTTGTTCAGCTTGCTCATTTCATTATTTAGCGTGCTGACACTTTGATGGAGCTGGCGAACTTCGCTTTGCTGGGCGCAGGCACTGAGGGCAAAAAGGCTTCCCAGTAACAGGGTTCTTAGGTAACGTCTTGTCATTGTGTCTGTTTCCTTGGATAGGATCTTCTCTGTAATGGTAGATCGCAACGGCCTCGTTGCCATCGATCCATTGTCTCAAAAACGGTCTGCCTTTGTTGTCATGCCAGTTCAGGGTAAAATAGATTTCAGTTAACTCTAACGTCAGGACGCCGTATGCATTGCCCATTCTGTTTCGCCGTGGATACCAAAGTTATCGATTCTCGCCTGGTGGGTGAAGGTTCATCCGTTCGCCGTCGCCGGCAGTGCCTGGTCTGCAATGAGCGTTTCACCACCTTTGAAGTGGCGGAGCTTGTGATGCCGCGCGTCGTGAAAAGTAATGATGTGCGTGAACCGTTCAATGAAGAGAAGCTGCGTCGTGGCATGTTAAAAGCGCTGGAAAAGCGCCCGGTCAGCGCGGACGACGTAGAAATGGCGTTAAATCACATTAAATCGCAACTTCGCGCAACTGGCGAACGGGAAGTGCCGAGTAAGATGATTGGCAATTTGGTGATGGAGCAGCTGAAAAAGCTCGATAAAGTGGCCTATGTCCGCTTTGCCTCCGTCTACCGTAGCTTTGAAGATATTCGCGAATTTGGCGAAGAGATCGCCCGTCTACAGGACTAATCATGCTTGACGAAATGTACATGGCGCGAGCGCTGAAACTGGCGCAGCGTGGGCGTTTTACCACTCACCCGAACCCGCGTGTCGGCTGCGTAATTGTCAATGACGGCAACATTGTCGGCGAAGGTTTTCATTACCGTGCTGGCGAACCGCACGCGGAAGTACATGCGTTGCGCATGGCGGGCGAACGGGCTCGTGGTGCGACGGTGTATGTCACGCTGGAACCTTGCAGCCATCACGGGCGTACGCCGCCATGTTGCGAAGCGCTGATTAATGCTGGTGTTGCGCGCGTGGTCGCCGCGATGCAGGATCCTAACCCGCAGGTGGCCGGACGCGGTTTGTATCGCTTGCAGCAAGAAGGTATTGAAGTCAGCCACGGGTTAATGATGAGTGAAGCTGAAGCGTTGAATAAAGGCTTTCTCAAACGTATGCGCACCGGGTTCCCTTACGTTCAGCTTAAACTGGGCGCGTCGCTTGATGGCAGTACCGCGATGGCCAGCGGCGAAAGTCAGTGGATCACCTCACCGCAGGCGCGCCGCGATGTACAGTTGCTACGCGCGCAGAGCCACGCGATCCTGACCAGTAGTGAAACGGTGCTGGCGGACGATCCAGCGCTGACCGTGCGCTGGGCAGAGTTAAACGCTGATACTCAGGCGCTTTACCCGCAGGAAAATTTGCGTCAACCGGTACGTATTGTCATCGACAGCCAGAACCGGGTGACACCGCAGCATCAGTTGGTCGGCCTGGCGGGAGAAACCTGGTTTGCCCGCACGCGAGCCGATGAACGCCAATGGCCTGAAAATGTGCGTGAAATTATCGTACCGGAACACAACGGCCACGCCGATCTGGTCATGCTGATGATGCTGCTCGGCAAACAGCAGATCAACAGTGTATGGGTCGAAGCGGGCGCGCACCTTGCCGGCGCGTTATTGCAGGCTGGCCTGGTGGACGAACTGATTGTCTACCTGGCACCTACACTGTTAGGCAGTGATGCGCGCGGTCTGTGCGTGCTGCCGGGGTTATCCGCCCTTGCGGACGCACCTCACTTTAAATTCAACGAGATACGTCAGGTTGGCCCGGATGTCTGCCTGCATCTCACTCATGCGTGATGCCTGCTGTAAAAGGGAAGCAGCGCGTAAAATATTATGCTAAAATCCGCCCCCCTGCGGGGTCCGAACTGAACCTGTGAAGGAAGTGTATGAACATTATTGAAGCCAACGTTGCTGCTCCGGACGCTCGCGTCGCTATCACCATTGCGCGTTTCAACAACTTCATCAACGACAGCCTGCTGGAAGGCGCGATTGATGCGCTGAAACGCATCGGTCAGGTGAAAGATAACAACATCACCGTTGTGTGGGTGCCTGGTGCTTATGAGCTGCCGCTGGCGGCTGGTGCGCTGGCGAAAACCGGCAAATATGACGCGGTGATTGCACTTGGCACCGTGATTCGCGGTGGTACTGCGCACTTCGAATATGTTGCCGGCGGCGCAAGCAATGGTCTGGCGCATGTGGCCCAGGACAGCGAGATCCCGGTAGCTTTCGGTGTGCTAACCACTGAGAGTATTGAACAAGCCATCGAACGTGCTGGCACCAAAGCCGGTAATAAAGGTGCGGAAGCCGCACTGACCGCGCTTGAAATGATTAATGTATTGAAAGCCATCAAGGCCTGAATTTTGTAAGGGGAATTCCGTGAAACCTGCTGCTCGTCGCCGCGCCCGTGAGTGTGCCGTCCAGGCGCTCTACTCCTGGCAGTTGTCCCAGAACGACATCGCTGATGTTGAATACCAGTTCCTGGCAGAGCAAGACGTTAAAGACGTTGATATTCTGTACTTCCGTGAACTGTTGACCGGGGTGGCGACTAATAGCGCATATCTCGATGGCTTAATGAAGCCTTACCTGTCTCGTTTGCTCGAAGAGCTGGGCCAGGTCGAGAAAGCGGTATTGCGTATCGCACTGTTCGAATTGTCCAAACGTGATGATGTGCCATACAAAGTGGCGATCAACGAGGCGATCGAACTGGCAAAAACCTTCGGCGCTGAAGACAGCCACAAGTTTGTTAACGGCGTGCTGGATAAAGCCGCACCTGCGATCCGCCCCCACAAGAAGTGATCCGCAAGCCGGAAGCTGGCGCTGCACTTTGCACGTCGGTTCCGGCTTTTTCTTTTTTCTACAGAGGTATAACGTATGGCATGCGGCGAATTTTCCCTGATTGCCCGTTATTTTGACCGCGTACGAAATTCCCGTCGCGATGTAGAAACTGGCATTGGCGACGACTGCGCGCTACTCAATGTTCCCGAAAAACAGACGTTGGCGATCAGCGTCGATACGCTGGTGGCGGGCAACCATTTTCTGCTGGATATCGATCCGGCCGATCTGGCGTACAAAGCGATAGCATCTAATCTCAGCGATTTGGCGGCGATGGGGGCCGATCCGGCGTGGTTAACGCTGGCCTTGACGCTACCCGAGGCGAATGAAGACTGGCTGCAAGCATTTAGCGACAGCCTGTTTGAACAGCTCAATTACTACGATATGCAACTGATCGGCGGCGACACCACGCGTGGCCCGCTGTCGATGACGATTGGCATTCATGGTTATGTGCCGGTTGGGCGGGCAATGAAACGTTCTGGCGCGAAGCCAGGTGACTGGATCTATGTCACCGGTACGCCGGGCGACAGCGCTGCCGGTCTGGCGATTTTGCAACAGCGTTTAGTCGTTGACGATAGCGCTGATGCGCAATATTTGCTTAAGCGCCACCTGCGCCCAACGCCGCGCGTATTGCAGGGGCAGGCGCTGCGTAACCTCGCAAGTTCTGCAATTGATCTCTCCGATGGCCTGATTTCTGACCTGGCACATGTGCTGAAAGCCAGCAGTTGCGGTGCGCGTATCGATCTGAATGCATTGCCGTTTTCCGACGCCATTCGCCGCCATGTCACACCGGATCAGGCGCTACGCTGGGCGCTTTCTGGCGGGGAAGATTACGAATTATGCTTTACCGTGCCGGAGCTGAACCGCGGTGCGCTGGATGTCGCGATTGGTCAGTTGGGTGCGCCTTTTACCTGTATCGGGCAGATCAGTGCGGATATTGAAGGGCTGCATTTCACCCGCGACGGCAAAGCCGTGACGCTTGACTGGAAAGGATATGACCACTTTGCCGCGCACTAAAGATGTGGCTAAAAGCCGTCTTAACTTACGCAACCCCTGGCATTTGCTGGCTACCGGTTTTGGCAGCGGTTTAAGCCCAATCGTTCCGGGAACTATGGGATCGCTGGCGTCGATTCCTTTCTGGTGGGCAATGACCTTTTTGCCCTGGCAGCTTTACTCGCTGCTAGTGATGCTTGGGATCTCGCTTGGCGTTTACCTCTGCCACCAGACGGCAAAAGACATGGGGGTGCACGATCACGGCAGTATTGTCTGGGATGAGTTCATCGGCATGTGGATTACGCTGATGGCGCTACCGACCAATGACTGGCAGTGGGTCGCCGTGGGATTTGTGCTATTCCGTATTCTGGACATGTGGAAGCCGTGGCCGATCCGCTGGTTTGATCGCAATGTGCACGGCGGAATGGGGATAATGGTGGATGATATTGTCGCCGGGATCATTGCCGCCGGGCTGCTCTATTTGATAGGCCATCACTGGCCTATCGGGCTTATCTGAACCTCTCCCTCTCCCAGCGGGAGAGGGCGCTTTCGCGTTTACTTAAAGCCAACCAGCGGATGCGGTTGATACGGCGTCTCCAGCTCGGCTATTTGCTCTGGCTTCAGCGTTAAATCCACCGCGCCCAGCAAGTCATCCAACTGTTCTTCACGCGATGTACCGATAATCGGTGCGGCAACACCGGGTTTACTCAGCAGCCACGCCAGTGCGACCTGCGCGCGTGAGGCTCCTACATCTTCCGCTATACCCGCCAGCCGTTCGGCGATCTGCGCATCGTTCTCATCCGTTTCGCTGTACAGCGTTTTGCCGAATTCATCCGACACCAGACGCGCAGTGGTTTCACCCCACGGACGTGTTAAACGACCGCGCGCCAGCGGGCTCCACGGAATAATCGCCACGCCCTCTTTGTAGCACAGCGGTAGCATTTCGCGCTCTTCCTCGCGGTAGATAAGATTGTAGTGATCTTGCATGGTGACAAAACGCGCCCAGCCGTTTTGCTCCTGTAACGTTAACGCTTGGGCAAATTGACGGGCGTGCATTGACGATGCGCCGATATAGCGCGCCTTACCGGCTTTTACTACCTCGTCCAGCGCTTCCAGCGTCTCTTCGATGGGGGTGGTGTAATCCCAGCGATGGATTTGCAGTAAATCCACATATTCCATGCCAAGACGCCGCAGGCTGTCATCAATAGAACGCAAAATTTGCGCGCGTGACAGGCCTTCGGGCAGATCGCCAACCTGGTGATAGACTTTGGTCGCCACCACTACTTCATCGCGGCGGGCGAAATCGCGCAGCGCCCGGCCAACAATCTCTTCGCTGCTGCCGTCCGAGTAGCTATTTGCGGTATCGAAAAAGTTGATACCACCTTCCAGTGCGCGTTTGATGATGGGGCGGCTGCTCTCTTCAGGCAATGTCCAGGCGTGTTTACCGCGATCCGGTTCGCCAAACGTCATGCAGCCCAGACAAAGGCGGGAAACCTTCAGGTCTGTTTTTCCTAATGTGTTGTATTGCATGGTTCCACTCCTGCTTGTCAAAACGTACGTTTAAGCATAGCAGGAGCGGATGGGGAAGGGTCAGGCAAGCCAGTTTCTGATCTGGGATTCAATACCGGCGGCGTCCAGCCCCAGTTCAGCGCGGGCTTCATCCTGCGTGCCTTGCGGGATAAAGAAATCCGGCAGTCCAAGATTCAGCACCGGTACTGGTTTGCGGTTAGCCATCAGCACCTCATTCACGCCGCTACCTGCGCCACCGATAATGGCGTTTTCTTCCAGCGTAACCAGTGATTCATGGCGCGCGGCGGTTTCCAGAATCAGCGCGTCATCCAGCGGTTTGGCAAAACGCATATCGATAAGCGTGGCGTTTAGCGCTTCGGCGGCTTTTTCCGCCTCCGGCAACAGCGTACCAAAGTTAAGGATCGCCACTTTTTCGCCATGGCGTTTCACCACACCTTTACCAATGGGCATTTTTTCCAGCGGTTGTAGCGGCACACCAACGGCATTACCGCGCGGGTAACGTACCGCGCTTGGCCCGTCTGCGTAGTGGTAGCCGGTAAACAGCATTTGGCGACATTCGTTCTCGTCGCTCGGTGTCATCACCACCATTCCCGGGATGCAGCGCAGATAAGAGATATCAAACGCGCCCTGGTGGGTTTGACCGTCTGCGCCAACGATCCCGGCGCGGTCGATAGCGAACAGTACCGGTAGCTTCTGGATCGCCACATCATGAATAACCTGATCGTAGGCGCGTTGCAGGAACGTTGAGTAAATCGCCACCACCGGCTTGTAGCCGCCAATCGCCAGCCCGGCGGCAAACGTCACCGCATGCTGTTCGGCAATCGCCACATCAAAGTATTGATCCGGGTATTTGCGCGAGAACTCGACCATCCCGGAACCTTCACGCATCGCTGGCGTGATCGCCATCAACTTGCTGTCTTTGGCGGCGGTTTCGCACAGCCAGTCGCCGAAAATCTTCGAATAGCTCGGCATGCCGCCGCTGCTTTTTGGCAGCGTTCCGCTGGTCGGATCGAATTTCGGTACCGCGTGGAAGGTGATCGGATCTTTTTCGGCTGGTTCATAACCGCGCCCTTTTTTGGTCATGATATGCAGGAACTGCGGGCCTTTCAGATCGCGCATATTACGTAGCGTCTGCACCAAACCCAGCACATCGTGACCGTCTACCGGACCGATATAGTTAAAGCCCAGCTCTTCAAACAGCGTACCCGGCACCACCATACCTTTGATGTGCTCTTCGGTGCGTTTAATCAGCTCTTTAATCGGCGGTACGCCAGAAAGCACTTTCTTGCCGCCTTCGCGCAGCGTGGAGTAGAGCTTGCCGGAGAGCAACTGCGCCAGGTGATTATTCAGCGCGCCGACATTTTCAGAAATCGACATTTCGTTGTCGTTTAATACCACCAGCATATCCGGGCGAATATCACCCGCGTGGTTCATGGCTTCAAACGCCATGCCTGCGGTGATCGCACCATCACCAATCACACAGACGGTGCGGCGCTGTTTGCCCTCTTTCGCCGCCGCGACGGCAACGCCAATGCCAGCACTAATTGAGGTCGATGAATGGCCGACACTCAGCACGTCGTATTCGCTTTCGCCGCGCCAGGGAAAAGGGTGCAGCCCGTTTTTCTGCCGGATGGTGCCGATTTTGTCACGGCGTCCGGTCAGAATTTTATGCGGATACGCCTGGTGGCCCACGTCCCAGATCAGCTGATCAAACGGCGTGTTGTAGACGTAATGTAGCGCGACGGTCAATTCAACCGTGCCAAGCCCGGAGGCGAAGTGCCCGCTGGAGCGGCTCACGCTGTCGAGAAGGTAGCGGCGCAATTCGTCGCATAACTTCGGCAGACTCTCTTTCGGCAGCAGGCGCAACTCTTGCGTGGTATCAACCAGCGCCAGCGTCGGGTATTTGGCTATATCAAAACTCATCAGAGACTCATCGTGGTGTTTTCGTTATTTATCACGCTGGATTATGTAATTTGCCAGTGCTTCCAGTGCCGTCGTATCCAGCGACTGTGCCGCAAGCAGGCTTAAAGCTTGCCGGGCGTCGTCAATCAGGTCGCGGGCTTTTGTCCGGGCTTGCTCAAGGCCCAGTAGTGCAGGATAGGTGCTTTTCCCCAGTTGCTGGTCAGCGCCCTGGCGTTTGCCAAGCGTCGCAGTATCGCCGACAACATCCAGAATGTCATCCTGAACCTGGAACGCCAGACCAATGCATTCCGCGTAGCGATCAAGCAGCGGCAGGGCTTCGCGGCCCTTATCACCTGCGCTTAGCGCGCCCATTCGGACTGCTGCGCGAATCAGCGCTCCGGTTTTGTGGCGGTGGATCTGCTCAAGCTCAGCCAGCGAAACCCGCTTGCCTTCTGCTGCGAGATCCAGCGCCTGGCCGCCGCACATTCCGGCAACGCCGCTGGCGTGAGCCAGTTCCGAAACCATTGCCAGACGGTCACGCGCATCGACGTCTACCATTGGTGCATCCGCAAGAATGGAGAAAGCCAGAGTTTGTAACGCATCACCCGCGAGGATGGCGCTGGCTTCACCAAACTTAATATGGCATGTCGGTAAACCCCGACGGAGATCGTCATCATCCATGGCCGGCAGATCGTCGTGGATCAACGAGTAAGCGTGAATACACTCCACGGCTGCTGCGGGTGCATCCAGCGTTTGCTGGCTAACGCCAAACATGGTCCCCGTGGCGTAAACCAAAAAAGGGCGCAGGCGTTTACCGCCTAATAATGCGCCATAGGAAATGGCCTCAACCAGAGGAGTGTTCTGAAAGGGCAGGGGCGCGATAAATCGGCGCAGCGCGTCATTGGCCTGAGAAACACAGGCCTGTAGCTGTTGATCGAAACCCATTTATTCAGCGTCCGGGGCAAAAGGCGTGAGTGGAGCCTCTTGTGAGTCGGAGAGCAGGATCTGCACGCGCTGTTCTGCTTGCTGGAGTTTTACCTGCCCCTGGCGCGCCAGCTGCACGCCGCGTTCGAATTCATTGAGCGCCTCTTCAAGCGGAAGATCGCCGCTTTCAAGACGAGTGACAATCTGTTCCAGTTCGCTTAGCGCTGTTTCAAAACTGGCCGGTGCGTCGTTTTTCTTTGGCATAGTGAATGTCTGACTCTTCTATTGTTCTGGCTCAACTTAGCTATGGTAGCGAAGTCGCGGCGCTTAGCAAATAACGCGCAATGGTAATGCAATGTGCGCAGCTTTATTGCGATGGTGGTATACTTCCGCGCCTGGATGCAGCCGCGGGTATGGGCTGCTGTATTATTTTCCTCTACAGGCCCAGCCGGGCTTGCCAACGAACCATTGCCGCCATGAAGTTTATCATTAAATTGTTCCCGGAAATCACCATCAAAAGCCAATCTGTGCGTTTGCGCTTTATTAAAATTTTGACCGGGAACATTCGTAACGTTCTGAAGCAGTACGACGAGACCCTCGCCGTTGTCCGCCACTGGGATCATATCGAAGTGCGCGCCAAAGATGAAAATCAGCGCCTGGCTATTCGCGACGCGCTGACCCGTATTCCGGGCATCCACCATATTCTCGAAGTGGAAGATGTACCTTTCACCTCGCTGCACGACATTTTTGAGAAAGCGCTGGTGCAGTACCGCGAGCAGATTGAGGGTAAAACCTTCTGCGTGCGCGTTAAACGCCGCGGCAAGCATGAGTTTAGCTCGATTGAAGTTGAACGTTATGTTGGCGGTGGTCTGAACCAGCATGTTGAATCTGCGCGTGTCAAACTGACTCACCCGGATGTGACGGTGAATCTGGAGATCGAAGATGATCGCCTGCTGTTGGTGAAAGGCCGCTATGAAGGCATCGGCGGTTTCCCGATCGGCACCCAGGAAGATGTGCTGTCGCTCATCTCCGGCGGTTTCGACTCCGGCGTTTCCAGCTATATGCTGATGCGCCGCGGTTGCCGCGTACACTACTGCTTCTTTAATCTGGGCGGGGCGGCGCATGAAATTGGCGTTCGCCAGGTGGCGCATTATCTGTGGAACCGCTTCGGTAGTTCCCACCGCGTACGTTTTGTAGCGATCAACTTTGAGCCAGTAGTGGGTGAGATCCTCGAAAAAGTGGATGACGGCCAGATGGGCGTGGTGTTGAAACGCATGATGGTGCGTGCAGCATCAAAAGTGGCTGAGCGCTATGGCGTGCAAGCGCTGGTGACCGGTGAAGCGCTGGGTCAAGTTTCCAGCCAGACGCTGACTAACCTGCGTTTGATTGACAACGTTTCTGACACGCTAGTTCTGCGCCCGCTGATCTCTTACGACAAAGAGCACATCATCGATCTCGCGCGTGAAATCGGTACTGAAGATTTTGCCCGTACCATGCCGGAATATTGCGGTGTGATCTCGAAAAGCCCAACTGTCAAAGCGGTAAAAGCGAAGATCGAAGCGGAGGAAGAGCATTTCGACTTCTCCATCCTTGAAAAAGTGGTCGCTGAAGCGAGCAATATCGATATCCGTGAAATTGCCCAGCAGACGCAGGAAACGGTTGTTGAAGTCGAAACGGTAACCGGTTTTGGCCCGAACGATGTGATCCTGGATATCCGCTCTATTGATGAACAGGATGATAAGCCGCTGAAGCTGGAAGGGATCGACGTGGTTTCGCTGCCGTTCTATAAACTGAGTACGAAGTTTGGCGACCTCGATCAGAGCAAAAACTGGTTGCTGTGGTGCGAGCGCGGTGTGATGAGCCGTCTGCAGGCGCTCTATTTGCGCGAGCAGGGCTTTGCCAATGTGAAGGTTTACCGCCCGTAAAAAATGCGGGCGAGCTCTGTCTCTTGTCAGCGATGTTGTTCACACTGAAGGCCCGGTACGCGTAAGCGCCACCGGGCTTTTTTATTGCTAACGGAAAACCACGACACGCAGACACGTTGAGCGAGCGCGCCATATTATCTTTGGATTTCAATCTTACCGGACGGGTAGATACGTATTTTTAAGGTGGGGGACGCGCTCTTCAAAGGCAGGATCAATGCCGCCTTCTCTGGAAGGCGGATGTTTATTCAGGCTTCGTAGTAGTTATAAATTCCGGCAGCCATCACCAGCTGTGACGCTACTTCGTGCGCTTTTTCTCGCCCCACCAGCAGGTCAATAATCTTCAGACCAAAATCGATGGCGGTGCCTGGCCCCTGGCTGGTGAGTAGATTGACGCGCGGATCCCACACGACGCGTTTATCCTGCCACTGTTCGGCGGGAATGGTCTCTTTCAGACCGGGAAAGCCGGTCATGTTGCCCAGCGGGAAAATCTCATGCGGCACCAGCACGGTGCCCGCCGCCGCGCAAATTGCAGCAACAATACGACCCGAGAGGTGAAACTGGCGCACCGTTTCCACCAGTAACGGACTATCGCGAAAATATTCCGCCCCTTTCAGGCCGCCGGGCAGCACAATCACGTCGTAATCGCCATCTGCTACTTCAACTAACGGCGCATCCGCCAGCAGTTTTACGCCGCGTGAGCAGGTAATGACCAGGTTGCCATCGCTAGCGACACTAGCGGTAGTGACGGCAATTCCGCCACGAACCAGCAGATCGATAGTGGTGACGGCTTCGGTCTCTTCACTACCAAGGGCGAGACATATCAGAGCTGATGCGCTCATACTCACTCTCCTTACGTTTAATCATTTCATACAGACGGGCGTTTTCCGGCACTGCGATACCGTGCGCGCGGGCGCGTCTGAGCAGGTAACCCGTAATATAATCGCACTCGGTATGGCGCATCGCGCGTACGTCTTGCAGCATAGATGAGATATTTTCTGCCGTGTTTTCAATAATCTGATTCACGTAGCTCAGCAAATCATCGGCAGAGATATGGTGGCCTTCGCGTTCAATCACGGCTGCAACCTCATGCGTGACCTTTTGGATCTCCTCCGGGAAAGCACGCAGATCGCCATTTTTACAGTCATGCAGCGCGGTTAACGGGTTGATGACGCAATTCACTGCCAGCTTACGCCACAGCGCCGGACGAATCGTGTTATGCCAGGCAACGTCCGGCAGCACATCTTGCAGGATGTCGGCCAGATAGCTGAACTCGCCATCTTGTTGCCGCGCCGGGCCAATGTGCGTGGTGCCGCTGGCAACATGCACAATAACGTTGCCATCGCGGCGCGCAGCGTGAGTCGTGGTACCAATCAGTAAAGGATTCGCCAGCGCTTTCAGCTCTTCGACGGTGCCCATGCCGTTGTGCAGCAGCAATACGGGTGTGGAAGGCGAGAGTGTTGCCGCCAGCCCTTTCACCGCGTCGGAAACTTGCCACGCTTTTAACGTCACCAGCAATAAATCGCTACGCGCCAGGAATTCAGGATCGTTGGCCGTCAGGGATTCGTTAAATATTGAGCCGTCTTCATCAACGACATTCACACTGCAAAATGGCTGTGGAAAGCGCAACCAACCCTGTACTTCATGTCCCTTTTTACACAACGCGGTTAACCACACTTGCCCTAAAGCACCGCATCCGAGTACGGTAATTCTCATTTATCCTCCTCACCTGCAACGTCGCCAGGTGTTGCTTTCACCATTATAGCGCTGTCGGCTAAGCTTCCCGTATTACAAGTTGAGTTATGCCTCGTTGCGGGTATTATGCAACGCAACAAATGCAGAGGGAGAAGAAAAGATGCCATCTTTCGATATCGTTTCCGAAGTTGAAATGCGTGAAGTGCAAAACGGCGTTGAGAATGCGACCCGTGAAGTAGGGACTCGTTTTGATTTTCGCAACGTTGAAGCCACGTTTGAACTGAACGAAGAGAAACAGACCATTAAGGTTTTGAGCGAATCCGATTTCCAGGTTAACCAACTGCTGGATATTTTACGCGCTAAATTGCTGAAACGCGGCATTGAAGGGGCGTCTCTGGACGTACCGGAAGAGTTTGTTCACAGCGGCAAGACCTGGTTTGTGGAAGCAAAGCTGAAACAGGGCATTGATGCGGCAACGGCGAAAAAAATCATCAAGCTGATTAAAGACAGCAAGCTGAAAGTGCAGGCGCAGATTCAGGGCGAAGAGATTCGTGTGACCGGGAAATCCCGTGATGACTTGCAGTCCGTCATGGCGCTGGTGCGCGGCGGTAATCTTGGTCAGCCGTTCCAGTTCAAAAACTTCCGCGATTAATGCGTGCGCTCTCTCCCTGGTAGGGAGAGAGCAGAATCGCGAACTTAACCTGCTATCGCTTGTTCGACGTCAAAACGGTTGGTCACTTTACTGTCGATTTTGACGTAAGCGCTGCGCTCCTCAGCAACCACCAACACTTCACTCACGCCTTCTTTTGCCAGTAAACGCTGCTGCAGCGCTTCATTGATGGTGACATTTTCCGGGATCGCGATGCGTAAACTGCTGACATAGGGCGGTTCCTGCATGGTGCCCGCGACAAGCAGCCAAACCATCGCCAGCAATGCGCCGGCAAGAAAGACTGTTTGCGAGTCAAACAGGCCATCTACCCAGCCGCCGAGCGCACCGCCAATTGCCACGCCGATAAACTGGCTGGTGGAGTAAATGCCCATCGCCGTGCCTTTATAACCCGCAGGTGCTTCTTTGCTGATTAACGACGGCAATAACGCTTCCATCAGGTTAAAGGCGAGGAAAAAGATCTGTACGCCAATGACGATTTCCCAGAAATGCGGCCCCGCGCCCCACAACACGATTTCAGCAATCAGCAGCAGCGCCACGCAGAACACGAAAACGCGCTTCATGCGGCGTTTCACTTCGGCGTAGATAATAAACGGCACCACAGAAACGAAAGAGATAAGCATGGTGACAAGGTAGATTTTCCAGTGATTCGGCGCGAGGAAACCGGCGGCTTCAAGTTGCCCAGGCAGGGCCACGAATGTCGACATCAGCAGGATATGCAGGCACATAATGCCAAAGTTGAGCTTCAGCAGTTTCGGGTTGACCATCACCATCTGGAAACAGTCTTTCACCATGCCGGATTCGCGGTTACGCACGTGTCGCTGGCTGTCTGGCACGACCCACACGGTTAACGCAATGCCGACAGTTGCCAGCCCGGCAATCATCCAGAACAGCGCATGTAAACCCAACTGGTGCGTGATAATCGGGCCGAGCACCATGGCAATAGCGAAGGTGACGCCAAAGCTGACACCGATAAAGGCCATCGCTTTGGTGCGGTTCTGTTCGCGGGTGAGATCGGAGAGAAGCGCCATGACGGCGGCGGCGATGGCGCCGGAGCCTTGCAACGCGCGGCCAAGAATAATGCCCCAGATAGAATCGGAAAGCGCGGCAATCACGCTACCGGCGACAAAAATCGCTAACCCACCGACGATAAGAGGCTTGCGGCCGATACGGTCAGAAAGCAAGCCAAAGGGAATTTGAAACACGGCCTGTGCGAGGCCATAAATACCAATCGCCAGACCGATCAGTGCTTCACTGGCACCCTGCAGCGCCATACCGTAAGTGGTCAGAACGGGCAGGACCATAAACATGCCAAGCATGCGCAGTGAGAATACAGTCCCTAAACCCCAGGTGGCGCGCAACTCGCCTGGTGTCATTTTATAATCGTTCATTACCACCTCAATTTGAAAACCGGACATAGTGTAGTGCGGGGGCAGGGCGGGGTAAATAACAGGTTAATTAACAAATATTACCTGTAAATCGTGGAGTTTGGGCATGAAAAAAGGGTGCCGTAGCACCCTTTAGAATGGCGGTTTGGATCACCAGACGTAGGTCAACAGATTATGGGAATCCGGCACCATAAAATCGACCGACATCATCACGCTGAGCGAGGTGATAGCGACAATGGAGAAGACGAACAGTTTGCGCGCCCACACCCTGTCATCCTCAACTTTATATCCACGCAGCGCCATGCCTAACCACCAGAGACTTACCGCGGCGGCAACCACCAGGTATTTGTAACCGGCGTAGCCGCCAAGCGACAGCATCAAAGTGGCGATAGCGAACGCCAGGATATAGAGCGTGATATGGTTTTTCGCCACGGAAATGCCTTTCACCACCGGCAGCACCGGGATGTTCGCTGCCTGATAATCCTTAAAACGGAAAATCGCGATGGCATACGAATGAGGCATCTGCCACAGGCTGAAAATCGCCAGCAGAATCGCCGCGCCGCTGTCGAACTCGTTGGTGACGGCGCAGTAGCCAATCACCGGTGGCGCAGCGCCGGAGAGTGAACCAATCAGCGTACCGTAAACGGAGTGGCGTTTCATATACAGGCTGTAGACGCCCACATACACAACAAACCCCATTACCCCGAGCCAGCAGGCCAGCGGGTTGGCACCAAACCACAGCAGCATGAAGCCAGCAATACCCAACAAGGCGGCGTAAACCAGCGACACTTTTGGCGAGATCAGCCCTCTGACCAGCACCCTGTTTTTCGTCCGTTCCATCTTTTTATCGATGTCACGGTCGATGTAGTTGTTAAATACACAACCAGAGGCGACGACCAGCGACACACCAATCAGCGTGTAGATGAACAGGGGATAATCGATGTGGCCTTTAGAGGCCAGCAGGAATCCCCCGATCACGGAGATCAAGTTGCCAAAAATAATGCCCGGTTTCGTGACTTGCAGGTATTGCTTAAACATACTTCGCCGCTCTTATCGAACCATCATGTTGTAGTTGAGGTTCCACATAATCCAGATGGAACCTACCACCACGATCGCGATGATCAGCACAGTAAAGACGAAGGCCGTCAGGTTCCAGCCCTCATCAGATTTGGTGTTCATATGCAGGAAGCACACCAGATGCACCAGAATCTGTACCACCGCTGTCACCAGCACAGTGCCAAGAATCGCAACGTGGGACGCAGTACCGCTCATCACCATCCAGAACGGGATCACCGTCAGGATGATCGACAGGATAAAACCTGTCATGTAGGTTTTTACGCTACCGTGGGAAGCGCCATGATCGGTTGAATGACTCATTACATCGCCCCCATCAGATAAACGACTGAGAATACACAAATCCATACCACGTCCAGGAAGTGCCAGAACAGGCTCAGGCACAGGATACGTGTACGGTTTGTACTGGTCAGGCCGCGGCGGGAAATCTGGAACATCAGCACTGCCATCCAGATCAGACCCGAGGTCACGTGCAGACCGTGGGTGCCAACCAGCGCAAAGAACGCTGACAGGAAGCCACTGCGATCCGGCCCCATACCTTCAACGATCAGGTGATGGAATTCATAGAGTTCCATCCCGATGAAGCCTGCGCCGAACAGCCAGGTCAACGCCAGCCAGGAAACGACCTGGCTTTTGTTGTTCTTATACATGGCGATCGCCGCCATGCCATAGGTGATGGAGCTGAACAGCAGCAGGGCGGTTTCCACCAGAACGAACGGCAGTTCAAAGATGTCTTTACCCGACGGGCCACCCGCCGTGTTATTCACTAACACGGCATAGGTCGCGAACAGGATCGAGAACAGAATGCAGTCGCTCATCAGGTAGATCCAGAAACCGAAGACTTTCGTCGGTCCTGAATCATGGTGCCCATGTTCGTGCGCGTGGGCGTTCGCAGTCGTCAGAGTATCAGTTGCCATTTTTCAGCCCTGCCTTTTTGATCTCATCGAAATGCTGATTTTCCAGTTTTTCGACTTCTGCAACCGGTACGTAGTAATCCACGTCCTCGTCAAAGCTCTTCACAATCCAGCTAATTACGATGCCGGCGAAACCGACGATCGCCATCCACCAGATGTGCCAGATCATGGCAAAGCCAAACACCGTTGCGAAAGCGGCAATAACAATGCCCGCAGCGCTGTTTTTCGGCATATGAATTTCTTCATAATGCTCGGGCTGCTTGTACGCTTCGCCTTTTTCTTTCATTTCCCAGAATGCATCACGTTCATGAACGTGTGGCACTAAAGCGAAGTTGTAGAACGGCGGCGGAGAAGAGGTTGCCCACTCCAGCGTACGGCCACCCCACGGGTCACCGGTCAGATCACGATTGAGGTGACGGTCGCGGATAGAGACGTAGTACTGAATCAGCTGACACAGAATACCGCAGGCAATCAGCGCAGCGCCGCAAGCGGCAACCACCAGCATGGTGTGGAACTGCGGATCGATCTGCTGGCTCAGACGACGGGTCATACCCATAAAGCCCAGCACATACAGCGGCATAAATGCCACGAAGAAGCCGATAATCCAGAACCAGAAGGCGCGTTTACCCCAGGTTTCATTCAGGGTGAAACCAAACGCTTTCGGCCACCAGTAAGTGATACCAGCAAAGCAACCAAATACCACACCGCCGATGATGACGTTATGGAAGTGAGCAATCAGGAACAGACTGTTGTGCAGCACAAAGTCAGCGCCCGGTACCGCCAGCAGTACGCCGGTCATACCGCCCACAGAGAAGGTCACGATAAAGCCGATGGTCCACATCATTGCTGAATGGAACACGATACGGCCCTGGTACATGGTGAACAGCCAGTTGAAGATCTTCACCCCGGTTGGGATGGCGATAATCATGGTGGCGATACCGAAGAAGGCGTTAACGTTCGCGCCTGCACCCATGGTGAAGAAGTGGTGCAACCAAACGATAAACGACAGCACGGTAATACACACAGTCGCCCAAACCAGCGAGGTGTAACCGAACAGGCGTTTACGCGAGAAGGTCGCGGCGACTTCCGAGAACACACCGAACACCGGCAGAACCAGGATGTACACTTCCGGATGGCCCCAGGCCCAGATCAAGTTGATGTACATCATCATGTTGCCGCCCATTTCGTTGGTGAAGAAATGGGTACCCAGATAGCGGTCCAGGGTCAGCAACGCGACGGTGACAGTCAGGATCGGGAACGACGCGATAATCAGCACGTTGGCGCACAGTGATGCCCAGGTAAATACTGGCATCTTGAACATGGTCATGCCCGGCGCACGCATCTTCAGAATGGTCACGAAGAAGTTGATACCGGTCAGCGTCGTACCGATACCGGAGAGCTGAAGTGCCCAGATCCAGTAATCGACACCTACGCCAGGGCTGTACTCGATTCCCGATAGCGGCGGATAAGCCAGCCAGCCAGTCTGCGCGAATTCACCCACGCCGAGAGACAGGTTAACCAGGATCACACCGACAACCGTGAACCAGAAGCTCAGGTTGTTCAGGAACGGGAACGCCACATCACGAGCGCCGATCTGCAGTGGGATTACCACGTTCATCAGACCGATAACCAGCGGCATCGCTACGAAGAAGATCATGATCACGCCGTGGGCAGTGAAGATCTGGTCGTAGTGGTGCGGTGGCAGGAAGCCTGCTTCACCCGCCGAGGCGAGTGCTTGCTGGCTACGCATCATAATGGCGTCAGCAAAGCCACGAATCAGCATCACGATACCGACGATGCAGTACATGATGCCGAGTTTTTTGTGGTCAACCGAAGTCAGCCACTCTTTCCACAAGTAGTTCCACTTACCGAAGTAAGTAATCAGGGCCAGTAATGCCAGGCCACCGATGATAATCGCAGCCACCGTAACCACAATAATGGGTTCATGGTAGGGGACTGCATCCAGTGTCAATTTTCCGAACATCGTTTCTTCCTCGACCCCTTAGTGAGAGGTTTCCGCGTGGCTCATGTCCATGCCTTCCATACCTTTGTGCTCGCTATGCTCGCCCTTCGGTTGGTTCATGTCCATGCTCATGCCGTGGCCCATAAATTTGTTGATAACGTCTTTAAACAAATCGGGTTTCACGCTGGAGAAGTATTCAACCTTGTTGTATTCGCTTGGCGCAGCAAGTTTGTCATACGCGGCCATATCCGGCAGGGTATTCGAAGCTTGTTTCGCTTTTGCGACCCACTGGTCGAATGCGGCACGGTCCGGCGTAGCAATTGCTTTAAACTTCATACCCGAGAAGCCCGGGCCGCTGTAGCTTGCGGAGATACCATCGTAGGTGCCAGCTTCGTTGGCGATCAGATGCAAGTTGGTCTGCATACCGGCCATCGCATAAATCTGGCTACCCAGTTTCGGGATAAAGAACGAGTTCATCACGGAGTTGGAGGTGACTTTGAACTGAACCGGAACGTTAGCCGGGAAGGCGATTTCGTTCACGGTAGCAATGCCTTGCTCCGGATAGATGAAGAACCATTTCCAGTCCATAGAAACAACTTCAATGGTGATCGGTTGTTCGTCATGGGCTAATGGTTTGCTTGGTTCAAGCGCGTGGGTGGTTTTCCATGTCAATACGGCAAGGAACAGGATGATCAGAATTGGCACCGTCCAGACCACAGCTTCCACTTTATTGGAGTGTGACCAGTTAGGGCTATACTTCGCATCTTTATTGCTCGCACGATACTTCCAGGCGAAACCAACGGCCATCAAGATGGCGGGAATAACGACAATCAACATCAGGCCAAAAGCCGTCAGTATCAGCGAACGTTGCTCCAGTCCAATCTGTCCTTTGGGGTCAAGAAGTGCAGAATCGCAGCCACTGAGTAAAACAGTACCAGCGATTAATGACAACCATCCCAAACTTTTATTGTATTTCCTGAGTCTCATTTAACGACCTCAATTCCACGGGATCTGGTGGCGCTTAAAGTGTGCGGGCATTTTACGGAAAGGTTACGTTACTGTAAACATGATTGGCTCTGTGTCAGTAAGGTGTTACTGGCTTTTGCCGTTTATGTCACATCGGATGCAACAATCTGTAAAAAAAGCGATTCGCACTGCCAGAGAGTGAGATTATAACGGAAAAATTACATCACAATCAGTGTTGGGGGTAAATTGGTATAACCAATCAGTTAAATATACATTTATTTAACAAATATCCAGCAAATATTGAACATTATTGGAACGAACTTGAAACCCAACAATTAATAACCGTGCTGAATCGTTAAAGAGTAGCCTTTAATTTATAAGGCACAAAACAATTAAGATTTTTTATTTGTTCAGTTTGAATTAGGTGATTTGCTTAAAAGATGTGGTGTTTATTTATTGAGCATAATAATAACTGAGGTGAATTGTTTTGGGCCGTTTTTATTTTTTGATTCTCTGATTTTAATAGGGAAATAGCCAGTAAATATATTCTCCAGAGATTTTTTTGTCTCTTTACTTTTTTTTAACGTTTTGAGGCTTTCGAAGACAAAAACAAGCACCCGCAGGCGCTTGTTTATCACGTCATAGTAACTCTGTTTTACGTAGCGCCAGTAGATCCAACACACCGCCAAACACAATGCCGATAATCGCTAACAGCGCGCCCCATTCCAGAAGCGTTGTGCCGAAAGACCAGTCGGCAAATCCTGTAACGTTAATCATTAGCACCAGCAACCAGCACCCTACCAGTACGCAACCGGCGCTCAGTATGCGCAGTGCCAGCCGGTACGCCGCAGCGTATTCCGTTCTGCAGAGAAAACGTTCACTCTGTTGCGTAAATGCCAGCGTTTTTTTGCACAATACCAGCAATACCAGACCGGGAAGCGCGGCCACAATCGAAAAGAGATAGAACGTCGACCAACTGTAACTTTCAACAAACCAGCCAGCCAGCGGGCCGACATAGACGCGTCCAACTGCCGACAGCGCCGAGAGCAAAGCAAACTGCGTTGCGGAGAAGGATTTGTTGCAGAGCGTCATTAATAGCGCAACAAACGCCGCAGTCCCCATGCCGCCACACAGGTTTTCTAAAAAGACGGCTGAACCCATCGTAAAAATGCTTTTCGCCGTAATCGATAGCAGCCAGTAACCGGCATTGGAAATGGCCTGTAGTACGCCAAAAATGAACAGCGCACGGAACAGGGATAACCGTTGCATCAGTACGCCACCAAATAACGCGCCGATAATCGTGGCGATAAGCCCCAGGGTTTTGTTCACTACGCCGACTTCTCCGGCGTCAAAACCAACGCCGCGGATGAGAAATGTTGTTGTCAGGCTCATGGCGAACGCATCGCCCAGTTTGTACAGCACTATTAATAGAAGGATAAGCCAGGCGTTGTTGCGCCCGAAGAAATCACGCAGCGGCTCGACAACGGCGCGTTCCAGCGTTTTCGGCACCGGAATCACATCCTCTGGCTCCGGTGCGAGCAGGGTAGCGATAATGCACGGGACCAGTAGCACGGCCATTAACCCGTACATCCCTTGCCAGCCGAGCCAGCGATCCGCCAGCCATAATGCCAGTCCCCCGGAAACCAACATTCCAAGCCGATAGCCCAGCACGCTTATTGCCGCACCTGCGCCGCGCTCTTCAAGCGGCAACACATCCGTTTTCCATGCGTCGAAGACAATATCCTGAGACGCAGAGCAGAAGGCGATAAGCACAGCCAGCGCCGCCATCCAGCGTAAATGGTTGGCTGGATCGAGGAAACCCATTGCGGCAATCGACACCAGCAACAGAATTTGCGTAAGGAGCAGCCAGCCGCGACGACGCCCGAGTAAAGGCGGTGTGTAGCGATCCATCACTGGTGACCACAGAAATTTAAAGACGTAAGCCTGGCCGACCAGAGAAAAGAAACCGATGGTTTTTAAATCGATGTTTTCAACGGTCATCCATGCCTGAAGTGTGCCGCTGGTCAGGGCAAGAGGCAAACCGGAAGCGAAACCCAGAATCAGCAGGATGGCTGATTTCGGCTGGGTGAATATGCGTAAGTAGTGACTGGACATGAGTTAAAAACTGGCCCGGAAAACCGGGCCAGAAAAAATTAACGGGCGTTTTGCTTGATAAAGTCGTGAATGCTGGTGTCCTGAGACATGTCAGCAATGGTATCAGTCAACACGCTGTTAACCGCACCGGCAATCTTGTCGTTGCTGGCCTGGAACGCGCCTTCGACGTTATAGCTTGCACGGTAGTTTTTGGTCATCTTGTTGCCATTCGCGGCAGTCGCGATGATCGCGATATCCGCTTTGGTCGCGATGTTGTAGCGGACGTTGCCCTGAGAGACATCGGCATACAGCTGGTTAACAATAATCTGCAGGTTTACCGCACCGTTCGGCCCAATCATGTAACCGCGCGCGGTCATCTGTTTTTCCAGCACTTCTTGCAGCAGGAAACGCAAGTCGCGTGATGCTGTCAGTGTGACAAGCTGGTTATCGCGCGTTACTTTGGCCAGCGCTTGATCCGGGCGCTGATCGGCACCGTTGATACTCACGGTGACACCCATCAAGCTAGGATCCTGCTGCGGCAGAGTAATTTTTGGGGTGACATCAAGCGTTGTCGGCGGGGTTGCGCACCCGGCCAGCATAAATAAAGCGACCAACGGAAAGAGTAGTTTTTTAAACATGTTCAGGCTCTCAAGGATCTAAGCTTCTGGGGGAAAATTCTCGCCATCATAACATTGCCGCTGTTAAGAGGAAGTCCTCAATGCATGGAAATTCATCGTCTTGTGCTTTTTTGTCGTCAAAAACCTTTTTATGGGTGATGCCACGCAAAAAAAGCTGCTTTCAGTAGAGTTCATCCCCTTGCGCGGAAAAATAGGACGAACGCTAATTTTTGTTGTTTTATTGTTATAGAGACGGTAAAAGCGGCTAACATTTAAAGAGATGGCTGGCATCTCAGCGTTGTCGGAGGTGTAATATCATGATGATGCGTGAACAAATAGAAGCAAAGTTGAAGGCGGCGTTTGAGCCCCTCATTCTCGAGGTTGTTGACGAGAGTTATCGTCACAATGTCCCCGCAGGTTCTGAAAGTCACTTCAAAGTTGTACTGGTAAGCGACCGCTTTACTGGAGAGCGTTTTCTTAACCGTCATCGCATGATCTACGGCACGTTGGCAGATGAGCTGTCTTCGACGATTCATGCACTGGCTTTGCATACTTACACACTTAAGGAGTGGGAAGGTTTGCAGGATACCCTGTTGACCTCGCCAGCCTGTCGCGGTGCCGGAAGCATCGCGTAGAAAACCTGGTTGCAACTGCCCAAACTTTTCCAGTATGTTGCATGCAGATTATGTAAAAACGGCCTACGGGCCGTTTTGTTTTGTCTGAATTTTGAGCGAGAAACGCAGTTTTTTGAGCGAAATTGCTTCAGAAGTGTGAAAAATGACGCACCATTGCGACATTCCCGTTCTCGACTCATATCTGTGATGCCGCTATAATGCTGCGTCTTATTTTTCGGAATGTCTTCGGGATGATTCTGACGACAGGGAATGTATATCTGATTTGAGAGAACATCCCGGTTCTGCAAGCGAAACGGTTTGCTTCGCAGAGTAGAGTTGACCGAGCACTGTGATTTTTTGAGGTAACAAGATGCAAGTTTCAGTTGAAACCACTCAGGGCCTTGGGCGCCGTGTAACGATTACAATCGCTGCTGACAGCATCGAGACCGCTGTGAAGAGCGAGCTGGTCAACGTAGCGAAGAAAGTGCGTATTGACGGCTTCCGTAAGGGTAAAGTACCGATGACCGTTGTTGCTCAGCGTTATGGCGCTTCTGTTCGCCAGGACGTACTGGGCGATCTGATGAGCCGCAACTTTATCGATGCGATCATTCAGGAAAAAATCAACCCAGCTGGCGCACCGAACTATGTTCCGGGCGAATACAAACTGGGCGAAGACTTCACCTACTCTGTAGAGTTCGAAGTGTATCCGGAAGTTGAGCTGAAAGCGCTGGATACCATCGAAGTTGAAAAACCGGTTGTTGAAGTGACCGATGCTGACGTGGACACCATGCTGGAAACTCTGCGTAAGCAGCAGGCGACCTGGAAAGACAAAGATGGTGCTGTTGACGCTGAAGATCGCGTGACCGTTGATTTCGCCGGTTCCGTTGATGGCGAAGAATTCGAAGGCGGTAAAGCCACTGATTTCGTACTGGCAATGGGTCAGGGTCGTATGATCCCGGGCTTTGAAGACGGTATTAAAGGCCACAAATCGGGCGAAGAGTTCACCATCGACGTGACCTTCCCGGAAGAGTACCACGCAGAAAACCTGAAAGGTAAAGCGGCGAAATTCGTCATTAACCTGAAAAAAGTTGAAGAGCGTGAGCTGCCGGAACTGAC
Organism: Kosakonia sp. YIM B13571; assembly: GCF_042788095.1. Lineage (NCBI taxonomy): Bacteria > Pseudomonadati > Pseudomonadota > Gammaproteobacteria > Enterobacterales > Enterobacteriaceae > Kosakonia > Kosakonia sp. YIM B13571. The sequence goes on along the minus strand of NZ_JBHZPL010000001.1, from coordinate 873,534 downwards.
CGAAGAGTTCATCAAACGCTTTGGCGTTGAAGATGGCTCCGTTGCGGGTCTGCGCGCTGAAGTACGCAAAAACATGGATCGCGAGCTGAAAGGCGCGGTGCGTAACCGTGTTAAATCTCAGGCGATTGAAGGCTTGGTGAAAGCGAACGAAATTGACGTTCCGGCTGCACTGATCGACAGCGAAATCGACGTTCTGCGCCGTCAGGCTGCACAGCGTTTCGGTGGCAACGAGAAACAAGCTCTGGAACTGCCGCGCGAGTTGTTCGAAGAGCAGGCTAAACGCCGTGTTGTTGTTGGCCTGCTGCTGGGAGAAGTCATTCGTACCCACGAGCTGAAAGCTGACGAAGAGCGCGTTAAAGGCCTGATCGAAGAGATGGCATCTGCGTATGAAGATCCGAAAGAAGTGATCGAATTCTACAGCAAAAACAAAGAGCTGATGGAAAACATGCGTAATGTTGCGCTGGAAGAACAAGCGGTTGAAGCGGTTCTGGAAAAAGCGAAAGTGACTGAGAAAGCCACTTCCTTTAACGAACTGATGAACCAACAGGCTTAATCGACTTCTGCGATAGCTAAAAGTAATAAGCCCGTCACCTGCTTGCTGGTGACGGGCTTTTTTTATCGCATCAGGACTATCAGATCTGTGCTAAAAGGGCGTTTCAGTGTTAGCGTAACAGCAAAAGATTGTTATGCTTGAAATCAGGTAATGTCATCCCCACTAAGGGAATAGCGACAGTAAAGACTCTGGCTGATAATCCGTCCGTGAGGCGTCGTAGTCAGACCCCACTCACTCAAGTACAATCAGTACAGCAGGTTTGTTAATTTTTTATCCAGGAGACGGAAATGTCATACAGCGGCGAACGAGACAACTTTGCACCCCATATGGCTCTGGTGCCAATGGTTATTGAACAGACCTCACGCGGTGAGCGCTCTTTCGATATCTACTCCCGTCTTCTCAAGGAACGCGTAATTTTTCTGACTGGTCAGGTTGAAGACCACATGGCGAACCTGATTGTGGCGCAAATGCTGTTTCTGGAAGCGGAAAACCCGGAAAAAGACATTTACCTGTACATTAACTCGCCTGGCGGGGTAATTACCGCAGGGATGTCAATTTATGACACCATGCAATTTATTAAGCCGGACGTCAGCACGATTTGTATGGGCCAGGCTGCGTCAATGGGCGCATTCCTGCTGACGGCGGGTGCAAAGGGCAAGCGTTTCTGCCTGCCAAATTCACGTGTGATGATTCACCAGCCGCTGGGCGGCTATCAGGGCCAGGCGACGGATATTGAAATTCACGCGCGTGAGATTCTGAAAGTGAAAGGGCGCATGAATGAACTTATGGCGCATCATACGGGTCAATCTTTAGAACAAATTGAACGCGATACTGAACGTGACCGCTTCCTTGCTGCGCAAGAGGCGGTTGAATACGGGCTGGTTGATTCAATTTTAACCCATCGTAACTAAGCTCAGGCTCCAGGTGCCGCTATACTATTGGGTACAAGCGGCACACGCTTGAGTAACGTTTTGCGCCTGGAATGGCATATGCGTCGTCATGTGCGGCACAAAGAACAGATAAGAGGTTTTGACTCATGACAGATAAACGCAAAGATGGTTCGGGCAAACTGTTGTACTGCTCTTTTTGCGGCAAAAGCCAGCATGAAGTGCGTAAGCTGATCGCCGGGCCATCCGTGTATATCTGCGACGAATGTGTGGATCTGTGTAACGACATTATTCGCGAAGAGATTAAAGAAGTTGCGCCGCATCGCGAGCGTAGCGCGCTGCCGACTCCGCATGAAATTCGCCACCATCTTGATGATTATGTAATCGGTCAGGAGCAGGCGAAAAAAGTGCTGGCAGTCGCGGTATATAACCACTACAAACGTCTGCGTAATGGCGACACCAGCAACGGCGTTGAACTGGGTAAAAGTAACATCCTGCTTATCGGGCCGACTGGTTCTGGTAAAACGTTGCTGGCAGAAACGCTGGCGCGTCTGTTGGATGTCCCGTTCACTATGGCCGATGCCACGACGTTGACCGAAGCAGGTTACGTGGGTGAAGACGTAGAAAACATCATCCAGAAACTGCTGCAGAAGTGTGACTACGACGTGCAGAAAGCGCAGCGCGGGATTGTCTACATTGACGAAATTGACAAGATTTCGCGTAAGTCTGATAACCCGTCGATTACCCGTGACGTTTCCGGTGAAGGTGTACAGCAGGCGCTGCTGAAGCTGATCGAAGGCACCGTGGCTGCTGTTCCGCCGCAGGGTGGACGTAAGCACCCGCAGCAGGAGTTTTTACAGGTCGATACCTCTAAAATCCTGTTTATCTGTGGTGGTGCATTCGCAGGGCTAGATAAGGTGATTTCTCACCGTGTTGAAACAGGCTCCGGCATTGGTTTTGGCGCAACAGTGAAAGGAAAAGCTGAAAAAGCCAACGAAGGCGAACTGCTGGCGCAGGTTGAACCGGAAGATTTGATCAAATTCGGTCTGATTCCTGAATTCATCGGGCGTCTGCCGGTAGTGGCAACGTTGAGCGAGTTGAGCGAAGAAGCGCTGATTCAGATTCTGAAAGAGCCTAAAAACGCACTGACTAAGCAGTATCAGGCGCTGTTTAACCTGGAAGGCGTGGATCTCGAATTCCGTGACGAAGCGCTTGACGCTATTGCTAAGAAAGCAATGGTGCGTAAAACCGGTGCGCGTGGTCTGCGTTCTATCGTTGAAGCCGCTTTGCTGGACACCATGTATGATCTGCCGTCACTCGAAGATGTTGAGAAAGTGGTAATTGATGAGTCGGTAATCGCGGAGCAAACCAAACCTTTGCTGATTTATGGCAAGCCGGAAGCCCAGCAGGCGTCTGGCGAATAATTAACCAAATCTTACAATCAGTTAATCGAAAAGGGGGGATTTTATCTCCCCTTTTATTTTTCCGTAAACACAGCGTTGAATGTGTGGGAAACATCCCCATATACTGCTTTACATGTTAATGGTGCGTGTTGCACAGTCACGTCACCTGATTACCTGGCGGACTTTAAACTAAGAGAGAGCTCTATGAATCCTGAGCGTTCTGAACGCATTGAAATCCCCGTATTGCCGTTGCGCGATGTGGTGGTTTATCCGCACATGGTCATTCCGTTATTTGTGGGACGGGAAAAATCTATCCGTTGTCTGGAAGCGGCCATGGACCATGATAAAAAAATCATGCTGGTTGCACAGAAGGAAGCCTCAACGGATGAGCCGGGTGTAAACGATCTTTTCACCGTCGGGACCGTGGCGTCTATTTTGCAAATGTTGAAACTGCCCGATGGCACGGTAAAAGTGCTGGTCGAGGGGCTTCAGCGCGCGCGCATTACCACGCTTGCCGACGATGGTGAGCACTTCTCAGCGAAAGCAGAATACCTTGACTCGCCGGCTATCGATGAGCGCGAGCAGGAAGTGCTGGTGCGCACGGCGATCAGCCAGTTTGAAGGCTATATCAAGCTCAACAAAAAAATCCCGCCAGAAGTGCTGACGTCGCTCAATAGCATCGACGATCCTGCGCGTCTGGCTGACACCATCGCTGCGCACATGCCGCTGAAACTGGCGGATAAGCAGTCTGTGCTTGAGATGTCCGACGTCAACGAACGTCTGGAATATCTGATGGCGATGATGGAGTCTGAAATCGATCTGCTGCAGGTTGAAAAACGCATCCGCAATCGCGTGAAAAAGCAGATGGAGAAATCCCAGCGCGAGTACTATCTGAATGAACAGATGAAAGCCATTCAGAAAGAGCTGGGCGAAATGGATGACGCGCCGGACGAAAACGAAGCGCTGAAGCGTAAAATCGACGCCTCGAAAATGCCGAAAGAGGCGAAAGAGAAAGCCGAATCTGAACTGCAAAAGCTGAAAATGATGTCGCCGATGTCTGCGGAAGCAACCGTGGTGCGCGGCTATATCGAATGGATGGTGCAGGTACCGTGGAACGCGCGTAGCAAGGTCAAAAAAGATCTGCGCCAGGCGCAGGAAATCCTTGATACCGACCACTACGGCCTCGAGCGTGTCAAAGACCGTATCCTTGAGTATCTTGCGGTTCAAAGCCGTATGAACAAACTGAAAGGCCCGATTCTGTGCCTGGTGGGACCGCCAGGGGTAGGTAAAACCTCTTTGGGCCAGTCCATTGCGAAGGCGACCGGGCGCAAATACATTCGTATGGCGCTGGGTGGTGTGCGCGATGAAGCGGAAATCCGCGGTCACCGCCGTACTTACATCGGTTCTATGCCGGGCAAACTGATTCAGAAGATGGCGAAAGTGGGCGTTAAAAACCCGCTGTTCCTGCTCGATGAGATCGACAAAATGTCGTCCGATATGCGCGGCGATCCTGCGTCAGCACTGCTGGAGGTCCTGGATCCGGAACAGAACGTGGCATTTAGCGATCACTATCTGGAAGTGGATTACGACCTCAGCGACGTCATGTTCGTCGCCACATCCAACTCCATGAATATTCCAGCGCCGCTGTTGGATCGTATGGAAGTGATCCGTCTTTCTGGTTACACCGAAGACGAAAAACTGAACATTGCCAAGCGTCATCTGCTGACCAAACAAATTGAACGTAATGCACTGAAACCTACCGAGTTAACGGTTGATGACAGTGCTATTGTCGGCATCATCCGTTACTACACGCGTGAAGCGGGTGTGCGTGGTCTGGAGCGTGAGATTTCGAAACTGTGCCGGAAAGCGGTGAAACAGCTGCTGCTGGATCCGTCTCTGAAGCATATCGAAATCAACGGTGAAAACCTGCATGACTACCTTGGTGTACAGCGCTTTGATTATGGCCGTGCGGACGATGAAAACCGTGTGGGTCAGGTCACCGGGCTGGCATGGACGGAAGTGGGCGGTGACTTGCTGACCATTGAAACCGCCTGTGTACCAGGCAAAGGCAAGCTGACTTACACCGGTTCTCTGGGGGAAGTGATGCAGGAGTCTATCCAGGCGGCGCTGACGGTTGTGCGTGCCCGTGCGGAAAAACTCGGTATCAACGGCGATTTCTATGAGAAACGCGATATTCACGTTCACGTACCGGAAGGCGCCACGCCGAAAGATGGCCCGAGCGCTGGTATTGCGATGTGCACCGCGCTGGTTTCTTGTCTGACCGGTAATCCGGTTCGTGCAGATGTGGCGATGACAGGGGAAATTACCCTGCGCGGCCAGGTTCTGCCGATTGGCGGTCTGAAGGAAAAACTGCTGGCGGCACATCGTGGGGGCATTAAGACTGTTCTGATTCCTTACGAAAACAAACGCGATCTGGAAGAGATTCCGGACAATGTTGTAGCCGATCTGGATATCCATCCGGTTAAGCGTATCGAAGAAGTTCTTGGCCTTGCGCTGCAAAATGAACCCTTTGGTATGCAGGTTGTAACGGCAAAATAGTGACCTTGCGCAAAGTGCGTTGATAAAAACAAGGCTGGTGAGTGATTTCGGACTTGCCAGCCTTTTTTTGTATAGCTAATTTAGATTGCTGGTTGGGTGTGTCATCATCAACTGGTGTTGTAAGGGCATGACAGGCCTGATATAACTGCTGCGCGGTCGCGCTGTGAAGGATTCAGGTGCGATATAAATTATAAAGAGAGGAAGAGTAGAGTGAATAAATCTCAACTGGTAGACAAGATTGCCGCAGATGCTGACATCTCTAAAGCTGCGGCTGGACGTGTGTTAGATGCTTTTATTGCTGCCGTTACTGATTCTTTGAAATCCGGGGACGACGTAGCGCTGGTAGGGTTTGGCTCTTTTGTAGTTAAAGAGCGTGCTGCCCGTACAGGCCGCAACCCTCAGACCGGCAAAGAAATCACCATTGCTGCGGCTAAAGTTCCTGGTTTCCGCGCAGGCAAAGCACTGAAAGACGCAGTAAACTGATCGCCTTCCCTTTGAAGGGATAGCGGCAAACTACAAGGGCGCATCGCGAGATGTGCCTTTTTTGTTTGTGCAAACGCACTTTCTGCGAGTTAATACACAATGCGGGCTAACAATTACCCCGTTTTCTTGTCAAAATACGCGTTTACACGCAGCGGGCAACTTGAGCTGCCTGAGATCTACAGTCACCTACAGCGGAGTGTTGTTACACCATGATGGACAATTTACGCGCGGCGGCAAATCACGTCGTGCTCAAGATCATTCTGGGTTTGATTATCGTGTCATTCATTTTGACTGGCGTAGGTAACTACCTGATTGGCGGTAACAATAATTACGCCGCAAAGGTTAATGGCCAGGAAATCGGCCGTTCACAGTTTGAAAATGCGGTGAATAGCGAGCGCAATCGTATGGCGCAGCAGCTGGGCGATCAGTTCTCTGAGCTGGCGGCTAACGAAAACTACATGAAATCTGTGCGTCAGCAAGTGCTCAACCGCTTAATTGATGAAGCCTTACTGGATCAGTACGCAAAAAATCTGGGTCTCGGTATTAGCGATGATCAGGTGAAAAAAGCGATTTTCTCCACTCAGGCATTTCAGGCTAACGGTAAATTCGATAACAATCGCTTCAGCGCCATCGTAAACCAGATGGGGATGAGCACTGATCAATATGCTCAGGCGCTGCGCAACCAGTTAACCTCTCAGCAATTGATTAACGCCGTTGCCGGTACTGATTTCATGCTCAAAGGTGAGACTGACGAGCTGGCTGCGCTGGTCGCTCAACAGCGTGTTGTGCGCCAGGCGGTGATTGATGTCAACGCGCTGGCGGCTAAGCAGACCGCGAGCGATGAAGAAGTTTCCAGCTACTACGATCAGAACAAGAGCCGCTTTATATCGCCGGAGCAGTTCCGCGTAAGCTATATCAAGCTGGATGCTGCATCAATGCAGGAAAACGTCACCGACGAGCAAATCCAGGCTTATTACGATCAGCATCAGGATCAGTTCACTCAGCCGCAGCGTAATCGCTACAGCATTATCCAGACCAAAACAGAAGACGAAGCGAAAGCGGTGCTGGATGAGCTGAAAAAAGGCGCCGACTTTGCGACCCTGGCAAAAGCGAAATCTGCAGATATCATCTCTGCCCGTAACGGCGGTGATATGGGCTGGCTTGAAGACGCTACCACGCCGGAAGAGTTGAAGAACGCCGGTCTGAAAGATAAAGGCCAGCTGTCTGGCGTCATTAAATCGTCTGTGGGTTACTTGGTTGCACGTCTGGATGATATCCAGCCTGCGCAGGTGAAACCGTTGAACGATGTGCGTGACGAACTGGCAGCGAAAGTGAAACAGGAAAAAGCGCTGGATGCATGGTACGCGCTGCAGCAGAAAGTGAGCGAAGCAGCGAGCAACGATAACGAATCGCTGGCGGGTGCTGAGCAGGCTGCTGGTGCCAAAGCAGTACAGACAGGCTGGTTCGGTCGCGATAACCTGCCGGAAGAGCTGAATTTCAAACCGGTAAGCGATGCCATTTTCAATGGCGGTCTGGTCGGGCAGAACGGTACGCCAGGCAGCAACTCAGACATCATCACTGTTGATGGCGACCGCGCATTTGTGCTGCGTATTTCCGATCACAAAGCCGAAGCGATCAAGCCGCTGGACGAAGTAAAAACTCAGGTCAGCGATATCGTGAAGCACAACAAAGCGGAGCAACAAGCAAAACTTGATGCGGATAAGCTGCTGGGCGAGCTGAAAGCCGGTAAAGGTGATGATGCGCTGAAAGCGGCTGGCCTGAGCTTTGGCGAGGCGAAAACGCTGGCACGTACTGGCCAGGATCCGGTGAGCCAGGCGGCATTCAATCTGCCGCTACCAGCAAAAGATAAACCCTCCTTCGGTACCGCCAACGATCAGCAAGGCAATGTCGTTATCATGGCGCTGGACGAAGTGAAAGCAGGTACAATGCCGGATGCGCAGAAGAAAGCAATGGTGCAGGGCATCACGCAGAACAACGCGCAAATCGCGTTTGAAGCGTTGATGAGCAATCTGCGTAAAGAAGCCAAGATCAAACTGGGTGACATCGTCGCTGAGCCACAGCAATAAAAAGGCACGATGCGCTTCGCAAAAAAAGAGTAATACTCTGCAAACCTTAAAGGCCGCTTTCACGGCCTTTTCCATTTTCGATATTTGTGTTTTGTCTGCGTTCATTGTTGTGGTTATTGTTGCCTGGCGTTGAAAACAAAGGAGAAACACAATGAAACATGGAATCAAAGCACTCTTAATTTCGCTTTCCTTCGCTTGCGCGACGCTGAGCCACAGTGCTCTGGCAGCACCTTCAGCTGCGGCTAAGCCACCCGCAGTGCAAAGTAAAAGTGATGCCACCACGTCAGCGCAAACCAAAGCGCAGGATGCGGCGAAAAGCGCGGATGATGAAGGTGGTACCCGGGTGAGTATCAATAGCGCAACGGCAGAAGAGTTGTCGCGGGTCATGAATGGCGTTGGAATCAAGAAAGCGCAGGCGATTGTCAGCTATCGGGAAGAGTATGGCCCGTTTAAATCTGTAGACGATCTTAAGCAAGTGCCAGGCATAGGAGGGACGCTGGTTGAGCGTAATCTGTCGAACCTGAAACTGTAAGCCGCTTGCGTAGTCGCTAATCTTTGCCAGAATAAAGAGGTCATACCAGTATGACCTCTGTCTCTATAACTATAAACGGTAAAGGTTGAAGCGCTATGCAGACGCAAATCAAAGTTCGTGGTTTTCATCTTGATGTCTACCAACATGTGAATAATGCCCGCTATCTTGAGTTCCTTGAAGAGGCGCGCTGGGATGGGCTGGAAAACAACGAGAGCTTTAAATGGATGACCGCCAACAACATCGCTTTCGTGGTGGTCAATATCAATATCAACTATCGCCGCCCGGCCGTATTGGGCGATGTGCTTACGGTGACCAGCCATGTGCAGCAGATTAATGGCAAAAGCGGTGTGCTGAGCCAGGCGGTGACATTGAACCCTGAGGGGCAAATGGTTGCTGACGCGCTGGTGACGTTCGTCTGTATCGATCTCAAAACGCAAAAAGCGCTGGCGCTGGAAGGTGAACTGAGAGAAAGGCTGGAGAAGATGATCCGCGAAGGCGATTAATTCATCAATTTCGCGTCGTTTCGTCGTTCGAATACAGCAATCCCGCCATCAGGCCAAAGCCCGGTGGCGCTCACGCTCCCCGGGCCGTGCATCGTGCTTACTTGAGCCCGGTTTTCTGTTTCATTGCCGCCATCACGGCAGATTTATCCGCAAGGTAGTGCTGTAAACCATTGGCGCGCAGGTTACAGGCCGCGCAATGCCCGCAGCCATCGCCTTTGATGCCGTTATAGCAGGTCAGCGTCTCGCTGCGCACCAGATCCAGCTTGCCCCAGTAATCCGCGAGCGCCCAAGTCTCGGCTTTATCAATCCACATCAGCGGCGTTTCGAAACGAATCTCTTTTGCCAGGCCCAGGTTGACCGCATGATTCAGCGCCTTAACGAACTCATCGCGGCAGTCGGGATAACCGGAAAAATCCGTTTCGCATACGCCGGTGATCACCGCTTCCGCCTGCACCTGATAGGCATACACTGCGGCCAGCGTCAGAAACAGAATATTACGCCCAGGCACGAAGGTGTTCGGAATGCCGGTCGCGTCGGGTTCATAATCCGGAACAGGGATGCTGTCGCGCGTCAGACTACTCACCGCCAGTTCATTCAGCAACGTTACATCCAGCACTTTGTGTGCGCGAGCACCCAGCGTCAGCGCCAGTTCTCGTGCCACATCAATTTCAGCGCGATGACGCTGGCCGTAATCGAAGGTCACGCAATGCACTTCTTCGTAGTGCTGCAACGCCTGAACCAGGCAGGTTGTGGAGTCTTGTCCGCCACTAAACACGACAACGGCACGTTTCATAATTCTTCCTGACAATGACAAATAAAGCGCTATGGTAGCGCGAGCGGCTGGCAGCGACCAGCTTCTTCACAGCGATGGGGCAGGGAGCCAGGCTTCTGCAAAATCAAACCAGCCGCGGGTATTTAAGTGGATGCCTTCCACGCCCGGCGGTGCACTAATGCGATACTGATAATTAAACAGTGGGGTGAGAATGGCCTTGTCCATCAACTGATAAAAAACATCCTGCAGCGCGCGGTTGCGCTGCTGTTCGTCGGGCTGGCGTTGAACCGCATCCAGTGTGGCTTGCAGATGCGAAAATTGTTGAGCGCTCAGCAGGTTTGGCCACAGCGGATCGCAGCGCAGCCACTGTTCCAGCGTGCATTCTGGCGCTTCGCCGATCAGCCTGTCTCCCATCATTAAATCGGCGCTGGCGAGCTGAGTACAGCCTTCCCAATTCTTGCCGTCATGGAAAATTACCGTCAACTCACAGCCAAGCGTTTGCAGATGCTGCTTCAACTGTTCCGCCATGGTGTGTAACTCCACGGGTAAGTGATAAACCAGCGTGAGTTTGTCCGGAAGCGGTGCCAGTTCGGTGGGCCAGTCAGGCATTTGCCAGCCTGGTAATAGCTCCCGGCTTGGAGTGATAAGATTTTCATCCAGCGGCAGCGTTTGCAGCAGCGAAGAGTGATGAATAATCTGCACCAGGCGGCGTAACTGTGCGTCATTTAACCGTGCGCCCGGGCGTAAAGTAAGGTAGCAGAACCCCAGGCTGATACTATTGCTCACTGGCTGTAAGTGCTGCAATTCATCAGCCTCGCCAATAGCAATCTGCACCGGGTGTCGGCAACTGGTGCCCAGACCTTGTTCAAAAAGCTGTGGGGTTATCCAGAATTCCACCGCTTTAAGCAGCGGGTGCCCCTGGTGGTAATAGTCATGGCTTTCCAGGCGAACCAGTTCCCGGCTGAATGACACCAGCCGAAAAGGCCCGGTACCCAGCATTGGATGCTGCGGGTGCGCCAGGCGGCTACCATAGCTGGCAAGCCTGTGTGCCAGCCAATAATCTGGCTTATGTAGCTTGAAGGTCAAACACCAGGGATGTGTTATCTCGATACGCTCGACGCTGGCAAACAGTTTTTGCAAGGCGGGCAACGTCAGCAGCATGTGCAACTGCGCCAGTAATTGTTCAGCCGTCACGGCGTCGCCGTTATGCCAGTGCAACGTTGCGTGCAGATAAAAACGCCAGCATAGCCCATCGGGACTGACATCCCAGTGATGTGCCAAATCGCCCTGCGGCTGGAAACTACGCGTCACAAAACGCGTTAAACCGCTAAAAATCTGCCCAACTAAATGCTGCTCCGCGCGGCCGGGAAGAAATCCCGGTACCAGCGGATCCAGCGGGCGATAATAGGGAATGCGCAGCGTCGGCGTTTCGTTTTGCCATAAGCCACCCAGAAAGGGATTGAGCAATGCGCGAAGATCGGCAGGATCGAGCTGCGCCAATGCCAGCGCGTTCTGCTGTTGCCCGGCGTTTAACGCGAACTCCAGCATTTCGCTACGCAGAGATTCAGGCGTGGCGAGAAAATGAAGCTCACCGCGCTTGCTGCGCCCGGATTGCGACTGCCAGTTTAACCAACCCGCTTCCTGCATCTGGCGCAGCAGCGTGCGCATATGCCTCTCGCTGCAAAAACAGCGCGTTGCCAGTTCACCAATGCTGACGGATTGCGCCTCACCGGCGGATGTTTGCCACAGGCGCTGGTATTGATTAAGCCGATTCAGTTGTCGCATAAACCCGGAACAATAATTTTCATCTATTCACTATTACTTCCGTATATCTCACGCAATACTGGAACGCAACACTGAACTTCACCATAACACACAGCAAGCGGAGAAAAATCATGGCACGTCTGGCCGCTTTTGACATGGATGGCACCTTGTTAATGCCCGACCATCGTTTGGGCGATCGAACGTTAGCTACACTCCGGCGCTTACATGAGCGGGAGGTGACACTGACTTTCGCGACCGGGCGGCACGCGCTGGAGATGCGCCGCATTCTCAGTGCTATCGCGATGGATGCCTTTTTAATTACCGGCAATGGTACGCGGATCCACTCTCGTGAAGGTGAGGTGTTATATCGCCAGGATCTCAACCCGGAAGTGGCCGATCTGGTGCTGCACAGCCGCTGGGAGACCGATGCCTCTGTCCACGTTTTCAATGATTCGGGTTGGTTGACCGACAAAGCGCTGCCAGAGACGTTGCAGGCGCACCTTTCCAGCGGATTTACCTACCAGCTCACCGATCTAAAACGTCTGTCCGCGCATGACGTTAGCAAGATCTGCTTTGTTGGCGATCACGACGATCTCTGCCGTTTGCGCATTCAGCTAAATGAGGCGCTGGGCGCACGTGCGCACTTGTGTTTCTCGGCGATGGATTGCCTGGAAATCCTGCCGGTGGGATGCAATAAAGGCTCGGCGCTGGCGGTCCTCAGCACGACGTTGGGTTATTCGTTGCAGGATTGCATGGCATTTGGCGATGCGATGAATGACAGAGAGATGCTCGAAAGCGTCGGAAAAGGAATGATCATGGGCAACGCCATGCCGCAACTGCGTGCGGCGCTGCCCCATTTACCGGTGATTGGACACTGCCGGGATCAGGCGGTATCACACTTTTTGACACACTGGCTGGACACACCCAATCTTCCTTATTCCCCCGAATGAAAAGATCTTTCCAGCAAGCCAGGCGCTACTGCCTGGCTTTTTTTATGCCGTAAGGCGGGTGATTTCGGCTCTCCATTGCTCAATATCACCAAAGTTCGCCGCTACCCATTGCGGATTGTAGTAGGTGTCCAGATAGCGTTCACCGCTGTCGCACAACAGCGTCACGATAGATCCGCTGCGGCCTTCTTCGCGCATCCGCGCGGCAAGCTGCAACGCACCCCACATATTGGTGCCGGTGGATGCGCCCACTTTGCGCCCCAGTTGCGTTTCCAGCCATTGTGCGGTGGCAATACTTGCCGCATCCGGCACACGCAGCATCTCATCTACCACGTCGGCAATGAATGACGGTTCTACACGCGGGCGGCCAATGCCTTCGATTTTACTGCCCACCGAGCTTCGCAGGCTGGCGTCACGATGTTGCCAATAGTCGAGGAACACTGAATTTTCAGGATCGACCACCATCAACTGGGTGCCATAACCCTGGCTGCGAATATAGCGGCCTATGGTGGCGGAAGTCCCGCCGGTGCCCGCGCTCATCACAATATAATCGGGTTGCGGGTGCGGTTCGTTTTTCATCTGACGGAAAATACTGTCGGCAATATTGTTATTGCCGCGCCAGTCGGTTGCGCGCTCGGCAAAAGTGAACTGATCCATATAGTGACCGTTCAACTCTTTTGCCAGCCGTTCGGACTCGGCGTAAATCTCGCAGGCGCTATCGACAAAGTGGCAGCGACCGCCGTAGAACTCAATCTGCTCAATCTTGCGTTTCGCCGTACAGTGCGGCATTACGGCGATAAACGGTAAACCTAAAAGCCGTGCGAACCACGCTTCTGAAACCGCGGTAGAACCGGAAGAGGCCTCAATAATCGTGGTGCCCTCTTTGATCCAGCCGTTGCATAAACCGTAAAGAAACAACGAGCGCGCCAGACGGTGCTTCAGGCTGCCGGTCGGGTGGGTGCTTTCATCTTTTAAATAGAGGTTGATGCCTGCAAAACCCGGCAACGTCAGACGGATCAAATGGGTATCTGCCGAGCGCTGTGCGTCCGCATTGATTTCGTTAATAGCGTATTTAACCCAATTGCTATTCATGGTGATTATCCGTTTGTCATTTTGTGCCCAGTCTAGCGAAAGAGAAAGAAAAAAGGGTTGTCATTTCACCTTTGTATTAGACTGTTTAGAGAAAAATATTCTCCTGAGGTGGGTAATGTTAGATAAAATTGACCGTAAGCTGCTTTCGCTGCTGCAACAGGATTGTTCGCTCTCTTTGCAGGCGCTGGCAGATGCCGTTAATCTGACCACCACACCGTGCTGGAAACGTCTGAAGCGGCTGGAAGATGACGGCATTTTACTCGGTCGGGTGGCGGTGCTGGATGCCGAAAAACTGGGGTTAAATTTGACGGCATTTGTACTGATCAAAACCCAACATCACAGCAGCGACTGGTACTGCCGTTTCGTTAGCGAAGTCACGCAGATGCCGGAAGTGCTCGGTTTCTGGCGCATGGCGGGAGAATACGACTATCTTCTGCGTGTGCAGGTGGCAGATATGAAACGCTATGATGACTTTTACAAGAAGCTTGTGAACAGCGTTCCGGGCCTGTCAGATGTCACTTCTAGCTTCGCCATGGAACAGATAAAATACACCACGGCTTTACCCATTGAATAACCCTCGCGGCAGTAATTCACTGCCGGAAAATCACGTTCAGGATGTAACCGCGTGCGATTATTTGCTCAGTTAGGCTGGTACTTTCGCCGGGAATGGCAACGCTATCTCGGGGCTGTCGCCTTACTTATTATTATTGCTATCTTGCAGCTTATCCCGCCCAAAGTGGTGGGGATCGTGGTGGATGGCGTTACCGAACAGCACTTCACGACGCAACAAGTGTGGATGTGGGTGGGTGTTTTGGTTGCTGTTGCGATCGTCACCTACTTGCTGCGCTACGTCTGGCGCGTCTGGCTGTTTGGCGCATCCTTCCAACTGGCCGTTGAACTGCGTGAAGACTTTTACCGTCAGTTGAGCCGACAACACCCGGAATTTTATCTCCGTCACCGCACCGGTGATTTGATGGCGCGTGCGACCAACGATGTCGATCGCGTGGTTTTTGCCGCGGGTGAAGGGGTGCTGACGCTGGTGGATTCGCTGGTGATGGGCTGCGTGGTGCTGGTCGTGATGTCAACGCAAATCAGCTGGCAGCTCACGCTGCTGTCGCTGTTACCGATGCCGATCATGGCGCTGGTTATCAAGCGTTACGGCGATCAGTTGCACCAGCGCTTTAAGCTGGCGCAGGCGGCATTTTCTGCGTTAAACGATCGAACTCAGGAGAGCATGACCAGCATTCGCATGATCAAAGCGTTTGGCCTGGAGGATCGCCAGTCGGCGCTGTTCAGCCGTGAGGCAGCCGACACCGGTGCGAAAAACATGCGCGTGGCCCGCGTTGATGCCCGGTTTGATCCCACTATTTATATCGCTATTGGGATGGCAAATATGCTGGCGATTGGCGGCGGCAGTTGGATGGTGGTGCACGGTTCCTTAACGCTCGGCCAGTTGACCAGCTTCGCCATGTATCTGGGGCTGATGATTTGGCCGATGTTGGCGCTGGCGTGGATGTTTAATATCGTCGAGCGCGGCAGCGCTGCTTACAGTCGTATCCGCGATATGCTGGCAGAAGCGCCGGTTGTGGATGACGGTCCCGAACCGGTGCCGGAAGGGCGCGGCAATCTGAATATCGCGATCCGTGAATTTCGTTACCCGCAGACTGAAAGCGCGGTGCTCAATAACGTGGCTGTGACGCTGACGCCAGGCCAGATGTTGGGCATTTGCGGCCCGACAGGCGCCGGGAAAACCACGCTTCTGTCTTTAATTCAGCGCCATTTTGACGTTCAGCAGGGCGATATCCGTTTTCACGATATCCCGTTAACGCGCCTTCAGCTCGACGCCTGGCGCAGCCGCCTGGCGGTGGTCAACCAGACGCCGTTCCTCTTCTCCGATACCGTAGGCAGCAATATTGCGTTGGGTAAACCTGGCGCGACGCAAGAGGAGATCGAGCATGTCGCGAAACTTGCCAGCGTGCACGACGATATTCTGCGCCTGCCGCAGGGGTATGACACCGAAGTGGGTGAGCGCGGCGTGATGCTCTCCGGCGGGCAAAAGCAGCGAATTTCTATTGCCCGCGCGTTGCTGCTGAACGCGGAGATTTTAATTCTTGATGATGCACTCTCCGCCGTGGATGGGCGTACTGAACATCAGATTTTGCATAATCTGCGCCAGTGGGGCGAAGGACGCACCGTTATTATCAGCGCGCATCGCCTGTCGGCACTGACCGAAGCCAGTGAGATTATTGTCATGCAGCATGGACACATCGCACAACGCGGCCAGCACGAGCAACTGGCGCGCCAGCCGGGCTGGTATCGCGATATGTATCGTTATCAGCAACTGGAGGCGGCGCTGAATGATGTTCCGCAGGAGGCGGTTGATGCGTAATTTCACCAAACAGTGGCCAACACTCAAACGCTTACTGAAGTACGGTTCGCCGTGGCGCAAACCGTTGGCTAGAGCGGTGCTGATGCTGTGGGTCGCGGCGATTGCCGAAGTCTCCGGCCCGGCGCTGATCAGCTACTTTATCGATAATATGGTGGCGAAAAACTCTCTGCCGCTCGGCGTGATTGCCGGGATGGCAGCGGTTTATCTCGGCCTGCAACTGCTGGCGGCGCTGCTGCACTATGCGCAAGCGTTGCTGTTTAACCAGGCGGCGGTTGGCGTAGTGCAACAGTTGCGTACCGATGTGATGGATGCCGCCCTGCGCCAGCCGCTCAGCGCGTTTGATACCCAGCCCGTCGGGCAGATTATTTCGCGCGTGACCAACGATACCGAAGTGATCCGCGATCTCTACGTCACGGTGGTGGCAACAGTGTTGCGCAGCGCGGCGTTGATTGGTGCGATGCTGGTGGCGATGTTCAGCCTCGACTGGCGCATGGCGCTGGTGGCAATGGCGATTTTCCCGGCAGTATTGATTGTGATGCTGATATACCAGCGTTACAGCACACCCATTGTGCGGCGCATGCGTGCTTACCTGGCGGATATCAACGATGGTTTCAACGAAATCATCAACGGAATGAGCGTTATTCAGCAGTTCCGGCAGCAGGCGCGTTTTGGAGAACGCATGAGCGAATCCAGCCGTTCACACTATATCGCCCGTATGCAAACCCTGCGGCTGGACGGTTTTTTACTGCGTCCTCTGCTGAGCCTTTTCTCCGCGATGGTGCTGTGCGGCTTGCTGATGCTGTTCGGCTTTTCTTCCGTTGGCACGGTCGAAGTCGGTGTGCTGTACGCCTTTATCAGTTATCTCGGTCGTCTCAACGAGCCGTTGATTGAGCTGACAACGCAGCAGTCGATGTTGCAGCAGGCAGTGGTCGCCGGTGAGCGCGTGTTCGAGTTGATGGACCGACCGCGCCAGACTTACGGTTACGATGACGCGCCGCTACAAAGCGGGGCTATCGACATCGACAATCTCTCTTTTGCTTATCGCGACGATCAACTGGTGCTGCAGGATATCTCCTTGCACGTTGAACCGCGCAGTTTTGTCGCGCTGGTGGGACATACGGGCAGCGGTAAAAGTACGCTGGCCAGCCTGTTAATGGGGTATTACCCGCTAACGAAAGGGGAGATCCGTCTCGATGGGCGACCTCTTTCTGCGTTAGGGCACGCGCCGCTGCGTAAAGGCGTGGCGATGGTGCAACAAGATCCAGTGGTGCTGGCGGATAGCTTCTATGCCAACGTGACGCTGGGGCGCGATATCAGCGAAGCGCAGGTGTGGAAAGCGCTGGAAACCGTGCAACTGGCTGACCTGGCACGCACAATGAGCGACGGCATTTACACCCGGTTGGGTGAGCAGGGCAATAATCTCTCGGTGGGTCAAAAACAGCTGCTGGCGCTGGCGCGCGTTTTGGTTGAGACGCCGCAGATCCTGATTCTGGATGAGGCGACAGCGAACATCGATTCCGGCACCGAACAGGCGATTCAGCACGCGCTGGCGGCAGTGCGTGAGCATACGACGCTGGTGGTGATCGCACACCGTTTATCAACCATTGTTGAGGCAGAAACGATTCTGGTGCTGCATCGCGGGCAGGCTGTTGAGCGCGGCACGCATCAGCAACTGCTTGAAGCGAAAGGCCGTTACTGGCAGATGTATCAGTTACAGCTTGCTGGTGAAGAGCTGGCCGCCAGCGCACGCGAAGAGTCGCTTATCGCCTGATGCACCAAAATTAAGCACGCGCCTTCACGGAATCTTTGTTGGTGCAAAAAAGTAACGCACCGTGCACTGTCATGGTGCGTTTTTCTTTGCGCTTAACCTGCCGAATCACAAGCATACTTTTTTACCTTTCTTGCTCTGCCCGTCCGGGCGCACTAACAACCTGAAATCTTCCTTGTTTTCATTCCTGGCACAACGATTGCAATGTCTATTGCGTGTTAGCTGCGGCCATTATCGAATTCGACTGGAGGGGGATCTATGAAGCTGGTTACCGTGGTGATTAAGCCATTCAAACTTGAAGACGTGCGCGAAGCACTTTCTTCTATTGGTATTCAAGGGTTGACCGTAACTGAAGTGAAAGGCTTTGGCCGTCAAAAGGGTCACGCTGAGCTGTACCGCGGTGCGGAATATAGCGTCAATTTCCTGCCAAAAGTGAAAATTGATGTGGCGATCGCTGACGATCAACTCGATGAAGTGATCGATGTGATCAGCAAAGCGGCCTACACCGGAAAAATTGGCGACGGCAAAATCTTCGTTGCCGAGCTGCAACGCGTCATTCGTATTCGTACCGGCGAAGCCGACGAAGCGGCACTGTAATACCTGACACACAGTGATGGGGATCGGAACAATGAAAAACACAACATTAAAAACAGCTCTTGCTTCGCTGGCGGTGCTACCAGGTCTGGCGATGGCGGCGGCTCCCGCTGTGGCGGATAAAGCCGACAACGGCTTTATGATGATTTGCACCGCGCTGGTGCTGTTTATGAGCATTCCGGGCATTGCGCTGTTCTACGGCGGTTTGATCCGCGGTAAAAACGTGCTGTCGATGTTGACGCAGGTTGCCGTCACGTTCGCTCTGGTGTGCATCCTTTGGGTGGTGTATGGCTACTCGCTGGCCTTTGGTGAGGGCAACGGCTTCTTCGGGAATTTCAACTGGGTGATGTTGAAAAACATCGAACTGAAAGCTGTGATGGGCAGCATTTATCAGTACATCCACGTAGCGTTCCAGGGCTCTTTCGCCTGTATCACTGTGGGCCTGATTGTTGGTGCGCTGGCTGAGCGTATCCGCTTCTCTGCGGTGCTGATTTTCGTGGTGGTGTGGCTGACGCTCTCTTATGTGCCGATTGCGCACATGGTCTGGGGCGGTGGTCTGCTGGCAACGCACGGCGCGCTGGATTTCGCGGGCGGTACAGTTGTACATATTAACGCCGCCATTGCAGGCCTGGTGGGTGCTTACCTGATTGGCAAACGTGTCGGTTTTGGCAAAGAAGCGTTCAAACCGCATAACCTGCCGATGGTCTTCACTGGCACCGCTATCCTGTATGTTGGCTGGTTTGGCTTCAACGCCGGCTCTGCAAGCTCAGCGAATGAAATTGCTGCGCTGGCTTTCGTAAACACTGTCGTTGCTACTGCGGCCGCTATCCTGGCTTGGGTATTTGGCGAGTGGGCAATGCGCGGCAAGCCGTCTCTGCTGGGGGCGTGTTCTGGCGCGATTGCAGGCCTGGTTGGCATCACTCCGGCCTGTGGTTATGTGGGTGTCGGCGGTGCGCTGATTGTCGGTCTGATTGCCGGTCTGGCTGGGCTGTGGGGTGTTACGGCACTGAAACGTATGCTGCGCGTCGATGACCCGTGTGATGTCTTCGGTGTGCACGGTGTCTGCGGCATCGTTGGCTGTATCCTCACCGGTGTCTTTGCTTCTACATCACTGGGCGGTGTGGGTTACGCTGAAGGTGTGACCATGGGCCATCAGTTGCTGGTACAGCTGGAAAGCGTTGCCATCACTATCGTGTGGTCTGGCGTTGTAGCCTATATCGGTTACAAACTGGCGGACATGACGGTAGGCCTGCGCGTACCGGAAGAGCAAGAGCGTGAAGGGCTGGATGTGAACAGCCACGGCGAAAACGCCTATAACGCCTGATTACGTTGAGTTATCTCCTGAGCATAAAAAAGCCTCCGTAACGGAGGCTTTTCTTTTCTAAAGCGCGTTAGTTGCGATTGCGCATTACGCCTTCCTGCACGCTGGACGCCACCAGCACACCCTCTTGCGTGTAGAACTCGCCGCGCACGAAACCGCGTGCGCTTGATGCTGAAGTGCTTTCCACACTGTAGAGCAACCATTCGTTCATATTAAACGGGCGATGGAACCACATGGAGTGGTCAATAGTGGCAACCTGCATACCGCGCTCAAGAAAGCCCACGCCGTGCGGCTGAAGCGCAACCGGCAGGAAGTTAAAGTCCGAGGCATATCCAAGCAGATATTGGTGCACGCGAAAATCGTCCGGCACCGTGCCGTTTGCGCGGATCCATACCTGGCGGGTGGGATCGGCAACGTGGCCTTTCAGTGGGTTATGAAACTCAACCGGGCGGATCTCCAGTGGCTTATCACTGAGAAACTTATCTTTGGCCTGCGGTGGCAATAAATGGGCAAGCGCGCGGGCGATATCTGTTTCGGATTTCAGCGAATCCGGTGACGGTGCTTGCGGCATGGTTTTTTGATGTTCATAGCCGGTTTCCGGTGCCTGGAACGACGCGGTCATGTAGAAAATCGGTTTGCCGTTCTGAATGGCCGCGACGCGTCGGGCGCTGAAACTGTTGCCATCACGCAGCACTTCTACGTCATAAACAATCGGTTTTTCGCTATCGCCCGGACGTAAAAAGTAACTGTGGAACGAATGCACCAGGCGCTCGGTCGGAACGGTTTCTTTGGCGGCATACAACGCCTGGCCTACGACCTGGCCGCCAAAAACCTGGCGTAAGCCTAGATCTTCGCTCTGCCCGCGAAACAAGCCCTCTTCAATTTTTTCCAGGTTCAGTAATGCCAGCAGATTAGATAACGCCTGACTCATAGATTTCCTCAAATTAATAACGGCTGACGGAGCGAATTATCCGAATAGTATAACCTGGAAAAATTGCTGGTCCGATGGGTTCAATAATCTGAATAGAGGGCGGTTTGCAGGAATATATCTCGCACGTGTGCCACACTTGTTCAGGTTACGATGGTTTGACCACACATCCTGGCGGGCGAAACGCCTGCCGGTGCATTGAAGATAAGGAGAAATCAATGAAACTCGTGCACATGTTAAGTGGTTTAGCAGTCGCGGTCGCGCTGTCTGCCTGCGCCCAAAAGGGCGGCGATATTCCGACACCTGCACCTAACCCAAATGCACCTGCGGCAACAAATAAACCGGCGATCACGCAACCGAATGTTTCGGGTACGGTTTGGATCCGTCAGAAAGTGGCGCTGCCGCCAAACGCGGTACTCACCGTGACGGTTTCTGATGCCTCGCAGGCAGATGCGCCGTCGAAAGTGCTGGCGCAGAAAGCCGTCCGTACTGAAGGTAAACAGTCACCGTTTAGCTTTGTGCTGCCATTTAACCCGGCGGATATTCAGCCAAATGCCCGCATCCTGCTGAGCGCGGCGATTACCATTGACGACAAAATCGTCTTTATTACCGATACGGTTAAGCCGGTTATCAACCAGGGTGGTACGAAAGTTGACCTGACGTTGGTGCCGGTACAGCAAACCGCTGTGCCGCTGCAACAAAGTGGCGGGGCGGCAACCACGGTGCCTTCCACTTCTCCGACTCAGGTAAACCCGTCTGAAGCCACACCTGCGCCGACGCAGTACTAATATGACTGTGCTCCTCCCGGCCGGGAGGAGCCTTAATAAATCCAGCGATAGTGCTGTAAATCGATTTGCCCACTTCCCGATACCACCACGCCTTCCGCCAGTAGCGCCTGACGCTGACGCTGTAAATCCGGCCCGGTCAGTGAAATGCAGCCATGACGATTCACCACCCGATGCCACGGTAGCGTGCTCCCTTCCGGTAAGCGTTTCAGCACGCCGCCCACCTGGCGCGCCGCGCGCGGTACACCTGCGAGTTTCGCCACATCGCCATAGGTCGTGACATAGCCTTCGGGTATGGCGGCAACGATTTGCCATACCCGTTGCGGGAAAGAGTCCTGTGTATCCATTGTGATGTCCTGAAGGAAGAAGGGGCAGCATAAACAGCGAATCGTGTGCTGTGAAGAGGCGATTGTGCAAGAAACCAGCATCCGTCCCGGCGCGGCTTGCAATTGCCATCCCGGATAGGGATAATGCGCCAGCGCGTTGGTTAACAACGCTCTCAATGGGGGCTCTGTTGGTTCTCCCGCAACGCTACTCTGTTCACCAGGTCAGGTCCGGAAGGAAGCAGCCAGGGCAGATGACGTGTGTGCCGGGATGTAGCTGGCAGGGCCCCCACCCAATTCTGCTCCCCCATATTTTATTCACTCGCGCGAATAGCGCAGATACCCCGCAATGCCATTTTTACCGCTATCCGAAGGGTGATTAACACCTTCTGAAACCGGAATTTGCGCAAAATCGAAGGGCGAGACTCCTTCAATGCAGGCCACATTCACGCCGTATTGATCCGGGTTAGAGCGCCGCTGGTGAAATGTATAGATACCGCAAACCGAGCAAAAGTAGTGCACGGCGGTGCCGGTGTTAAAGCGATACTCGGTCAATTTATCCTTGCCTTTAAAAACCTCTATGCCTGAAAGTGGCGCCGACACGGCAACTGCGCCGCGCATTCGGCAAAAAGAACAATTACAGCGCCGCACGGTATTAAAACCGTCCGAAAGCTGCACAGAAAACGCCACCGCGCCGCAGTGACACTGCGCCATTAATTTTTCCGACATCACTTTCCTCATCAAGGCCAAACAAACGGGTCTTTCTACCTTAGTCTTTTTTACCTTTTTTGGTGGGGGAAAAGCGTGGGTTCGCGGGTGATGTTTTTATGCAGAAACGGTACGCTGTAGCCGCAAAAATAATTCTGATAAAAGGGCAGGGAGTATGCGCAACATCGTATTGGCATTGACGTTATCGGTATCGACGGCACCTTTTGCCGCCACGTTGCAGTCGGGGGTTTATGAAGAGCTGCAACTGGCGGTATCTCCGTCCGGTGAGGTGACCGGTTACTACTCTGAAACAATGGGCGTTGGTGTGACGCGAAACTGCGCGTTTGCGTTGGCGGGTAACGTGTCTCCGAACGGGGAAGCGGAAATATCCAGCTGGTCTTCTGATGTGCTGCCGGGACATCTTTCTGCCACGGCGGACGGCGTGACTTTGAAGATTGCGAACGGGCAAAGCCATGACGGCTGTATGAATGTGATGGTGCCGCAAATCAACGAGGGGATTGCGTTGAGTAAAACCCAGTCGACGCAGTGGATTTCTCTCGCCGAAGTGGTTGATGATCGGGTTTATCTCAGCAGCACACCGGACGCCAGCACGCGGCGTAAGGCGTGGATTGTTAAAGATGATGTTGTTGGTGTTCTGAAAACCGGGCAAGGCTGGACGCAGATCCAGTTTATGAGCGAGGCGGGAAAAAGCACCACTGGCTGGGTTAACAGCAAGTCGATAAAGCCGCTTACGCCGCCTGCGGGCTGAGTGTTATACCACGCTACGTTTTAATGGCGCTTCCGTTTCGCGAAGCGCCAGCCATAAGGGTTTAAGTCGTAATAGTGCATTTTCCAGCTCACTGGAATCCAGTGCGAAAGGGATGCGCAAATAGCGCTCAAACGCCCCTGTCAGCCCGAAACGTGGGCCAGCGCCGAGGTGGATACCCATCGTTTCCGCGCGTGCGGCAAACTGTATTGCCAGCATATGGGGCAGCTCTATCCAGAAAGAGAGGCCGCCTTCCGGCAGCGAGAAATGCCAGTCGGGGAAATGTTCCCGCAGCAACGCCGCACAGCCATCGCGTCGTGCTTTGAGCATGTCACGACGCGCGGGCAGGAAAGTTTCCGCATTCTCTATCAACCATAGCGTGGCCAGTTGTTCCAGTAGCGGCGAGCCGAGCTCCAGTGTATCGCGCGTCTGCACCAGCGTGGCAATGGTTCGCGATGAGGCGCGGATCCACCCTAAACGCAGCCCACCCCAGAACGTTTTCCCCGCCGAACCGAGCGTTATCACCATGCTACTGTTATCAAATGCTGCCAGCGGTGGCGGTGGGGGCGATTCATACCACAAATCAACCATCGTTTCGTCGACCACCAGTGTTGTGCGCGCTTGCGCGGCAACGCTGACGATGGCCTGGCGCGTGGCGATATCCATACAGCGGCCGGTCGGATTGTGGTAATCAGGCATTAGGTAAGCCAGCCGTGGCGCAGTCTGCGCCAGCGTCGCGGCGAACCCATCGATGTCCCAGCCCGCTTGCGGCAAGGAAACGCCAATCGGTCTGCACGACGCTCCCTGAATGGCAGCAATCGCCAGCGGATATGTCGGGTGATCGACCACCACGCGATCGCCGGGGCCGGTCAGCATGCGCAGAACCAGCGCCAGCCCGCTGAGTGCGCCATTAACTACCATCACTTCATCAGCATGCGTGGGCAAACCGTGAGCGGTATATCGTGCGGCAATCGCTTCGCGCAGCGCCTGTACGCCTAATTGCCCGTAGCCTGTGCGTGAAAGATAGGGCGGAATAGCTGCCAGTGCGTGGGTATAGGCCTGATGGATTTCCGGGCCAGCACTGAGTGCGGCAGTGGAGAGATCGAGCGCCGTCCCCGCCGTGCTGAGTGTCGGTATCGCCCGGCTATCGGGCAGGATCACGCGCGAGCCACTGCCGTGGCGGCTCTCCAGATAGCCTTCATCGCGCAGGTGTGCCAGTGCGCTGGCAACCGTTGTGCGGCTGATCTCAAGCGTAGAGGCCAGTTCACGTTCGCCAGGAAGGCGAGTCTCGATTGCCAGTCTGCCATCAAGGATCAGCAGGCGCAGCGCGTCGGCAAGTTGTCGCCATAACGGCGTGCGCGAAGCGGGTTGTTGCCAGTGACCTAACAGACGGTGTAAAGAGTGACTACCCAGGCGGCGTGATGACATATACAGTCCACTATTTTAAAACTGGACATTAATAATAAGGCCATTTCCAGTAAAGATGAAAGTCTGAACTACCGGAGATAAACAATGCTGCGTCGATTAATTCAACTTTATATAGGTCTGGTTCTGTACGGCGTTTCTACCGCCATGTTTGTGCGAGCGGATTTGGGGGCAGATCCGTGGAACGTTTTTCACTTGGGAGTAATGAAACTGCTATCACTGGATATTGGTACCGTGATGATCGTGACCGGGGCGCTGGTGCTGCTGTTGTGGATCCCGCTACGCCAGCGTCCTGGATTGGGAACAATAAGTAATGTCATTGTATTAGGCCTGGCCGCCGATGCCGCGCTGTCGCTGATGCCGGTGCTGGATTCACTGGTGGCTCGTGGCACTTTGCTGGGTTGCGCCGTGGTGGTTAATGCCATCGCAACCGGAATGTATATTGGCGCGGGATTTGGTGCCGGGCCGCGCGATGGGTTAATGACCGGTATCCATGCTCGCACCGGCTGGCCGGTGCGTACTATCCGCACGGCAATTGAAGTTTCTGTGCTGTTCATTGGCTGGCTGCTGGGGGGAACCGTTGGCGTGGGGACGGTGGTTTATGCGCTGGCGATTGGACCATTGATCCAGCTTTGCCTGCCATGGTTTCGTCAGAAACCGACGCTAAAGCCTGAGCCACAAAGTGAGCCAGCGCTATAAATGCGTATTGAATGCAATACGCAGCCCATTTTCCCCCTCAATTTTGGTGTTAAACGGGCGGTTTACTTTATCAAACGGGTAGAGGATTCTGGTGTAACAACATCCGTTGGCGTTGAAAAGGCGTGATAGTCAATGACAACACCCGAGCTCGAAACCGCAAGACTTCTTCTCAAGCCGCTGGCATCGGAAGATGCTACGCAAATTCAGCGTATTTTCCCGCGTTGGGAAATTGTGCGCTACCTGATAGCCAGTGTGCCCTGGCCCTACCCGGAAGGTGCTGCGCAGCACTATGTTGATAACGTCGCGCTGGTGGCAAACCGTGCAGGAGAAGGCTGGTTTTGGACGCTGCGTCGCAAAGCAGACCCGGCCGAGTTGATGGGTGTTATTTGCTTAATGAATACGCCAGACAATAACCGAGGTTTTTGGCTGGCACCGGAGTGGCAAGGGCAGGGTTATATGACGGAAGCTTGCCATGTGGTGAATGATTACTGGTTCAATGTGCTCGATCGCGATGTGCTGCGCGCACCGAAAGCCGTGGTGAATGCGCGTTCGAAAAAAATATCTGAACGTAGTGGAATGCGGCTGGTTCGCCGCCAGAAGGGGCAATATGTGGCCGGAGAACTGGACACCGAGCTCTGGGAGATAACCCGCGACGAATGGAATAACCTTCATCGCTGAAACCTGTCAGCCTAATGAGGCTGGCAGGATATTTAAATTTTATTGGCGATATATTTATTTGCGCTGGTTTATTTTTGTCATTTTTCTGAAATATTAATTTAATCTTTTTGTCATAATTCTTAGGCAGATTAATCTTGGGGTTTTTTAAGTTGTTATAATTCTGAAATATATTTGTGGATCAGTTCCATAACTTCGTGTATTAATTAGCATGTTTATTCACACGAGAAGGGATAATCATGGCCAGTGCTGTATTAAACGTCAAAATTGATGAAGCGCTAAAAGAGAAACTTCGTCATTACGCAGAAGTAAATAGTGAAAACCTGGGCACTGCGACAGAAAAACTGTTGCTGCTGGCTTTTCAGGCTGCGGAAGAGGCGGGAGTATCGGAAGACGACATTGATAACCAGCATACCGAAGAAGAGAGTTCTACCCCGTTAACTCCTAAAGAAATTAAAGCGTTACGCAAACTTCTGAAGAAGAAAAAATGAACCAACAACTGCTATCAACCGCCAGCAACTATGGCGAAGCCTGTGAGATGTTGCGCTCAGGTTTTGTCAAACAAGTTCGTCTGGACTGGAATATCGGAAGTGATGAGTTTTTTCGCATCGCATCAGATTGGTGCGATGCCGGAGCGAAAATTAAAAAAGAAGGGCACAGCTTTATTATTTCGATAAAAGGCTTCCCAATTCCGCGTCAGCAGTAATGTATTTGTCATGAAACTGTCATTTTAATTGCATTAAAAAATGTGATGGTGGTTTCATAATAAAAATACGTAACCATCTCAAATGCACATTACGGATGATGTTTCCGACGAGCCTTTTGTGGCTCGTCGCTATTTCTTTTCCCGCACAATATCCTTCCAACTGTATTTAGCCCCGTCTGGTATTTTCTCCGAAGCGCTCACAGGCACTGACTTGTAAACCGGGTATACTGGGAAATTGTTTGCAGCCGGGAAGCACTATGAAAACCATCACTCTTTATGATGTCGCCAGCCATGCGGGCGTCTCTTACCAGACTGTTTCGCGCGTGATTAACGATGCGGCGCATGTTTCCACAAGGACGCGTGAGAAAGTGCTTGCTGCGATGGCGGCGCTGCATTACATCCCCAATCGCGGTGCCCAGCAACTGGCGGGTAAACGCACGAAAACGCTCGGTTTGTTGACGACCGATCTGGCTTTGCATGCGCCATCGCAAATCGCGTCGGCGGTAAAATCTCGCGCCGGGCAGGCCGCTGCCAGCGTGATCATCTCGATGCTGGAGCAGCACGATGCAGCCAGTTGCGTCGCAGCCTTACAGGAGCTTCTGGCGCAGCGCGTTGAAGGCGTGTTGATCAACGTGCCGCTTGACGATGCGCTGGCGCAGCAACTCGCGGCGCAGGCGGCTCCTACGCCCGTGTTGTTCCTGGATGTTGGCGAGACGGCCGCGGTGAACAGCCTGGTGTTTGATGCCATGCAAGGTGCGAGACTTGGCGTAGAACACCTGTTGGCGCAGGGACACCGCCAGATTGCGTTGCTCGGCGGGCCGCAGACCTCGGTTTCCGCGCGTACTCGCTTTACCGGTTGGCTGGTGGCACTCCAGCAGGCGGGGCTTACGCCTTGTGCCAGCGCGCATGGTGACTGGAGCGCGGCTTCCGGCTATGAAAAAGCACATAGCTTGCTCGCTGGCACGCAGTTACCCGACGCGGTACTGGTGGCAAACGATCAGATGGCGCTTGGCGTTATCCGCGCCTGCGTCGAGAAAGGGATTGCCGTGCCAGCGCAGATCTCGGTGGTGGGTTATGACGATACCGCCGACAGCGCCTGGTTTTCCCCGCCGCTCACCACGATTCGCCAGACGTTTAAAGAGGCCGGGGAGCGAAGCGTAGACTGGCTACTCAGCCCGTCAGCTCAGGCCGATGTCACGGGTCAAACGCGGTTGCCGGTAATGCTCATCGAACGCCACTCCACCGCGCCTGCACGGCAACAGAAACTGAGCGGTGAAGTTCTTGCCAGGCGCTTAAGCGAACTGGCGCAGCAGGTGGCTATGCTGGATCGCCGTTAATACTTTTGTGATCCCCTTCGCTTTGATCCTGGTACCAGCTTTACCTGTGGTGAAAAATGCGCCATTGTACCTTTAATTGTGAGCGCTTCGCAAAATGAGGTTTTTATGTCCACTTCCGCGTTAAATTCAATACTCTCCCGCCGCGACTGGGAAAATCCGATTCTCACGCACTGGCGCCGTTTACCTGCGCATGCGCCGATGCGCAGCTGGCGCGACGAAACTTCTGCGCGCGACAACGCACTATCGCCCGCACGTCGCTTACTCAATGGTCAATGGCAATTCAGTTTTTTCGCTGCGCCAGAAGCGGTACCGGCACGCTGGATCGAAGAGGATTGTGCTGACGCGGTTGCAATGCCTGTCCCCTCAAACTGGCAAATGCAAGGTTTCGATACGCCGATTTATACCAATGTGACTTATCCGATTCCGGTAAATCCGCCGTTTGTGCCGCAAGATAATCCGACGGGTTGTTACTCGCTCACATTTGAGATGAGTGAATCAGAACTGGCGCACGGGCAAACCCGTATTGTTTTTGATGGCGTGAACTCGGCTTTTTATCTGTGGTGTAACGGGCAATGGATCGGCTACTCGCAGGACAGCCGCCTGCCTGCTGAGTTTGATTTGAGCCACGTTCTTAAGGCCGGAGAGAACCGGCTGGCGGTGATGGTGTTGCGCTGGTGCGATGGCAGTTACCTGGAAGATCAGGATATGTGGCGGATGAGCGGCATTTTCCGCGATGTCGCTTTGCTACAGAAACCGGCCACGCGGATTGCCGATTTTCACCATATTACGCAGTTAAATGCGCAATTGACTCACGCACAGTTGCAGGTTTACGCCCAGCTTGAAGGTGACTTTACCGATTGTCGCGTCGCTTTCACGTTATGGCGAGGGGAAGAAAAAATCGCCGAAGCGCAACAAACGCCGGGCAGCGCAGTGGTTGATGAGCGCGGAGGCTGGGCGGAGCGGCTGAGCGTCACGTTGCCGGTGGCTTCCCCGTTGTTGTGGAGCGCCGAGACGCCGCATCTTTATCGCCTGACGCTAACACTGCTCGATGCGCAGGAAAATGTACTGGAAGTGGAAGCCTGTAATGTCGGATTCCGCCAGGTTGAAATCAGCAACGGCTTGCTGAAACTCAATGGTAAACCGTTGCTGATCCGTGGCGTTAATCGCCACGAGCACCACCCGGAAAACGGGCAGGCGATAGATGAAGCCACCAT
The DNA here is from genome assembly GCF_042788095.1 of Kosakonia sp. YIM B13571. Taxonomy (NCBI): domain Bacteria; kingdom Pseudomonadati; phylum Pseudomonadota; class Gammaproteobacteria; order Enterobacterales; family Enterobacteriaceae; genus Kosakonia; species Kosakonia sp. YIM B13571. The sequence goes on along the minus strand of NZ_JBHZPL010000001.1, from coordinate 844,314 downwards.
GCGTCGCGACATTGAACTAATGAAACAACATAACTTTAATGCGGTGCGCTGCTCTCACTATCCTAACCATCCGCTGTGGTATCAGCTGTGCGATGAGTACGGTTTATACGTGGTGGATGAAGCCAATATCGAAACCCACGGTATGGTGCCGATGAGCCGCCTCGCTGATGATCCGCTCTGGCTGCCGGCGATGAGCGAGCGTGTAACGCGCATGGTGCAGCGCGATCGTAACCATCCATCGATCATCATCTGGTCGCTGGGAAATGAATCAGGGCATGGCGCGAACCACGATGCATTGTACCGCTGGCTGAAAACCACCGATCCGACACGCCCGGTGCAGTATGAAGGTGGCGGGGCAAACACTGCCGCGACCGATATTGTCTGCCCGATGTATGCGCGCGTTGATCAAGATCAGCCGTTCCCGGCGGTGCCGAAGTGGTCGATCAAAAAGTGGATCGGTTTGCCGGATGAAACCCGCCCGCTGATTTTGTGTGAATACGCCCACGCCATGGGCAATAGCTTTGGCGGCTTTGCCAAATACTGGCAGGCCTTTCGCGCTGCACCGCGCTTACAGGGCGGTTTTGTCTGGGACTGGGTCGACCAGGCGCTAACGAAAACGGACGAGAACGGGCAGACATTTTGGGCTTATGGCGGCGATTTTGGCGATACGCCAAATGACCGGCAGTTTTGTATGAATGGGCTGGTTTTCCCGGATAGAACGCCACATCCGGCGCTGTACGAAGCGCAGCGCGCTCAGCAATTTTTCCAGTTCAGCCTGCTGAGCACGCAACCGTTAGTCATTGAGGTGGAGAGCGAATACCTGTTCCGCGCCACCGATAATGAGTTTCTGCGCTGGCGCGTAGAGCGTGATGGCAATGTGCTGGCGCAGGGTGAAGCGTCGCTGGATATCGCACCGCAAGGAAAACAGAAGATTGAGCTTATGCTGCCTGAACTGCGCGCAGTACCCGGTGAAGTGTGGCTGAATGTCGAGGTTTACCAGCGGGCGGCAACACGCTGGTCGGCAGCGGAGCACCTTTGTGCATGGGATCAGTGGCGTTTACCCGCGCCGCTATATAGTGCGCCGCGCGAGGTTAAAGGTGTGCGACCGGCATTGCGGGAGAGCGCGCAAGATTACTTGATCAGCGCCGGTCGTCAGCGCTGGCAGTTCAGTCGCCAAAGCGGCGATCTGGTGCAGTGGTGGCGCGACGAGCAACCGACACTGTTAACGCCGCTCACGGACTGTTTTGCCCGCGCGCCGCTGGATAACGATATCGGCATCAGCGAGGTGACGCGTATTGATCCTAACGCCTGGGTGGAGCGCTGGAAAGCGGCTAGCATGTATGAACTGCACGCGCAGTTGCTCTATTGCGAGGCGGAAGAGGGGGCGGCGGAAGTCGTTATCCATACAGGCCATTGTTGGGTGGGGGCGGGGAAAACGGCTTTTATCAGCCACAAGCGCTGGCGCATTGATAGCCACGGTGTATTGCACGGTGATGTGGAGGTGCAGGTGGCAACCGATATTCCGCCACCGGCGCGTGTTGGTCTGGTTTGCCAGCTCGCAGAACACCATGCGCAGGCAAGCTGGTTAGGCTTAGGGCCGCATGAAAACTACCCCGACCGTAAACTGGCAGCGCGCCAGGGATTGTGGACATTGCCGCTTGCCGCGCTGCATACGCCCTATATTTTCCCCGGCGAGAATGGCCTGCGTTGCGATACGCGCATGTTGCGTTACGGCGCGCATCGACTGGACGGCGATTTCCACTTCTCGCTGGGGCGATATAGCGATAAGCAACTGCGCGAAACCACACATCACCATTTACTGCGTGAAGAAGCCGGTTGCTGGTTGCATGTCGATGCGTTCCATATGGGCGTTGGCGGCGATGACTCCTGGAGCCCAAGTGTGTCGGCGGAGTTTATTCTCGATACAGACAAGGTGCGTTACGCCTTTTGCTGGCGGCAAGACTAAACTTATCGGGCCGGATGCGGCGGGGCTGTCCTGCCGCACGGCCACTTCGGAGGTCAACTCATGAAGTATGTTGATGGTTTTGTGGTTGCCGTACCGGCGGATCAAAAGGAAGCCTACCGCCAGTTGGCGGCAAAATCTGTCGCGCTGTTTAAAGAGTTTGGCGCCACGCGAATTGTCGAATGCTGGGCGGACGATGTTCCCGACGGGAATTTCACCGATTTTCGCATGGCAGTGAAAGCTGAAGACCACGAAGAGGTCGTCTTCAGCTGGATTGAATACCCGTCAAAAGAGATACGTGACGCTGCGAATCAAAAAATCATGGCTGACCCGCGGATGCGCGAGCTGGGCAACGAGATGCCCTTTGATGGCAAGCGCATGATTTACGGGGGCTTCGTTCCCATTCTTGACGAATAAATGGCCGCTCAGGAAACTTTGGTAAACAGTGCCTTGCGCTCCAGCACATCGCCATCTGTACGGAATACGCCCCCACCGACATAGTGCAGGGTTTGCGGCCACTCCGGCTGGGGGTTAACCCGCGCAGCAACCACTTCAAAAATAAAGAAGTTATAGTTCTCCACCATCGCGTCATCGTAGAGGCGACACTCGAACTGCCCGAAACACTCTTTTATCGACGGTGCGCTGACCTTGTCGCTCTTTTCTGCTGTCAGGCCAAATTCCGCGAACTTGTCGACGTCATCGCCGGTACAGTTACCGATACGTGACACAGTATCAATCATGCTGGCTTCCGGCAGATTAATCACACACTCACCGCTTTGGCGAATGCGTGCAAAACTGGCGTTTCCCGCTGAAATCATGCAACCAACCAGCGACGGCGAAAACTCCAGAATCGTGTGCCAGCCCAACGTCATGATATTGTTTTGCCCTTGCCAGTGGCTGCTGAGCAGTACCACCGGGCCAGGTTCCAGCCAGTGCCGGACATCATGCAGCGGCCAGGATTGCTTTTTCATCATGCTTCCTCCGCGTGTTAAACCACTTTTAACAGTAGCAAAACTAGGCGGCGCGCAGGTTATTTTCCGCCCACTGAATAAACGCGTCGGGCGGCAGTGCTTTGCTGTAGAGCCAGCCCTGGCCGAACTCCACGCCGTATTTCTTTAGCCACTGGAGTTGGCCTTCGGTTTCAATGCCTTCCGCCACCATCGCCAGCCTGAGCGCTTTCGCCATATCGATGATGTGCGGCGTCACGGCTTTGTACTCCAGCGCATCGACAAATGATTTGTCTATTTTGATGATGTCGACATCCAGATTTTGCAGGTAACTCAGGCTGCAATAGCCGGTGCCAAAGTCATCAATGTAAATCGCATGCCCGGCGGCGCGTAGCGCACTGATTGCTGGTCCGCTCACCGCCGGATCGGCGAAGCCGCGTTCGGTGAGCTCAAGGGCGATTTGTGAAGGAGAGAGTTGCCACTGGGCGATCAGACGCGCCAGCAGATCCGGCAGCGCGGGATCAAGCAGATCCGCAGGCTCAAGGTTAATCGAAATATGCTGATCCGGGTGTTGATGCAACCAGGATCCTAGGGTGGAAAACACCGTTTCGACCACCAGTTTTGTCAGCTGTGGCATCAGGCCGCTGTGCACTGCCAATGGAATAAAAATATCCGGCGCAAGGTAACTGCCATCTTTCTGCCGCCAGCGTGCCAGCGCCTCAGCGCCGACCATCTTTCCGTTATCAATCTCAACAATCGGTTGAAAAAAAACGGTAATTTCGCGTCCGTGAATGGCATCCTGCAACTGCGCGCGTGGTGAGTGCAAACGGCGCAGGAGCCTTAACATCACCACAGCGAGCAGCAGACTGATCAACAAACCGAGGGGCAACCAAATCATCAATAACCGGTGCCAGTTTTTCTCCAGTGGCGCAATTGCCATCCAGGTGACAATTGCCAGCCCCATATCAGCATTGCGCTGAACCCGATAAACCGCGCCATTGGCCATAATACGCGTTGGGCCAGCCTGATTTATTTGCGCCAATATATCTGCAGTAAGTCGGGGACTTCCGGCAATACGTTGGTGTGTTTTGGTATTAATAAGCGCGATATAAACGGGGGATGTACCATGCGACAAAATATCAATAAACGACTTCGGATCGACCATCACCACATAATGCGCACTGCCGATCGCGACCATATATTGCGCCAGACCCAGATCGTTATGGCGGGTCAGCCAGGCGCGAAAGCCATCGGAGGTGATCTTTTCGGGGACGGGAAAGGGCGGAATATGGCTGTCGGCTTGCAGTGATGAGCAGAGTGGTTGCAGCCCATCCATATACAGCGCTTCTCGTACATAGCGCCACGCATACGAAATACGCCGCATCGCCAGTAAGTGTTCTGGCGTACAGGGTGCGCCATCGTAGGCATCCAGCTCCCGAAGCGCGGCTTTACTCTGGTTGATGACGCGTTGGGTTCGCATTTCGGCCAGTTCAGAGTAAGTGTCCAGATCATTCATAAAGTTTTCTTCAGCCTGGCGGTGACTCATCCAGATACTCAGGCTCACCGGCAGGAAAATGGCGAGCACCAGAGCAACTGTCGCAAGACTCATCAGTCGTCGGTTGGTCATGATCAAAAATCCTTCTTTGATACTGATAAACGAGGAGTATCTTTTAACCGCTGATGTTATAACACGCGACAGCGATTGTTTTCTTTCAGGAAAGAAAGGATGAAGAAAAAAGAGTTTGTGACCCAGGATTTGCTAAGCAAAATTTATCAAATCAGCGCGCCTGGCCCGCGCAAACTCCCGCCTGAACGACAACTGGCTCAGGAATATGGCGTCTCGCGTTTCACCATTCGACAGGCATTGGAAAAACTCGCGAGTATTGGGGTGGTCAATATTGTGCAAGGTTCTGGCATCTGGATTAACGAGCAGGCACGCAACAATCCGCTGGTTTACAACTCCATCACCGAAAAGCGTTTTGATCAGATTCGTTTCCGCATGATTAGCCTGCATAAAAAGCGCCCGGATCGCGATGAACAGCAAGTTTTTGGCCTGAGCGAGGAGAGCTTTATCTGGCAGTTTTGCCGCTTGCGATTTGTCGATGAACAAGCGGTACAAATTGAGATTTCCCGCATGCCGGTGGAAGGATTTGCCGACCTCAACCAACAGGTCATTGAACGTTCGATCCAGCAGTATGTGCTGGGGAAGGGCTACCGGATTTCACATCTGCTGACCACCTACCGGGCGGTGAGCGTCAGCCGCGAACAGGCAGCGCTGTTGGGCTGTAAAAAGGGCAGCCCGGCAATGCACATCAGTAACCGCGGGATCCTCGAAGGCGGGCAGGTGTATGAGATAAGCGACATTATTGATATCAACTACACCTGCACATATGTGATCCCGCATAACCGCGAAAACCTCACCTTCCGCCAGGGTGGCGGCTAACAGTTACGGCGTGTGGATGGCGCCGTCGGCAAGGCGGCTTTGCGTCCACTCATGCGGGCGATAGATCCCCGGATGTGCCAGCGCTTGTTGCTCATCAAAATGTACGCCAATGCCCGGTTTTTCCGGCGCATAAACGAACCCGTCTTTCACTTCCGGTGCGCCGGGGAAAACCGCATCAGTACTGGCGGAGCGAGGGATATACTCCTGGATCGCCGCATTATGCAGATGAATATTGAGATGCGTATTCACCGCCACACCAATGGGGGTCATATCGCCTGGCCCATGCCAGGCCAGACGCACACCGAATGCCTGACACAGGATAGCCAGTTTTAATGCCGGCGTGATGCCACCAATCTGCGAAATATGGCAGCGGATAAAGTCGATACGGCGATTCACAATCAACTCGTGCCACTCCGCCGGGTTGTTAAACAGTTCGCCCATCGCCAGCGGTGCGCTGCTGTGCTGGCGCACCTGGTCCAGCCACGCACTCTGGGCAGGCGGCAGAATATCTTCAATAAAATAAGGCTGATAAGGCTCAAGCTGCTTTGCTAACTGCACCGCTTGCTGCGGGAATAATCGTTCGTGAACATCGTGCAGGATCTGCAAGCGATAACCATATTTTTCCCGCAGTGCTTTAAACATCGCGACGGTGTTGACCATATAGTCTTGCTGATCAAAATAGGCGCCCGTCGTGGGGTTTTCCGGCGTATGCAGTTGCGCAGGCGTACCGCCGTAAAAACCGAGCTGGCAGCGAATATGCCGGTAGCCCTGAGCTGCCAGCTTATCGACCGCAGTAAATAATTCTTCCAGCGTTTCGCCACTGGCATGGCTGTAGGCGGCGATAGCATCACGTGATTTCCCACCAAGCAATTGGTACAGCGGCATACCCGCCAGTTGCCCTTTGATATCCCACAGCGCCATATCAACGCCTGAAATGGCATTGTTCATGACAGGGCCGTTACGCCAGTAAGCGTTGACATTCATCATCTGCCAGAGATCTTCAATATGGTTGGCGTCGCGGCCAATCAACAGGGGTTGCAGATATTCATCGACCAGCGTTTTCACCGCCAGCGGGCGTTGCTGGAACGTGGCGCAACCATGCCCCGTGATGCCTTTATCGGTTGTCACCCGTACTACCACCAGGTTGTGGCGATCGGGGCGGGTGATAAAGCATTCGATATTCTGGATAAGCGTGGGCGTCACGGAAACTCCTTTACAACATGAGATAAGCGAGTGAGGGCTATTATCTTCGCCCTAATTTTGGCGAAAGGTAAACTGTTTTATGTAATAAATTTTTGGTCAGTTATTGGTTTTATTTTTAATTAAAAACCGAACCAATTTAAGATTTGTTGTGTTTTTATGGCTTGTTGATTCTTAATTGTGACGTGATTCATATTTTATTGGTTTGTTTTAGGATTTGGCTTTCTCTACCATTTGTAGCAATGATTAAAACGACAACACATCCGGCAGGAGTTTTTATGGGGACGCAAGAAGCCATCGGTAATATTATTCGCCTGGTGGGCGGACGGGATAATATCAACAACGTCTGGCACTGCATGACACGCTTACGTTTTGACCTGATTGACGACGACAAAGTGGATCAGAATGAAATCAAAAAACTGCCGGGCGTGCTGGGGGCGCAACTGCAAAGCGACCAGTTCCAGATTGTCATTGGTCCAAAAGTAAATAGCTGGTATGAGCAACTGCTGGCTATGCTGGGCAACGCGCCAGAGCAGGCGGCAGGGCAGGGGAAAGCGCGCAAAAGCCTGGTGTCGATGTTTATGGATACGGTATCAGGTGTGTTTGGGCCGATTGTGCCCGCCATTGCTGGCGCGGGGATGATCAAAGGGCTGCTGGCCGGGTTGATTGCGCTGAAAATGGTGTCGGCGAAAAGCGATACGGTAATGGTTATCGACCTTATCGCCAGCGGCGTTTTCTATTTTCTGCCGTTTTTCCTCGCGGTTTCGGCGGCGAAAATATTCAAGACCAATGAATATCTCGCGGCGGCGGTTGCGGCTTGTCTGATGTATCCGTCGCTGATTGAGGCGGCAAAAGCGCTGGCCGCGCATCAGGATGGCGCGGTAAGCGCGTTCTGGTTGCTTAATGCGCTACCGGTGTCGGTGTTTAACTACTCGGCCAGCGTCATCCCGGTTATCTTCTCGATCCTCGCGCTGAGTTACATTCATCGCTGGGTCGATAGCATCATGCCGGATGTACTGAAAACAGTCTTTACCCCAACATTGACGCTGTTTCTCGGCGCACTGGCGGCGCTGGTGGTGATTGGCCCGATTGGCATTTACCTGGGCAAAGCGCTGGCGTGGTTTATTGAAGGGCTGTTTGGCGTTTCGGCGAGCTTTGCCGGGCTGATTGTCGGCGCGATTCGCCCGGTCGCGATCCTCACCGGGATGCACCATGCAATGACGCCGATTGCCTTACAGAACTTTAGCGAGCGCGGCTATGACATGCTGATGCCGATGATGTTTATGGCAAACATGGCGATTGCCGGGGCGACATTTGCTATCTGGCGATTGAGTAAAAACCGACAGGATAAAACCGTTACGCTGTCGGCGGCCATCTCCGCGCTGCTGGGGATTACAGAACCGGCGTTGTTTGGCGTACTGACGCGCTACAAAAAAGCGTTTATCGCCGCCACCGTCGCAAGCTCGCTGGCTTCTGCGTTCATCGCCTTCTTCGATGTGCGGCTATATGGCTACATTTTGTCGAGCATTTTCAGTCTGCCAGCCTATATTGGCCCGTACTTTATCTTTGCGGTTTCGGGCGTGGTGATTGCGCTTGTTCTGTCGTTTGTGCTGACCACTTTGCTGGTGGGCAGGGAGGCGCAAGAGTAACTTTATCGTCGGTGCGCCAGGCGGCGCACCAGCCTGTCGCCCGCCATTTGTACCCCCTGAACCAGCGCCACCAGAATCACCACCGTACCGACCATGACCTGATCGTTAAACCGTTGATAACCATAACGGATCGCCAAGTCGCCAAGACCGCCGCCGCCAATCACACCGGCCATCGACGAGAAACCGATCAGCATAACGATAGTAAGCGTGATGCTGGCCAGCAGCGTGGGTAATGCCTCCGGCAGCAGTGCTTTCGCAATCACATGCCACAGATTGCCGCCCATCGAGAGAATGGCTTCTATGCGCCCGTAATCCACTTCATCAAGCGCGTTTTCCGTTAAACGCGCGAAGAAGGGAAATGCGCCGATGGTGACCGGCACCACGGCGGCGGTGCTGCCAAGCGTGGTACCAATCAGCGCGCGGGTAAAGGGGATCAGCGCAATCAACAGGACGATAAAAGGCAGCGAGCGGCCAAAGTTGATCACTGCACCCAGCAAGGCATTCAGTTTTGGCATTGGCGCCAGCCCGTTGCCGCGGGAGACAAATAACAGCACGCCGACGGGCAAACCGATAAACACAGTAAAAAATGCCGCCAGCCCAACCATGTAAATCGTCTCCAGTGTGCCATTAAGCAGCAGTGGCCAGAGATCGTCCCAGCTCATGCGACCACGCATAACGGTCTCCCATTAAAACCATGGCGGGCGAGAAACGCCTGTTCGGCTTTTGGGTCGTGCAATAGCGCCTGGCGGAGTTTTGACCACGGCGCGACCAGTAAATCGGCGATTTTTCCACTCTCAATAAGCTCGCCGTTTTCCAGCAACGCGGCGTGATCGCACAGGGTTTTCACCACCTCCAGCTCGTGAGTGATTAGCACAATGGTGAGGTTCAGTTTTTGGTTGATATCTGCCAGCAGTTCGAGCACGGAGGCGGTGGTTTGTGGATCCAGCGCGCTGGTGGCTTCATCGCACAACAGCACATCCGGCCTCGTCGCCAGTGCGCGGGCGATACCGACGCGCTGTTTTTGCCCACCAGAAAGTTGTGAGGGAAAGGCCTGGGCTTTTTCGCTCAAGCCGACCAGCCAGAGTAGCTCTTCGACCCGCACCTGGCGCTGCGTTTTTGCGACACCGGCGATTTCCAGCGGCACGGCAATGTTGTCGGCCACTGTGCGTGCATGCAGTAAATTGAAGTGCTGGAAAATCATGCCGGTGCGTAGACGATGCTCGCGCAATGCCGCTTTGTCTAACTGCGTGATGTCGTTGCCGTTGACAATAATGCGGCCCGCCGTGGGCCGCTCCAGCAAGTTAAGACAGCGAATCAGCGTGCTTTTGCCCGCGCCACTGCGCCCAAGGATGCCGTAAATCGCCCCCTTCGGTACGCTCAGCGAGACCTCTTTCAACGCCGGTCGGCCTGTTCCGGCATAGATTTTACTCAGCCCTTCAATGTTTATCATGACTGCGGCGCGACCGGGATCACCGAGCCGTTATATTGCTTACGGATAAACTCCGCCACCTGCGGCGAGGTGAGATCTTTCGCCAGTTCTTTGATACGCGGATCATTAGCCAGCTGTGGATTGGTAACCAGAATATTGGCATACGGGTTGTGGTTCGCGCTCTCCAGGCCGAGCGCATCTTTCGCCGGGGTTAACCCGGCTTCCAGCGCGTAGTTACCGTTAATGACTGCCAGATCGACATCATCAAGCGAACGCGGGATCTGCGGTGATTCGATCTCGAGGATCTTCAGATGTTTTGGGTTGTCGGCAATATCTTTCGGTGTTGCCTGCGTAGTTGCCGGGTCGGTGAACTTACTGTTGAGCTTTATTAGCCCCTGAGCTTGCAGCAGGAACAGCGCGCGGCTCAGGTTAGTCGCGTTGTTTGGAACGGCTACGGTGGCGTTGTTGGGCAGCGATTTGAAATCTTTATATTTGTGCGAGTAAATGCCGAGAGGTTCGATATGAACCGTCGCGGCGACGGCAAAGGTTTTACCCAGCGCTTTTTCCTGATCCTTCAGGTAGGGAACATGCTGGAAATAGTTCGCATCGACGTCGCCATTCGCCAGCAATTCGTTGGCGTTAGCACCGCTGGTCAGCTCCACGACTTGCAGATCCAGTTTTGGATCGATCTTTTTGATGTAGTTAAGAATTTCTGCATGTGGCACCGGGTCGGCAGCAACGCGCAGAGCGGCAGCCTGGGCGGAAGACCAGGCCAGTGAAAGAGACAGTGCAACCCCTGCCAGAGTAAAAGCGGCATGTTTCATGATGTGTGTTCCTGTGTTGTTATTAGACGATCAGTTGTTCTGTGCGTTCGCGCAGCACATCGCGGTAATAGCGTTCTGCCACATCCGGGTGGGAGCGCAGACGCCCTTTCAGGTAATTCCACCCCACGTCGCGCAGCAGTGGATTTTGTGGGTCGCTCTCTGGCCCGTGTGCTTCTTGCGCCAGTTCTGCAGGTAGCGTGTAAAGCGGGACGACGGCATCTAGTTGCGCACCGAGGAAGAAAGCAATTGAGAGGCGTTGTTGGCCGGCCGGGGGCGATACCACGCGGTGAACGGTGGCACGCAAATAACCATTTGTCGCCAGTTCCAGCAACTCACCAATATTGACGACAAAGCTGCCCTTCAGCGGTAACGCATCGATCCAGCGGCCGGGTTCCACTTCGACCTGCAACCCTTTTTGCTCGTCTTGCAGCAGGAAACTGAGGAAACCCGAGTCTTTATGCGCACCGACGCCCTGTGAGCTCTGCGTCTTTTGCTGACCGGGATAGCGGATCAATTTGATGTGTTCGTTGGGCTTGTTGCCATACAGCGCATCAAAAGCGTTGGCCGGCAGTTGCAGCGCTTCGGCAAATGCTCGCAGCAAGGTCATCGCCATGTCGGTCATCGCCCGTTGCCAGTTAAGCAGGGCGGGTTTTAGCGTCGGCTGCACCGCAGGCCACAAGTTCGGGCCTTGTAACCGTCGCCAGCGCGGGTCGTTTTCACTGAGCTGCAAGACCGGGCGTTCCGCGCCAATATCAAACTGTTCACGCCAGTCAGGCTGACCGCGAGTGATTTCCGATGCGGCGCGGTTGTAGCCGCGAAAATGCGGAGAGTGGATCATCGCCACTTGCTGTTTTTGCTCATCAGAAAGGGCGAAAAATTGCCGGGCTTCGCGCTGGACAGCCTGCTGTAGCGCGTCATCGACGCCGTGGTTAATAAGATAAAAGAAGCCGATATCGCGTGCAGCATGGCGCAGGTCGGCAAGAAAAGTATCGCGCTCAGCGCCGTGTGTATAACGGTCGAGATCGAGAATAGGCAGTGTGGTTGCGTTCATTGTGTTCTCCGAGGGCGGTAAAAAGGTGTCGGTTCAGGCTTAGGGTTCGGGGACAACAACAGCGCATTTTCTTTTCCTCACGTTTGGGTGTCGTCACAGCTTGCCTTACGACAAACACTTCAACCAATAACGTTCTTTTCTAATTTATGACCGAGCAGGATCATGTGCTTTTGCAAAAAACGCATAACGCGGAACGCTTGAAATGGGGAAATAACTCCGATAGACTTTTGTTATGTTATAACAAAACAAAAGAGTGAATGATGAGACCCGATATCCATCCCCATTACCGTACTGTCGTATTCCATGACACCAGCATCAATGAGTATTTCAAAGTGGGCTCGACCATTAAAACGGAGCGCGAAATTGAGCTGGAAGGCGTGACGTATCCGTATGTCACGATTGACGTTTCTTCGGCTTCGCACCCGTATTACACCGGTAAACAGAAAGTGATTGCGAACGAAGGCAGCGCGGCGCGTTTCCAGCAGCGCTATGGCCGCTTTTTTGCCGATAAAAAGGAGTAAATGATGCAGGTACTGAATTCACTACGTAGCGCGAAACAACGCCACCCCGACTGCCAAATTGTTAAGCGCAAGGGGCGTTTGTACGTGATTTGTAAATCTAACCCGCGCTTCAAAGCTGTACAGGGTAAAAAGAAAAAACGTTAAGCGCGAAGCGATGCCAGGGAGTAACGCTGCTTGCCGTCAGCCGTGAAATTATCGGCGGCAAGCCAGCGTTGTAGCGCGCTATCCACGGTTGGCCATTCACTGTCAATAATTGAAAACCAGTCTGTATCGCGGTTATGGCCTTTACTCACCAGCGCCTGACGAAAGCGGCCTTCAAACTGAAAACCTAAGCGCAGCGCGGCCTGGCGCGAAGGTTCATTCAGGCTGTTGCATTTCCATTCATAGCGGCGATAGCCAAGCGTATCGAAGACATAGCGCATCAATAACCAATGTGCTTCTGTCGATGCCGGGGTTCGGCTTAGCAGCGGCGAAAAGTGCACGCTTCCTACTTCCACCACACCGTTTTTTTCATCAATGCGCATTAACGATAAACTGCCAACCGGCAAATCGGTTTGCTTATCGATAACGGCAAAATGAAGCGGATCGCGCAGGGCGCATACGCTGGCGATCCACGCGCCAAAGGCGGATTCATCCTGCTCGGGTTCTCGTAACAACCATGTCCAACTACGGTTGTCGCCCGCACGTCGATGCGCCTGAAATAGCGCGGTGGCGTGGCCTGGCTGCAAGGGTTCGAGACGACAATAATCGCCTTTTAGCGCCACGCGCTCCGGGAAAGGGCGCGGTTGCCAATCCGGCAGAGCTGCGCCGATCGGTTGTTGATACTCGTTGATTGCGTTCATTGTGGCTCCTTTTGATGTGCTGCCAGCGTAGCGCGGTGCTGGTTCCCTAAAAAGAGCCATACCGCTATAGTCTTATGGGGCCACGATTGAGAGCGGAAAATGAACATTCCGGACGATGAGTTATATGCGCTACTGCGCCAGCCGCTAGCGGCGCGCGCGGGGGCGACGCTGCAGCGGACGGTTTATATGGCGCTGCGTGATGCGATACTGAATGGCAGGTTAAAATCGGGTAGCCTGTTGCCGGGTTCGCGCGTGTTGGCTCAGGCGTTGGTGCTTTCGCGCAATACCGTTAACACGGCGCTTGAGCAACTGGCTGTGGAAGGATATGTATTGCGCGACCGGCAAGGAACGCGTGTCGCCACACTGGCAAATGTTGAACGCTCACCGCTGACGCCGCCATCGGTCAGACTGGCTCGCGGCGTACAACAACTGCCTGGTGGTGTTCAGCGTTATTCACCCGCACTGGCATTCACTCCCGGCATTCCCGCCGCTAACTATTTTCCGCTGGCTATCTGGCGGCGGCTTACGGAGCGGGTATGGCGTGATGAGGGCAACACGTTGCTGAGTTATGGCGCGTCTGCCGGCGAACTGCGCCTGCGCATGGCGATTGCGCGTCATCTGGCGATTTCCCGCGGTATTCATTGTGATGCTGAACAGATTGTCATCACTGAAGGTGCGCAGGAAGCACTGATGTTGTGTGTGCGTTTGTTGTGCGATGCCGGTGATGAAGCGTGGGTCGAGGAGCCCGGTTATGGCGGGGCAAAAAGCGCGTTTTTATCGGCAGGGTTAAATGTCACAGGAATCAGTGTCGATAATGAAGGAATGAGGCTGGATGTTACGGCGGCCACGCCGCGCATTATTTACACCTCGCCGTCGCATCAATATCCCTTAGGCCAGGTGATGAGTGCAACCCGGCGGCTGGCGCTGCTGGATTATGCCAGCCGCACGGGGAGCTGGATTATCGAGGACGATTACGACAGCGAGTTCCGTTATCCCGGCGAGCCTATTCCGGCAATGCTCGGCATGGTGGCTCATCCGCCGGTGGTTTATATCGGTACGTTCAGCAAGACACTGTTTCCCTCGCTGCGTATTGGTTTCATGGTCATGCCGCCCGCGTTGGCGCAGGCTGCTGTGCCGGTTATCGGCAGTTTATTGCGCGGAGGTCACCGGGCAGAGCAACTGACGCTGGCGCGTTTTATTGAAGAGGGACACTACACGCGTCATTTGGCGGCGATGCGGCGTCTCTACCGCAAGCGACAGGCACATTTGCTGGAGGCGTTACACCGTGAAATGCGGGTTGATCATCATATTTATGGCGGTGGCGGTGGGCTGCATTTAGCGTTGTCGATTCCGGGGATTGACGATCAAGCTCTTGTCCGCGAAGCGCACAAACTGCAACTTGCGCCGCATGCATTAAGCCGTTTCTGGCTTGAGCAAAACACGGCATCAAGTGGGCTGGTTCTGGGTTACGGTAATACCTCCGCCGCGCGGTTTCCGGCGGCGGTGAGTGCGCTTAACCGGCTGATTGTGCGCCAGCAGGGCGGGTAAGGGTGAAGACATCGTAAAAAGAGAGTTCGCCTTTACGCTCAACCATTTTCTGTAGCTGCGCTTTGTGTTCGTCATCCACTTTCGGCGAATGAAGAATAGCTTCAATCAAACCATCAGGCACAAAACGGGTGTTGTACCACTCGCCGTTATAACAGACGCGAAAATCGAGAACATCGATATCGTCGTAGTTGTAGCGAGGGTAAACATCGAAAAAGAAAAAACCGTTCAGCACGACGAACAGCACAACCAGCAACCATACCGAACCGGAAAGGGTTTCGGATTGCAGCATCACGGCGAGCGTAGCAAGCCAGGCCAGATACATACCGATAAACAAGCCGGGGTGATTGCGAATAAAACTGATGCTGAAGCGCGGCCGGTTATCTCGTTTCTCGCGCTGATTTATCTCTTCAATCGTTTCGGTGAGCAGCCGCTGTATCTCTGTCATCTTACGCCTTTGTTGATACTGTTTTGCAGGTGGACAACCTATTTTAAGTTGCCACTATGTATGAAAAAAGTAACAGTTTCATCACAAAAAACGATAACAGTTACAGCGCGGCGGTGGGCAATGTCTTGATGATTTGCGCCGGGTTACCACCGACGACCACATTGGGCGGTACATCTTTTACGACAACCGCACCGGAAGCAATGACGGCATTATCCCCGATAGTGACGCCAGGATTAATCACCGCTCGCCCGCCAATCCACACATTGTGACCAATGGTGACGGATTTTCCATATTCAATGCCGCTTATGCGTTCAGCGGCATCAACTGGATGTGTTGCCGTGTAGATATGTACGCCGGGCGCCAGCATGCAATTGTCGCCGATATGAATAGGGCAGACATCAAGCATCACGCAATCAAAATTAGCGTAAAACGCCTTACCGAGGAAAATATTGTACCCATAGTCGCAGCGGAAACTGGGTTCGATATAAGCCTCTTCACTTTGGCCAAGAAGTTCTTTGAGGATGACTTTACGTTCAGCTTTTTCATCCGGGCGTGAATGGTTATAGCGATGAAGCAATTGCCGGGCGCGCAGGCGGTCGGAACGCAAGGTTTCATCAGACGGACGGTAGGGCAAACCGGCTGTCATTTTTTGTTTTTCATCATTCATTGGGAGCGGATACACCTGTCACCAAGGTTGAACGCCATGTCGCGATAAAGAAAACCTTCGATAAACATTCAGGAGAATTAACGCACAAATTTCCACACGGAGGAGGGGATTTTGTCATAAAGCTTATTCATGGTCAGTTCTGCCAGACGATGATCCGCTGCTGAATAAAACACCGCGAGTTCCTCGTCGGGAAGTTCGTATTTATTTTTTTCAATTACACGTTCAAGGGTATCAATTGTCTGACAGCGTCTTAAGCGCATCAAATAATCAATTTTTGTTAATGGTTTTTCGGACATACCTTCACCTTAGTGTTGAAAAACTAACAAGAGTGGCTAACAGGATTAGCCTTGCTTACATTGACGAAACTGCGGAACAATTTGTTACCTGTTTTACGCCATTTCTGTAAGTCGTGTGTATTTATGCCATAGCTACTGAACAACATAAACGTATCGTCAAGGTATTCGTCTATCAGTTCAATCAGCTTATTATCTTCATTGTACTTAATTTTATAATTAAGTGCGAAAGTGGCTATGTGTTCTATCAGCTCGTTTAACTGCAAATTGATTGCCGAGGTAGGATCGTTAACCCACCCATGATGGCTCTCTTCAAGATTAGCGAGACAGTCATGGTACAACGTTTCGCAGAGAAATTTGAGCTGCGCGATATCATGCCTTTTCGGCGAGTATTCGTCCATAACGCATCCCCTTCTGAGTGGTAATTTTTTTACTAACCAAAGGCTGTTTCAGGATGGGAAACTTCTGCTCTGACCAGAGACACAGGCTGCTTTATGATGTTGATATAACTATAAGCTAGTCTGAAAAGGATTTCATGGTGCCATCATGAAAAATTACAAATAATATGTTTTCCAGTCCAAAATGGACGAAATAGCAATCAACTCAATGGAGATAAAATGTTGCGTTTATGCGCTTTATTGTTCGCGCATCCTTACGATTCATTAAGTTAGCGCTATTGAGATTATTCCTCAAATAGGAATATTTTTATACCAGGATTTTTCTGACTTAAACTGATTGTACCCACTAATTAAGAGTATTACCTGGCCATCAAACTTGTATTGCAAATACACAGTAATTATATGCCTTATATTCGCAGCATAAAATAAACAAACAGACAATAAATGCTTTTAATGACCGTTTATGGACGGAAGAGTTGATGTGAAAAAGGCCGCTAAGCGCGGCCTTTTCTAATATAGAAACTGAGAAACTTACTGCTGCTCAACCTTGTGGCTGTGTTCTATATCTTCGCGGCGGCTAAAGCGGCGGCGGACCACCACAAAGAACACCGGAACGAAGAAGATAGCCAGTACGGTTGCGGTGATCATCCCGCCCATTACGCCGGTACCTACGGCGTTTTGCGCGCCGGAACCTGCACCGGAGCTGATAACCAACGGCAGTACCCCGAGGATAAACGCCAGAGACGTCATCAGAATCGGGCGCAAACGCATACGTACCGCTTCAAGCGTCGCTTCTATCAGCCCTTTGCCCTCTTTATCCATGAGATCCTTGGCGAATTCGACGATAAGTATCGCGTTCTTCGCCGACAAGCCAATGGTTGTCAGCAGGCCTACCTGGAAGTACACGTCATTGGTCAGGCCACGGAAGCTCGCCGCCAACAATGCACCAACAACCCCCAGCGGAACCACCAGCATGACCGAGAACGGAATCGACCAGCTCTCATAGAGTGCTGCCAGACAGAGGAAGACCACAATCAGCGAAATGGCGTATAGCGCTGGTGCCTGGTTACCGGAGAGACGTTCCTGGTAGGACATCCCCGTCCAGTCATAGCCGATGCCGGTAGGCAACTTGCTGGCCAGTTCTTCCATCATTGCCATCGCTTCACCGGTACTTTTCCCCGGAGCTGCCTGGCCAAGAAGTTCCATTGACGGCAAACCGTTGTAACGTTCCAGACGCGGTGAGCCATATTCCCAGTGTGTGGTGGAGAAGGCTGAGAATGGCACCATCTGACCATCGGTCGCACGGACATACCAGTTACCGATGTCGCTTGGCAGCATGCGGTATTTTGCCTGCGACATCACGTACACTTTCTTCACGCGACCACGGTCGATGAAGTCGTTAACGTAGCTACCGCCCCATGCTGCTCCCAGCGTGGTGTTGATATCGCTAATCGACACACCCAGCGCCTGCGCTTTTTCCTGATCGATATCGATCTTGAATTGCGGTGTATCTTCAAGCCCGTTAGGACGCACGCCGACCAGCAGATCCGGGTGCTGCGCGATTTCACCAAACAGCTGGTTACGCGCCTGCGTTAACTTCTCATGACCGAGGTTGGCCTGGTCGATCAACTGGAAGTCGAAGCCAGTAGCCGTACCCAGCTCGACAATTGCTGGCAGGTTAAAGGCGAAGACCATCGCATCTTTAATCGACGCAAAGTGCGCGCTGGCACGGCCTGCAATCGCAGGAACCTTGTTCGCTTCACCTGGACGTTCATCCCAGTTTTTCAGCGAAATGAATGCCAGACCGGTGTTCTGACCGCGACCGGAGAAGCCGAAACCGTTAACGGTAAAGACGGAATTAACGTTGTCTTTCTCGTTTTCCAGATAATACTTCGTCACTTCATCCAGCACTTTCTGCGTACGTTCTTGTGTCGCACCCGCAGGCAACTGAGCCATGGTCAGAAACACACCCTGGTCTTCATCCGGCAGGAACGAACTTGGCAGACGCACAAACAGCACCGCCATGCCCGCAACGATAATGATATAGAGCAGCAAATAACGACCGGTGCTGCGCAGGATATTGCCCACGCTATCGGTGTAATGGTGCGTGCTCTTTTCGAACATGCGGTTGAACCAGCCGAAGAAGCCTTTTTTGCCTTCGCCGTGGTCGCCTTTTGCGACCGGTTTCAGCATCGTGGCGCACAGTGCTGGCGTCAGGATCAACGCCACCAGTACGGAGAGCACCATCGCAGAAACGATAGTGATCGAGAACTGGCGATAGATAGCGCCGGTAGAGCCGCCGAAGAAGGCCATCGGGATAAATACGGCTGACAGAACCAGTGCGATACCAACCAGTGCGCCTTGAATCTGCCCCATCGAGCGGCGTGTCGCCTCTTTCGGCGGCAAGCCTTCTTCCATCATCACACGCTCGACGTTTTCCACCACCACGATGGCATCGTCCACGAGCAGACCTATCGCCAGTACCATACCAAACATGGTGAGGGTGTTTATCGAGTAGCCAAACGCGGCGAGTATGGCGAAAGTACCGAGCAGTACCACCGGCACCGCAATGGTTGGGATAAGCGTTGCGCGGAAGTTCTGTAGGAACAGATACATCACCAGGAACACCAGCACGATCGCTTCAACCAGCGTTTTCACCACTTCGTTAATAGAAATCTTAACGAACGGGGTCGTGTCGTACGGGTAAACCACTTTCAGGCCGTGCGGGAAGAACGGTTCCAGTTTGGCGATCGTGCCGCGTACTGCCTCGGCGGTATCCAGTGCGTTCGCGCCGGTCGCCAGTTTAATCCCCAGACCTGCTGCCGGTTGACCGTTATAGCGGGCGATAACGTCATAGCTTTCACCGCCCAGCTCGATCTTCGCGACATCGCGCAGACGAACCTGCGAGCCATCGCTGTTCACTTTCAGCAGGATTTTGCCAAACTCTTCGGTCGACGTCAGACGAGTCTGCGCGATGATGGAAGCGTTCAACTGCTGTCCTTTCACCGGCGGTGTACCGCCTAACTGACCGGCTGCTACCTGGGCGTTCTGCGCTTTAATGGCCGCAATCACGTCAACCGGCGTCAGCTGGAAGTTATTGAGTTTGTTTGGGTCCATCCAGATACGCATCGCATACTGCGCACCGAACAGCTGAACATCACCCACGCCCGCAGTACGGCTGACCGGATCTTTAATGGTCGCGCCCACGTAGTCGGCAATATCTTCCTGCGTCATTGAACCATCGGTACTGATCATACCGAGAACCATCAGGAAGCTACTGGATGATTTCTCAACGCTAACACCCTGCTGCTGTACTTCTTGCGGTAACAACGGCATCGCCAGTTGCAGTTTGTTCTGCACCTGAACCTGCGCGATGTCCGCATCAGTACCGGAATCGAAGGTGATAGTGATCTGCACCGTACCAGAGGAATCACTGGCAGAGGACATATAGAGCAGGTTATCGATACCGTTCATGTTCTGTTCGATAACCTGCGTTACGGTGTCCTGCACCGTTTTCGCATCAGCACCTGGGTAGGAAGCCGTGATCTGAATTGCAGGTGGCGCGATCGTCGGATACTGCGCTACCGGCAATTTGAGGATCGAAAGCGCCCCTGCCAGCATGATGATAATCGCGATAACCCACGCAAATATGGGGCGATCGATAAAAAACTTAGCCATGTCTTAACGGCTCCTGTTTAAGTTAAGACTTCGGTTTTTCTGACTGGCCGCCGGCCTGGGCTTGCTCTTTATTGTCAGAAGTCACTTCCTGCGCTTTCACCTGCGCGCCCGGTTTGACTTTTTGTAAACCCGTGATGATCACACGATCGCCGGTTTTCAGGCCATCCGTTACCAGCCATTTGTCGCCAATGGCCTGGGTCGCAGTGATATTACGGATTTCAACTTTGTCGCCTTCGCCCACAACCATCACTGTTGCATCGCCGCGCGGCGTACGGGCAACGCCTTGTTGCGGAACCAGCAGCGCGTTCGGGTTCACACCTTCTTCAAGCTTGGCGCGTACAAACATGCCGGGCAGTAGGGTGTGGTCAGGGTTCGGGAACACCGCACGCAGCGTGATAGAACCGGTGGTCTGGTCGACGGTCACACCGGAGAACTCCAGCGTACCGGCCTGCGAATACTGAATGCCGTCATTGGTGACTAACTGCACTTTCGCTTTGCCGTTTTCCTGTTTCAGAGAACCACTTGCCATCTCTTGTTTCAGGCGCAGGAAGTCATTGCTCGACTGGGTCACATCAACGTAGATCGGGTCAAGCTGCTGCACGGTAGTCAGCGCAGTCGTTTGCCCGCTCTGTACTAATGCGCCTTCCGTTACGGTTGACGTACCGGTACGGCCGCTAATCGGCGAGGTCACTTTGGTGTAAGCCAGATTGATGCGCGCGCTTTCAACCGCTGCCTTTGCGGCGATAACCGTCGCATTAGCCTGCTGTGCATCCGCTTGCGCAGTGTCGTAATCCTGTTGGCTGATGTACTTGGTACCCAACAGTTTTTTATACCGATTCACGGTCATCTGCGCGATATTCGCAGCAGCTTGCGCCTTCGCAAGGTCACCTTTCGCGCTGTCGTAAGCAGCTTGATAAGTTGCCGGATCAATCTGATAGAGCGAGACACCTGCTTCAACGTCACTGCCTTCCGTGAAGTTGCGTTTTAAAATAATGCCGCTAACCTGCGGGCGGACTTCCGCAATGCGGTACGCACTGGTTCGGCCCGGCAGCTCTGTGGTGATTTGCAGAGGTTCAGTTTTGACCGTTACGACGCCAACTTCTGGCATCTGGCCCGCTCCCTTTTGTGCAGGTTTTTCGTCACATCCTGTAAGCGCTAAGCTGCCCGAAAGCATCAGAACGACCGCCAGAGGCGTTAACCCTCTGTTTTTGTTCATAAGTAAACCTCGAGTGTCCGATTTCAAATTGATCAATGGATCAATGGCCCAAAAACCCATTGCTGCGTTTATATTATGGTCGTGCTATGGTACAAACATTCACAAATGTATGTAAATCTGACTCCTGTAAATTCACCAACATATGGCACGAAAAACCAAACAACAGGCACTGGAGACCCGTCAGCATATTCTTGATGTTGCCATGCGGCTGTTTTCCCAGCAGGGCGTTTCTGCAACTTCACTGGCTGAAATTGCGCAGGCGGCAGGCGTGACTCGCGGCGCGATTTACTGGCACTTCAAAAACAAGTCGGATTTGTTTAGTGAAATATGGAAGCTATCAGAGTCCAGTATTGGCGATCTTGAGATTGAGTATCGGGCAAAATTCCCTGACGATCCACTCTCGGTATTAAGAGAAATATTGGTTTATATCCTTGAAGCAACAGTTGTTGAAGAACGGCGTCGCTTAATGATGGAGATCATTTTTCACAAATGTGAGTTTGTCGGTGAAATGGCAATTGTGCAAGAAGCGCAGCGGAATTTGTGCCTCGAAAGTTATGATCGAATCGAGCTTACACTTCACGAATGTATGCAGGCAAAATTGCTGCCGGACAATTTATTGACCCGCCGCGTCGCAGTGCTTATACGTGCCTATGTTTCAGGCATTATGGAAAACTGGCTCTTTGCTCCGCAATCTTTTGATCTCAAAAAAGAAGCGCGTGATTACGTCACTATCCTGCTGGAGATGTGCCAGCTCTGCCCGACGCTGCGAGCTGAGCAGCACGCGTTCAAGGCATAATATTGCAAGCCGCCAGGATTTCTCCTGGAGGCTTCTCACTTCGCTAGGTTGTTGCATAACAGCGTGATATTCTTGCGCGCGTGGCTATTCCGGCCGCCTTTCCGAACAGAAAACGATCGCTCAAATTATGTTGCACAACTATCGCATGCGAAATACGTTCGCCGCTTTTGCCGCCGCATTGTTTCTTGTCTTTATTTGCCTTGCGAGTAACGTCGCCCGGGCGCAGACAACCAACGATTTGCCTTCCCGCACCGATGTGCAAAGCCAACTCGACGCGCTGAATAAGCAAAAAACGCACTCCGCGCAGGATAAACTGGTTATCCAGGATTTAACGGAGACGCTGGACACGCTCGACAAAATTGACCGGGTCAAGCAAGAAACCGCGCTGCTCAAACAAAAAGTTGCACAAGCGCCGGACAAATTGCGCCAGGCAACGGATGCGCTCAACGCGCTTAACGATAAAGACAACGACGACGAGACGCGTAAAACGCTGGCCTCGCTCTCCCTGCGCCAGCTGGAATCCCGCGTTTCACAATTGCTGGAAGATCTGCAAACCGCGCAAAACGATTTATCCAATTACAACAGCCAACTGGTATCATTACAGACGCAGCCGGAGCGTGTACAGAATTCTATGTACTCCGCCTCGCAACAGCTGCAGCAAATTCGCAACCGTCTGAACGGTACTGTGGCGGGCGAGGGCGCGCTGCGTCCTTCGCAGCAAAACCTGTTGCAGGCACAGCAGGCATTGCTCAATGCGCAGATCGAACAGCTGCGCAAAAGCCTGGAAGGCAACACGGTATTGCAAGATACGTTGCAAAAGCAGCGCGATTACGTCACTGCAAACAGTAACCGCCTTGAACACCAGCTCCAGTTATTGCAGGAAGCGGTAAACAGCAAGCGCCTGACGCTGACCGAAAAAACCGCACAAGAAGCCATTACGCCAGACGAAACGGCGCGCATCCAGGCAAACCCGCTGGTAAAACAAGAGCTGGATATTAACCATCAACTGAGCCAGAAACTGATTGCCGCCACAGAGAGCGGTAACGCGTTGGTGCAGCAAAATATCAAGGTGAAAAACTGGCTCGATCGCGCGTTGCAGTCTGAGCGCAATATAAAAGAACAGATTTCCGTATTGAAAGGCAGCTTGCTGTTGTCGCGTATTCTCTACCAACAGCAGCAGGTCTTACCGTCGGCGGATGAACTGGAAGATATGACCAACCGTATTGCGGATCTGCGTCTTGAACAGTTCGACATCAATCAGCAGCGCGATGCCCTGTTCCAGAGCGATAACTTTGTCGCCAGGCTGGAAGAGGGTCACCAGACTGAGGTGAACGACGAAGTCCATGATGCACTGTTGCAAGTCGTGGATATGCGCCGCGAACTGCTCGATCAGTTGAATAAGCAGCTTGGTAACCAACTGATGATGGCCATCAATTTGCAGGTGAATCAGCAGCAGTTGATGAGCGTGTCGAAAAGCTTGCAGGAGATCCTGACCCAGCAAATCTTCTGGGTGAACAGCAACAAGCCGATGGACTGGGACTGGATCAAATCCTTCCCGCAGGCGCTGCGCGACCAGATTAAAGGCACCAAAATTACCGTTAACTGGGAAAAAGCCTGGCCAGCGGTGGCCATTGCTTTCCTGGCCGGTTTGCCTCTATTGCTGATTGCCGGGCTGATTCGCTGGCGTTTACGCTGGTTGAAAAGCTACCAGGCAAAACTTGCCGCTCAGGTTGGGCAACTGCGTGGCGATAGCCAACTGCATACGCCGAAAGCGATTCTTATCGATCTCATTCGTGCCTTGCCGGTCTGTTTGCTGATCCTGGCGGTCGGCCTGATTCTGCTCACGATGCAGCTAAATATTAGCGAGCTGCTGTGGGCATTCAGTAAAAAACTGGCGCTGTTCTGGCTGGTATTTGGCCTGTGCTGGAAAGTGCTGGAAAAAGACGGCGTCGCGGTCAGCCACTTTAATATGCCCGCGCAGCTTACCAGCCACTGGCGTCGGCAGATTGTCCGCATCAGCCTGGCGTTATTGCCGCTACACTTCTGGTCAGTGGTATCGGAACTCTCCCCGTTACATCTGATGGATGATGTGATTGGACAATTTGTCATTCTGATTAACCTGTTGGTGATTACGGCGTTGGTGTGGCCGATGTTCCGCGAAAGCTGGCGTGATAAAGAGTCGCACAGCATGCGTTTGGTGACGGTCACCGTGCTGGCGATTGTGCCGATTGCCTTAATGGTGCTGACGGCGACAGGTTATTTCTACACCACGCTGCGCCTCTCCGGGCGCTGGATTGAAACGGTTTATCTGGTCATTATCTGGAACCTGCTTTACCAAACGGTGCTGCGTGGCTTAAGCGTGGCGGCGCGTCGTATTGCATATCGCCGTGCGCTGGCGCGTCGGCAGAATATGGTGAAAGAGGGCGCGGAAGGGGCTGAACCACAAGAAGAACCGAGCATTGCGCTGGAGCAGGTCAACCAACAAACCTTGCGTATCACCATGTTGGTCATGGTGGCGCTGTTTGGCGTGGTGTTCTGGGCAATTTGGTCTGATTTAATAACCGTGTTCGCCTACCTCGATAGCATCACCTTGTGGCATTACAACGGCACTGAAGCCGGTGCGGCGGTGTCGAAAAGCGTGACGCTTGGCAGCCTGCTGTTTGCCGTGATTGTCTTTGTGGTGGCATGGGCGCTGATTCGAAACTTGCCGGGCTTGCTGGAAGTGTTGATCCTCTCGCGGCTGAATATGCGCCAGGGTTCGTCGTATGCCGTCACCACCATTCTCAACTACATCATCATTGCCGTTGGCGCCTTGACCGTGTTCGGTTCGCTTGGCGTGTCGTGGGATAAACTGCAATGGCTGGCAGCCGCCTTATCAGTGGGTCTGGGGTTCGGCTTACAAGAAATTTTCGGTAACTTTGTTTCCGGGTTGATTATTCTGTTTGAACGCCCGGTGCGCATAGGCGATACGGTAACGATTGGTACTTTCTCCGGTACGGTCAGCAAAATCCGTATCCGTGCGACGACCATTACCGACTTTGACCGCAAAGAGGTCATCATCCCGAACAAAGCGTTCGTCACCGAGCGTCTGATTAACTGGTCATTGTCCGATACCATCACTCGCGTGGTGATCCGCATTGGCGTGGCGTATGGTTCGGACCTCGACAAGGTGAAAAAAGTGCTGCTGAAAGCGGCGATGGATCATCCAAAAGTGATGCACGATCCTGAGCCGTCCGTCTTCTTCACCACTTTTGGCGCCAGTACGCTGGATCACGAGCTGCGTCTGTATGTGCGTGAACTGCGCGATCGCAGCTATACGGTGGATGAGCTTAACCGCACCATCGATAAACTGTGTCGCGAGAATGATATTGATATCGCCTTCAATCAGCTGGAAGTGCACCTGCGAAATGATAAAGGTGATGAGCTGACCGAAGTGAAACGTGAGCTAAAAGGTGACGATCCGACGCCATCGGTCGCGCAATAAACGCGTTCCCCTCTCTTACGGGAGAGGGGAAGCCAGACGTTTGTTCTCAAAATCTTTTTTAACAATCTCCAGCGCCTTGAGTACCAGCTCAGGCGCAATATCATGCTGCTCTAGCAACATAATTAAATCCACCGCCAGCTTGACCTCATCGGGGGCATTTTCCAGTGACATTCTCTCTCCTGGGTTAACGGGTTAAGCGCGTCAGCACGCCTTCGATCTTCTCCAGCGCATGGCGGCAGCGAGCCAGCCTGTCGGCAAAGGCGTCGACTTCCTTATGCAACTGTTGCTGTTCAACCAGCGTAGCCACTGAGCGCAAACGCTGTTCACGTTCTTGCTTCATCGCCAGCAGGCGGCGCTCGTAATCCTGATGCTGCAAGCGCCTGCGCTGCCAGCGCGCGATGCCCGGCGAAGCGTGATCCCACTCGCGTAGCGACCAGACGGCGCTTTCACGCGTCAACGCCGCAATTTGCGCGGTCAAATGTTCCGCCAGCCAGACCACTTGTTCTAACCGATCATGTTCAACTGCGTGGCGTAGCGCCGACATATTCGCTGTACTTTCATCAAGATAAGATTGCATCCGCGTGCTGCGGGTTTGAAAAAGATGCCGGTCAAAACGGGCGCTAACCGTGGCGTGTTGCGCCAGCGGTGCGACCTGCTGGCGTAATGTCGCGAGTTGTTGTTCCAGCCTCTGCAAAAGCACGTCGCTTTTCACGCGTCTTCCCCCTGTAAATCACCCTGACTATGCTACATTAGCCGCTCATCCTGATAACGATTCGCATTATGCAACGCACTATTCTAATCATCATAGGCTGGTTGGCGGTAGCCCTTGGTACGCTCGGCGTGGTGTTGCCGCTGCTCCCAACCACCCCTTTTATATTGCTGGCGGCATGGTGTTTCGCCCGCTCTTCGCCGCGTTTTCACCAGTGGTTGCTTTACCGCTCCTGGTTTGGCGGCTACCTGCGCCACTGGCAACAGTACCGCGCAATGCCGCCGGGCGCGAAGCCGCGCGCGATTGCGGTCATTCTTGTTACGTTCGCCATTTCATTATATTTCGTGAATAGGCTGTGGGTACGTATTCTGTTGCTGGTCATTCTGGCTTGTCTGCTTTTCTTTATGTGGCGCATCCCGGTGATTGATGCAAAGCAACAAAAACCATAAAGCGCAGCGAAGGCAGTTGCAATTGTGGCGGACTGCCAGTAAATTCGAGCGTTTTCGAGCACGGGTGCGGCTGATTAAATGTTAATCAGTGGTTACATCAAACCTTCAATGCGCGTCACCGTGAGTAATACCGTTTCTATCAGGCAAAAATCCATGACAGCGACTGCGCAGCAGCTTGAATTTCTTAAAAACAGCATCAAAAGCATTCAGGATTACCCGAAGCCGGGCATCCTGTTCCGTGATGTCACCAGTTTGCTGGAAGACCCGAAAGCCTACGCTCTCAGCATTGAACTGTTGGTTGAGCGTTATAAAAATGCCGGGATCACCAAAGTTGTCGGTACCGAAGCGCGCGGCTTCCTGTTTGGCGCGCCGGTTGCGCTCGGTCTGGGCGTTGGTTTTGTACCGGTGCGCAAACCGCGTAAATTGCCGCGCGAAACCATCGCCGAAAGCTATGAGCTGGAGTACGGCACCGATCAGTTAGAGATCCACGTTGATGCGATCCAGCCCGGCGATAAAGTGCTGGTAGTAGACGATTTGCTGGCAACGGGCGGCACCATTGAGGCGACGGTTAAACTGATTCGTCGTCTGGGTGGCGAAGTGACCGATGCCGCATTTATCATTAATTTGTTCGATCTCGGCGGCGAGCAGCGCCTGCAAAAACAGGGCATTACCAGCTATAGCCTGGTGCCGTTCCCGGGGCATTAATCGCGCTGTTTATGCCAATAACCTCCATTCCTCGCGCCTGAGGGATGGAGTGTATTCACAGCCTGGCTGTGTTAGCATTATCCCTTCGTAAATCCACCTTCCAGCGTTTCAGAGCCTGCCAATGAGTTATCAGGTCTTAGCCCGAAAATGGCGACCACAAACTTTTGCTGACGTCGTCGGCCAGGAGCATGTGCTGACCGCACTGGCGAACGGCTTATCCTCAGGACGCATCCATCATGCGTATCTGTTTTCTGGCACCCGTGGTGTCGGAAAAACCTCTATTGCCCGCTTGCTGGCGAAGGGGCTTAACTGCGAAACCGGCATCACCGCCACACCGTGCGGTGTCTGTGATAACTGCCGTGAAATCGAGCAGGGCCGCTTTGTTGATTTGATCGAAATTGACGCCGCCTCGCGTACCAAAGTAGAAGACACGCGCGATCTGCTGGATAACGTGCAGTACGCACCAGCGCGCGGGCGTTTCAAAGTTTATCTCATCGATGAAGTGCATATGCTCTCGCGTCATAGCTTTAACGCGCTGTTAAAGACGCTGGAAGAACCGCCCGAGCATGTCAAATTTCTGCTGGCGACCACCGACCCGCAAAAACTGCCGGTAACCATTCTCTCCCGTTGCTTGCAGTTCCATCTTAAAGCGCTGGATGTTGACCAGATCCGTAACCAGCTCGAACATATTCTCGATGACGAGAAGATCGAACACGAACCTCGCGCGCTGCAACTGTTGGCGCGCGCCGCCGACGGCAGCCTGCGTGATGCGTTGAGTCTGACCGATCAGGCGATAGCCAGCGGCAACGGTCAGCTTTCCGCCGACGTGGTCAGTTCAATGCTCGGCACGCTGAATGACGACCAGGCGCTGTCGCTGGTTGAAGCGGTTGTCGCCGCTAACGGTGAGCGCGCTATGGCGCTGGTGAACGATGCCGCCTCGCGTGGCGTCGAGTGGGATGCGTTGCTGCTGGAAATGCAAACGTTACTGCACCGCATCGCGATGGTTCAGCTTACACCTGCGGCACTTGGCAGCGATATGGCACCGGTCGAACACCGTCTGCGCGAACTGGCTCGCACGGTGTCGCCCGCTGATGTACAGCTCTATTACCAGACGCTGCTGATTGGCCGCAAAGAGCTGCCGTTTGCGCCAGACAGGCGTATGGGCGTCGAGATGACGCTGCTGCGCGCACTGGCTTTCCACCCGCGGATGCCGCTGGCCGCGCCGGAAGTGCCACAACAATCTTTTGCTCCCGTAGCGCCCACGGCGGTTGTCTCGCCACAGCAGGTTGCGCCAGCAGAGCAAATGCCTTCACAGGTGCCGCCGCCAGATGCGCCGATGCCTGAGGCGACCAGTCAGGTACTGGCGGCGCGCAGGCAACTGCAACGCGCACAGGGAGCAGACAAAGCAAAAAAGAGTGAACCGGCAGCCGCAACCCGCGCGCGGCCGGTGAGTAATGCCGCGCTGGAACGACTGGCTTCGGTCACCGAGCGTGTACAATCGCGCCCGGCACCGTCGGCGCTCGAACAGGCTCCGGCCAAAAAAGAAGCCTACCGCTGGAAAGCGACAACGGTCGTGGAAACGGTAAAAGAAGTTGTCGCCACGCCAAAAGCGTTGAAAAAAGCGCTGGAGCATGAAAAAACGCCAGAACTGGCGAAAAAGCTGGCGGAAGAAGCGGTCGAACGTGACGCATGGGCAAAAGAAGTCAGCCTGCTCAAATTACCGAAACTGGTCGAGCAAGTGGCGCTGAACGCCTGGAAAGAGCAGGACGGCGAACGGGTATGCCTGCATTTGCGCAGCTCGCAGCGCCATCTTAATTCGCAGGGTGCGTTGAAAACACTGGGCGAGGCGCTGAGTGAATTACATGGCGCGGCGGTTGAACTGACTATCATTGAAGATGATAATCCGGCAGTGCGTACGCCGCTGGAGTGGCGTCAGGCAATCTATGAGGAAAAACTTGCGCAGGCGCGCGAGTCGATCATTGCGGATAACAACATCCAGACGCTGCAACGTTTTTTCGATGCGGACCTGGACGAAGAGAGTATTCGCCCCCTTTGACGGGCAGCTGCGGCTACCCGTTTTCAACCCTGAATGTGACTTATCACTCTGGTCAGTCACCACAGCTAAAGAGAGAAGCCTATGTTTGGAAAAGGCG
This sequence comes from Kosakonia sp. YIM B13571, assembly GCF_042788095.1. NCBI lineage: Bacteria > Pseudomonadati > Pseudomonadota > Gammaproteobacteria > Enterobacterales > Enterobacteriaceae > Kosakonia > Kosakonia sp. YIM B13571. The sequence goes on along the minus strand of NZ_JBHZPL010000001.1, from coordinate 814,904 downwards.
GTCTGGGTAACCTGATGAAACAGGCCCAGCAGATGCAAGAAAAAATGCAGAAAATGCAGGAAGAGATCGCGCAGCTGGAAGTGACCGGCGAATCGGGCGCAGGTCTGGTGAAAGTGACCATCAACGGTGCGCATAACTGCCGTCGCGTGGAGATCGATCCGAGCCTGCTGGAAGACGACAAAGAGATGCTGGAAGATCTGGTTGCCGCTGCTTTTAACGATGCTGCTCGCCGCATTGACGAAACGCAGAAAGAGAAAATGGCGTCCGTCTCTTCCGGGATGTCTCTGCCGCCAGGCTTTAAGATGCCGTTCTGATGCAGACCAGCCCGCTGTTAACGCAGCTTATGGAAGCACTGCGCTGCCTGCCGGGCGTTGGCCCGAAGTCGGCTCAGCGCATGGCGTTTACGCTGTTGCAGCGCGATCGCAGCGGCGGCATGCGGCTGGCACAGGCGCTCACTCGGGCGATGTCGGAAATCGGCCACTGTGCCGATTGCCGCACTTTCACCGAGCAGGAGGTCTGCAACATTTGCAGCAACCCACGACGCCATGAAAACGGTCAAATCTGCGTGGTGGAAAGCCCGGCAGATATCTACGCCATTGAGCAGACCGGGCAATTCTCTGGTCGCTACTTTGTGCTGATGGGGCATCTGTCACCGCTCGACGGTATTGGCCCGGACGACATTGGCCTTGACCGGCTGGAGCAGCGTCTGGAGTCCGAAAAAATCCAGGAAGTGATCCTCGCCACCAATCCGACGGTGGAAGGGGAGGCGACCGCCAACTATATTGCTGAACTTTGTGCGCAGTATGGTGTGGAAGCCAGCCGTATCGCCCACGGCGTGCCGGTGGGCGGCGAGCTGGAAATGGTTGACGGGACGACGTTGTCGCACTCGCTGGCCGGCCGTCACAAGATTCGTTTTTAACCAAACGGAGGCAGAAATTTTTGCCTCCGCTTGAAAATTCCCGCCAATATCCCCACTTCTCCCTCAACGTATTTTTACCTTGTAAATGGCATTGTTGAGGTTTTCCCAATGAAAGGACAAGAAACTCGCGGTTTTCAGTCTGAAGTGAAACAGCTTCTGCACTTGATGATCCACTCTCTTTATTCAAACAAAGAAATTTTCCTGCGTGAGCTTATCTCCAACGCCTCGGATGCGGCGGACAAACTGCGTTTCCGCGCGCTGTCCAAACCGGAACTGTACGAAGGCGATGGCGATCTGCATGTGCGCGTCTCCTTTGATAAAGAGAACCGTACGCTGACCATTGCCGATAACGGCATTGGTATGACGCGGGATGAAGTGATTGACCATCTGGGGACGATTGCAAAATCGGGCACCAAGGCATTTCTGGAGTCGATGGGCTCCGATCAGGCGAAAGACAGCCAGTTGATTGGTCAGTTCGGTGTTGGTTTCTATTCGGCGTTTATCGTTGCCGATAAAGTGACAGTACGCACTCGCGCGGCGGGCGAAAGCGCTGAAAACGGCGTGTTCTGGGAATCAGAAGGTGCGGGTGAATACACCGTTGCCGATATCACCAAAGCCGATCGCGGCACCGAAATCACGTTGCACCTGCGTGAAGGGGAAGACGATTTCCTCAACGACTGGCGTGTACGCTCGATCATCAGCAAATATTCCGACCATATCGCCCTGCCGGTAGAGATCGAAAAACAGGAAGAGAAAGACGGTGAAACCGTCGTTTCCTGGGAGAAGATCAACAAAGCGCAGGCGCTGTGGACGCGTAACAAAGCGGAAATCAAAGACGACGAATACAACGAATTCTACAAACATATCTCCCACGATTTTACCGATCCGCTGATTTGGAGCCACAACCGTGTGGAAGGTAAACAGGAGTACACCAGCCTGCTTTACATTCCGTCACAGGCGCCGTGGGATATGTGGAACCGCGATCATAAACACGGCCTGAAACTCTACGTTCAGCGCGTGTTTATCATGGATGAAGCCGAACAGTTCATGCCGAACTATCTGCGCTTTGTGCGTGGTCTGGTGGATTCTAATGACCTGCCGCTCAACGTTTCGCGTGAAATCCTGCAGGACAGCAGCGTTACGCGCAGCCTGCGCACCGCGCTGACCAAACGCGTGCTGCAAATGCTGGAAAAACTGGCGAAAGATGACGCAGAAAAATACCAGACCTTCTGGCAACAGTTTGGACTGGTGCTGAAAGAGGGCGCGGGCGAAGACCACGCGAACCTGGAAACGATCGCCAAACTGCTGCGCTTTGCCTCCACGCACAACGACTCCTCCGCACAAACTGTGTCGCTGGAAGAGTATGTGTCGCGCATGAAAGAAGGGCAGGAAAAAATCTACTTCATTACCGCCGACAGCTACGCCGCGGCGAAGAGCAGCCCGCATCTGGAGTTGCTGCGTAAGAAAGGCATCGAAGTGCTGCTGCTTTCCGATCGCATCGACGAGTGGATGATGAGCTACCTGACCGAGTTCGACGGTAAGCCGTTCCAGTCAGTTGCCAAGGCCGACGCCTCGCTGGACAAGCTGGCAGACGAAGTGGATGAAAGCACAAAAGAAGCCGAAAAAGCGCTGGAACCGTTCGTTGAGCGCGTGAAATCTCTGCTCGGTGAGCGCGTGAAAGAAGTGCGTTTGACCCATCGTCTGACCGATACGCCTGCCGTGGTGGTGACCGATGCCGATGAGATGAGTACCCAAATGGCAAAACTGTTCGCCGCTGCGGGTCAGAATGCGCCGGAAGTAAAATACATTTTCGAGCTCAACCCGGATCACGCACTGGTGAAACGCGCGGCTGATACGCAGGACGACACCCAGTTTAACGAATGGGTTGAATTGTTGCTGGATCAGGCGTTGTTTGCCGAACGCGGTACGCTGGAAGATCCGAACCAGTTTATCCGCCGAATGAACCAGTTGCTGGTTTCATAAGCAAACACAGGGAGGCATCTGGCCTCCCTTTTTTATCTTTGTACTCCCGCATTCCCGTCTTGCCGATGTTACCGGGTACTTTCCTCTCTACCTCTCGCGCACCCTAAGAAAACGTATCATTAACCGTTTCAGCCGATCCCGCTTCCTTGAGCGCGGGTCGTTCTGGTGGTATCTTTTAGCGCTTTTTGAAAAATTGAACCAACATTTGAGGGGATTTTCGCAATGCGTATTATTCTGCTTGGCGCTCCGGGCGCGGGTAAAGGAACTCAGGCTCAGTTCATCATGGAGAAATACGGTATTCCGCAAATCTCTACCGGTGACATGCTGCGCGCCGCTGTAAAATCCGGCAGCGAACTGGGCAAACAGGCAAAAGACATCATGGACGCGGGCAAGCTGGTCACTGACGAGCTGGTTATCGCGTTGGTGAAAGAGCGTATTGCCCAGGAAGATTGCCGTAACGGTTTTCTGCTGGACGGTTTCCCGCGCACCATTCCGCAAGCGGACGCGATGAAAGAAGCCGGTATCAAGGTTGATTTCGTTCTTGAATTCGCCGTGCCGGACGAGCTGATCGTCGATCGCATTATTGGCCGCCGCGTACACGCTGCTTCCGGTCGCGTTTACCACATCAAATTCAACCCGCCGAAAGTGGAAGGCAAAGACGACGTGACCGGTGAAGAGCTGACCACGCGTAAAGACGATCAGGAAGAGACCGTGCGTAAGCGCCTGGTGGAATACCACCAGATGACCGCGCCGCTGATCGGCTACTACCAGAAAGAAGCGCAGGCGGGTAATACCCAATACGCTAAAGTCGACGGCACCAAAGCCGTTGCCGATGTGCGCGCAGAGCTGGAAAAAATCCTCGGCTAATCGCGCTCGCTCACCCGGAGTCTCCGGGTGAGAATTTTTCTCATCTTACCTATCACAGCAATGGGTTCCGTTTAACCGCTTTTACGCTACAATTACCAACCATTCAAAAGGTTAAGAGGCGTGAATGAGTCAGGCGAAAACCGGCATCCTGCTTGCCAATCTGGGCACTCCCGATGCTCCTACTCCCGAAGCAGTAAAACGCTATCTGCGGCAATTTTTAAGTGACAAACGCGTTGTCGATACGCCGCGCTTGCTGTGGTGGCCGCTACTGCGTGGTGTGATCCTGCCCATTCGCTCTCCCCGTGTCGCCAAACTCTATCAATCGGTCTGGATGGAAGAAGGCTCACCGCTGATGGTTTACAGCCGCAGGCAGCAGCGGGCTCTGGCGGCGCGCTTGCCGGATGTGCCGGTGGTACTCGGTATGAGTTACGGCTCGCCGTCGCTGGAAAGTGCCGTCGATGAACTGCTGGCACAGGAGGTTGAGCATATTGTGGTGCTGTCGCTCTACCCGCAATACTCCTGTTCCACGGTTGCAGCCGTGTGGGACGAGCTGGCGCGCATTCTGGCGAAAAAGCGCCATATTCCGGGCGTCTCCTTTATTCGCGACTACGCCGATGATGCGGACTACATCGCTGCGCTCGCCAACAGCGTGCGTGCCTCGTTTGCGCAGCACGGCGAGCCGGATTTACTGCTGCTCTCTTATCACGGCATTCCCCAGCGTTATGCGGCAGAAGGGGACGATTACCCGCAGCGCTGTCGCGATACCACGCGCGAGCTGGTTTCCGCGCTCGATTTACCACCGGAAAAGGTGATGATGACGTTCCAGTCACGCTTTGGTCGCGAACCGTGGTTGACGCCTTACACCGATGAAACGCTGAAGATGCTCGGCGAGAAAGGTGTCAAGCACATTCAGGTGATGTCGCCGGGCTTTGCAGCCGACTGCCTGGAAACGCTGGAAGAGATCGCCGTGCAAAACCGCGAATTCTTCCTTGAGGCCGGTGGCGAAAAATATGAGTACATTCCGGCGCTTAACGATTCCCCTGAACATATCGAGATGATGGTCAATCTGACGGCCAAATATCGCTGATCGCAGCGCGGGCTGAGAGTGTGTTAACATTCTCAGCCCGAATGTATAGCGCTTATTACAATCATGAAATTTCCCGGTAAACGTAAATCCAAACACTATTTCCCCGTTAATGCCCGCGATCCACTGTTACAGCAAATTCAGCCCGAGAGCGAATCCGGTACCTGTTGGGTGGTCGGTATCGACCAGACGCTGGTGGATATCGAGGCGAAAGTGGATGATGCGTTTATTGCCCGTTATGGCCTGAGTGCGGGTCATTCGCTGGTGATCGCCGACGATGTTGCGGAAGCGCTCTATCAGGAACTGGTCAGTAACGATTTGATCACTCACCAGTTCGCGGGTGGCACCATTGGCAACACCATGCACAACTACTCGGTGCTGGCGGACGATCGTTCGGTGCTGCTCGGCGTTATGTGCGACAACGTGAAAATCGGCAGCTATGCCTACCGTTACCTGTGCAACACTTCCAGTCGTACCGATCTCAACTACCTGCAAGGCGTGGATGGCGCGATTGGCCGTTGCTTCACGCTGATTAGCGACAGTGGTGAGCGCACCTTCGCTATCAGTCCAGGCCATATGAACCAGCTACGCCCGGAGAGTATTCCGGAAGCGGTTATTGCCGGCGCGTCCGCGCTGGTGCTTTCTTCTTACCTGGTACGCTGTAATCCCGGCGAGCCAATGCCGGAAGCAACTATGCAGGCGGTGACGTATGCCAAAAAGCATAATGTGCCGGTGGTGCTGACGCTGGGTACCAAATATGTGATTGCCGATAACCCGCAGTGGTGGCGCGATTTCCTCAAAGAGAATGTGTCGATACTGGCGATGAATGAAGAGGAAGGTCTGGCGTTGACCGGTGAAAGCGATCCGCTGCTGGCGGCCGATAAAGCGCTGGATTGGGTCGATCTGGTGTTATGCACCGCTGGCCCGGTTGGGTTGTATATGGCCGGTTTCACCGAAGATGAAGCGAAGCGCAAAACACAGCATCCATTACTGCCGGGCGCAATTGCTGAATTCAACCAGTATGAGTTCAGCCGAGCGCTGCGCCACAAAGATTGTGAACATCCGCTGCGCATTTACTCGCACATTGCGCCGTATATGGGCGGGCCGGAAAAAATTATGAATACCAACGGGGCGGGCGATGGCGCGCTGGCGGCGTTACTGCATGACATCACCGCCAACAACTATCACCGCACCAACGTGCCGAACTCGAGCAAACACAAATTCACCTGGTTGACGTACTCTTCGCTGGCGCAGGTGTGCAAATACGCCAACCGCGTGAGTTACCAGGTGCTGAACCAGCACTCACCGCGTTTGACGCGTGGCTTGCCAGAGCGTGAAGATAGCCTCGAAGAGGCGTACTGGGAACGGTGATGTGATTGCCCGACGATGCCGGACAGACAAGCTGATGAGACACTGGCCGGAGTAGCGTAAGCTTTCCGGCCTTTTCTTGCTTAACCCGTTACCGCTTCTTCAACCGGCGGTTTTTCCAGCAATCTCAGCATAGTGTTGGCGATTTCGCGTTCGCCCATCACTACCTGATTAGCACCGCGTTCAGTGATGTAATCCACTTCATCGTCGTAGTGCGCGCGGGCAATAATTTCAATATGCGGGCACTTCTCACGCGCGGTGGCGACAATCTCCCCGGCTTCGTAACCGTTCGGAATGGTCAGCAGCAGCCAGCGGGCGCAATCGAGATGCGCCAGGCTCATGATCTCCTCGTTGGCCGCATTGCCCAGCACCGCGCGAATACCGCGCTCACGCAGTTCATCCACGCGAGTCCGTGAGGTTTCAATCACCACCAGCGGAATGCCTTGTGCCATCAGTTTTTCACCCAGCAGGCTGCCGACGCGGCCAAAACCTACCAACAGCGCGTGGTTGCAAATATCCACCGGGATCTGTTTCTCTTCTTCGATAGCCTCTTCCAGCGTTTGCTCTTCCAGCGTCTCGGTTTTGTCGAGGTATTTTTCCAGCAGGGTAAACAGTACCGGGTTGAGCATAATCGACAGGATAGCACCCGCCAGTACCAGATTTTGCCCGGCCTGCGGCAGCAGGTTCAGCGACATGCCCAGGCCCGCCAGAATAAAGGCGAACTCACCGATCTGCGCAAGGCTTGCGGCAATGGTCAGCGCGGTGCGCGGCGAGTGACCAAACATGCGCACCAGCAGATACGCTGCCGCCGATTTACCAAAGATAATGATCGCCAGCGTACCGAGTACCGCCAGCGGCTGCGCAATAAGAACCAGCGGATCGAACAACATACCGACAGAGACGAAGAACAGCACCGCAAACGCATCACGCAGCGGCAGCGTATCGTGCGCCGCCCGGTGGCTGAGCTCGGATTCGTTCAGTACCATCCCGGCGAAGAACGCGCCCAACGCAAACGAAACATCAAACAGCTCAACCGCGCCGAAGGCGATACCCAGCGCCAGCGCCAATACGGAAAGCGTAAACAGCTCGCGTGAGCCGGTCGCCGCGCTACGCGCCATGATCCACGGCACCAGGCGACGGCCAACCAGCATCATGATGGCGATAAAAGCCACCACTTTGCCGATAGTGATGCCCATATCCACCGCCAGCGCCGCTAGCCCGACATCACCTTTCTCAGCCATTCCGGCGACCGCGGGCAGCAACACCAGCGTTAACACCATCACCAGATCTTCCACGATCAGCCAACCGATAGCGATTTGCCCGCGCTGGCTGTCGATAAGCTGCCGTTCCTCAAGCGCGCGCAGCAGCACCACAGTACTGGCAGTGGAGAGACAGAGCCCAAAAACGATACCGGTCATTAATGACCAATCCAGCATCGCGGAAAGCGCCATGCCCAGTAACGTCGCAACAGCAATCTGTGCGATCGCACCGGGAATGGCGATGGACTTTACCGCCATCAGATCCTTCAGGGAGAAATGCAACCCGACACCGAACATCAACAAAATCACACCCAGCTCCGCCAGCTCAGGCGCGAGTTGTGTATCGGCGACAAAACCCGGCGTAAACGGCCCGGACAATACACCCGCTAACAGGTAGCCCACCAGTGGCGAAATACGCAGTTTATTGGCAAGCATGCCGAAGATAAAAGCGAGCACAAGGCCGCCGACAATGGTGGTGATAAGCGGTGTGGCGTGATGCATTCCGTCTCCTTTCGTTGATACGTGGATCCCAGGGGTGATAACCGGTAACTGAGTTACAGTTTATGACAATTTTAGCCAGTATGTTTATGAATAATTGTTGAATTATGAAGAAAATGACAATTTGGATCAAAAAAGATAGCAAGCGGGGTATCCGTAACAGAAATCAGGTGCCAAGCGTAGGCTGGCAAGAGAAAGCAGCGGCCAAAGTGCGACTTTGGCCGTGAGGAAATCAGTGTTGCGGGCGGTTATCGGGCAGGAATATGGTCAGAATCCCGAGTAATGGCAGGAAAGCACATATTTTATAGACCAACTCGATGCTGGTATGATCGGCAACCAGCCCTAACACTGCAGCGCCAAGGCCACCCATGCCGAAGGCAAAACCAAAAAACAGCCCGGAAACCATGCCGATACGACCGGGCAACAGCTCCTGTGCATAGACCAGAATGGCTGAAAAGGCGGAGGCGAGCACAAATCCAATAATCACTGTTAAAATCCCGGTCCAGAACAGCGTTGCGTAGGGCAAAAGAAGGGTAAAAGGTGCTACGCCGAGGATAGAGCCCCAAATCACATATTTTCTGCCAATCTTATCGCCCAATGGCCCGCCGATTACCGTACCTGCCGCAACGGCGAAGAGAAAGATAAACAGATGCATCTGCGCGTTTTGTACCGATAAATCAAACTTCTGCATTAAATAAAAGGTGAAATAGCTGCTAATGCTCGCCATATAGAAGTATTTCGAGAAAATCAGGATCAGCAGCACACAAACCGCCAGCACCACTTTATTGCGCGGTAGCGGATTTATCACGGAAGCGGTTTTTTTGCCTTTGTTAACGCGATGCTGCGCGGCATACCAGCGGCTTACCTGCATCAGCACAATAATTGCCAACAGAGCCGCCAGTACAAACCAGGCAACATTGCCTTTGCCGTAAGGCGCAATGATCACAGCCGCCAGCAATGGCCCAAGCGAGGCGCCAAAGTTGCCACCGACCTGAAAGATGGATTGCGCCAGCCCGTGACGCCCGCCTGACGCCATGCGCGCCACGCGAGACGATTCCGGGTGGAAAACCGATGAACCTGTTCCCACCAGCGCAGCAGCGATCAGCACGGTGGTAAAATTCCCCGCCAGTGCCAGCAGCACCAACCCGCTTAAGGTGAAACACATACCGATGGGCAGCGACCACGGCATCGGGTGTTTATCGGTCAAATAGCCCACCACCGGCTGGAGCAGCGAGGACGCAACCTGGAAGGTCAGCGTGATAAAGCCAATCTGCACAAATGAAAGGGAAAAATCGGCTTGCAGCAGCGGATAAATCGCCAGCAGCAGTGACTGAATCATATCGTTAAGCAGATGCGAGAGGCTGATAGCGCCAAGAATACCGAACGAGGTGCGCGCAGCAGGCGATGTCTGCGACGTTTCACTGATTGCCATAAATACCACGTATGTTGTCAGAAGAGGTTAAGGATAGAGCACGGTAATGATTCTCTGACTACCATACCTTTGCTGAAAGTTTGAAGGAAGTTGCGATTCTGAATACATATTTGTCTATTATTTGCAGGCGCAGTAATTTCTCAGTTTATCAATGGGTCAGGGAGGGAAGCATGAGATTGTTAAAGAAGAGCATTACGCTGGGGCTGCTGGCGGCAATGGGTGTTGCCAGCTGGCAGGTACAGGCTTACGAGCAGGATAAGACCTATAACATCACCATTCTGCATACCAACGATCATCACGGTCATTTCTGGCGCAGTGATTACGGCGAATATGGGTTGTCTGCGCAAAAAACGCTGGTTGATGGCATTCGCAAAGAGGTCGCTGCCGAAGGCGGCAGCGTGTTGTTGCTTTCCGGCGGTGATATCAACACCGGGGTGCCGGAATCGGACTTACAGGATGCTGAGCCCGATTTTCGCGGCATGAACCTGATTGGCTACGATGCGATGGCTGTTGGCAACCATGAGTTCGACAACCCGCTAAGCGTGCTGCGTCAGCAGGAGAAATGGGCTAAGTTCCCGTTCCTTTCCGCCAACATTTACCAGAAAAGCACCGGCGAGCGCCTGTTTAAACCGTGGATGATGTTTAATCGCCAGGGGCTGAAAATTGCCGTGATCGGTTTAACCACCGACGACACGGCGAAAATCGGCAACCCGGAGTTTTTCACCGATATCGAATTTCGTAAACCGGCTGACGAAGCGAAGCTGGTGATTTCAGAGTTGAATCAAAACGAAAAACCGGATGTGATTCTGGCGACGACGCATATGGGCCATTACGACAACGGCGAACACGGTTCGAATGCGCCGGGCGATGTCGAGATGGCGCGTAGCCTGCCGAAAGGCGCGCTGGCAATGATTGTGGGTGGTCACTCACAAGATCCAGTCTGTATGGCTTCTGAAAATAAAAAACAGGTCGATTACGTGCCTGGCACTCCGTGCGCGCCGGATCAGCAAAACGGCATCTGGATTGTTCAGGCGCATGAGTGGGGTAAATATGTTGGACGCGCGGATTTCCAGTTCCGTAACGGCGAGATGAAACTGGTTCGTTACCAGTTGATTCCGGTCAACCTGAAGAAGAAAGTCACCTACGACAACGGCAAAAGCGAGCGCGTACTCTACACGCCAGAAATTGCCGAAAACCCGCAAATGCTCTCCCTGTTAACGCCGTTCCAGAACAAAGGCAAAGCGCAGTTAGAGGTGAAAATCGGTAACGCGAATGGTCATCTGGAAGGTGATCGCAGCAAAGTGCGTTTCGTGCAAACCAACCTTGCGCATGTCATTCTCGCGGCGCAAATGGCGCGTACCGGCGCGGATCTGGCGGTGATGAGCGGCGGCGGCGTGCGTGATTCTATTGAGGCGGGCGACATCACTTACAAAGACGTGCTGAAAGTGCAGCCGTTCGGCAACACGCTGGTGTATGTGAACCTGACCGGCAAAGAGCTCACAGATTACCTCACCGCGGTGGCGCAGATGAAGCCGGATTCAGGTGCGTATCCGCAGTTTGCCAATGTTAGCTTTGTGGCGAAAGACGGCAAGCTGGATGCATTGAAAATCAAAGGCGAACCGGTCGATCCGGCGAAAAGCTATCGACTGGCGACGCTCAGTTTCAACGCAACCGGCGGTGATGGTTATCCACGTCTGGATGATAAAGCAGGCTATGTGAATACTGGCTTTATTGATGCCGAAGTGCTGAAAGAGTACATCCAGAAAAACTCACCGCTGGATGTGAATGCTTACGAACCAAAAGGCGAGGTGAGCTGGCAATAACCAGCTCCTCATCCGTCAATCGCGGCGGGCGATATCGGCAAATTTCGCGTCCAGCATGTTTGCCAGATCGCTCGCCGCCAGTTCAATATCCAGCCCGCGTTTGCCACCGGAAACATAAATGGAAGCATAATCTTGCGCAGGCGCATCGATAAGCGTCGGCAACCGTTTTTTCTGCCCCAATGGGCTGATGCCGCCCACCAGATAACCGGTGGTGCGCTGGGCAACCAGCGGATCGGCCATATCGACTTTTTTCGCGCCAAGCGCTTTGGCGACTTTTTTCAGATCTAACTGCCCGGCAACCGGCGTTACCGCAACGGCAAGATGTTTCATATCGCCATTGATCGCCACCAACAGCGTTTTATAAACCTGGTCGGCATTCAGCCCCAGCTTGCGCACCACTTCATCACCAAAGTTGGTTTCATTGGGATCGTGATCGTAAGTGTGTACCTGAAAGGGAACCTTGTTTTTTTCGAGTAACTTCACGGCGGGTGTCATAATAATCCTTCTTACCACGGTCATCTCACGGCGCTTAGCATACGCCTGGTCGCGTGCGCGAAAATAGTACCATCTTGCGCTATTGCGCCGCTCTTTCGCGCAGCAACGCCGGTAAATTCCCCTCGCCATACAGATGCAATGCGCCTGCTGCCACCACGTAGTGCCCCGGCGGCAGCGCAAATAAACGCTCGCACCATGCCTGGTTGCGCTGGTGCATCAAAACATCATGCAGCGGCTGGCTGAACGTTGACGGCAGTGTCAGTTCATCTTCAGCGGGCGGGTTTTCCAGCCACCAGCTCATCATCACCTGTAATAAGCGCGCATTCTCGTGCCAGTGAGTCAGCGTATCCTGCAACAGCTCTTTACCCTCGTCTGGCAACTGCCGCAAGATATCCAGCTGGCTGCTGGTGCCTTCCAGTTCCATCACTTTCACTTGATATTGCTGTGCTGCCTGTAACAACTGATAGTCGATGCCGTACTCCGGGCGTAGCCCCAGCCGTTGTGCCTGCGTGGCCTGCAACACCAGCGCAATATGCCAGGCGGGTCGCTGGTCGAATTCATCTCTGCGAAGCGACAGGGTTTGCAACGTGCTGTCGAGCTGGGCAAGCAGTTCAGGATTAAGCCGTTGTTCGAGCGGTTCGGCGGGTGGCAGATTGTCGAACGGCGAATCCGAACCGGCGATATCCGCTTCCACGATTAGCGCATCGGCATTGCGCAGTTTTTGCAGCAGTTGCACCGGTAGCGGCGACATGTTGTACGTGCCCATGTGAATACTGCCCACCAGGTGCAGATGTTGGCCGCCGGGCAAATCAACATCCAGTGCGGGCCAGCGGTAATGACGCACACGAAGCGCAAGAAAAAATGTTTTCAATCGTTGAAACAGGCTCATACGCGCTTCCTGAGTGAAAAATCTCATGCTAGCGCGCGCGGCCAGAAGGTGCAAACCCCGCCGGATAAACGGCGGGGTTGGTGCGTTTACTTCTGGGGGTTAAAGCGCAATAACCGGTTGGCGTTGCTGACGACGGTAATGGACGAGAGCGCCATTGCCGCGCCTGCGACCACCGGGTCGAGCAAGGTGCCGGTCAGTGGCCAGAGAATACCTGCCGCAATTGGAATACCCAGCGAGTTATAAACAAATGCGCCGAGCAGGTTCTGTTTCATGTTGCGCAGCGTCGCTTTGGATATCGCCAGCGCATCGGCAACGCCCACCAGGCTGTGGCGCATCAGCGTGATGGCGGCGGTTTCAATTGCCACATCGCTGCCGCCGCCCATCGCGATGCCTACGTCCGCTTGCGCCAGCGCGGGTGCGTCGTTAATCCCGTCGCCGACCATCGCCACCTGGCGACCCTGCTGTTGCAGTTTTTTAATCGCCTCGGCTTTACCATCCGGCAGCACGCCGGCGATCACTTCGTCGATACCGGCCTCTTTGGCGATGGCGTTAGCGGTAGTGGGGTTATCACCGGTCAGCATCACCAGGCGGTAGCCTTCATGGTGCAGGCGTTGCAGCGCCTCGATGCTGTCTCCGCGTAGCGGATCGCGGATCGCCAGCAGCGCCACGGCTTTCCCGTCAATCGCCAGCAGTACCGGCGTGGCGCCCAGGCTTGCCTGAGCATTAAGCTCATCGTCAAGCGCGCTCGTATCCACGTTTTGTTCAGCCAGCAGCGCCTGGTTGCCAAGCAACACGCTGCGCCCGTCAACCTCACCGCTCACGCCCAGCCCGCGCAGTGTGCGGAACTGACTGACCACTGGCAGCGTCTCCGCGCCTGCTTTTTCAATAATCGCTCGCGCCAGCGGATGGCTGGAACCTTGTTCCAGGGCCGCCGCCAGGCGTAGCGCCGTCGCTTCGTCAATATCCCGCGTTTTCACGCTCACCACTTCGGGTTTGCCGCGCGTCAGGGTGCCGGTTTTGTCAAACACGATGGTATCCAGCGTGCTGGCGCGTTGCAGCGCATCGGCATCGCGAACCAGCACGCCAAACTCCGCAGCGCGACCGACGCCGGAGATAATCGACATTGGCGTCGCCAGCCCCAGAGCACAAGGGCAGGCGATAATCAGCACCGTGGTGGCAATGACCAGCGTATAGACAATTTGCGGCGCAGGACCGAAGAAGTACCAGAGAGCACCGCTGAACAATGCGATAGCCACCACGACCGGCACAAACACGGCAGAAATGCGGTCGGCAAGTTGGCCGATCTCCGGCTTGCTGCTTTGCGCCTGGCGCACCATGCGAATAATGCGCGACAGCGTGGTGTGGCTGCCGACGGCGCTGGCGGTAAACAGCACGCTGCCGTCCTGCACTACCGTCCCGGCATGAATGCTCTCGCCGGTGCTTTTTTCCTGCGGCACCGGTTCGCCAGTGAGCATTGCTTCGTCAAACCATGCTTCACCCTGGCTAATTTCGCCGTCTACCGGCACACGATCGCCGGTGGTCAGGCGCAGCGTCATGCCCGGCTGAACGTCCGCCAGCGGCACGCTTTTCTCGCCGTCGGCGGTGACCACGCGTGCGGTGGGCGGAGTTAAATCAAGTAACCGTTCTAGCGCTTTAGACGAACGCTGGCGGGCGCGGGCTTCCAGCATATGGCCGAGGTTAATCAAACCAATGATCATCGCGCTGGCTTCGTAATAAAGGTGCCGGGCTTCCATCGGGAACCACTGCGGCCAGATATTGACGCTCATGGAGTAGAGCCAGGCCGCGCCAGTCCCGAGTGCCACCAGCGTATCCATGGTCGCCGTGCCGTTACGCAGGCTTTTCCAGGCACTGGTATAAAAATGGCCGCCCGCTACGATCATGACCGCTAACGTGACAACACCGAGAACGAGCCACAGGGAGCGGTTGGTGTCGGTGACCATCATGTTATCGCCGATCATGCCCCACACCATGATCGGCACGCCAACCAGCAGCGCGACAATCGCTTGCCAGCGGAAGCGTTTCATGGTGGCGAGCGCGGTTTCCTGCTGGCGCTCGCGGCGCTTGATGTCATCTTCAATGGCTTCAGCCCCGTAGCCTGCGTTCTCTACGGCGCTGACTAATTCAGCGGCGGGGGCACTGCCCATAACCAGCGCGGTGCGCTCCGCCAGATTGACCCGTGCCTGCGTAACGCCCGGTACGGCCTGTAAGGCTTTTTGCACCCGGGAGACACAACTGGCGCAGCTCATGCCGTTGATCAACAGCTGTTGGCTGTCATCAAGCTCGCTGGCTGCCGGAAGCTCAGGTGTGGCCGCTGTCAGTGCTTCCGACGGGAGTGATGACTCTGCCAGCGGTTTAGCCTTTGGGTGGCTTAAGCTCGCACCGTATCCGGCTTCTTTGATGGTTTCGATCAACGCGTCAGCGCTGGCGCTGCCGGTGACTTCCGCACGTTCAATGGTGACTTCTGCCTGTTCAACATCCGGGCGTTTTTCCAGGCTCTCTTTGACGCGTTTTACGCAATGGCCGCAAGAGAGGCCATCCAGGTCTAGCGCTATGGTATGAGACATACTTAATCTCCTTGGTTGTGGTGCTTCAATAGTGACTGTGTAGAAGCTTAAACCTTCCATCAAGGGGAAGGTCAAGGTTTTATCATTACAAAGGGGCAATCGGTGTTTCATAAACAACAAACCCCGCACGGGGCGGGGTTTGCTTATTACCGGAGGGGGAAAACTCAACCGTATTTACGGGCAAATTCCTGATCGGAGTTGCACAGATAAATAATAAATTCAACGAAAGAGATGATCGCCGGAATAAAGGTCCAGCAAAACAGAAGATAAAGGATCCCCTGACCTGGTTTCCCTAAATAAAATTTATGCGCACCAAATCCGCCTAAAAAGAAGGCAAACAGCGCAGCAGAAATTCGGCTTTTCTTCCCGGCGGTGTTCTGTGGCGCGCCGCACTGCGGGCAAGCCACCGCTTCTTTATGTATTTCCTTTCCGCAACCACGGCAAAACGCCATATCACTCATAACCACTCCTGTGTGTAAATCATTTATCATTCTTAGAAACATCCGGCCACATGTTATAGCGAAGCGGTAAGGTGGGTAAATAAAAAACCATTAACAATATGGATATATTTGTTTTATTACATGGCGGCCATTTATAGTGATTAACTCAGGTTCTGGCAGTAAGGGGGAAACGTGAATATCAGCGATGTGGCAAAAAGAACCGGTTTAACCAGCAAAGCGATTCGCTTCTATGAAGAGAAAGGGCTAGTGACACCGCCGCTGCGCAGCGAAAACGGCTACCGCAGTTACAATCAACAACACCTGAATGAGTTAACGCTGCTGCGCCAGGCGCGGCAGGTGGGGTTTAATCTCGAAGAGTGTGGCGAGCTGGTGAATCTGTTTAATAACCCGGCCCGTCATAGCGCTGATGTCAAAGCGCGCACGTTGCAGAAAGTGGCCGAGATCGAGCGACATATTGGCGAACTGCAACTGATGCGTGTGCAGCTGCTGGCACTGGCGGAGTCATGCCCTGGCGATGACTCCGCCGATTGCCCGATTATTGATAACCTTTCTGGTTGTTGTCACCACGCGAAGGGTTGAGCATAAATGTCACCGTGCCGCGATACCACGGGGAGGCGGCGAGTTGCTGCTCTTCGCTGATATCACGCTCGCCGTTCTGCACCAGCCCCAATTTAAATGGAACGCGTAACGCTAAAAGTGCGGGTAGGTAGGCGGTGTAATTCGCCACGGTGCTGCGTCCCTGGTAGCTCTGTACCACCAACTCATCCACCGGCAGCGCGTTAAGGGTTTGCACGCTGCCAGTTTTCGCCCAGTCCAGCAATCCGGTGACGCCCAGCGCGTAGTCTGCTGGCAGCGTTTGGCGTAGACGATGCAAAAACAGCGCGTAATCGCCGAGTCGATGAGTCGCGGCATCGAAATCCACCTGCAACCCGACGACATGGTTACCTGCGGCTTGCCAGCGAGCTAACAGCCGGTTAAGACGTAACAACAGCGCATCCGGCACGTCCAGGGTGGTAAAACGTACGGTGAGCCAGATGCGCGGAAACGTAAGCTGGTTGACCGGCAGCCCTTTACGCTCGAACACCGTTTGACCGGCAACGGTGACGACATCGCCCTGATGCAGGTAGACAATATCGGCATCACGCAGCGTTTGCGTGGGTCGCACGCCAGACCATAACCAGTACGCTGTCTTCCCCTGAGCGGATAACGCCGAAGGGAAGAGCAGCGCGCCTGCCAATGCCATTACCAGTAATATTTGAGCTCTTTGGCCCATACGCTTCCCGGATAACGGCTTTTCAGTTGCTGGAACCATGCTTTACGCACGGATTTATCCACGTCTTCGCCACCGCAATCGTTATAACCGGAGGGGGCATAACACATCACGGCGCGATACAGCGCGTAGCTCTTATCTTCCGGCTCAGCTTTGGCGTCGCGGATAACCTGCTGATACCAGGCCAGACGGTGCGCGACGCCGGGTGCAGAGTTAAGTTTTGTTGCGTCGTCCAGCGCGTCGTTACCCCACTGGTCGGTTTCCCGGTTAACGCGGGTTTGGGTGATGCGGAAAAACTCGCCCAGGCAGTTCAGCGCATGGCCATCCTGCGTTTTCTGGCTCAGAGTGGTGACTGTTTTTTCCAGCGCAGCGCAGAAGTAAACGCTCTCTTTGTCGGTGCCTTTCCAGCCAAATGCGCTCAGATTGACGTCGTCAAACGCTTCGCCAGTGACCGGCGGTGTGATTGCGGCGATCAGTTTCTTGTCTTGTAACCAGTCGGCGTAATGCCCTTCGGTTAAATCGCGCGTCAGTAGCGTGTGCAGCGCGATGGTGCGCTCTTCATTATTTGGGCCGTTATTGGCTTGCTGGCGCAGTAACTCGCGTGGTGCTTTGGTTTTCAGCACTAAGGAACGGTAACGCAGATTCGTGACCTTGCTGCCAGGCGCAAAAATCTGCGCCAGCGCGTCGCTTTCCACCAGCGTTGCCGCCAGCTTGGCCTGTAGCAACTGCTGCTGTTCGACATCCTTGCTCAGCTCCAAAAGATGTAGCCAGTGCGCTTTGGCGTCCGGCCACTGTTTTTCCGCCATCAGCGCTTCGCCGTACAGCACTTGTTCGCTAAACGCGAGGATATTATGCGGCTCCAGCGTTTGCGCCGGGGTGATACCAGTGCGCACGGTGGCGTAATCTTGCTTGCTGAAAGCCAGCTTCAGGCGCAGGTAATTCCACAGATCGCCACGCTTATTTTTGTCGAAATCGGCTTTGATGCTGTCAAGCCAGGCTTGATCGATACAGGGATGCTTATCATCGCATTTGTTGTCGCGCAGGCGGCGCAGCGTCAGGATAAACGTCATCAGCGAGGCATCCGGCGTGCTGATAAAATCATTACCGCCCCATTCGAGGAGTTTGTTGTCGCTTTCATTCACCAGCGCGATTAACGCATCGCCGCTGGCCGTCTGCGACAACGCCTGTTCGAAGAGTGCCGCCAGCGCATTCCAGTCCTGCAAATACCAGTTGATGCGGCGCAACATACCCTGCGCCGATTCTGCGTAGCGACCCTGCGGCCAGCTTTTCAGGTAATGCAGCGCTGCATCTCGCGCTTTCTGCGCCTGGGCTTTATCCACTTTTGTGACGTCGAAATCGCCATATTCACCGTTGGCATTGGCGCTGCTGGCGTTGAGCGCGGTGCGCATCAACATATAGCTGGCTGTTTCGGCAAGCCACGGCAGCGGGCTGCTGGCTAGCGAAGTAAAATCCTGCGCTGCAGCCTCATAATCACCGGCATAGAAAGCGTTAGCGCCGTGTAAATAAGTACGGAAACCGAGAGCGGCAGAACCTTCCGGGAAGCTCAGCGCATTGATGATGACTTCACCGCGGCCATCCGCTGCCGTCCGCGCTTTCGCCAGCGCCAGGCGCTGTTCCGGTGTCAAGGCCGTTTCGGCCAGCAGGGCGGCGAAAAAGCCAGAAAGTGTCTCGTTATTGCGCGACACAAAGCGGTTTTCCAGCTCATCGGATTCAAAGCCTTCGCCAGTTGCTGTCTGCGTCGTGCCGCCCTCGGCGATCAGGCGCAACAGCGCAGGTGGAATTTGATCGTCAGGTTTGATGCCCAGCGCTTTCATTTGCTGGCGCAGGGTTTCATCGCCGGTGGCCGGTTCCGTGGCTGCTGCTGATGCTGTGGTGTCATCATGATGGATACCGAAATAGAAGTTTCGGTTGCGTGTGAAATCTTGCGGCACGGGCTGGTGCAGCGGCAAAAATCCTTTTTGCTCATCCACCAGGCGCAGTAAGTTATCGCGGGTATCGGTATCGATGCCCAGTACCGGTGGGCTGGTGATGAAACATCCCGCGCTGCCCCAGGTACAACTATCGATATCAGAAGATGCCAGCGCAGGTGCGCTGGCGGTAAAGGAGAGGCACAAGCCCAGCGCGAGGCGGCTGCGTTTTATCATTCCCTGAATCCTTGCGTGGTTGTTATTCGTTTATCGCTTTGATGCGTAAGGTAATCCCTTCAACGGCAGTCACCTCAACGCGCGTTCCGGCAGCGAGATCGTCGTCGGCGCTGACTGGCCACGAACTGTCGCCTACACGCATATGGCCACGCCCATTCACCAGCGCGTTATCAAGCTGGAAGCGGCGGCCGATGAGCTGTTGCCCTCTGAGGTTCAACGACGCGTCGGCGGGTTTTTGTTGTTTTACCCGCCGCGAAAGCCATTGCCACCACAGCCAGGCGGCCAGCATGGTCAGCACGGCGAACAGCACACCTTGCCACTCCCAGCCGAAGGGAATAACCCACGCCAACAACCCGGTGACCACCGCCGCGACGCCGCTCCATAACAGATAACCGTTACCGCCCAGCATTTCCGCAGCCAGCAACAGGCCGCCGAGCACCAGCCAGGCAAGGTGCGTATGTTCGAGCAGCAGTGCGGCAATCATTTTTTACGCTCGTTGGTGCTGTCTTTCACCAGTTCAGCGATCCCGGCGATCGAGCCCATCAGGCTACTGGCATCCAGCGGCATCATGACCACTTTGCTGTTGTTCGCCGAGCCAATTTGTTGCAGCGCATCGGTATATCGTTGCGCCACAAAGTAGTTCACCGCTTGGATGTCCCCGGCGGCAATCGCTTCAGACACCATCTGCGTGGCGCGGGCTTCTGCTTCTGCTGAACGCTCACGTGCTTCTGCCTGCAGGAACGCCGACTGGCGCTCGCCTTCGGCTTTCAGGATCTGTGACTGTTTTTCGCCTTCGGCTTTGAGGATCTCTGCCTGGCGGATCCCTTCGGCTTCAAGAATATAAGCGCGCTTGGTTCGTTCCGCTTTCATCTGCGCGTTCATTGAGGCAATCAATTCTGCCGGTGGGCGCACATCGCGAATTTCAATACGGGTGACTTTCACGCCCCACGGATTGGTGGCTTCATCCACAATATGCAGCAGACGCGTATTGATGCTGTCACGTTGTGAGAGCATTTCGTCCAGCTCCATTGAGCCGAGTACGGTACGGATGTTGGTCATGGTCAGGTTGATGATCGCCAGTTCCAGGTTGCTCACCTCATAAGCGGCGCGCGGGGCGTCGATCACCTGAATAAAGCACACTGCGTCAATGGTGACGTTGGCGTTGTCTTTGGAAATAATTTCTTGCGAGGGGATGTCGAGAACCTGTTCCATCATATTGATCTTACGACCGATACGATCCATAAACGGCACCACCAGGCTTAAACCCGGCTGCAGCGTGCGGGTGAAACGGCCAAAGCGTTCCACTGTCCACTGGAAGCCTTGTGGGACGATTTTCACACCGGAGATAACCACCACCAGCGCGACGAAGATAAGAACCAGAATGACGATTGGCATCAAAAAAACCTCCTGTTTAATTTGATGCCATCTTAGCCCGATTTAGCGATTAAAACAGCGCGATCGCCAAATTTAGCAGGGGAGTTAGTAGAGCAGGGAGTAGAGCTGGCGGCGGTATTTCGATGCCAGCGCGTCGCCGGTGCCGAGTGCGGCCAGGATCTCTTGCAGCATTTTGCGCGCTTCGCCATTCGCAGCAGCCAGATCTTTGCGCAGGTGGCTAAACAGCAGCTCAAGCGCTTCTTCGTTGCGACCTACCTGGTGCAGTTGCAATGCCAACTGCGTAGCCAGTAGCGCGTCCTGCGGGTTGTCTGCAACTTGTTGTTGCAGTTGCTGGATTTCCGGCGTATCCGCAGCTTTTTTCAGCAGTTCAATCTGCGCGATAAGCCCCTGGTAACGGGTGTCCTGATCCTGTAACGGAATGCTTTTCAGCGCCGCTTCGGCTTCATCCGCGCGGTTCAACACAATCAGCGTTTCTGCCAGCAGCAGGGTGATTTCGCTGTTTTGTGGCGCCAACTGGTTGGCCTCTTTCAACAGCGGCAGCGCGTCAAGGTGCTTGCCTTCCTGCATCAGTTGCATGGCCTGCTGCGCTTTCAGCTCCTCTTCACGCGGCAGCACTTTATCCAGCAGCGCGCGAATCGCTTCTTCCGGCTGCGGCCCCTGGAAGCCGTCAACCGGTTGGCCATTCTGGAACAGGTAAACAGTTGGAATGGCGCGTAAGCCAAACTGCGATGCCACCATTTGCTCTGCGTCGCAATCGACTTTCGCCAGGATAAATTGCCCGTTGTACTGTGCAGCGAGGCTCTCTAGCACCGGTGTCAGTTGCTGGCAGTGCTGGCTGCGTTCGGACCAAAAATAGAACAGCACCGGTGTGGCAACGGATTGCTCAAGCACCTGTTGCAGGTTCACTTCGGTAATATTGACAATATTCTGTGCAGACATACTAAGTTCTCTTTATTTCACTGTTTCGTCATACATGGGGGACAGGCTGAGCGCCTTCAACTCACCCGTGCAAAATTTTATCCATCACGCGCGTCGGCAGCAGGCGTTTTAACAGGGTCACCGCCCATGTCACCAGCGTTACCGGGTAGCGCAATTTCGGGTTGGTACTCTCAAAAGCATGGCGTACTTTGGCGACGACCGCTTCCGGCCCCAGTGTAAAACGTGCGGCGATACCCGGATTTTCCACGGGCTTATCGCTTTGCGTCTGGTTGACATTGTCGGTAAAGCGCGTACGGATCGGGCCGGGTTCAATCAGGCTCACTTTGATGCCCGTATGGCGTAGCTCCATTCGCAAAGCGTCCGCCCAGGCTTCCAGCGCATACTTGCTGGCGGCATAAGCGCCGCGGCCTGGCGTTGAGATCAGCCCCATCACCGAGGAGGTCATTACAATGCGCCCCTCGTCGTGTGGCAGCATCGCAGGCAGCAGTAGCATGGTGAGCTGGTGGGTGCCAAAAAAGTTACTGGAAAACTGTTGTTCCAGTTGTTCGCGACTGATGGTTTCAAGCGGGCCATAAACACCGTATCCGGCGTTATTGAAGATCCCATACAGGCGATTGTCGGTCAGCGCTATTACTTCGGCGGCGGCGCGTATCACGCTTTGCGCGTCGTCAAGATCGAGCTGAATGCCGGTAAAGCCTTCGCTTGCCATCCGGGCGACATCGTCCGGTTTGCGGCAGGCCGCCAGCACGCGAAAACCCTGACGCTTCAATTCGCGTGCGCTTTCCAGCCCGATACCGCTGGAACATCCTGTTATTAAGACTGCTTTTTGCATAACTTTACCTGGTGGCGTGCCTGAACAATCAGGAGTCGTGGTTAACTAAAGGCGCCAGTCGCGTTGCCATCCAGTCCGCTATAAACGGCTGCGCATCGCGATTGGGATGGATGCCATCATCCTGCATCCATTGCGGTTTCAGATAGACCTCTTCCATAAAGAATGGCAGCAGAGGGACATCCAACTCTTTGGCAAGCTTAGGATAAATGGCGCTAAAGGCTTCATTATAGCGGCGACCGTAGTTAGCGGGCAGCCGAATTTGCATTAACAGCGGTTGCGCGTTGGCGGCTTTGACCGCCTGCACCACCTGGCGCAGCGTTTGCTCTGTTTGCTGCGGCGCGAAACCGCGCAGACCATCGTTACCGCCCAGCTCCACCAGAACCCAGCGCGGTTGATGCTCTTTAAGCAGTGCGGGCAGGCGCGCCAGCCCTTGCTGCGAGGTGTCGCCGCTAATACTGGCATTGATGACCGTCGGTTTTTGCTGCCATTTATCATTGAGCAGCGCAGGCCACGCGGCATTCGCCGCCATGCGATATCCGGCGCTCAGACTGTCGCCAAGAATCAGTAACGTGTCCGCCGCCGCGGCGCGAAAGGTTAACAAAAGCAAAAACAGGAAGGGCAAATGCCAGCGGAAAACATTGTTGAAGTTCATCGTCTTAAGAAGTCCGTCGGTCAGGGGGAGCATGAGCTTTCCATCCTTACCGGAGTTGAGCTGGTTGTCAAACCAGCCGAGACCATCGCCCTGATCGGCGAATCCGGCTCCGGCAAGTCCACCTTATTAGCAATCCTCGCCGGGCTGGATGACGGTAGCAGTGGCGAGGTGAACCTGCTCGGCAAACCCCTGCATAAGATGGATGAAGAGGCGCGCGCGCAACTGCGTGCGCAAAATGTCGGCTTTGTTTTTCAATCATTTATGCTCATTCCCACGCTGAATGCGCTGGAAAATGTCGAGCTTCCGGCATTGCTGCGCGGCGAAAACAGCAGTAAAAGCCGCCGCAGTGCGAAAGCGTTACTGGAAGAACTGGGGCTGGGTAAACGGTTGGATCATCTGCCAGCACAACTCTCCGGCGGGGAACAGCAGCGCGTGGCGCTGGCTCGCGCGTTTAATGGCCGTCCGGCAGTTCTGTTCGCCGATGAACCCACCGGCAACCTCGACAGGCAAACCGGCGACAAGATCGCCGATTTGCTCTTTTCCATGAATCAACAATACGGCACTACGCTGCTGTTGGTGACGCACGATCCACAGCTTGCCGCGCGGTGTGACCGGCGGTTGCGGTTGGTCAATGGTGAACTGCGGGAGGATGCATGATAGCCCGTTGGTTCTGGCGCGAATGGCGCTCGCCGTCGCTGCTGATTGTCTGGATGGCGCTAAGTCTGGCGGTTGCTTGCGTACTCGCGCTCGGCAACATCAGCGATCGCATGGAAAAAGGACTTAGCCAGCAGAGCCGGGAATTCATGGCCGGAGACAGGGCGCTGCGCAGCTCTCGTGAGATACCACAAGCGTGGCTGGATCAAGCGCGAAAAACAGGGCTGCGAGTCAGTGAACAGATCAGTTTTGCCACCATGACCTTTGCCGGCGACACGCCGCAATTAGCCGATGTGAAAGCCGTTGATGACATTTACCCCCTTTATGGTGAGCTGCAAACCAGCCCGGGCGGGTTAAAACCGCAAGCGGGAACGGTGTTACTGGCTCCACGGTTAATGGCGCTGCTCAATTTAAAAACCGGTGATTCCATTGATGTGGGCGATGCCACATTGCGTATCGTCGGGGAAGTGGTGCAGGAGCCGGATTCAGGCTTTAACCCTTTTCAGATGGCGCCGCGTTTGTTGATGAATATCGCCGATGTGGCGAAAACAGGCGCGGTGCAGCCAGGGAGCCGCGTCAGCTGGCGAGTGAAATTTGGCGGCACGCCCGCGCAGTTAGATGCATACGAAAAATGGTTACTGCCACAGTTGAAACCGGAGCACCGCTGGTACGGGCTGGAACAGGATGAAGGTGCGCTGGGTAAATCCTTGCAGCGTTCGCAGCAGTTCCTGTTGTTATCCGCGCTATTAACGCTGCTGCTGGCGATAGCTGCCGTCGCGGTGGCGATGGGGCACTATTGCCGTAGCCGCTATGATCTGGTGGCGGTATTGAAAACCCTTGGCGCGGGCCGTGCACAATTACGCAAATTGATTGTCGGTCAGTGGCTCATGGTACTGGTGCTGTCAGTGGTGACCGGTGGCGTTATCGGGCTGGCATTCGAAAGCGTGTTAATGGTGCTGCTCAAACCGGTGCTGCCTGCCGCGCTGCCGCCTGCAAGTTTGTGGCCGTGGCTGTGGGCGGTGGGCGCAATGGTGGTGATTTCACTGCTGGTGGGGCTGCGGCCCTATCGTTTGTTGCTGGCGACGCAACCGCTGCGTGTGCTGCGACGTGATGCGGTGGCCAATGTCTGGCCGCTGAAATTCTACGTACCGGTGATCTGCGCCATAGCCGTGCTGCTGCTCGCCTGGCTGATGGGCGGTAGCATGCTGCTGTGGGCCGTGCTGGCGGGCGCTGTAGTGCTGGCCTTGTTATGTGGCGTGGTGGGCTGGTTGCTGCTTAATGTGCTTAAACGCCTGACATTTAAAGCGCTGCCGCTGCGCCTTGCGGTAAATCGGCTGCTGCGCCAACCGTGGTCAACGCTGAGCCAGCTTTCGGCGTTTTCGCTCTCCTTTATGTTGTTGGCAATGCTGCTGGTGCTGCGCGGCGATCTGCTGGACAGGTGGCAACAGCAGTTACCGCCCGAAAGCCCGAACTACTTTTTAATCAATATTGCACCGGAACAAGTGGCACCGCTGAAAGCGTTTCTTTCGCAGCACCGTGTTGCTACGGAGGCGTTTTATCCCATCGTGCGGGCGAGGATGACGCAAATCAACGGCCAGCCGACGGAGGGCAATCCGGATGAGGCGTTGAATCGAGAACTCAATCTCACCTGGCTGCAAGAACGCCCGGACCATAACCCGGTCACCGCCGGAAGCTGGCCGCCGAAGGTCGGAGAAGTCTCTGTTGAAGAGGGATTGGCGCAGCGGTTAGGCCTGAAACTGGGCGATTCCGTGACATTTATGGGTGATACGCAAGAATTCAGCGCCACAATCAGCAGTCTGCGCAAAGTGGACTGGGAGAGCCTGCGACCAAACTTCTTCTTTATCTTCCCCTCGGGTGCGCTGGACGGCCAGCCGCAGAGTTGGCTTACCAGCTTTCGCTGGCAGAACGGCAACGGCATGTTAACGCAGCTGAATCGGGAGTTTCCGACCATCAGCCTGCTGGATATTGGCGCGATTTTAAAACAGGTCGGCCAGGTACTTGAGCAGGTAAGCCGGGCGCTGGAAGTGATGGTGGTGCTGGTTACCGCTTGCGGTGTATTGCTGCTGTTTGCGCAGGTACAAGTCGGTATGCGTCAGCGTCACCAGGAACTGGTGGTTTACCGCACGTTAGGCGCGGGTAAACGGCTGTTACAAAACACATTGTGGTGTGAATTCGCGCTGCTGGGGTTAGTCTCCGGGCTGGTCGCGGCGATGGGCGCGGAAACCGCGCTGGCGGTGCTGCAAATCCGCGTGTTTGACTTTCCATGGGAGCCGGACTGGCGTTTGTGGGCAACGTTACCGCTATGCGGCGCGTTGCTGCTTTCGCTGTGCGGCGGTTGGCTTGGTGCGCGTTTGCTTAAAGGAAAAGCGCTGTTCCGTCAATTCAGTAATTAATCACTTTATCAATATTTGCTCAACGAAACGCATGCCGATAATTCTATCGGTGTGCGTCTGTTGCAAAGTGTAAAAGTTCCCCAGTCAATTGTTTACCAGCACAAAACAACAAAAAAACCCCACCAAATAGAAGCTTTTAGACGTTAATATTTCGCCGCTAGTAACTTACTAGTGGTGTCTATCCATCAAGGAAAAACCATGAAAATAAAAACAACCGCTCTGGCGACAGCCATCGGCGCAGCAGTGGCATTGACGTCTTTCGCAACTCAGGCGGAAATTACTGTACTTAAGCAAGATCCGCAGGCTGGCAATCCGTTAAGCCGCCTGAACTTCACCGTTGGCGGTTCTATTCGTCCGCAGTTCGATAACATGATGGGCGACGGTGATAAACACTCTTACAAACGTAATGGTTACGACGGTGGTACCCGTTTCCGTTTCGCGACTGATTACTACCTTTTCGATGATATTAGCTGGGTTAACTACTACGAACTCGGTGTGAATATTCCGGCGCTGTTCGACTGGGACAGCCACTATGCAGACGGCGCGCATAACACCACTCGCCGTATGCTCTACACCGGGCTGAAAAGTAAGACCTGGGGTACCATGACTTTCGGTCAGCAGAACAGCGTGTACTACGATGTGGTTGGCGCAAAAACCGATATCTGGGATTACGACATGAAAGCCCAGGCTTCCGGTAACGGTGTCAATGGCGATTACGACGGTTCTTACCGTTCACGTAAGATGCTGAAATACAAAAACACCTTTGGTGATGCTGACATTTATGCATCCTACCTGTTCTCTGATAACGATCTGCTGCGTGGCAATGGCCTGCGTTACAAACGTAAAGGTGGCGGTTCTCTGGGCGTGGATTACCACATTGCCAAAGACCTGACATGGGGTACAGCGTGGAACTACACCCAGGCTGACATGCGTAACGTCAACACTGGCGGCACCGATACTTACAACCAGAATATCTACGGCACAGCGCTGAGCTGGACCCCGGATAACTGGACCTTCTCCTTCGGCGGTGGCTGGTACGAAAACTTCCTGACTACCGGTCAGAAAAATATTCACGACTACTTCGCGGGCGACGCGTGGGGTATTGAATACTTTGCCGGTTACAAAATCCCGGTTGGTCAGTACGCGCTTAAATACGTACAGCCGTACGTCATGGGGGACCGTCTGAAATACACCACAGGTCGTTACTATCAGCGTATCGACAACGGTTTGGGTGTGACCTTCCAGCTGGATTACGGTTTCCGTGTCGATTACGAACACGTATTCACCACCAGCACCGACAAATCGCTGGGCGACATGAACATCGTTCGTCTGCGTTACGACTTCTAAGACGTCTGCATCCGCCGGGTTTAACGCTTCGTTTAAATCCGGCAATGCTTAGCAATAAAAAGCATAACGAGAGGCCAGAAAACCCACCGGGAGCAGGGCTTTTCGTTATGCTTCATCGCCTTACCCCGTAAAGATCTCCACGCCATTCAGTGACATAGTTCACAGCATGTTGAATTTATTTCAATTACCGCTGCGCTGTGTTTATGCCATCTTATTCAGCAGCTTTATCAATCAGGTGAAAATGGAACGCGCCGCACTGTACGTCGCGTCACACAGCAGCTCAACTCGTTAGGGAGAATTTATGGGACGTCGTCTCAGCTTGCGCGCGA
This sequence comes from Kosakonia sp. YIM B13571, assembly GCF_042788095.1. NCBI lineage: Bacteria > Pseudomonadati > Pseudomonadota > Gammaproteobacteria > Enterobacterales > Enterobacteriaceae > Kosakonia > Kosakonia sp. YIM B13571. Next base: position 787,244 of record NZ_JBHZPL010000001.1, on the reverse strand, counting down.
CCTTCGGCGCATTACTTCTGGCCTGCGGCTTACCGTTTGCTCACGCCAGCAGCGATCCGCACACCATCGTTTTCGGCGTCGCACCTGGGCCATACGGCGATATGGTGAAACAGGCGATTGCGCCGTCGCTAAAAGAGAAAGGTTATAAAGTGGTGGTGCGTGAATTTAGCGATTACGTACAGCCGAATATGGCGCTGGCGAACGGCAGTATTGATGCCAACCTGTTCCAGCACAGCCTCTATTTTGACAAATTCACTGCCGATAAAGGCCTGAAATTAACCAGGCTGATTACGGTGCCGACGGCGGGCATGGGTTTTTATTCACGCAAAATTAAAAGCCTGGATGAATTGAAAAAGGGCGATATTGTCACGCTCTCCAATGACCCAACCAACCTGGCGCGCGGGCTGCGTTTCCTGCAATCGCTAAACCTTATTACCATCAAAGATAACATCGACCCGACTAAAGCCTCCGAGCGCGATATTGCCAGCAACCCGAAAGGGCTGGTGTTTAAACCGCTGGAAGCTGCGCAACTGCCGCGCACACTGGATGGCGTTACCGCGTCGCTGGTGAATGGCAACTTTGCGATTGCCGCCGGGCTGAAACTCTCCTCTGCGCTCAAACAAGAGCACCTCGATGAGAACCTGAAAAACATCATTGCGGTGCGCACGGAAGATGCCGACAAACCGTTCGCGAAGGATATTGTCGAGGTGGTGAAATCGCCTGCTTATCGCGCAGTGATTGACGATCCGAATAATGTTTACGGTGCGTTCCAGAAACCAGACTGGATGCAGAGCGCGGATAAAAAGTAACACTCCGGCTGATTTAACAGGCAGGCTGCGGCCTGCCTTTTGTCGTTTGAGGTTTGCATGATTGAAATAGATAAAGTGTGCGTGGATTTCCCCGCAGCGCGCGGCAGTACGAGCACGACCCGGGCGGTAGAGGATGTCACGCTGCGCATTGCGCCGGGGGAGATCTTCGGCATTGTTGGCACCAGCGGCGCGGGCAAAAGTACGTTGCTGCGCACACTGAATGCGCTGCAACGCCCAAGCCAGGGCAGCGTCAAAATCAATGGTGTGGCGATTTCGGCGCTGGAAGGCATTACGTTACGCAAAGCACGTCAGCGCATCGGTATGATTTTCCAGCACTTCAACCTGATGCACACCCGCACCGTGGCGCAAAATGTGGCCTTCAGCCTGAAAGCAGCGGGGTGGGAACGCAGTAAAATCGCCCCGCGCGTGGCTGAGATCCTGCAACTGGTGGGGTTAAGCGATAAAGCCAGTCGCTATCCGGTGCAATTAAGTGGCGGGCAGAAACAGCGGGTCGGTATTGCGCGCGCCATCGCTAATCACCCGGATGTATTGCTGTGTGATGAACCGACCTCGGCGCTGGATCTGGAAACTTCCGCGACCATTCTTGCCCTGCTCAAGCAGATCAATGAACAGTTGGGGATCACCATTGTGCTGATCACCCACGAGATGAACGTGATCAAATCGATCTGCGATCGCGTGGCGGTGATGTCCGGCGGCAAAGTGGTGGAAGAGGGCGACGTGTTCGATATTTTTGCCCATCCGCAGCATCCCTTCACCCGTCAACTGGTGGCGCACACGCTGAATTTGACCTTGCCGGAGCGTTTGCAACAGCATCTGCCGGGGCAATTATTGAAGATTCTGTTTATTGGTGATTCCGCAGAGCAGCCGGTGCTCTCTGACGCGGCGGTGAAATTTGGTGTCGCGGTCAATATCCTGCACGGCAAAATTGAATACATCGGTGAGCGGGCGCTGGGCATTCTGGTGGTGCAACTGACGTCGACGCAAAACCCGGCGGCAGTCAGTGATGCCGTGGACTATATTCGCAACCGTACCGCGCAGGTGGAGGTGATCCGTGGATGATTTAATGGCCGATCTGAGTCTCGCCTTTGGCGAAACCTTCCAGATGTTAAGCATCTCAACGGTGCTGGCGATTGTCGGCGGTTTGCCGCTCGGTTTCCTGATTTTCGTTACCGACAGGCACCTGTTCTGGCAAAACCGCGCGGTGTATCTGGTGAGTACGGTGCTGGTGAATATTATCCGCTCGGTACCGTTTGTGATCCTGCTGGTGCTGCTGTTGCCGGTAACGCAGTTTTTGCTCGGTAACACAATTGGGCCGATTGCCGCGTCGGTGCCGCTCTCTGTGGCGGCGATTGCTTTTTATGCGCGGCTGGTCGATAGCGCTTTGCGCGAGGTGGATAAAGGCATTATTGAAGCGGCGGAAGCCTTTGGTGCCAGTCCGCTGCGCATTATCTGCACGGTGCTGTTGCCGGAAGCCAGCGCGGGTCTGCTGCGCGGTCTGACCATTACGCTGGTGAGTCTGATTGGGTATTCAGCGATGGCCGGGATTGTCGGTGGCGGTGGCGTGGGCGATCTGGCGATCCGCTACGGCTATTACCGGTATGAAACCCAGGTCATGATAGTCACGGTGATCGCGCTGATTATTCTGGTGCAGATAGTCCAGGTACTGGGAGACTGGCTGGCGAAACGCGCCGATAAGCGCGATCGTCATTAAGGATTGTGTGCCGTCAGCCAGGCCGCAACCTCTGCGAAAGTGCCGCGAAAGCGAATGTCTGTCGCGCGCTTTTCAAGCTGGTAACGGTACATCGGATCGTAGTACTCCTCCAGCAGCGGCGCGAGCCACGCGAAGTGCCCCTCGGTATTGCCGCTGCGTTGCTGCTGATCCAGCGCGTTCTCCAGATGTCGCGTCAATTCCGCATAACGCTGTAACCCCAGACGGCGGCGAATGGCAAAGAGCCCGTGACGCAGATATTCCGCATACTGACGCCAGCCTTCTTCCTCGCCATCGCGGGTGATAAACGCTGCGTGCATCTGTACGAAATAGTCGACGCGCAAACGCTCCAGCCGTTGTGCAAAGGGATCTTCCACTACCACCAGCGGCGATTGCGCCATTCTCACGCGGACAACTTCCGGCAGGTGGTTCGCCCCAATGGCTGCGCTTTCGTCTTCCAACAGCCAGAACGGGGGCGTCACTTTCAGTAACGCCGTTGCCAGATGGTTTTCGAAGCTGGCCTGTGAGCGCTGCGGTTGCAGCGTCCGGCCAAACGAAGAACCGCGATGCCGGGCGAGCCCTTCAAGGTCGATGCCGTTATGTTGTGAACGCACCAGCAACGTTTTGCCACTTCCCGTGCAGCCACCCACCAGCAGCGCCGGGCGTTGCATGCATTGTTGTGTTGCGTCAATTGCCGCCTGGCGCAGCGCTTTATAACCACCGATCACCAGCGGATAGTCAACCTGGCGTTCACGGAGCCATTGCTGAACGATATGCGAACGCTGGCCACCGCGAGCGCAACAAAAGTAACCCTGCGGATATTGCGCACAAGCTTGCCGCCATGCTTCGATGCGTTGTTCGCGGGTTTCGCCATTGACCAGTTGATGCCCGAGGCGAAGTGCGGCTTCTGCGCCTTCGCGTTTATAGCAGGTGCCCACTAACATGCGTTCGCGGTCGTTCATTAAGGGGAGATTGAGGGCGGCAGGCATTGCGCCTTTGGCGAACTCAACCGGCGCGCGAACATCAATAAGAGGCGTTTCATCCCGCAGGAGGGCGAGATAATCCGTGGTGTCGTTCATTGGGCTTCCTTCTGCAAAACGCTGGTGGTAACCCCACCAGCGTGCAGATTTTACGCCCCAAACAAGGGAGATCAATTCCCCGGCGGGAGATTACTGCAGTTTTGACTGCGCCCAGGCAATGCCGCTCGCATACTCGGGCGGCAGCAGCGGCACCAGCGCTTCCAGCGTGGCGCTCAGACGCGAGGTGTCATCATCGTTCAGGTTCAAATGGCCCACTTTGCGCCCCGGACGTACCTCTTTGTCGTACCAGTGCAGATGCACCAGCGGCAGCTTCAACCAGTCGTAATTCAGATCGCTGCCAATCAGGTTGATCATCACCGACGGGCTGTTCACTACCGGCGGCGGCAACGGCAGATCCACGACCGCGCGCAGGTGCAGTTCAAACTGGCTGATAGAAGCACCGTTCTGTGTCCAGTGGCCGCTGTTATGCACGCGCGGGGCTAGTTCATTAATCAGCAGCCCGCCGGGTGTGACGAAGCACTCCATCGCCATCACGCCGACATAGTTCAGCTCATGCATGATGGCGGAAAGCATGTCTTCCGCCTGCTGTTGCTGCGCAGCGTTAGCCTGCGGGAAAACCACACTGGTACGCAAAATGCCGTCCTGATGTAGGTTGTGCGTCAGTGGATAAAACACGGTACTGCCATCGCGCGCGCGCGCGCCAACCAGCGACACTTCACCAGAAAAATTAATGCCCTGCTCAACAATGCACTCGCCGTAGCAGTCGTCCGGCAACTGATCCGTTTCACCCGCACGTAAGCGCCACTGCCCACGACCGTCATAGCCACCCACGCGGCGCTTAACAATTGCCAGCTCTCCCAGGCGGGAAAACACCGCTGGCCATTCGCTTTTATCTGCCAACAATTGCCACGGCGCGGTAGCCAGTTCGAGTTTGTCGAATAGCTGTTTTTGCGTCAGGCGGTCGGCAATGATCGGAAATACATCGCGGTTAACAAACGCCGGGTGGCGCGCCAGCTCGCGGGTTAACGCCGTTTCCGGCCAGCGCTCAATTTCGGCGGTAATCACACTCTGCTGGAACGGTACCGCTTCTGGCGCATCATCCAGCCCAACCGGCCAGACCGCAATGCTGAGCGGCTCACCGGCCTGGCGCAACATCCGGCCAAGCTGGCCGTTACCTAATACGCAAACCTGTTTCATGCCGCGCCTCTCGGATCGGGATTATCCAGCACCTCATCAGTCTGAGATTTACGCCAGTCAGCCAGGCGTTGGTGCAGTACTGCATCATGTTGCGCGAGGATCTGCGCGGCCAGCAACGCAGCGTTTGCCGCACCCGCTTTGCCAATTGCCAGCGTTCCTACTGGAATGCCACGCGGCATCTGCACGATAGAGTAAAGGCTGTCCACACCGCTTAACGCAGCGCTTTGTACCGGCACACCCAGCACCGGAACCAGTGTTTTCGCCGCGATCATGCCCGGCAGATGCGCTGCGCCACCGGCACCGGCAATGATCACCTGATAACCGTTTTGTTCCGCACTTTCGGCGAAGCTAAACAGTTTATCCGGGGTGCGGTGTGCGGAGACGATTTCAACATGGTGCGGAACGTTCAGGGTATCGAGGATTTCTGCGGCGAATTGCATGGTGGCCCAGTCGCTTTTCGAGCCCATAACAATGGCGATGCGCGCCGGTTGGTTGCTTGAAGACATACGTCTCAAAACTCCTGTGGGTGTGCTTCAGACTACATAAGAGGGCACAGAGAATAGCATGTAAAACCGGCAAGGAAAACGGTTGCGTGGCGATGTTTTCGCGCGTTTGACGTGTCATCGCCAGCGTAATCAGAAAGGAAAATAAATCAGTTCAACATCGCTGTCGCTGACGCGCACCATCGAGCCTTCGCTGTGCCATGCGCCTAAAACGGCACGGAATGCGGGCGCGTTATTGGCGGTGAGTTCATGCACTGCCGGGCGATGGGTATGACCGTGGATCAACCACTGCACCTGGTGTTTTTCCATGGCTTCCACCACGGCGTGCTGGTTTACATCCATAATCGAAAGCGACTTGCTGCTGTTGGCGGCTTTACTGCCCGCGCGCATTTTCGCGGCAACACGTCGGCGGATAAAGAGCGGCAGGGCGAGGAACAACTTTTGCAGCCAGGGTTGGTGTACTTTGGCGCGAAAGGCCTGGTAACCGGCATCGTCGGTGCAGAGCGTATCGCCATGCATAATCAGCACGTTGCGGCCATACAGATTGAGCACTTGTTCCTGAGGTAATAACTGCATACCGCTGGCTTGCGCGAAGCGTTGGCCGAGCAGGAAATCGCGGTTGCCGTGAATGAAATAGCAAGGAACGCCACTGTCGACAACAGCTTTCAGCGCATGGGCTATCTGTTGATGTAGCGGGTTTGGGTCGTCGTCGCCGATCCAGGCTTCAAACAGATCGCCCAAAATGTAGAGCGCATCGGCTTCACGCGCTGTACCGGCCAAAAAACGCAGAAAACCGGCGGTGATCGCCGGTTCTTCTGTTTGCAGATGCAAATCTGCGATAAAGAGTGTCGCCACCAATTACTCGCTGACGTCCACGCTTTCAATCACTACGTCTTCTTTCGGCACATCCTGGTGCATGCCGCTGCGGCCGGTAGAAACGCCTTTGATCTTGTCAACAACGTCCATGCCTTCAACCACTTCGGCAAACACACAGTAACCCCAGCCTTGCATGCTTTCGCCGCTGAAGTTCAGGAAGTCGTTATCAGCTACGTTGATGAAGAACTGCGCAGTAGCGGAGTGCGGAGCCTGAGTACGCGCCATGGCCAGCGTACCACGGGTGTTTTTCAGACCGTTGTTGGCTTCGTTTTTGATGGGGTCTTTAGTGACTTTCTGGTTCATGCCCGGTTCAAAACCGCCGCCCTGAATCATAAAACCATTGATAACACGGTGGAAAATCGTGTTGTTGTAGAAACCTTCACGGCAGTAGTCCAGGAAGTTTTTAACTGTTTCAGGCGCTTTGTCATCAAAGGTTTTGATTACGATGTCGCCGTGATTAGTGTGGAAAGTAACCATTATTGCATCCTGTTCTGATAGTGTAGTGCGTAGACCCGCCAGTGGGTCAGAGATAGTCGCTTGTTATAGCATAACCGCGAGGCTGGATCACCTTGCAAAGTGTGCTGCTTCGGGTTTGAATTACGGGTAATATATGCGGTTTTCGTTCCACACACGTCCACATGGAATCTTCGATGTTAAAAATCTTTAATACACTGACGCGCCAAAAAGAGGAATTCAAACCTATTCATGCCGGGGAAGTCGGCATGTACGTGTGTGGTATTACCGTTTACGATCTCTGTCATATCGGTCACGGCCGTACGTTTGTCGCTTTTGACGTGGTATCCCGCTATTTGCGCTTTCTCGGCTATAAGCTGAAATATGTCCGCAATATCACCGATATTGACGACAAAATCATTAAGCGCGCTAATGAGAATGGCGAAAGTTTTGTTGCACTGGTCGACCGGATGATCGTTGAGATGCATAAGGATTTTGACGCGCTCAATATCCTGCGCCCGGACAGCGAACCGCGCGCGACCCACCATATTCATGAAATTATTGAAATCACCCAGCGCCTGCTGGAACGCGATCATGCTTACGTTGCTGAAAATGGCGATGTGATGTTCTCGGTGCCGACCGATCCGACTTACGGTCAGCTTTCGCGCCAGGATCTGGATCAGTTGCAAGCGGGTGCGCGCGTAGAAATCGCGGAAGTGAAACGTAACCCGATGGACTTTGTGCTGTGGAAAATGTCCAAGCCCGGCGAGCCGAGCTGGCCGTCGCCGTGGGGCGAAGGCCGTCCCGGCTGGCACATTGAGTGTTCGGCAATGAACTGCAAACAGCTGGGTTCGCATTTCGATATCCACGGCGGCGGCTCCGATCTGATGTTCCCGCACCACGAAAACGAAATCGCCCAGTCAACCTGTGCGCATGACGGCGAATACGTGAATTACTGGATGCACTCCGGCATGGTGATGGTTGACCGCGAGAAGATGTCAAAATCGCTCGGCAACTTCTTTACCGTGCGCGACGTGCTGAAGTATTACGACGCGGAAACCGTTCGCTACTTCCTGATGTCCGGTCACTACCGCAGCCAGTTGAACTACAGCGAAGAGAACCTGAAACAGGCGCGCTCTGCGCTGGAGCGTCTGTACAATGCGCTGCGTGGCACAGATACCAACAACGCAGAACATCGTTATTTCGAGAACGGTGAGTTGTTCCAGAAACGCTTCTGCGACGCCATGGATGACGACTTCAACACGCCAGAAGCCTATTCCGTGCTTTTTGACCTCGCGCGTGAAGTGAATACGTTGAAACATGACGGGGATTCACTGGGCGCGAATGCGGCGGCGAAAAAGCTACGTGAACTGGCGGGTATTTTGGGGCTGCTGGAGCAGGATCCGGATCTCTTCCTGCAAAGTGGCGCTCAGGCGGACGACAGCGAAGTGGCTGAGATCGAGCAGTTGATCCAGCAGCGCCTCGATGCGCGTAAAGCAAAAGATTGGGCGGCAGCCGATGCCGCGCGTGACCGTCTCAACGAGATGGGTATCGTGCTGGAAGATGGCCCGCAGGGCACGACCTGGCGTCGTAAGTAAGAAAAAAAGCGGCTTCGGCCGCTTTTTTGTTGTCCCTTCAACACCACTGGTGGTGAATGTTTATCCCCGCCGCATTTTCCACAACAGCAGCATCAGAATCACACCCGGCAGCCACACCCACAGCAACTCCGAAATGATCACCTGGTGACCGTACGGTGTGGTATAGCGCGACAGCGCAAACGGCGCGACTTTTATCACCTGCCACGGCGCAAAGAACCGTTCATTCGACCACGGCCACAGCCAGCCAACACCTTTCCCACCGGTGGTGATGGAATCCAGCAAGCTGTGCGACAGCAGCGACACGGTGAGAAACGCCCAGCAGCGCGCCAAACTCGCTTTGAAGTATTTTCGCCCAAGCCAGGCCACCAACAGCGGCACCACAAAAGCAAACAGCAACGAGTGGGTAAACCCGCGATGACCGAGGGCGTTGCCGTAGGCGACACCGAATTTAAACGCCAGCACGTCGGCATCGGGCAACATGGCAAGTCCTATCCCCGCCAGCAGTAGACCGCGTGGGATCACTTTATTGCCCAACCCTAATCCCAGGCAAAGAGGGACAGCAGCGTGTGTAACAATCGTTGGCATAGCGCAGGTCTCTGAAGAAAAACGAAATTATAGCCGAAGCGCCAGGCGGGTAAACTGCGGGGTTCTCTGAATCTTTTGTCGTCAGAAGGTAATCTGGCTGGTCGGTTTTAAGCCGATGCCAGTTTACAGTCCATCAGTACGCCGCTGTCTGTCCGACGTGTTCACATTACGCAGACTCGCGGGTAATAAGCTGCCCGGAAAGGGTGATGCGCTGCGTTTGCAACGCGGGCTCTTTCAGCTTCCGAATGATTAACCCCGCGGCCTGGCGTCCGGTCTCTTCACTGGCGGACGAAACATAAGTAAAGGAAGGCGAGGTGAGATTGACGTGCAGCATATCTTCAAAGCCGACGAGCGCCACTTGCTGAGAGAGGAACACATCTTTACCCACCGTATGTCCGGTTTGGTGGATCCCGGCAATGGAGCCAATCATGGCATCGGGCGAGTGGCAAAGTAGGGCGGTGATGGTGCTGTTTTTTTCCAGTAACTGACGCACAGCATAGCTCGCCGCGCGGGTGTCATCACTGCATGCCGGAGTGGCTTCTTCGCGCAATACCAGCCCGTGCTGCGTCATGGTGGTGCGAAACCCCAGCAGACGCTGCTGGCGAATTAAATCGCCTTCAATGCCGCCAATGTACGCAATGTTGCGGTGCCCGCGTTCGATAAGATACCGCGTTGCCAGGCTGGCGGCCTGACGGTTATCGCGCATCACCAGATTGCACTCCTCATTGAGCAGCGACTGCGATACCGCCACCAGCGGCAGCGGGCAGTCGCGGATTTGGGCTGGAAGAGTCGAGCTGCGCGTATCGGACGCGAGATAAATCACCCCGGCAACGCCTTGTTGTTTGAATGACAGCAGGCAGCGTTCCAGGTGATCGCCATCGTTGAGCGGCTGGCCAAGAAAAACCATATAACCCTGTTTTTCCAGTTCCAGCACGATGCTGGCCATCACTTTTATCGAGAAGCTGTCGCTGAAATCGCGCAGGATAAGCCCAATCAGGTTGGAGGTGTTGGCGCGAAGATTAGCGGCAGCAACATTGTGAACATAGCCGAGCGCATCGATAGCGGCATGGACTTTACCGATTGTCGCCTGCGAAATTTTCCCTTTCTGGCGCAGCACCAGTGAGACGGTGGAAACGGAAACGCCCGCCTGTTTAGCGACATCAATGATGCTGACTTTCTTCAAACTCGCTCCCTGATTTTTCCGGTTTTCCGCCTGATATGGCGCGTGCGGGACGCGCCAACCCGGTATTTTATTATTTGCCGATCATTGTGGACATGGTCTGGGCGATAAATTGCGCCCTCGCGCCGAAAATAACCTGAATACCGCTATCGCCGACAAATACCACACCGCGCGCGCCCAGCCCATTAAGGCCATCTTTATCCACCATTTCGCTTTTCGCCACTTCCAGGCGCAAGCGGGTGATGCAGGAACCGACGGAGTCGATATTCTGCGCGCCGCCCAGCATGGTGATGATCTCGGTTGCCAGTTCGCTGTCGGTTTTATCATCTGCTACCGCGGTAACTTCCGTGCGTCCCGGTGTTTTCACATCGAAGCGACGGATAACAAAACGGAAGGTGAAGTAATAAATCAGCGCCATCGGGATGCCAACGATCACCGCGTTAAGGAAATTGGTCTGATAGCCGTTAAACGACGGCAGGATCCCGAACGACAAGTAGTCGATAAATCCGGCAGAGAAGGATTTCGCGATGTGCGCGTGCAGCAGGTACATTGTCATATACGCCAGACCGGCCATGATGGCGTTAAAGACGTAGAGGATCGGTGCAACGAAGATAAAGGTAAATTCAACTGGCTCGGTAATACCCGTCAGGAAGCAGGTCAGCGCCGCAGAGAAGAGAATACCAAATGCGATCTTCTTATTGCGGGTGTGCGCTTCGTGGTACATCGCAAGGCAGGCTGCAGGCAGTGCAAACAACATCAGTGGGAACTCACCCTGCATAAACTTACCGGCGTTCTGGTAGGTATCACTGCTAAAAGATTTCACCCCTTCTTCCAGCATTTTGAACCAGATAGTCTGATCGCCATGGATCACCTGGCCGGCCTGCGTGGTGTAATCGCCAAAGGAATACCAGAACGAGGGATACCAGATATGGTGCAGACCCAGCGGGATCAACGCGCGTTCCACTAAGCCAAAGATAAACGTCGACGCAGCCTGATTATCGCCATTGACGATAACGGAAAGCGCATCGATGCCCGCCTGGATATGTTGCCAGACATACGGCAGCAGCAAGCCGAGCACAAAAGATAAGAACGCCGTGGCGATGGCAACAAAACGCTTCCCGGAGAAGAAGCCAAGGAACTCCGGCAACTGCAAAGTGTGGAAGCGGTTATAGCACCAGGCGGCAAGAATGCCGCAGATCAGGCCGCCAAAAACGCCCATTTGCAGCGTCGGTATACCGACTACCATGGCATATTTCCCGCCCTGCGAGGCCATTTCCGGCGTGATACCTAACATGGTGCCGATAGTGATATTGGTAATGAACACCGATACCGCTGCGGAAAGCGCTGCAATCCCTGATTCGGAGGCGAGCCCCACTGCGGAACCAATGGCGAACAACATCGGCAGGTTATCGAAGATAACGCCACCTGCGTTCATCATCAGCGGTAAGTGAAATTTATCGCCGAAAGCGAGTAACAAGCCTGCGGCTGGCAGCAACGAGATTGGCAACATTAACGCACGGCCAATCATCGACAATTTAGACAATGATTTAACAAACCCTGATATCAGACCCATGCTGATTTCCCCCGAAGTAGCGCTCTTTTGGCGCTGTTATTGTTAGTAGAACGTTTTAGTAGAACGTTCTACTCATCGTGAGATAAGCCGTAACGGGCTGCAACTAAATTTTCACATTTAGCCAGATGAATTAATGATTCTTTGAGGTTGATCGGTAATTAACCGTGATGATGGCAAGGGGAATGAGAAAGAAGATGCCGGGCTGCGGTGATGCGAAACCCGGCTTGCTACGCGTGATTACGCGGTTACGGTAACGCTTTGGCCTTCAAAACTCACCGTTTGACCGGCGACGATTTTGCAGCGTTTGCGCGTTTCGACCGCGCCATCCACTTTGACAAAACCATCGGCGATGGCGATTTTTGCCTGTGCGCCGCTTTCGCTCCAGCCTTCCAGCTTCAGCAGATCGCACAGTTCAACGTGCGGGTGTTTACCGAGAGAAAATGTTGCCATCTTATACGCCTTTTACATCATGGTATTCTTCACACGCTTGCAGCGTGTTCTGGATCAGGGTAGCGACCGTCATCGGCCCAACGCCACCCGGTACCGGCGTAATATACGCTGCTCGCGCGGCGGCTTCTTCATAAATCACATCGCCGACGACTTTGCCGTTCTCCAGACGGTTGATACCGACATCAATCACAATCGCCCCTTCCTTGATCCACTCGCCCGGAATAAAGCCCGGTTTACCCACGGCGACGATCAGCAGGTCGGCGTTTTCCACATGCTGGCGCAGATTTTTAGTGAAACGGTGCGTCACGGTGGTTGTGCAACCGGCCAGCAGCAGCTCCATGCTCATCGGGCGGCCAACGATATTAGACGCGCCAATCACCACGGCGTTGAGGCCGAAGGTGTCAATGTTGTAACGTTCCAGCAGCGTGACGATACCGCGCGGCGTGCACGGGCGCAGACGCGGCGCGCGCTGGCACAGGCGGCCTACGTTATACGGATGGAAACCATCCACATCTTTGTCCGGCGCAATGCGTTCCAGCACTTTCACATTGTCGATGCCCGCAGGCAGCGGCAGCTGTACCAGAATACCGTCAATGGCGGCATCGGCGTTCAGTTTGTCGATAAGCGCCAGCAGTTCGGCTTCGCTGGTGGTTTCCGGGAGATCGTAAGAGCGGGAGATGAAACCCACTTCCTCACAGGCTTTGCGCTTGCTGCCGACATAAATTTGTGATGCCGGGTTGCTGCCAACCAGTACGACCGCCAGGCCCGGAGCGCGAAATCCTGCCGCAATGCGCGCCCGAACTTTTTCAGCAACCTCAGAGCGCACCTGCTGCGCAATCGTTTTACCATCAATAATCTTTGCTGCCATCAGAGAGAGGATTCCATCTGTCATATCAACTAAGGGGATGGCGGCTATTTTGTCAGAAGCGCGGCGCGCTGTCAGTTACCGTTTGCGGATTTCGCCACCGCTGCGCCTGAAAGCGCGGCAGATCAAGGGCTTCGCTGTCGCCAGTTGTTAACCAAATTTCAACAATTCATCACCCTTAAGAAACGCCGGTATTAAGCCACGGTTACAGGCAGTTACGGCTATTTCTTATCCGTTTAATAAATCAAGGCCAGGCCTTTTCCTAAGCCCTAATAAGAACAGACCTGGTGTAATGACAGTATTGGTGAATATTTTTATTTTTACGAAATCACTATTGTCGTGCTGTGGCTAGTTGTTATGTCCACAGAGAAAAATATCGGGTGTTTTCCCAGGGGAGAAATGGGAAGCGAATAAGCAGTTCCCGATGCGTTATATCTTCACAGGAAAAGGTTCATTCATCTGGTATTTAGCGTAATCAAGTCTCAAACGGTTTTCGGCAGGATGTCGGAATCGCAACTCTTTATTTCAAGGAAAATATTATGAATATGAAATTAATGGCTAGTTCTGTTGCTGCAGGATTGATGCTGATGGCGGGAGCCGTACAGGCAGACACCGCAAGCGGCGGTAATGTGCATTTTGAAGGGGAGCTGGTGAATGCAGCTTGCGCTGTCAACACCGCTTCCGCCGACCAGACCGTGACGCTGGGGCAATATCGCACCGCCTCCTTCACGGGCGTAGGGGCTACCAGCGGATCGGTGCCGTTCAACATTGTGCTTAATGATTGCGATCCAAGTATCTTCCCGACGGCTTCCGTCGCGTTTTCGGGCCAGGTGGATGCCGGCGATAATACGCTGCTGGCGATCACCTCCGGTGACAACAGCACAACGGCAAGCGGGGTGGGGATCGAAATCCTTGATACTGCCTCCCAAACCGTGATCCCAAACGGTGCCCCCTCCACCGCGCAGAGTCTGCTTGAAGGCACCAACACCTTGCATTTCTCCGCACGTTACAAAGCCACCAGTGCGACCGCGACACCAGGGCAGGCAAATGCGGATGCGACGTTCATCATGAACTACCAATAACCCATTACTTCCAGGGATGACGCGGCCTCAGGGATGAGGCGCTTGATAGTGTAATGCGAGAAATTACCCATGATGAGGACAGGTCTCACGCAGGCATTCATGTTGTGCATGATGCCTTTGCTGGCAAGGGCGGCAATCGTTGATGGTGGACGCGTTCACCTGCGAGGATCGCTGGTAAATGGGGCATGTGCAGTTGCGCCAGAGAGTGAAGATTTACATGTGCAGATGGGGTCGCAGCGCATGGATGCATTTTCCGGCACCGGCAGTTTCTCCCCCATAAGCACCGGGTTTGCACTGCGTCTGACGGCGTGTGATGCGGATGTTTCCCGCTATGTCGGCGTGGTGTTTTCCGGGCAAACACCGGCGGAAGATCCGCAAGTTTTTGCCGCACACAGCTCGGGGGGAGAGGGTGCTGAGGGCATTGGGCTGGCGCTGTTTGATCAACAGCAGCGGCAAATTATACCCAACAGTACGCCGCTCTCTTATTCCACGCTGGTAGCCGATGAAATCACACTGCATTTTTCCGCGCGCTACCGGGCGATTACTGAGCATATTACGCCAGGACACTTGCGTTCCGATGTCTGGTTTACCCTGGTCTACCCCTGACTTATTTCTGGTAGCCATCAGAATATTTTGAAGAGTTATTTTCGCTATGAACATTTTTTTTAAACCAGGTTGGATTGTCAGTCTTTTATTATCCATCGCGCTGCCAGTAAAAGCCGCAGGTGGAATAGCACTTGGCGCTACCCGGGTTATTTATCCTGCCGAGGATAAACAGACCTCTATCTCTATTTCTAATAGCGATGGGAAAGCGCGTTTTCTGGTCAATTCATGGGTGGAAAATAATCGTGGAGAAAAAGAAAAAACGTTTGTTGTAACCCCGCCGCTTTTTGTTAGCGAACCGGAGAGCGAAAACACGCTGCGTATTATTTACGCCGGGCAACCGTTACCCGGCGACCGCGAATCTCTGTTCTGGCTGAGCGTAAAAGCGATTCCATCGGTGAATAAAGAGAATGCAACGGACAAAAATGTGCTGCAACTGGCTGTTCTCTCTCGCATTAAGCTGTTTGTTCGCCCGAAAAGTCTATCCGGGTTAACAGAAGATGCGCCTGCAAAACTGCAGTTTTCGCGTCTCGATAAACACCTGAACATCACTAACCCTTCCGTGTACTACATCACTCTGGTGAATGTTCATATGGGCAAACAGAGGCTGGACAATGTTATGGTCGCGCCCAAAAGTCGCGCCCAGTTGCTTATTCCTCCGAATGTTCAGGGCGGAGTGACTTTCCAGACGGTGAATGATTACGGCGCGTTGACGCCAGTGAAAACCGTTGGTCTGCCATAACACAGACAAATGACAGGGATGCCTATGAATAAGCGCACGTCTCCTTCTGCTTACTCGCGGCTGGCGTTGTCGCTGCTGACGGTGTTGCACCCGGCAATGAGCCGTGCTGAGAACTACTTCAACCCGGCGTTTTTATCGGAAGACACCGCTGCCGTTGCCGATTTGTCGCGCTTTGAAAAAGGTAACCAGCCTCCGGGGGTTTATCGGGTGGATATCTGGCGCGACGGTGAGTTTTTCGCAACTCAGGATCTACGTTTCGATATTGCTCATAACGGGGCGACACCCGCTTCCGGTGGCCTGATGCCATGCTTCACTCTCGATTTGCTCAAGCGGTTGGGGGTTAATATTCGCGCTTTTCCAGCGCTGCTCACCGCACAGGGTGAAACCTGTATGGATATCACAGCCGTTATACCGGGCGCTGAAGCTGCCTTTGATTTCTCATCAATGCGGCTGAATATCGGGTTGCCGCAGGCTTCGATGCTGAACAGCGCACGCGGTTACATTCCTTCTGAGGAGTGGGACGAGGGTATTACTGCTGCGTTGCTTAACTATAGCTTTACGGGGAGCCACAGCTCCGGCAGCAATAATGGTTTTTTGAGCTTACAAAGCGGGCTGAATTATGGCGCATGGCGGTTGCGAAATAACGGGGCCTGGCGTTACAGCAGCAGCGAGAAGGCGCATACCCGGAACTGGAGGACCATTGGAAGCTGGTTGCAACGTTCCATTATCCCGCTGAAAAGCGAGCTAGTGATGGGCGACAGTAATACCGGCAGTGACGTTTTCGATGGTCTCGGTTTTCGCGGGGTGCGCCTTTACTCTTCCGACAATATGTTTCCCGATAGCCTGCAAGGTTACGCGCCAACCGTACGCGGCATTGCGCGCACGCCCGCTAAATTAACCATCCGCCAGAACGGTTATGTTATTTATCAGAGTTATGTCTCGGCGGGGGCTTTTGTGATTTCTGATCTGAACCCCACCTCGTCCAGCGGCGATCTGGACGTTACCGTCGATGAGAAGGATGGCAGCCAACAACGTTATACGGTGCCGTATTCGACGGTGCCGATTCTGCAACGTGAAGGGCGTTTTAAATATGACCTCGTGGCAGGGAATTTTCGCAGCGGCAACGATCAACAATCTTCCCCTTCTTTTGTCCAGGGGAGCGTGATCGGCGGCCTGGCGGGCGGTTACACCGCCTATGGCGGAGCTCAACTGGCAAAGCGCTATAACGCCTTTGTGGCGGGCGCTGGCAAAAACCTTGGCGGTTGGGGGGCGATATCGCTCGATTTTACCCAGGCACGCAGTGAACTGGCGGATGGCAGCACACATCAGGGGCAATCGTTGCGCTTTTTATATGCCAAATCACTCAACCAGTACGGCACCAATTTTCAGTTGCTCGGGTATCGCTATTCGACGCGTGGTTTTTATACGCTGAACGATGTCGCCTATCGCCGCATGGAGGGGTATGAATATGAAGACCAGGACGAGAGTGAGGGGCGGCGTCAGCCAAAACCGGTGCTCGTTAGCTACCACAACCTCAATAACAACAGAAAAGGGCGCTTTCAGGTCAATATCTCGCAAAACCTGGGGGATTACGGCTCGTTGTATATTTCCGGCAGCCAACAAACTTACTGGAACAACATTAAGCCCAGCAGTTGGTATCAAGTTGGTTACGCCAGCGGCTGGCGGGGGATGAGCTACTCGCTTACATGGTCGTGGAACCGCTCACCCGATATCAATAATACGGATCGTATTATTGCGTTGAATATTTCCGTGCCGTTTAGCGCCCTGAGCGGGCAGCGTTACAGCCGGGGAGGCGCGCTGGATCGCACTTATGCCAACCTTAACGCTAGCCGTAACAGCAACGGGCAAAATAGCTGGCAGAGCGGGGTAGGCGGTACATTGCTTGAGGGACGCAACCTAAGTTACATCGTAAGCCAGGGGCACAGCAGCACAAACGGCTACAGCGGCAGCGCTAATGCCAACTGGCAGGCTGGTTGGGGTACGCTCGGCCTCGGTTATAACTACGATCCCTACCAGCACGAATATAACTGGCAACTTGGCGGCGGCGTGGTCGCGCACGCCGACGGGGTGACATTTAGCCAGCCACTTGGCGATACCAACGTACTTATCAAAGCGCCGGGCGCACAGGGCGTGCGTGTGGAAAATCAGACCGGGGTGCAAACCGACTGGCGAGGCTACGCGATCGTCCCTTATGCCTCCGTTTATCGTTACAACCGCATTGCACTTGATACCAACACGATGGATAACCACACCGATGTGCAAAACAGCGTCAGTAGCGTCGTGCCTACGCAGGGTGCGCTGGTTCGGGCCAGCTTTGACACCCGGATTGGCGTACGCGCACTGATTACGCTCATTCGCGGCGATCGCCCGGTACCGTTTGGTTCGGTGGTGCGTGAAACCGGCAGTGGCGTGACTGGCATGGTGGGTGAGGATGGCCAGGCGTACCTGAACGGTTTGCCATTGTTGGGTGAACTGCTGGTGCAGTGGGGAGACGGCACACAGTCACGCTGCCTGGCACGCTACTCCTTGCCGGAAGCAAGCCTGCAACAGGCCGTGGTCATTACACGCGCCCGTTGTGAACAAGGATGATTTTATGAACAGATTTCATGCACTGCTTTGCGGCGTGTTGTTACTGGCAGCGACGTCTGCGAAGGCCACGATTTGTGTGAACGCGAAAGGTATACCGACGGATATCTATTATGACCTGTCGAACCTGTTTACCAGCGGGAATAACCATGTTGGAGAGGTGGTGACGTTGCCGGAAAAATCCGGCTGGGTTGGCGTCCAGGCTGTCTGTCCTGCTGGTACCAAAGTGAATTACACCTACCGAAGCTATGTCTCTGATTTGCCGATACATACCATTGACGGCGGTTACAAATACATGAGGTTAAATGATTATCTCGAAGGGGCGATGAGCATCACGGATGATTACGCCGGCATCTTTTTCCCGCCAAGGAATTTTATCCGCATGGGAACACACCCTAACGTACCCAATCAGAAGCCTTTTGGCGTAATGGATTCGAAGCTTATCTTTAAACTTAAAGTGGTGCGGCCGTTTATTAATATGGTGCCGATCCCGCGCCAAACCATGTTTAGAGTGTATGTCACCAGTACGGACACCGATGCGCTCGCGGTACCGGTCTATACCATTAGCTACAGCGGCAAAGTGGAAGTGCCGCAAAGTTGCAAACTCAATGCAGGCCAGGTCGTTGAATTTCAGTTTGATAATATTGGCGCCGCGCTCTTTAGCCAGGCCGGGCCGGGGAACCGCCCGAACGGTGTCGATCCGCAAATTAAAACCGTGGCAATAGAGTGCACCAATGTTGACGCCCAGGCCTATCTTTCTATGCGTCTGGAAGCGGAAAAAGCCAGTGGGCAGGTCATGGTTTCTGATAATCCTGACGTGGGGTTTGTCGTCGCCGACCATGAGGGTAACCCGCTTACACCCAACACGCTGGGTAGCAAAATTCCTTTCCAGCTTGATGACAACGCCGCTGCGCGCGTTGCTATCAGCGCGTGGCCGGTGAGTGTCACAGGCTTCAAACCCGCCGAGGGCGATTTTGTGGCGCGGGGCTATTTGCGCGTTGATTATGATTAAGGAGCCGTGATGTTTATCAAACCGCGCCATGTCATGCTTGTTGGGTGCTGGCTGAGCCCGTTTGCGATTGCCGATACGCCGCTTGGGGAAATTAACATTCAGCTACGCGCGACGGTGGTGGACTTCACGTGCTACGTCGAGACGGCCGACAGCGATAAAACGGTGCAATTAGGCCGTTGGCCAACCAAACAGTTGCAAAATGCGGGTAACACAACGCCTCCGGTACGTTTTAGCTTGCGACTAGCGGGGTGCCCACCGGGTAGCGCGTCGATCACGTTTTCGGGGCGATCCGCCAGCAACCCGGCACTGTTAGCGTTAAAAGATAGCGTGATGGCACAGAAAGTTGCTATTGAGCTGCGCGACAGAGATCGAACACCGCTAGCACTGGAGAAAGCCAGCCAGGATATCGCCGTGGACAGCAACGGTAATGCGACGTTGCAGTTCTACGCAAATTACATCGCACTAGCAGATAACCCTGTCCCTGGCACGGCAAATGCCGACGCGACTTTCGCGATTAATTACTATTAACTTTTTTAAATAAAAAATACGCCCGGGAACCCTTTCCCGGCGTATATCGCTATAGCAATTCGTGTGATTTGGCGTAATCAATCAACTCGACGATAGTATGCACACCGAGTTTCGAAAAAATATTCGATTTATGGGCGCTAATGGTCTTGTTGCTTAATAAAAGTTGTTCCGCAATCTCTTTGTTCGATAATCCATTGGCAAGATAGCGTAATACTGTTACTTCTCTATTGGAAAGCGGCATATCCCGCTGCTCTCCTTTTCTTTTACTCGGCTGGCTTATATAACTCAGCGTCTCTGATGGAAAGAAAGAGTACCCGGCAAGAATCATCTTTACTGCGTTATATATATCGTTGAGTTCTTTCCGTTTACTGACAAAACCGTTAGCGCCAGCGCGAATGGCTCTTGCCGCATAGAATGATTCAGACTTTGATGACAAAAAAAGCACATTGACATTTTCTCGTATTGCTTTGATTCTTCTCAATAAGGTAAAGCCATCTGTTTTAGGAAGCTCAATATCCAGAATAACCAGGTCAACGGGGAGTGTTCGGATATAATCAAGCGCCGCGCGGCTATCATCCGTTTTTAGTACCACTTTCACGTTCTGGTTTTTCTCTAAAAGCACCTCTATCGACATCCTGACAATAGGATATTCGTCCATAATGATAACGGAAGCCGGTTTCATTTTTTTTCCCTCAGATTGTTTTTTAATGCCACGCCTTTGCATAAGTGCGACAGACGTCGAAAGGATTAATGTAACTTCAAGTATTCTGTGAGGAAGAATAATTCCCTGTGAAAACCGATAGCATCCTTACTCGCTAAGTTATTTCCATTCGCAACCGACGAGTGTGGGGAATATCAATTACGTGCTAATGAAGAGAGATGTAGTAATTATTAATAAGTCACTGCAATTATACCTGGGAAGTTCTGGCAGAAAAGCGTTAAGAGTCGGTGAAGGCTATTTCTAAATATGAAGTTCTGAGAGCAATAATGGGTGATTGAATATTTGGAATGATAACTTGCTGATTTTGATAAGTATGGTTTTTTACGCTTTTTTTAATGGTTAAAACAATGTAATTATTTGATTGTTTTCTTAATGTTAATAGCTGTTGTCGCAATTTCGTTGCTATAACGCAGGATAAAAACGTGCGCATTGGGTGGAATCCAGGTGAATTTTAAAAAAGAGACAATACCAGGAATAGTTGTAATTGTTGGTTTTATGTAAAAAACATACCCGGCAACTAAACTTGACTAAGTAATTTCTTAGGCAGGAAGGATGGCAACGCCCATTATCCCCAATAGTGATTCGCATCAATCGTTAAGCGATGCAGTAAATGAAGCAAACTTTGACGATCGGGCAAGCCAAGTTGCCTCAACTGCGTGTTGAGGCGATAAACCATGCGATGGTAAGGCAGATTGAGTAGGTGAGCGACATGTTTCAGCGTTTTTCCTTGCGCCAGAGCGGTGAACATCTGCCACTCTACAGCCGGGAATTTCCGCGAAATATCAACAGGCGAGGCTGGAGTCAACAGCGCCTGCCTGAATGGCGTGACGGGGAGATCCCGTTTTAATACACGAAAGGGGCCCGCAGCGCGCAGGAAGTTAAACAGTGGTGTGTCACTTTTTGTCGCTAAGAGATAAATATAAAGTTTGCGATTATGCGAAGCGAGCTGTCGCAGTGTTTCCAGGGCGCTAAAACGTGATGTGAGCAGGCTTTCCATATCCACGATCAAATGCGAGAGATGCGGCTCTGCGAACCGATGATGTGCTAAATCCAGCGATGAAAACACGGCATTGCGTTTTCCGGAGAAGAGGCCTCTATTCCATGCATAACTGAGAAAGCTATCGGTTGAAATCAATATCTGGCTGATGATGCATTCAGGCAGGGCGAAACTGAGCTGCTGGGTGAGATGTTCCAGCTTATCAAACACAGGCGGCGGATATTCCCGATAGGGTAAAACTCGGTGATCGGGCCTATGGTGGCGATTTTTTTCCCGGCGGATGACAGTTCGCATTTTCCCTCGCAAGCGTATTTCACTTTTCCTGACAGAAAAGTGTCGGCCAAAAAAATCCATGCGCAAACTGTGCGCCTGGCTGTTGTGCTATATCGCGTTGTGTGGCTGTTTCGCTCCATTTAATGGAGACCATGTGGGCAAATTGACTGGCCTGGTTCATGCCCGGTTTGAGAATATCGGGCGTATAAAGGCACTGCCAGGTTGCCGTTTTATCAACGAGCGAGCGGTATGTATTCCAATCTGTATCAGCAAAAGCTTCTGGCGTTGCTTTGGTGAGATCATCCACATACACCGCGGTGCCGATAGATTGAAGCTGCGTGATCGTTGGGGGGTAGACGATGTGCTGTGCGCCGCCATACGTGAAAAATGTCTGCAATTTTAGTGGCTCAGCCGCTAAACCAGGGCGATATAATATCGGGATGTCCATAAACGACATGGTGTAAGGCTGCGAATTAAACGGCAGCTCAGGCAAGCGTTGTCTCGTTGATTCCGGCAATGTTACGTTTCGCGTCTGGTCGTGTAATAACTGCTGCGCAAACGACAGGGAACCGTGTTTAGCCCTGTTTTCGTTCGCGGGAATAGTTAGCGAGCGGTTACTCACCCCACTATCGCAACGCGCGTCATTATCGCTCTGTATAATCGGTTCTGATTTACGTTGATAATCCCGGCCTTTTTTTTGTTTCGCTCTATTTGTCACGTATAGGCTCCATTACATTAGTTAATGGAAATATTTTGACCTTCATAAAGCAGGGGATATAGGCGCGAATACTTAAAGAGATGTGGGACTTTTCCCAGGAAGCGCTCAGGATAAGTAGAATGGCCAGGTCTTTTCAGGCATAAAGGGGACAGGTGTTGCGAAAATGTGCAGCGTCGTTCACTAAGCAAGCAACCAGCGGAAAATACATTGACTCACCAGGCGCTGACCGTATAATTCCAGGCGTTTCCACCTCAACGGTGAGCATCCATGTAATGCGCCCTTAGCTCAGCTGGATAGAGCAACGGCCTTCTAAGCCGTAGGTCACAGGTTCGAACCCTGTAGGGCGTACCATTTTCAAGTCAACACACCTCTACTGAATTCTTTTTTTCTCCTTTATACTCCCTGAAATTACTGGATTTTTCTGTCACGAGTTCTATCGAAGTCAACTCAGTTATACCCAAATCAAGCGGTATCTGGGGGCCTTTGAGGGGGCTCATCTCGTTCAATGGAAATTAGAGGCCCCATATGCCACTAAATGCACGACAGATTGATACTGCAAAGCCCAAAGAAAAAGAATACAAGCTCACCGATGGCGGTGGCTTGTATCTGTTAGTAAAGCCTAATGGAGCGAAGTACTGGCGCTTTAAGTACCGTGTTTTGGGTAAAGAGAAAAAACTTTCTATCGGGGTTTATCCTGACATCTCTTTGGCAGATGCCCGAATGAAACGCGAAGAAGCTCGCAAGATTGTTGCTTTAGGTGGCGATCCGAGCGAAGAGAAGAAAGCTGACAAATTGGCTCAGAAGGCTAATGTAGAAAACACTTTCAAAGCTATCGCGTTGGAATGGCATGAGTACAAACGCCCTAACTGGTCTAAAGGTTACGCTGAAGACATTATGGAAGCCTTTGAAAACGATATCTTCCCTGATATTGGCAAGCGTCCCATCGCAGAGATAAAGCCGCTTGAGATCCTCAGTTCGCTTCGTAAACTCGAAAAACGTGGAGTGCTGGATAAACTGCGTAAAATCCGCCAGGCCTGCAACCAGGTCTTTCGTTACGCTATTGTCACCGGTCGCGCTGAAACTAACCCGGCATCAGAGTTGGCAAGTGCGTTAACTACGCCTAAATCCGTCCATTACCCTCATCTGTTAGCAGATGAACTTCCGGCCTTCTTACCGGCGCTGGCCGCTTATTCTGGCAGCCCAATAACCCGGCTGGCAACTCGGATTCTGATGCTAACGGGTGTTCGTACCATTGAACTTCGCATGGCGGAATGGAGAGAATTTGATTTCGATAAACGAGTGTGGGAAGTACCGGTAGAGAGGATGAAGATGCGGCGGCCACACCTGGTGCCTCTCTCCGATCAGGTTATAGCAGCGTTACGAGAAATTCAGGCAGTCACAGGGCGTTATAAGCTGATATTCCCTGGGCGTAACGACATCACTAAACCGATGAGCGAAGCGAGCATTAATCAGGTTTTAAAAAGGATTGGCTATCATGGGAAGGCAACGGGGCATGGATTTCGGCACACGATGAGTACTATCCTGCACGAACAGGGCTATAACACTGCCTGGATTGAGTTACAGCTTGCTCACGTGGATAAGAACACCATTCGCGGTACTTATAATCATGCGCAATACCTGGAGCAGAGAAGGGAGATGTTGCAGTGGTATGCGGATTTTATTGATGAACTAGGAAAAAGTGTGACGGTGGTAAGAATGGGAATTGCGAGGTAAATATAATAATGCATAAGCCTTCTAATAGCCTGGATGGCTTATGCATTGAAATTTCTTGTGTATAAAGTGGGTTGGTCAAAGACGAATAAATGATTTCACTTCACAATCCGCTATGTGCTGTGAGTTTAGCAGGATACTTACAAATACAAAGGCAGCTATGGGCCAGGAGCGGACATTGATAACATTGAGATATGTTAGCTTATGGGGAGCAGGTCAGGTGCGGGGTGATGCCGGCGAGCGTTCTGCCGGCGCCGCGGGCCGCCCTGTCCGCGTACTGCTTCTGGCTGCCAGCTGCACAAACGGGTACGAGGGAGTGAGCGAAAAGTCACTCCGCGTCAGTGCCAGTGCCTCATTGACGCGTGCGCCGGTGTTCCACAGGGTGGTCAGTAACATTCTGCGGTGCAGATCGGGCACAATAGTGGAGCAGGGGGCCCTCTTTCCGCTATGAGTAAAAGCACGTAGCGAACTATTTGCTATTCTAGGCGTGTTACTGTATTTTTTTTAAAGGCCTTATTCGTATGCCCGCGAAAGCAAGTTACGGATTCACTATCTCACTTTAATCTGTGGGAGGCGAATCTGTGCTTGTTCAATTCCGCCTCCCATCCAATGGAGGCAGTTATGTCTGACAAAACCAATCTTTCTGTTCCCGTAAGCCGTAAACTCAAAGGCCGGGCACTTTCACGTATAGATCAAGAACAAAAGATGATTAGTTCTGGCCCATTAGGTAAAGAGCGTCTTATCTTGAATATTGCTCTGGATTTCATGGAAAAGCATCCTGGTATGTCACTGGAGCATGCAATGATTGCCTCGGTGGGCTACTGTGACCGTACTCACAGCTAAAAGTGAGGCAGATAATGGCAGAGTCAAATTTTACGACGTTTGTCTATAACGGGCAAACTTATGAGTTGGCGTATGGTGGGTGGTTAAATCATAGATACAGCGAGGCTTCAGAAGCTGCATTTGAAGTGTATACCGATGATATTCACCTTAGCGATAATATGACTATTGGTGCATACAAAGCCATCAAACGCTCTGAGTATCAGAATATTGAAGATAAGCGTGATATAACGTTTACGAAGTACCTTAAACAATCATTCAAAACTGAATTTGGTATGGAGTGGGATGAGGCGATCAAGGGCACAAAGAAAGCTATCAATGATAGCTGCCTCCCTTACATACTCCGTCAGAAATCTGAATCTTCAGCTGATGAAAGATGGAGAGTTCTTTACCAAGCAGCAATGAACGGACACGTTGTTTCAACTTATTTCATCGCCACCTCCATGAGCGATGGAGAAGATGATGGTTGTTTAGACTGGTTAGCTTTAGCTCATAACAGGGAACATATTGGTGCGGCATATGATATGGCGGCCTATTTTTATCGGAAAGGCAATATTCTGGATGCCCTGAGATGTTTAATCATCTCAGCCGATGGTGGCTTCGATATTGCCTACATGACCCTCTTCAATATTGAATTGCTTAAAAAAATTCTGTGTATTCAGGATCGGTCTAAGTTTGATGCAATGTTGAAGGAGTTGATCGGTGGATCACATAGTTCGTGTGCTCGATACTTTAAAGCTGTGGAGCTTTTGGCGGGTGATTCGCCAGGTGAAGGTATTGCTCTTCTAAAAAAGTTCAGGCAGACCCCGAAGAAGAAGCCTGCTGAAAAAGACATCGACGATACATATCGCATTCAGGTGGCTTTTACCGAAGAATTTTTGGATACAGCGCTTATTGATATGTGTTCACAAAAGCCCCCTTTAGTAGCGTTGATGGATTGTTCCCTTAAGTTCTCTGACCCTCACCGGGGAGAGGTGGGCAAGCAATGTTCGTTGAGTTTTGAAGCTTTTAGAGACTCAATCGAAATGATAAGAACTATGCTCGTAAATACAGAGGTATAAAGTAGATTTGAATCTGTTTTATGCATTTTCTTACCGAGATCCGGAGAGTTGACTCCGGATCTCTTACCTTAATATGTATTAGCTCAGACTTGAGCTGACAGTTTTCACCGACAGCACACAATCAAATCTGACAGTCTGCTTAGAACTGTGAGTTCAATAAGTGTGTTGCGTCCATCAGTTGAACTCACAGCACAAAGCGAACAGTCTGAAAGCCCGCGTAGAGCGAAGAGCTGACATTTCTAACAGCATTCCGTGTGAATCAACGAGGAGCAGGTCACTTACCCGAAAAAACTATCGTGGCGGTGACCCTTCGAAAACAGACAGTGCTAAAAATCGGCAGCTGATTGAACAGACAGGGTTGGACATGAATGTTTTTTTTTGCCATACATTTCACCAATCAGGCTACCGATTACATAATACTCGTCCCCGTCGGATATGATATAGGGTCCACCTGAGCATCCTTGCCTGTTGTTATGTGAAATTACAAAGCGAGATGTGTCATGCTGGCTATGGTGATTTTCACATTCTTCGTGACAAATACTTTGAATTTTGCCAAAGACTGTTGAAAGTACAGTCTGATCCAGTGGATATCCCACACCGAATGTAATCATATTCACTTCGGGATTACGCGCTTTAAAATACCGGGATACAGGCTGTTTGATATCAGCTGGTAACTTCATTTCAGCACTATCTACAAACGGATAATTGTCTTTAAAGTTGTTACTGTTATTACGGTTATTAAGGATGAAATCTACAGGAACGGGCTTAGTATTCACTGGTCCGAGATGATTATGGAATATGACGTAAAGTTTTTGGGTATTGCTACTGGGGTATTTCTTCCCAAGAGCATCAGTAACAACATGGGCTGCGGTGAGGACTTTTAGCTGTCCCTCATTATTGAAACCAAATGCAGTTGCTTCGAGATTTTTACTAAAACTAGGATCTCTACTCACATAGATTTTGCAGACGTAGTTTTCAAGCATTTTGCTTCCTTATCAAGATTCAGGTACCCAACAAGTCATACGGCTGAAGATGTTAATACAACGCAAATCCAGTTGTAAGTATCCCTACAAAACGAACCATCAACCTTTAGAGAGTCTCTCGCAACCCCAACTTCCGCTTTTGGCACGGAGCTGACATCTAAATTGAAAAAGAGGGATAAAAAAGATGTGCTAGTATTCGTGAATCTTCCCCACTGATTCGTAATGGTGCGTTTGAAATCATTCCTCAAGTGAAGATAACTTCTCAGCATGGAAACGGGATAACACTCTGAATATGCTGATTAATCACCGAACCAGGGAAAGTCTGGTTTTCATATGGAGTCGTGCAGTTAGTTTTTTGCGCTAGCTCCAGCAGCGCTTCTTTATTCATCTCACTTAACCCTTCCCACCAGCTGAGCGGAAAGTAGACATTCTCGTTCCAGGCAAAAACTGCCCAGCTCAACATCGCCATAATTTCATGATTGCTACGACTGAACAAGTGCTCAAGAAAACGGGCCACAATACGTTGCTCGGGCAGACAGGAGACTATCCAGGCCACCTTTCCCTCGTACATTACTGTAGAAATAGCAAAGTGCTCCACAGGGTGAGTCGCTTCTCCCCCTTGAATGAGCTGCCCGTCTAAAGAATAAAATGGTGAAAAGGTGCCGCTCACGGCAAGCTTTGGTGGGCCATTAAAAGTCACTAGCCATCCCAGCAACTTTCCCTGCGGATCTGCAGAGATCTGTTCAAAACGTTGTTTGATGGTGTTGATAAACGTCAAGCCAAGCTCCAATTGTACCAGGGAGTACCTGATTTCTGCCTGTATAATCAGTTGCCACGGTAGTGGCATCCCGTTGTCAGCAAAGTTCAGCTGTGCCTTCGCGCCCTCAATTGCTGCCGTTTTTTGGTAGTGTTCATGGCACACAGCACGATACGAAGAAGCCCACAGGCATTCGGAATTTAAAGCAACCGGCTTCTTCTCCAGGCATTCGAAAAGATCATTGTCATGTTTGCGGCAAAAGCCATAAAACACGGAGGCAATGTGCTTCACCCCGCGCTTAACGTTAACGTCTGATACTTCTCCCACCTGCTGATATAGGCTACCGACATGACCGTTTTCAGCCATCAACTTCAGTGCACCATTTCTCTGGATTGTATGTGCGGCAATTATGTTTTTTGTCTCACAATTGGCACTGTCGAACGTTGCACTACAGACCCTGTTGCGTTTAAAAATCCCTACCCGCAGGCCAACCTGTTGATCCACGCTCAACGGTCTGGCGTTCTGCCGCTTCCAGTGACAATTGGATACTGTTTTTTTGCTACCGCACCAGCACAGGTCATCTTCCTGCATCTTTCTGATTGCAATGAGCCGGTTCACAAAATTGGTTCTTTGCTTCCGGTCTTCAATATACTCGAGAACTTCCCTTACCGCTTTTTCAAACTCCTGCACAGCTCTCGCTCCCACTGATTTTAGAACTGATTGGCTTTTACCGAACCAGTGTAATCGACACCGCCATACGGAACGACGCACCAGCGCACCGCTTACTGCGCTTGCATCCACATCTGCCCAGAGGATGGTCTCACTAAACTGCACTCGCGTGCCGACTGGCACGTTATCGAACAGGTATTTGATATCATCTTTCCGCTGACGGATACCCTCATGGAGGATGGGGAACACTATTAAAGGTGCACGACCAAGATTGATATTATCAATTACCTAATCAGTATCAATATAGTTATAGGTAGAAATTTATTTAGTTGTTTGCAAATGTCCGCCCCTAGCACAGAGCGGACAAGCTAAATAAGCTGATGGTCTGCTATGAGCGATCTGCGGAAGTTAGTTTGCCGACGCTTTATAAAAGTGAGTCGCTCAATATGATAAGATACTTACTAACGTCAGCCTTGAATTTCTCTAGTATCCTTGGCAGTAGTACCAAACTGGGGGGAGTGCAGCAGGGCAAAGTCAGGCCTTGGTTTACTGGAACAGTAGTGGGATTATGTATTTTCCGTTAGCGTAACATACGGCTCACATGAAACATGTTTATCAACTATTCCCCAACATGAATGATTGAGAAATTTGAGGCATGCAGTAAGATGGCGGTTTGGTTTTTACACCGGAATTTATAAACGGAGAAAACGATGAGTAAACCTTTGTTGCCAATTTTAAACTATTTCTTTGTTCGATGTATGTTACTTTCGCTCCGTACTATACCTACTGGCTCTCCTTATAGCAATGGTAGATAAAAATGAAAAAAGAAAACCCAGTTAGAAATTTGGTAGTTAGTATCTTTGAATTAGAATTGCAAGCCATAGTGATGAATATTGGTGCAAGCTCAGATACCCTTCACATGCTCGGTGAATTTGCTGAGTTTATGTATAGAAAGGATCGCTTTACTGAAGGAGAGGAAATTAGGACTGCAAATGAAGTTCTTGTTCCTTTACTACTGGGGCGTTATAAATCTAAAGATGGTCCACAAAAAAATTACGAACCTTCAGATTATGTCAAAACATTTAATTTCTTGAGGGCATATAATACATTGAAAGATGCAGTGTTTTATTCATATGCCGATGATGAAGTTGTTGCGTGGAGTATGGAAAATAACAACATTAAGGTTACTTTAAATGACGATTCAATTTTAAGGCAACATGCTTCGGAATTTATAACTTTTAGTTTAAACTCACGGTGCGTGCCTTACGATCAAGCACAGGCTAATCCAGAAGAACTCCTTCAAGGTACAAAACATTTCGACTTGAGTAACCCTAATGTAGAAAAGGCTTTTGCTGCTATAGAGAGCATTGCGGACTGGAAAATAAAGTTTTATTTTTCTTATATACCTGAAGATAGTGATGTGATGCTTGATGGATATAAGTATTCTACATTCATTGGTATTTACAAATCCTTGTTAATACTAGCGTTGTACGAACGATATTTTTCCAAAGCAAATAACGTTTCTGGAGTCCTTACCTATAAGGAAGATGAACTTTTGGGGCAAGCTATGCAACAATATCCCGAAGAAAATCCAGTGTTGGTGAAAAAGATATTCCAAGATATAGCAGTGTCTTCAAGATCAACATTCAACTACATACCGTCAGAAAATAAGTATCTGCTAAACCCTACTTGTTTTTCACTAGTAGATGGTATTTCAACCATGCTGAGGCATTTTGCTAAGAATAATCCAGATGGTTTTTCGAACAACATCTCTGAAATAATGGGTAAAGGATTAGTTAAGAAGATTAGGTCAAAGTTCGAGCAATATGCCAACTACAAATTGTTTAGCGATGTGAAACTAGATGAATATGATCCTAAACTGCCAGATATCGACTTATTAGCAATATCTTATGAGCCATCACTCGGGTTTCATGTTTTTGTTGGCGAAGTGAAAAACAATTTACCTGCTGTGTGGGGTAAAGATTATCTCAAAGCCAAAGGAGTAAAGGGATTTATAACAAAAGCCATATCACAAATAGAGAATATAAGCAGCTTCTTGAAAACGGATGATGGGTTAAAGTTGATTCATAAGTTCGCTGTTAAAGCATTTCCGAGCCTAGACATAGACCATCTTTTCCCACATGGAATATGCATCGTTGTTGATACAATAATAATTTCTTCTCAAAGCACAGGGATGTTTTTCCCCGAAAATACTATTCCAATTATAGATGGGGATACATTAGGTCATATCATAGATGAAAGTGATGGCGATACTAACTATATCCTGTTCCACCTAAGAGGACATAGTAAGTTTATTGATGAATGTACCAAGCGTACAACTGAGGAAATATCTGTTGGTGATTACAAAATAGAATATGATATAATTTCTCTGGATAAGTTTTACGGCCTCGCTAAGAATGAGTTTGTGTCTGTTGGTGCTATTGAAAAGCTAGAGAAAGAATCTTTGGATTTGGGATATACAATGGCAGGTTCGTTGAGACACTTAGGTAATGAAGAGTATTTCATGAATAGCGAAGACTGGCCGCAAAACATATCTCTTTTTGTTATCCACTAAAGAGCTGACCTGCCCCCCTTAAACTAACATACCATGTGCCATCAATGTCCGCTGTTGGCACGAGGTTGTCCCTGATGCCTTGCCTCAACGGCAGCTAAGAGCGAAGAGCGGACATCTTTAGTGGGTTGATTTTGGTGCTCTTACCTCTATGTAGCCATTTTATATGGCTACATTTATACAGAAGTAAGGATTAGTCTTTTCCCGGACCATAATTAAATTTTGTACCTTTGCCAATGGCGTAAAACTGTCCGCCAGCTACGTAATGGACAGTACGTAGTTCATCAGGCGCATCATCAAAAATCCAGTGCCCATTCCTGAAAACGCGGTCATCACTCCATGCTCCGACAATTTCCCCCATGAACAAGTTGTGCTGCTTTTCATTTTCTTCATTGGGTATAACCTTACAGACTAGCCAGCCAGCGCAACCTTCAACTAAAGGCAGATCAAACTCTTTCTGATAAAAAAGTGGGATTTTATTGTTTTTTTCGGGTGTATCAGAATAACTGTGACCGCCCGCATATAAAACCATTTCCATCTGATTTACTACTGGGATCTGGACAACGTAATATCCACTTTTTTCGACAAGCCCTCGAGTAAATGCCTGTGGACCTATAAAAGCCATTACTTTGTTATTGCCTACTAATCCTACCCAAGCCGCTGCCATGACATTTTCAATGCCATCATTTTTAGCCGATATCATCGTCGTTGGCCCGACCTGCAATAAACGATAGGCTTTGTTTAACTCTACTGGTTGAATTGACATAATTTACTCTTTTGAATTCTGAAAAGTAAGAGAGGTTGCTTATTTGATTGTTCGATTATATGACTGGAATAGTTGCAAATTAATTGCTATTATCAAAATACATTATTGCAATTTTCACAACAATCATGAACAAACTTGATGCTCTAAAGTTTTTTATCATTGCCTCTGAAACCCTGAACTTCCGCGAAGCAGCCATAAAGCTGTCGGTTTCACCATCAGTAGTAACCCGAACAGTCGCTGAGTTGGAGAAACAGCTTGGTGAACCTCTTTTCAAACGCAATACTCGCTCGATCTTTCTCACCAGTTTCGGTGAGTTATTTTTACCCCAAGCGAAGCGCTTGCTGGAAGATTCTGAAAAGCTATTTCAGGCAGCGAAAGATGATAATGAAATGAAGGGTATTGTTCGTATCACATTACTTCGATTTCCAAATCATGAACAAATCTTGTATGAACTTTTGACTGCACTACGTCCATATCCTGAGTTATTTATCGACTGGCGTTTAGATATGATGAAACTTGATACTATCGAGCATCGTATCGATATAGGTATACGTGTAGGGCGAGAACCTAATCCAAACTTTATAATTAAAAATATCGGGCAAGTTGAACATATTCTGGTTGCGTCCCCTGAACTCATTGCTCGCCTGGGAGCACCAACTGATTTAGAAGATCTTCGACAGCGTTATCCATTTAGTGGTTTAATTAATCCTGAGACGGGAAAATCATTTGAGTTTATGAGTGACGCAGTGAATACTTTTGTCCCTCGTCATATTGAGTTTTATACTACAGACCCATACGCCGAGATTCAGGCTGCATTGGCCGGGAAAACGGTTGTACAATCCAGCGATTTTATCTGTAGGGAGTACTTAGCAAGCGGTCAACTTGTTCCCCCACTGCCTGAACTGCGACAGGAGAAATGGCAATTTTATTTATATCGGCCTTACCAGTTGATTACTCCCAAAAGAGTGACTGTCGTTTTTTCGCTATTAGAAACAATATTACGCAAATATTTCGCATCAAAATAATCTTCTCCTCAACGTCTGCTCCTGGCACGGAGCTGCCTGTCAGATTAGGTTTGGTTCTGTGCCATAGCTGTGTCAGGTCAAATCTAAGCTAATACACTTAATAACAGTAGTTGCTTGCAATCAGCGCAAACATGAGGCTTTAAATTTGGCGACTGAGCAGTAGCGATTGAGATGGCTAACCAGTGTGGCGGTTGCGCTCAAATCCTTTTCGCCCTTTTGCTGCCTGCTCGACACCCAGCTCCAAATATCGGTTAAAAAGATCATGCAATTGCAAAAGTTTCAGTGGCAATTCTTTTGTAACAAAGGCTTCAGGAGTTTCAAAGTCTTCAAGGTTATCAGCAAGATAATCTTGAACCGCTTCAAGAATATCCGGCAGAGTAATATTATTGCTTTGCTGTTCCTGCTCAGTGGTCCCTGCCATGTATGCCAAAACACCTGATGCCGCAGACAATTTTCATCACTGGCAAGACGCAAAAGCTCCACAACGCTCATTCGGAGCATCCGGATTGAACTGTCGCTCGAGCCTGTTGGGTGACACGATACTGGCCTGGCTTTTACGTGCCCGCGTGCTCCGGTATCCGACCTGAGCCTTTATCCTGGCACGTTTCATCAGTCGCCAGACTCTGTTGACTCCGCACTGTTGTCCGCTGCCCCGCAGATCCAGATGGATCTTGCGACAACCATAGGCGCATCCCGATTCCAGCCAGAACTGTTTAATCTGTCCTGTCAGTCTCAGGTCTACCTGATGGCGTTGTGAATGCGGCTGCTGAAGCCAGGCGTAAAGGCTGTGGGTGGTGATATCGAGACGTGTTGCAACGCTGGGAACAGAATAACCACGATCAACAACCTGTTTGACTGCTTCAATTTTAAACTCTTCGGGATAGCGCTTACCGCTCATGGGCTCCTCTCTTTAAGCCATTTTAAATGACTCTGAGGTGGCTATTAAACCCGTGGCGATTCAGAAACGTAGTGATATCCGCAGCGGAAAACCAAAACCAGTCACAGGTGTTTGAGTACGCCAGCCGGATATTTTCACTCTATCGGGTCAGATAATACAGTTCCGGTGTATACAGATTGAGGCTGGATGTTGTTCCACTTTTCCCGGTATGCGCCTTCCTTTTCCTGGAAAATATTAACAGTATTAAATAGCTGACTCGGTGAGTTCAGACAACCCCTGCATTACATGGCGCTTTCGTTCTTTGAGAAGAACTAGAGTTACCGAATGTGGCCCCTCTGAAAGAGGTGATTCCGGAAAACCACACTGCTGGCGAAGACGTCTTGCCAGGGAAGATGCACGCAGGCCCAGCGGGGTAGTATAACGGGCCCGGATGCGAAGCAGTTCAGCACTGTCAGCACCGTAGAAAAGGTGTTCTGAGCTATTCGCTATATGTATACGGGCATCAAGAAGCATCCCGGGAAGCTCCATGATACGGTACATATCCCATGCCTGCAGCACCCGCCAGTTTCCTTCCACTCCGGCCAGACTGATTTCCGGGATCTCTGTTCCTGGAATAATCACAACCTGAGCCCTCGGATCATCGTTCTCTTTTTTTTTCCCTTTATCAATGGCTACATCAGTACACTTGACAGCAAAAGATTCAAGAATAAATATTAGTTGCGAACCTATAAAACACAGCTCTGCTGCCTGCTCTCTGTCAGTTTTCTCCTGCTCAAGTTTCGCTTTATCTTTAATCGCCATTATTTCGCGACGTCTGGCCAGTATATGTGTCAACCAAACTACTGAGAGTGCCCCGATATAGGGCCAACCCAGTGACAAAAACCCCCAGATATTCGTCGGTTCTTTAAGAAGTCCCGCAGCCATTGTCCTTCCTCAGTCATAGAACTTGCTTCGTAAATATTGACATATTTTTTGCCACATATCCTGTTCAGGTACCACAGATCCGTTTCTTGGGTTTTTCGGATCTCTGATAAAGACCAACAGGATTGATGCTATAATGGCACTAATGAAGGATTATTCTTGCTGAAAAAGGATTATTGCCTTTATTGAACGAAATAGAACACATTATTGTTATAACTGCATAGATAAGCCGGCCTGGCGGGTTACCCGTATAAATGCCCCTGCGTGCCAGTAGCTGATGTATGGTGGGTCTAAAAGAACTCTCATGTTGTGGCCAACTTTCGTCGACCACTTCACTAGAATGCCGATCAGTCAGACTGAGCGTATCTATTTTGAAAGCAGGTGATTTCAACGAAGGATTTGTTCATGAAGATCAAATTCCCCATCCATAAATACGTTTTTTCTTAGTGATTAAGATATGTTGTGGCAGTATTCCTAAAACATCATGTTAAGGAATACGTATGTCGAGAATCACCGTTAAGGCTGGTGCTGATTTTCTCACTGGCTTAGCTCACTCGAAGCCTGTTACGGCATTAAGCGAACTAATATGGAATGGCTTTGATGCCAAATCTGAGAAAGTTGAAGTCATTCTTAACAAAGACTTAGCTTTTGGCTCGATTGAATCTATTCTCATCAATGATTGGGGAACTGGTATAGATCACAACAAAGTTACAGATTTTTTTGGTAATCTCGGTGAATCATGGAAGAAGCGGGCAAAAGCAGATGGCGATCGCTCCCTGCATGGTCAGTATGGCCGGGGCAGGTTTAAATCACTTTCTCTAGGGCAGCAAGTCCACTGGAAAACTGTCTATGAGAAAAACGGCATCCATTACCAATACACAATTTCTACTGACGCCAATAGGATTAATGACTTCACTATAAGTGATCCTCTGGTGGTTGAAGATGTTAGATGTGGAACACAGGTAGAGATAATTAACGTAAGTAAAAATTCGGATCTTCTTCTCTCGGATGAAGCTCTGGATGATGTAATTATGGAGTTTGCGTTATTTCTTACCGAGTACCCTAGAAGAAAAATTACTTTCAATGGGGTCAGTGTTTCTCCAATGAATGCGTGGTCAGATAAAAAAGATTATGATATCGGCGGAGTTCAACTTCCTGATGGCTCATTCGCAAATGCATCTTTGACGGTTATTGAATGGAATCGGAAAGTCCAACGAGAATTACATTATTGTGATTTACTTGGCTTCTCTTTATATAAGGAAGCGCTGGGGAATATAGTACGCGCTCCAGGGTATGATTTTACGTTATATGCAAAATGTGATTTATTTAAAACTTTAAGTGACAAAAATGAAGTATCCCTTGTTGAATTAGTTCCAGAGGTTAAGGCTGTTAAAGATGCAATAATTCAACGCGCAAGAATTCACTTCATTGACAAGGCTTTCACTGAGAAATCAAAAGTAATCGATGTATGGAAGGCTGAGGATATTTACCCCTATACGGATGATTGCTCAGCTGACCCTACGCAAGTCGTTGAAAGAAAAGTGTTCGATATCCTCGCTGTGAATGTCCAGAGCTACCTAAAAAGCTTTGAAAATGCGGATAAAAAGACCAAGAAGTTTACCTTTTTACTGTTATCGCAAGCGATCAAACAGAACCCGTCATCAGTAAAAAAAATTATCACTGAAGTTCTTGGTTTGAAGGCAAAAGAGCAAGATGAACTTGCCTCATTGCTGGAGAGGACAACTTTGTCATCTATAATTAGCGCTTCAAGGATTGTTTCTGACCGAATTGATTTCCTCAATGGTTTGGACAATTTGTTGCATGACCGGGAAACGAAGAAATCTCTCCTAGAGAGAGACCAGCTACATAAAATCCTTGAAAAAGAAGCTTGGGTTTTCCGTGAAGACTTCTTTTTAGCTGGTTCCGAGGATTGGCTCGAAGAGGTATTAAGGAAACATATCAAACATTTAGGGAATAGATGTGATGAAGATTCAAGCGAGTCTGTGTTGCTACCTGATGGGCGCCAAGGGCGAGTCGATTTAATGTTTGCAAAATGCCGTCAGCCCTATGAGGGATACACTGAATATTTGGTTGTAGAGCTGAAGCGGCCTTCGCAAAAAATTAATTATGATGTCATAGGCCAGGTGGAAAAGTATGCATTATCAGTTTCAGCAGATGAGCGTTTTGACCATTCAAAATCAAAATGGACGTTCATTGCGGTGTCTAACTCGATTGATGAGCATGCTGAGCGCAGAGCGCACCAACGCGGATGGCCTAAAGGTAAAACGATGGACGATGCTGAACTAAATGTTGAAGTATGGGTTCTGACTTGGGCGGAGGTTTTAAATGCTGCAAGGGCGAAATTGAATTTTTTTAGTAAGCAGCTTAATCTAGAGGCAACGCGAGATGATGCAACATCTTATCTCGAAAAAACACATAGAGAATTTATACCTGTAATTCAACCGTCAACGTCAGAAAGTTTTTAGCCATAAAGAAAACCGCCAGTTGGCGGTTTTTTATTGCAGGTTTATAGTTATCCTTGCTGATTCAGAATGTATCCTTACGTGTTTGCGATGGCTAAGTAATATGAGAATTCTCATCGTGGCAGAGTGAACCCATAGTGTTTTTCTATAAGAAAGGTGCTCGCAAAGGTAGTTTTCTGATTTCAAAAAAGCCATGAACTTCTTCTCATTTTTTCTACGAATCATATGAGTTTCAAAATCTACTGATTTACGTCCTTCTTGATGAAGCTGTCGGAGCAACGTCCTTAATTCTAGGAAGAGCGTTGCAGCAGCCATTTCGCTAGTTGGACATTTTGATAATTTCATGTAAATCGTACTTTTATTACCCGACTTTTTTTTAACCAGAAAAAGCCCATAGTCCTTCGTGTTTACCTTTGACCAGACAAAAAGCACTAAGCAGGATAAAATGAAGAAAATAGTTAATAGGCTAAAATAATCGTTCATGAGATTTGTTAAAATTAATTTTTTTCTTGTTACGCAAATAATATCTAACAAGATAAACCTTTTTTTGTTGCAATCATAATGAGAAAGCTCATTTTAATGATTACAAATGATCTTAAGCACTTTCCCACCGCGCATCCTGCGCATGACCGCAAGAAATTGAAAGCATTAAAGGGAAAAATGGGCGACCGCGTGTAGTTGTAGCTATATTCGG
Source organism: Kosakonia sp. YIM B13571 (assembly GCF_042788095.1). Lineage (NCBI taxonomy): Bacteria > Pseudomonadati > Pseudomonadota > Gammaproteobacteria > Enterobacterales > Enterobacteriaceae > Kosakonia > Kosakonia sp. YIM B13571. The sequence goes on along the minus strand of NZ_JBHZPL010000001.1, from coordinate 749,703 downwards.
CCATTATACCCATCAACGGAGTCATGAGTACAACCGAGGCCCACCTGCTTATACAAGCCGGGCTATTTTAACAGGTTAAGTCCGTGACTGAACAAAGCGGGTTTCTGGTCTTGAAGGTAAAAGCGGATTCTGCATTGTGCCGGCAAACAGTATTTCGGCGAACCTGCGATCGCGCATGGCGTACCTCCAACGCGAAATTCCAGAGATGATCCTTAAGTACGGTCCATGGGGTTGCTGTGTGGCCACGCAATACGGTGAGGTGATCCACTGTGCGCAATATGCCCTGGCATCCCATTGCGTTAACTCGTAACTGACGGTGTACGTCATCTCGGTGGCGTCAGCCCGGAGACCTTCGAAAAGGCCTCACCGTGAGGTCAGAAACTGTCTACCGGACCGGGGTCATTCCACCTCTTGTGGTGAGGGTCAGAAATACCAGCAAAGGAAATCCCGATCACTGACGTGCGGCCTGATGGCAACCACCCTCTAAAGCCCTTCGGGGCTTTTCTTCCCACCAGCCTGCCCTGTAACCTTTCCCCGAGCAACGGCGTTATGCAGTTGTTCCACGCTCAGGATTGTCACGTGATAAACCCCGCTTGAGACATGATGTCCCCGTTATCCAGTCTGAAAATGGTTTAGCGACTCGTAATTTTTTGCTTTATGCTTCGCTTACCATTCAAAAAGGAAGACAACGTGAAGAAAAGTGATTTTCAGTGGGTCAAACGCTCTCCCCGGCCAGAGCGCTCAGAATTTGCAAATGAGCAGCCGTTGCCCCTTTATCCCGAACATCTTTTCCCTGCGGTATTATCTGAGCCGCTTAAGGAACTACACCGTAATACGCGTATTCCGGATGAACTGACGGGGAATATCATCCTCAGCGCGGCTTCCCTGGCATGCCAGTCCCTTATTGAAGTGATTCATCCTCATACCAGTGTTCCTGAGCCTTGCTCTCTTTATTTTTTTACCATCGCTGAATCCGGGGCCGGAAAATCAACAATCAAAAACAGGGTGATGAAACCCTTTTATGATTTTGACGAGAAAATGCGGCTTGAGCACCTCAAACAAATGTCAGCATTTGATGCAAAATTTGAAATCTGGAAATGTAAGCGAAAAGCACTTGTCAGGAATCTGAACAAAGCTATTGACAGGAACTATTCTGGTGAATCTGAATCATGGGAACTTGAGAAACATAACATAATCAAACCTCATCCTCCGGTACTTCCTCAGATTATTTATAACGATACCTCAGCAACCGATTTAATTCAGGGGCTCAGCCAGTATTCTGACGCAGGGCTTATTACTGATGAAGCCATTACCTATTTTGGCAGCAGGCCAAAAAGTAAAATAGGATTTTTAAACAATGCCTGGGACGGCAGCCCCTACCATTTTCGACGTGCAGGTAAAACAGACTGTCATTTTACGCCCTGCTTAACCGCCTCTCTGATGACACAAACGGCGATCTTTGATGGTTTTATGGAAGCCCACGGCGACGTTTTCAAAGAGAGCGGTTTTCTGTCGCGATTTTTGTTTTCCAGAATTGACGATCTGAAACACTTTGCTGAAGGTACTATTCCCACTGAAATTACCTGGCCTGCGATAAATAACTTCTACCATCTATTGAATGACCTTCTGGATAAGAAGAAAACCAGAATTGATGAACAAACTACAACCAGAAAACAACTGAGACTCTCCCCTGCAGCAACGACACTCTGGGAAAAACACCGGGAGCAATTATTGCTAAAAATGGTACCAACAGGAGAGTTTTATTATATTCGTGATTTCGCGGCAAAAGCCAGCGCTAACGTATTACGATTGGCCGCTATTCTCCAGCATCTGAGTAACGAATGCGCGGACGAAATCAATGAAGACATCATTCAAAACTGCACGGAAATTATCGACTGGTACCTGAGTATGATTAACCGGATCTTCTTTTACACGCCAGAACGCCTTCGTTTCATTCAGGACGTTAAAAAGTTATACCGATTTATTTTAAATGGCTGCATTAAAAGCGAGAATAGCCGCTTTATCACATTCAGTGAGATTGAACAATTAGGCCCTAATAATCTCCGCAGAACAGAAAAACTCACGCCAGTGTTAAATCATTTAATCGGCCAGGGCGATGTAAAAATCCGTATGGATACACTTAATGGAACAATCATGCTCGTTGCGAGAAACCATGAAGACATTTACCCCATGCCTGGAAACAAGATGTCTGCCAATATTATAGAAGCGGACTCTACGCCTGTAACCCCGAGCTTTTACATTGACCTTGATGATATCAGGTTAAACACGAATTAAAAAACGAAAGCGTAGCTACTTCATATGAAAGATCCGTGCGCCGCATAGTGTCAGTACATAAAATGGCCATTTTTCATTAAAAACCTGTAAATTAATTTTATGAAATCCGCTAAAACACCTTCTTTAGCGGATTTTTAATCATTAATTTATTAACTCAATGCAGGTTTAGATTAAAAAGTATGCAGATGCGAGGGCGCAGGCTGTGGCAGCAAACCAGGGGAAATGGATGTGTGAAGTCTAATCGAAAGCCTTAAATGAAAATATTTTCATTCGTCAGACGATACTGACTCTACAGAAATGTTATATTTAAGGACAAATACACATTATTTTATAAAGCTGATGTTAACCCTCATGACCACGAGAGTTTGCAATACGCTCCAGCACCCAGGCTTCGATTTCACTTTTAAGCCAGCGTGACCTACGCCCCAGTTTAATCGGTTTAGGAAACTCACCCAGTGAAATCAGTTTATAAAACCATTTATCACTCAGCCCGGTGAATTCAGTGATAAAGACCATATCGACCATTTTGTCGCTCAGCAGGCCAGTATTATTCAGCATTGTCATAACGGAATTCTCTGTCTTGATTGAAAGGGAAGACAGGAGCACCGGAGTTAATGTGTCAAATTTCACACCGGTACTCTGTCATAACATCTGCTGTACTGGTAAAAAAATACTTACACGCAATCAGTCTTGACTGCACCCAAAGTTACGCTGTCCGTCTGAATAGTCCTTGCTGTACTCTTTAGCAAGGTAATTAATACGATTCGTCACCACTTCGTACTGCGTAGTAAAATCAGCACTGTTTTTACTGAGGTGGTAATAACCATTTACCGGAAATTCCACCAGTGAGTAATACTGCGAATGGTTAAGCTCCAGTGCCCGTACCCAGGCTTCCATAATCATTAAAGCTAGGTTATGTGAATACTCACCGTTCACTGGCCGGTAATTACCCGGATACGCATAGTTTTCACGATTAAGGAGTAATGCAACATGATAGTGTTTCTTACCACAGTCACTGAACTCACGCGTCCAGATATAACGAATCCGACAAGGATGAATCCGTTTACCCTCATTCTGTCTTTTCAGTAAATTTACTTCAATCTGAGCCTTAAGGGAGGATATGAACCGTGTAATTAGCGATGAGTCGGCATTGTAATAGACGGCATTGAATTCAGGTAAGCGTAAATCGACCCGCAGGACTAATGTACGGGAATATTCATTAAGTGATTTATTAAGGGTATCCTGAATCCGTTTAACATGGTTCCGATTCAATGGATAGTGGTTGTGCGTATTGAAACTCATGAGTGATGTCCTGATGTTAGTTATGTTCAATAAAATGTAAGTCTGGAGTAATAAATTACTTTTAAGTAATAATGAGAGTATGTGGCAGGTAATCCGAGGGTGATTTGTGACCAGGCCACCTGGAGCACTGTATGACTGTCGAGCGTATAGGCCTGAGTATACTATGAATGTAATACCCTTCAATTGAACCTGGCAAACAGCGTGCTATCATACTCAATGAGAAGAATAATTCTCTAACAGAAACTTTAGAATAACACTCTCTCAATTACACTTCTTATCCCAATGGCAATAGCTTGCTAATAATACCTTTGCAATAATATTCTTCTATATAGTTATATTACCAATCCGACAAGCAAAGACTTAATGACATTAAAATCACAATAGAAGAAAGAAATATTAATTTAGGCTGTTCGCAGGGTAAATAAACCGATTATTCCACTCTCAAGTTAATCCTAATTACTCATATAATAATCAGTGCTAAAAGTCATTCAAAATGACCGTATCTGACCACGTGTTAAATGGCCTGAATCCTGCCAGCCGCTCTCCCCCGATAACCCGCGATCGCCCTCCAACACCACGCATGCAATCAGCTCCTTTTCAATGAATTTTCAGGTATATATCACCCTCCTGAAGTGAAACCGACCATCGATAAACTCGGACGAGGTTTACGGTAAATATCTTTGCTGAACCACGATCTATTTTGTCGATCGGTTCGATCGAATTTCATCGTTATCCCCTTCATTTTTGCAGCTATAAAATCCCAATGGGATGCTTATGGCTGTCAGTCTTCTATTAAAAATCATGCACATACCCTTTCGGGGTGGCGTTATATGAAAACCAGAGGTGCTTAAAAATGAACAGAAAAATGATTCACCCTTTACTGCTGACCTGTGCGCTGGTGCCAGCAGTGGCAATGGCCTTCGGAAATCAAACCACCTGGACCCGGGGCTGGGCTCAGGGTGTGTCTGAGTTTGTTATCAAGGGGAAAGGCCAGTCTCAGCTTTATCTGGCCTGTGAGGACGATGGCACGCAACCTGCCACCATCATCTTCACAGATACCACTGGACATCAGGTCAGCATGGACAGCGGCAAAACGCTTCAGGTTCGGATTGACGATAGTGAAACCATTGATATCAGTGAGTCCGACAGTCGGGGCGGGGATAACAATCTGGCCCAGGCCTGGAATGCCCTGAGAACCGGTAAGCAGATGCAGATCACCGGGAATGGCGTCCTGCCCGCGCTGTTCACACTAAAAGGTGCAGGCAACGTCCTGCCAGAATTCGGCACTCATGGCTGCGTCTCGAAAGCGTCACTCTGACCGCGGCAGATACTGTTCTTTACTGTCCCCCATACATTCTCTCCCGCATCTTTCTGTTAGAACAAGGAACCCGATATGAAAATCAACCTGAGCTTATTGCCCGTATTGTTTTGCTTCTCCATCCCTGTCATGGCTGCATCAGCCCCGCCGATTAAAGTCGAAACCAGTAACAATATTCACCCTGCCGGAACACGCTACGTCACTGTTGTGGTCACTTCCCTGGATGACAGTATCAACGTTGAAAACATAGACGTGAACCGCGGTAACTGTCGTATCGATAACCAGAAGTACCTGTCTTCAAAAAATAAGGAAACCATTCTGCCTGCTGCCCTGCGCTACGGGCAGTCCGTCAGAGTGAATTTTTATAATAACTGCGTGGCTTCTGAAGTCGTCGTCACCACGGATAAGGGGGGATGGCGTTACACCTACCACTGAGCCACTTTCCTGTATCAGTTTCCTCAAAGAAATCTTCACTCCACCAGAGGGCTGCCGCCAGGCAGTCCGGAGCAAACCCTATGACCTTTCTGAAAATGCTGGTGACGGCCCTGAGCCAGACACTGACCTGGTGCGGCGGACATCAGGCCCGGCAGTATATTGAAATTCGCCTGCGTCAGGCAGGCTACGATGACAGCAGTATTGATACAGCCCGGGAAGCGGTCACGTTGCTGGTCACTGCACTTATCACCGCCCTGATGGCGCAGATACTGAAGATTCTGGATACGCTGTAGTCCCGCCCGACCTATCCGTTCATTGAGAACAACACATCCAGCCCCTGCCTCCTCACGGAGCAGGGGCTTTTGCTTTTATGCCATCAGAGTAATCAGATGAGGAATCAACCATGCGATTAGCCAGCCGTTTTGGTCGGGTGAACCAGATTCGCCGTGACCGTCCCTTAACCCGCGAAGAACTGATGCAGCATGTCCCCAGCGTCTTCGGGGAAGACAAGCACGACTCCAGAAGCGAGAAGTACACCTACATACCCACAATCACCCTGCTGGAGAACCTTAAACGCGAAGGGTTCCAGCCATTCTTTGCCTGTCAGTCACGAGTGCGCGACCAGAGCCGACGGGAACATACAAAGCATATGCTGCGCCTGCGTCGTGCCGGTCAGATAAACGGCCAGCAGGTGCCGGAAATCATCATTCTGAATTCGCACGATGGCGCATCAAGTTTTCAGTTACTGCCGGGGATATTCCGGAGTGTCTGCACCAATTCGCTCGTCTGCGGACAGTCGTTTGGCGAGATCCGCGTGCCACACCGGGGGGATGTTGTCGGGAAGGTGATTGAGGGGGCCTATGAGGTTCTCTGCGTCTTTGACCGGGTGGAAGAGAAACGCGATGCCATGCAGTCCCTGCAACTCCCGTCACCCGCACAGCATGTGCTGGCTAAAGCGGCGCTGGCATATCGTTTTGGGGAGGATTACCAGCCAGTAACCGAAGCGCAAATTCTTGCACCCCGCCGCAGGCAGGACGAGAGCGATGACCTGTGGACCACTTACCAGCGCATTCAGGAAAACCTGCTGAAAGGCGGGCTAAGTGGCCGTACCGCGCAGGGTAAACGTACCCATACCCGCGCAGTAAACGGGATTGATGGCGACGTTAAGTTAAACCGTGCGCTCTGGGTGATGGCGGAAAACATGATGGACCTGTTGGGCAGGTAATCACCCTCAACACGCCACAGCAATAACCCCCGGCCCGACACTTCCATTCAACATCTCCATGCATAAGGAAAATTAACATGACCGACATTATTAATATTAACGATAACAATCAGCGACTTCTGCAGGCTGGCGATAACGGTTCTGCACCTGCTCTGACAGCCACGCCCGTAGCGGACGAACAGCGTGTGGGATTCTGGCCGCAGCACTTTGGCAACATCCCGCAGTGGATAACCCTTGAACCGCAGGTCTTTGCGTGGATGGACCGGTTCTGCGCTGACTACAGCGGCGGTATCTGGAGTTTTTATTCTCTCAGCAACGGCGGGGCCTTCATGGCTCCGGAAACGGACAACGATGCCTTCTGGTCGCTGTTCAACGCCATGAATGGCAACGCCGCATGTATGAGCGCCGAAGCTGCAGGGATTGCGGTCTGTCTTATCGCTTACAGTCATCACGCATGCCGCACGGAATGCGACGCCATGACGGAACATTACTGGCGCCTGCGTGACTATGCGCTGCATCACCCGGAATGCAGCGCCATCATGCGCATTATCGACTGAGCCTCCCGCCATGCCGTATGAACTGTCTCGCCTTAATGCCCTGTGGGATGCGCTGGGGAAAACAACGGTCAGGGAGGAGGACGGAGAGGTTGTGACCGACGAACCCTTCCTGCATTTCCCGACGGGTACCCCTCTCTTCCATATCTGGTCATGGTTTGAATCCCTGCACGACGGGTTCGTCGTTGCCGTGAAACTGTACAACACATCCCCTCCCGACACGTCAACAGACAGGAAAAGCAAATGAATACCACCACGTGTCCCCCCGGCAGCGGGGAAATATCTCCCACTACACAGCGCACCATCAGACGTGCACTGACCTTACTGGAACGCCAGTTACGCGAGCCCGGCGTTGCATTTACCTCCAGCCAGGCGGTCCGCGACTGGCTTCGTCTGCAGCTCGCCACGCTGGAGCGCGAAGTATTCATGGCGCTCTTCCTCGATAACCAGCATCGTCTTATTGCTCATGAAACGCTCTTTACCGGCACCATCAACCATACACAGGTACATCCCCGTGAAGTGATAAAGGCAGCACTGAAACACAACGCGGCTGCCATAGTGCTTTCACACAATCATCCGTCAGGTTATGCGGAACCCGGCAATGCCGACCGGCTGCTCACTGACCATCTGAAGCAGGCACTTAAACTCGTGGATATCTGCCTGCTGGACCACCTGGTCGTGGGAGGCATTGACATCGTCTCGTTTGCCGAGCGTGGCTGGCTTTAGGGAGAGAATAACGATGAAAATCATCAGCAAACGTCAGGCAATGGCGATATACCGCCAGCATTCTGAGTCCCGGCTGTTTCGCTTCTGTACCGGGAAATAAAAGTGGTCCGGCAATATCTGCCATTACCAAGGCAGGGAAGTGCAGGATATCCGGGGTGTGCTGGCCGTGTTTGCTGAACGCCGACAGGACCGCAACGGTCCGTATGTGATCCTGCGCAGCGTCACCCTGAATTAACTCACCGTTAAGGAGTACTTACATGAAGAAAGCAACCCGTGTAATCAACCATAATATCGCGGAACCCTGGTGGGGCCTCAAACGCAACATCACACCGTGTTTTGGTGCCCGGTTGGTACAGGAGGGTAACCACCTGCATTACCTTGCTGACCGCGCCAGCATTGCCGGGACATTTAATGACGCAGATTTACGCCATCTGGACCAGGCATTTCCGGTACTGATGAAACAGATGAAGCTCATGCTGACCAGTAGCGAACTCACGCCCCGCATTCAGCGCTGCATTACGCTCCACGCAAAAGGGCTGATATGTGAGGCCGATACGCTCGGTTCCTGTGGCTATTTGTACATCGTAATTTACCCGACAACTGCAACAACCGCATAAATCCCGGACGCTTTTCCTTCGTCAAACCAGCCAACAAAGAGTGCAAACCATGCAAATACAATCCCTGTCCCCTCAACGGGCGGCATCGTCACGTCTGTCATCAGTCGAAATCTGGCAAAAATTACTGGAGTATCTGCTGGAGCAACACTACGGCCTTACCCTCAACGACACACCGTTTGGCAACGACAGTGTGATCCAGAAGCACATTGATGCGGGTATCTCACTGTGTGACGCGGTGAATTTTATCGTGGAAAAGTACGATCTGGTGCGTACTGACCGTCACGGCTTCAGCGTGAAAGAGCAGTCTCCGTTTATCGGTAGCATTGATATGCTCCGCGCCCGGAAGGCTACCGGGCAGATGACCCGCAAGGGATATAAAACCGTTACTGACATCACAGGTGGCAGATTCAGCGGAGGGAAATAATGACGTTAGCCCTGATCGTTGACGCCGACACCGTCAACGATCAGCCCCTCAGGTGCCAGTACAAAGACTGGCGCTTTTATCAGATCTCCATTAGTTGAAACAGATGTTCGCTCAGACAGCGCGTATGGCGGTAACACCTTAACGGAGATATCCGTCTGAGGTAGAAGAGGGTGTGGCAGGACGCCGCCAGAACATCAGGGGCCGTATCGTCTGTCAGGATGGGGCTTAATTCCGGAGCGTTCAGTAAAATGAAACATTTCTCCGGGAGCATGCCACCGGCATTCCCTTTCGGAAAATAACCGCCCAGATACAGTAACACGGCCAGCAGCCGGAACTGTCGGGTGAGTACCGCTTCGGTATCCCGGTAATGTGCGGCTATCCACAGGCATTCCCGCAGCATAAATCGCCGGGTCCGTCGGGTCAGGTCACCGCCTTTGTCATACCAGCGTTCGACGATATCCCTGGCAGAGCGAACTGAATCGTCACCCGTTGTCGCAGTTTGCCACGATCGTGCCAGAAGCGTTGAGATATCCATGGATTAACGCCGCCCCTGCGAAATGGCTGCGGGAGTATTGCGGACACCTGGCAGATAAATATTGCGGGCCAGCTTCAGGAGGAAAAAGACATCGCTCAGGTTGCTCACGCCGGGTACCAGATGGCGAAAGTCTATCCGCGCACGAAAACGCGCCCGGACCTCCTGCCGGTCACTCACCCTGCGCCGGTACAGGCCCAGAAAGTGACGGCTTTCCACCAGCGCATGCCTGACCAGCGCTCGTCTGACAGACCGGTACTGCATCTGTGTACTGAGTGCCAGAATATCTGCAATCACGTCGCTATAGCTGAACGCGCGGATATCGTAATAATCCGGGCGGTGGGTAATTGACGCCGGGTTATTCACCCAGAAGTAATCCTGTCTGTCAGAGAAATAAAACCGGCCATCTGCGGCGGCAAGCTCTATCGTCCAGAGAATATCCTTGTGGCTTTTCCCTTCCTGGAATCTCAGGTCATGCTCGCGGATATACGCTGAACGGATTATCTGCAGCCACAGGTAATGCGGCCACTCCCTCTGACTGACGCAATGGCGTATCCATTGTTGCCCCGTCAGCGTCTGGCCGTAAGGCTGTCTGCGGTGAACGGTATGCCGCAGATGTCCGGCGCTGTCTGTATGCCGGGCATTGAAAAGGACGACATCGGCCCGTACTTCGCGGGCTGTGCGCAGCCGCTCCTGCAGAAAATCTGCCGAAACCCGGTCATCCGCATCCAGGAACACCACCCATTCGCCACGGTGAATCGCCAGTGCAGTATTACGGGCAGCATACACACCCTGATTTTCCTGGCGAATGAGAATAAGCCGTTCATCTGTAATGGCGCTGAGTACCGTCCATGTTTCGTCGGTTGAACCGTCATTCACAACAATGATTTCAGTACTGAGCGTTGTTTCGCCAAGCAGTGTATGGACCAGAGCTCCGATGCTGTCAGCCGCATTAAAGGCAGGAATGATGACGCTGATATCGATGTTGATTTTCATTGATCAAAGGGAATTTAAACAGAGGGAAGCTTTAGAGTTGTCACCCCATCAGGGGCAATAACCTGCCGGGTAAGAAACATTATCAGGAAGAGCGTTCCGGTGATTTTCGTGCTGGTTTTGATACAACTTGTTTTTCTCTTATTTCCAGGTTAACCACCATCAGACAGTCATCGCAGAATTCTTTATCCAGCCCGAAAATCCGGTCCAGAACGCCTCTTTTCTTGTTACATCTGGCACACCTTTTCATTCCATCACCTGCTGTCGCATTCCCATGCCGTGCCCGCAGGACAAAAGAAGGCCGCCCGCCAGAAGACAGGAAATGAATTAATAAACAATACGTTAAATGAGTTTTTGGGAATTTAGCACAGACACAACCTGGCCGGATAATTCATTTTGCAGATCAATTTTTACCAATCGATCGGTTTAATCGATCATCTTTTTCACTCTGCTTTACGCGCCATTCGTATTCCTGCACACGCTATCAGCGCGATCAGTTTGTTGAACTGGAAAGGATGCACTACCAGTTGGATAGTCAAACCATTCTCAATAACCGACATCATGTGGAAAAAATTATTAACGCTTTGAATGGCAGCTATGAGCGGTGTGCAGGCATGTTGCAGCTACCTGTTGCATAGGGACATGATTCTAGTAATCTGAATAATTCAATAATATAGCAAAACCTGTAGTATTCCTAAATGATGGGTACTGAATAGCATGGAACTTAGCAAAACGACATCTTGTAAAGATAAAGAAAATCAGCCTGATGCGAGAAAACTTGTCTACACTCAACAAGGGGAAAAATGGTTAAATCAATTTGATGAATTAGACCGGGAGGTTGCGAAGCTTCTTCTCAATTCATTGACACTTGTATCTCACACTGAGTTTCGTCGGAACCTTGAAAATCTTATCATGGAGGCTTCAGCAAAAGTTGATGGGCCGGTAGGTCTTTATGCGATAAGAGAATTAAAAAAACAGAACGATGAAGGTTTTTTCTCCACTCATGTTATTCCCTTTTTTGAACAGGCAATTTTAAGTAAGGATGGCAAATCTGTAAACTCCGTCGAAGCCACTTCAGATCAGGGTAGCGAAGCAATCGTTGCACAGATAATTAGACAACTTTCAAAAGCCAACCCTAATAAAATACTTAACCATCCATCTAAAGAACGCCTCCGTATTCATCAGTGTGACTCTTTAATATTTATTGATGACTATATTGGGTCTGGAAGAAGAGTGTACGAGTTTATTGATGCTTTTTGGCGTGATAAAACTATAGTCTCATGGTTGTCAACAAAGCACATTAAAATCCAAGTTGTTGCGTATTCTGCAACAGAACGGGGAATCGAATTGCTCGGGAGTTTGAAAGCAAAACCAGAGTTAATTATACATAGAGATTCGCCAACATTTAAGACTCTTCCAATTAAGGCTGAAAGAAGAGATGCGCTACTTTACCTTTGTGAGAAATACGGACGAAAGGCTCTAAAAAAAAGAAAACATGTTTGGTGGGGTTTTAATAAAGGCATGTCTTCGCTGATTTTTGAACACGGATGCCCAAACAACACCCCGGCAATTTTGTGGGCAACAGAAGACAAAAACGGAGAGTGGATAGGGATTTTTCCAAACAGAACTATTGATAGTACAACTGCATCAGTTTTCCCATTTGAAATAGTGCGTGGTGATGCAGTACAAACTCTTTATGACGTTGGTCAGCTACGATTGGCCAAGTCTGGTGCACTCACTCGCAGAGGAAAGCTTGGTATCCTCATACTTGTGGTATTAGGGTTAGTCGCAAAGGGGCAACGGAAACGTTCGGCTATTAGCTACGCCACAGGGCTAAATCAGAAGGACTGTGATTTGCTTCTTTCAAAATGTATTAAGTGGAAATTTCTTACGCCAGAGATAAGGATTACTCGCCGAGGGCTTTCCGAATTGTCTGCGGCAAAAAACACGTCTGTTTCCCTGAAAAATCCTCTTGCTGTAGGTTCTGACTACTACTATCCTAGGCAACTGAGAGAGACTACATATGACTAGTGTCAACGAGCAACTCTCTACCTTACCTATTGGCCTGATTGAGAGTTGCAACATCATTCGAAGTTGATGTTGGGGTAGGGATTTCCTGAGCCTTATGAAAGAGCCCTCGCTTGGCTGGAGACGGCGCACTCTGCCTCTTCCAGCGTGAGCCTTGGGTCACCAGAGCGCGCCGTCGCCTGCGGCGACATACGCATCGGAGTAGTTGTATGTGGTCCTCTCAAATTTACAAGAAAAAGGGATTAGCCAAGGGATTTTCAGAGTCCCTTCTCATTAAAGCTATAACCCAGAGCGAACTTCTTATTTATTCACAGAACAACTTACCTTCTATTCTGAGTCTGAACCATTTGGCTAAGCGTACTGGCGTTGAATATGAACTGCTTCGTGGTTTTGTTATGAGAAACGCAACCACAAGCGTTGAACGCTTCGAAATTTATAAGAAGTTTTCTATTCGGAAACGATCTGGTAATCGCCGATTTATTCATGTTCCAACTCCGAAGTTAATGCATATTCAACGTTGGATCAGCGAGCATATTCTTGCGAAGCTGCCTGTGCATTCTTCAAGTCAAGCTTTTAAAAAAGGAAATTCAATCAAAAAATGTGCATCTCGTCATTGTGGTGCTAAGTGGCTGATTAAAATTGATATTGAAGATTTCTTCAGTTCGATTTCGGAAATCCAAGTCTACCGAATTTTTAGAACTTTAAATTATCAACCATTAGTAGCTTTCGAGTTAGCGCGTATATGTACTGTCGGCACACATAATGAGAGCCCTAGAGGAGCTTTTCCAAACTGGAAAACATTCAATCCCAATAATGTTATTCCATTCTATAATCAAAAGTTGCTTGGTTACTTGCCACAAGGAGCCCCTACTAGCCCATTCCTTGCAAATCTTATAATGAGTGATTGTGATAAAGCCCTACTAACTCTAGCTCAAAGGAATGGTTTTATCTATACAAGGTATAGTGATGATCTGACTTTTTCAACCACAGATAAAAAATTTGATCGTTCTAAAGCAAAGGAGTTTATTTTTAATGCCTATCAAATAATTTCAAAATACGGTTTTAGGCCACAATATAGAAAAACTACCATAGTACCTCCTAGCAGTAAAAAGATTGTACTGGGACTCAACGTAGATTCGGAGCTGCCAAGGCTTGCGAAACATACAAGAGACAGCATTCGACAACATCTCTACTATTTGGAAAAAATGGGTCCTGTACAACACGCATTCAATCGACAGTTTGATTCTGTATGGGGGCTAAAAATGCACCTCCGTGGCTTAATTGACTATGCAAACATGATTGAACCTGACTTTGCCAAGTCATGCCTCGTGAAATTTTACTCTATCGAATGGCCAGTATAACCTGACCATTTTTAGTGGTCATAATGTTAGAGTTATGTGCACTTCTGATACTGTGCAGTTAACTAATGCATAGACAGATAGCGAAATGAGGGGCGGGCCTCATTGTCATTTGACGTTAATCATTGGTACGTTTTGGCGATGGCTTACTTTTTGTAGATTGTCATACCTCGATGTGTTAGAAACGTCTCCCCTTGATTAAGGATAGCGTTGGATCGACCCGTTGAACTCACAATGAGAGGCAAAACCAGGCAACCAGAACGTTTTCTAAAAAATGTTTTTTAGTTGTCGCAATAAATAATTGGAACAACATTGGCCTCTTTTACAGCATGAGAAAAAGAAGACAAGATCCATAGTAGTTGAATCACATGAGGCTTAACCGATTTTTTTCTACGCAAATTAGTAAACTCCCGTACTATCTCTTTTTTGGATAAAAACGAACAGCTAAGAATGCATTTTCTATGCAACTTAACATCTTTAAAAAGGTCGTCAAGATATTTTTTAATTTTTTTAGTGTCACCTTTTCTTATCTTTTTTATCTTGGTTGGAATTGATTGCTTTTTGTAAATTCCAATATAATTTTTATTAAGTTTGTTTTTTATTTTGGCAGTGAAATCAGTAGTGTTGAAATACATATATCCAAGATTCTTTATTCCCTGACCAACAACGTCATGAAGTTTACTGGCTGATGTGCTTTTGCCACCATGCTTTGAGTGAATAAAACAAATACATGACTCCACTTTGTTAAATGTGATATGGTCTGCCCATTCATTCCCTAAATCATCGCAAAATATGTAGTCGTCCCCACTATGAATGTTTTCCACCACGTCAAACATCGAATCGTTAGGGAATTTATTTATGCCTCTTAAAAGCAAGCCTTTCTCACTTGAGACATTCTTTATATTATCTTTAGGGACAAGCATTTCTAATATGTTATTAATTTCGGATATGCCTGAAGAGTCTTCGAAACAATTACCCATAAAATACATATAGCAAGGGTCAGTAAACGTAATGCTGTAGAAACCATTTTTTAAAATAAAACTTTGCAAAGTTATATCTTTAGAGTTGTATGAGACTTTTATTTTTTTTAGGAAGGTCGAGTCAATAGTCAGTGTTTTGTTGTTTTTCCGTATCCTGGCATTACCAAGCGGTGCTAGGATAGTTAAATCAGGTTTTATTTCATAAACTTTTTCAAGTTTACGAAGTAACCGATTTACTTGTATTTCATCTAGAATACAATCGGTTCCATCAGGTAATTTGTATTTTAGTATGGCATTTTCCGATTGTAACTTTTCATATAATGAAGTGCTTTCTATTAATAAGGCATTTGGTACAGTAGAACTTAAAACCTCACTTAAATCTTTTTGCTTTGCAAAAGAATTGAGGAAATCTTTAACTCCTCCACCTTGCCTTATCAGACAGAGTTGGTTATAAGACCATGTCGTAATTTCATCGAAATTAACTCTCTGTGAAGCCTCTACTAATCGTCCTGAACTAGATATTGTCTTGATTATTGCACCTTGCCTAAGTTTCAAATAGTAAGGTATTGACCTACCAGCAGCATGAGTGGAGTAAGAGCCTTTAAGATCTGCTGACTCTGCAGATCTATTTCTGATTGCCTTGTCTGAATTGGTTATTGTTCTTGTTGCTATTTTTTGGAATAAAACATCAGAATCATTAAAGGTGTCAGCCAATAACTTACTCGAGATTAAATCAAAATTCCTTTCAATATTTTCTGAAATATTGGCGCAGCTTTTCTTTATTATTGCTATGCTGTTATCAAACTCAAGGATTAATATAAAAGCATAAATTTTATCTTGGTAATTCTTTCCCCCTTCGATCTCTCCAATGAAATAAACAGGTCTTAGTGTGGGAAAAATTCGCAATGAATATCTATAAGGGATATCATTTTTAATTAATCTTTTATAAACTCTAAATTCCTCAAATATATAATCACTGCCAGGTTCAATATTATCATCTGAAGCATCCAGGATATTAGTTATTTCAACGTCTGTTATTGTTCTGTTTTTATTATCTTCTGGTATTATTAAATTATAGAATTGAATGTTTTTAGTAAGTTCTAATCTATCAATCATCATAAAACCCCCGAAGGTATCTGATACTTTTTCATGATTGTACATTTTTCTATAAATTACAATGTTAATATTGAGTTATCTAATATGAAGTTGAATGTTTGCTTGTTACTACCATTAATGGTAGGCGTTTTCTATTTGTGATTACGTTTTTGGACAAGATTATCATCTGCCAAGATAAGAATGAGTGATTTTTTATTTAAAATCTGTTAGCAATATCATTATTTTTGATTATGCTACTATCGACAACTGCTCAATGCCATTATTCAAAATGTCAATAATTCCTGCTCTTAAGCCTGCTTGGCCGAATACAGTACTTGGAATCATGATGCTGTGACTCACTACCCATCCTTTATCTTCATAATTATTCGCTTACTACTGTATGATATACTTGGTAAGTCTTGGACTAGAAATACGCAGCATCGAAAGCCTTACTGTCATGTGCCTCAACCCTATTAAAGGCATTTCAACTGTCCCAGTCCTAAACAGACTATAAGCAAGGAGAGGGGCCTTACTCAAAGCCGGGCATAGTTTCTTTTCCAAAATTATTACCAGAAAGGTAAAAAAACTGTCATGTATACTGCTTCATTTAATTTTAATCGAGCATGACAGGCTTCTGTTTCGTGAATGTATAGCTGCATTCGCAAGGCCCGCTCTTGGCACGAAGCAGTCAGGACCCATTGGTATCTGGACCGCTATGAATGAAAATCAGAAACTCCAAAAGTTTTTTCACTACTAATGAGCGTATTACTAATATCATGATGTATTAATTAACGGGTAGTGGGGCGAAGTGGGCATATCACCTTTAAGTGCCCTGGGTTAGTGGAGGGCGATGAGTGCAATCGTCAGCAGACATTATCCTGGGATGTTGGCGGTAAGGTAATTAGTAGCTACAATTCTACCTATTCGAAATCGCTTAAGTTTTCAGCGAAATGCGTTTGGGGGCCTAATTGGGGGCTCCGACGTTTTTCGAACAAATAAAAAATTAGTAATAACAAAGGGAAAGGTTCATCTATTCGAATCCTGTAGGGCGTACCATTACGAATCAATCAGTTAGATGTAAGTAAAGAAAAACCCGTCACGATGTAAGGTCAGGTAACGGGTCAGGTAGAAATTTCAGTACGGCTCGCTTTTATTGCTGCTTACCCAGTCCTCATAAACCTTTTCACTCCACCCCAGAAACGTCCCGCTTGCAGTACGCTCAGGCTTGGGAAACTCCCCACGCTTTGCATACATTCTCCATAAGGTCGGTTTACTCTTTCCGGTTAATTGGCACATGTCTTTCATTGTTAAATATCTTGTCGCCATAATTTCTCCACTACCGGCTGCAACCGGTTATTTCAATCTGTACGCACATGACGAGTAGCCAAACCTGGCGCCGTCGTTACATTTCAAACAAATCACAGGCTCGCTGGTGACCGGAGCCACCAGTTTCATGATCGGGGCAGGAACAAGCACCGGCATTGGAACGCGAAAGACTTGCCGATGCAGCGCGGCAATTTCGTCGGGATGCTCGATCGCAATCTCTTTCCAGTCCTGTGCCTCAGCGCGCCACCAGTTCAGGTCATCGCGCAAACGTCGCAGCCGGCGGAGCTTCAGTTTGCTGGGCATTATGCCTCCTGCTCAGGCGCTGCCTTGATATGCAGTCGCGGCTCACCGTCTTTCGGTTCCGGCCACTGGCGAGCCATGTTCACTTTCAGCTTCTCTTCCATCGCTGCGGTGATTTCTGCGTCGCTTATCCCGGCGCGACGCTGCGCATCCCACAGCAGGAATTGCATATCAGCCCACTCACTTAAATCATCCGGCGCTTCAGCGGCTTCAATGGCTTCTTTCGCAAGGTGTTTAAGCGGGCCAACCGGGCCGACATTACCGAATGCTTTCTGTGACCATTCCGCGTGGCGCTTGCGGATCAGGTTTCGCAGTTGCAGTGATGATCCTTTCTCTTCCGGCACCGTAGCCGCCGTTACAGGTTCGGCTTGCATGTCGCCGCGGCAGGCATCAATGATCTGAGTGGCAACAGCATCGGTCATGAAGTGGCGGCAATTGCCTTTCACCCAAATGTTCTTAACGGTTTCAATCAGATTATCAGGTACTGCCACCGGCGCTGGTGACTCTGCGAAGATGCGCTCTATCACTAAATGCTTGCGCTCAAAATCATCTGGCTCGCGATGATAAACGTAACTCCATTCACCCAGCCCATCGTTACGCTTGCAACGGAATCCAATAGGCTCCCGGCTAAGTTGTGCTGTCATACGGCCTCCCGGCTAATTTTATGACCAGGCGCGAAAGCACGTTGACGGTCTTTGCTGATGCGCCAGCCACAGGCGCGGGCATATTTCGCGCACTGTGCCCATGATTTACCAATGAATTCACCAAAGTCTGGAGAACCCCATTTAAGCGCCCGGCATTTTTCACAATCACAATGGAGGTGCATCTTGTAGTTATCGGCAATCATGATTGTTCCTCCACATCCAGTTTGATGCCAACGGCGGCGCTTGGCGCAAAAACTACTTCTACCGGACAACCTGCCGCACATTGCAAAGCATTCCCACCCACGAACCATAACGTAACATCATGGTCATCAAAGTCGGTTTCCTTGACCTCAAACACCTGACCTTTGACTTTCACAAAATCACCAGCGTCGATATGAACCGCAACAACAAAGCCCGGTTGATTCCTTTTCGAACTAACATCTTCGTCTGGCAACTTAACGCTCACCGTCCGCGCTTCCAGTTCAGCGATCCGCTTAACCTGATCACGTGATTCGCACAACGCCGCAAACTGAACATCCAGGCGGTCAGCCATTTCAGTCATTAGATTCGCTGCTACTGGTGGCAGAGTAGGAACCGTAACACGGGCATCAGCAATCAGTTCTTTGGCATTCAGGCGCATTGGCGTACCTCCTGCAATTCGTTAAAGCGATTCATGAAGAGGGCATAGGCTTGCCCTGGCCGGAGTGGGTTAATCTGGATCAGGTCGGTTGCCGGGATGTTTTCCAGAATTGCCCAGGTGGTACCGTTCTCGATATCCAGATCGCGGCGTTCGGTCGCCAGCATGGTGAGGTCTGCATATTTGACGACAGGCGTATGCTCGCGGGGCAGCCCGAACTTTTGGCGGATCATTTCATCAACCAAATCCTCGATGCGGCGGTAGTCAGGCTGCAGTGCTTTCAGTGGGGCGGGAATGTCCTGCACGTATGCTTCGGCGGCATCGTGCATCAGTGCTTCGAACGCGTGCTCAACCGGCACGATACGGCTACACAGCACCGAGTGCTGCGCCACACTGTAGAATTCCGGCAGGTGACCGTTAAAGCGGCAGACCTTCGACAGTGCATTGGCGATATCTTCAATATCAATGTCGTCGGCGGTGGCCGTCAGGTAGTCAAACTTTTTGCCCGTGTAGGTGCGAATAAAGGTTTCTTTCATTGCGTTGTATCTCCTTTGCACGCTGCAACGCGCAATTTTTGGATGCACGAATCCCTCGCCCGGTGGCGATAATTAAATTGATTTCGCTTCCAGAAATGCCCCGCACCGGGGGCATTTGTAGCAGAGAAATTAAGCGCTGAAGGTACCGATAAAAGTTTCCACGCTGCTGCCTTTGAATTTTTCGACCAGCAGATCACGAAACTCGGCGGCCATCTCTTCTTCGTAGCTTTCCAGTTGCATGATACGCAGAACCAGCACCGGATTGTCGCTGGCCAGAATGCTCATGCGAAGCTTGATGCGGTATTCGCCAAGCCCTTCATAAGGAATGCATTTAAATTCGAACGCCGCCGGCATAATGTCTTTGCTTTTGGCTTCAACACTTTCCATCACAGAACGTTTGCCGCTGAAGTCCTGATCTTCATATTCAGCGCTGCGGATCGCATCGATTGTAATTTTGCGAACAGCCGCCGCCGTGCGCTTGGCTTCGATAACCTGCCAGTCGGCATCGAACCCGATGACATAATCAGACCAGTCCTCAATGGGGAGCAGATCATCCGAACCTGTTTCCGGTTCCGCTGCGGCGGCAAGCGCTTTAACCGGTGTCAGTTTGTATGGCTTGTTAACCGGCACAGATTACGGTGTCGTGTTCGGTGCGTTCGCTGGTGCCGTGTTCTATGTCGCCACGGCTGCCGATCTGACGATTCTCCGCCGTTCGGCCTACTTCATCGTTTCTTACTTCGCTGGCGTGTACGGCTCCGGGCTGGTGGGTTCAATGCTGGCGAGCATCACCCATTACAGTGATAAACCGCTTGATGCGCTCGGCGCGGTTTTGCTTTCCGCGCTGGCGATTAAGACGCTCACCTTCTTCAGCGAGCAGGATCCCATGTCGCTGCTGCAAAGGTGGCGAGGAGGGACAAATGGTAACAAGTGATCCGCTGGTGCTGACCAACGTTGTGACCAGTACCGCTATCGTTCTGCGCCTGATGATGTTTCGTAAGCCGGGCGGGCGACACAACTGGTGGGCGTCATGGCTGGCTTATCTGATCATCCTGGCTTATGCCTCGGTGCCATTCCGTTTCATGTTCAACTTCTATTTCCATGCCCACTGGGCAACCGTGCTGATGAATCTCATCATCTGCGCTGCTGTATTCGCGGCGCGCGGTAACGTAGCCCGGATTTTTCACGTACTGAGGCCTGAATAATGCAGATTAGCGATAAGGGCATCGCGCTCATCAAACAGTTTGAAGGTCTGCGGCTGACGGCATATCAGGACAGCGTGGACGTATGGACGATCGGCTATGGCTGGACGCAGCCGGTGGAAGGGAAAGCTATCCGCGCCGGAATGACCATCAAAGAAGAAACGGCAGAACGCCTGTTGCGTACAGGGCTGGTGAGCTTTGAGAGCGATGTTTCGAAACTGGTGAAAGCGAAACTGACGCAGGGCCAGTTTGATGCGCTGGTTTCTTTCGCCTACAACCTCGGCGCCCGTGCGCTTTCCACATCATCGCTGCTGAAAAAGCTAAATGCAGGCGATTACCGCGGCGCTGCCGATGAGTTCCTGCGCTGGAACAAAGCTGGCGGGCAGATGCTGGCTTGTCTTACCCGACGCCGTGAGGCAGAGCATGCTCTGTTCCTGTCGTGATTGAGGCATTGTTAAAGCGCTACTGGTTTCAGTTGTCAGTTATCGCACTCATAGCGGTGCTTGGACTGCTGGTAAATCACTACCGCGGCAACGCTATCACCTATAAAGAGCAGCGCGATAAAGCCACCAGCGATTTGAAACTGGCAAAAGATACCATCACCGATATGCAAACCCGCCAGCGCGACGTTGCTGAACTGGATGCCAAGTACACCGGAGAACTGGCACATGCACAGGCCACTATTGATCAGCTTGAACGTGATGTTGCTGCTGGCAAGCGTAGGCTGCAACTCAACGCCACCTGCAGTAAGGGCAACGCCACCAGCGCCCCCGGCCTGGATGATGCAGCCAGCCCCCGACTTACTGACGCCGCTGAGCGGGATTATTGGCGTCTCAAAGAGCGAATCGAAATCAGCGGGAAAATGATTGCAGGGTTGCAAGAGTACATAAACACGCAGTACCTCAGATAAAAAAGCGAGGGCTAGCCTCGCTTAGATTACTGACCCAACTTTGCGGTAAGGGTAGCCAGCTTTTTTGATGTGGTCATCAAAATACTGGCCTTTTGACGGCGCATTCATCAGTGCCGTGTATACGGTAGGTGGAACCCGAGAGTATTGATAAATGCCACTGCTGTGGAATGCAATTTCCAGAGTTGAAGTGGCTTGGTCATAACCAACTGATTGGAGATTTGAAGATGAAACAGGTTGACGAATCAAAGCAGTTTCCTCGTTTGAATGGGAGAAGTCCCGAGGAAATCGTAGAACTATTCAAAACTTATAACTTTGATCGATGATCATGGTCACCGACTGGATACGTGTCAGCACTTCACAGATTTAGTAGCTCTGGCCAGCAAGGTACAAATCTGACGGCATTACAGCAGGAATTCACTGAGTGCCTGTGATAATGCAAATCGTATATTAATAATTATATTGTATGTAAGAACGCAATAAATTCACCTCAATTATTTAAATGAAAAAATCAGAAAATTAATCATTTACCTTTGATGATATTTGAGGAATTTATTCCGCAAAATTGGCATTCTTGGATTGGGCATAAGTAATGCCCGATAACTTAGAGGATTTTTTCATGATATATGACCAAGTGAGACGCTTGTTCTTGGATTGCACCCAAAGCACAAGATTAGTGCGGTATGACGTGATTACCAAAAGGAATGGTGATTGTGTCGTTAAAGTAACAGATGTTCAGAATAAAGGCGCTGGGAATCCACAAATTCTTGTCGAAATTGACGAATTCGATGTTACACAAAATCAATATAATCAGGATTATGGATTGCATTCTCCTCAAACTAAAGTCCATATGGCAGGCAAACCAAATTTTGAACAATATGTTGACCAAATCCTTCAAGATCACCGTGGAAAATTGGGGTAAGGAATTGTAAACGCCAATAACTACAGTCCCAGTATTTTCCGGGGTTTTAATGTCACAGAAAGAAGAAAATCAATGTGTAGATCTTATGGAACAAGAATATAAAAATTTCATCATAATCACTGATATAAAACAAAAATCCGCAACTACTTGGATCGTTACAGTCAGTTTTAAGAAAAAAAACTATGAAGATGAATTTTCAGCGAACATCATTCCCTCAATCATAGAAGAGTTCACGCTGCATGAAGGGGCTCTTAATGCTGGCATATACATGCAGCAAAAAGCCCAAGATAAAGTGGACGCTTATTTGTCGAATATCTAAACCAGCAGAACGTCCAGACATTTTTTAGCCACCTACGCAGTGGCTTTTTTATTGCGCTTCGCATGCGCTAAACAATCGAGAGTCTTTCAGTCATGAGCTTGGGGAAAGCTGTTTTCTCGGGCGGCAGCCCCATGCGACAGGCTCACATCTAAAAGGATATTCAATGCCACTGTAAGCGCACCTGTTTTAGTTCCACGCAATTTTTGAGATGTCCGGGTTTTCAGCCATCAGCCGGTACTCTTCCGGCGTGGGGGCGCTCGCCGTTATATTCAGCCAGCCAGCGCTCTGTAATTTCCCGTGCTTCATTCAGCGTCCTGAACAGATAAAAATCCAGAATTTCTGTCCGGTATGTCCGGTTGAACCGTTCGATAAAGGCATTCTGCGTTGGCTTGCCGGGCCTGATAAATTCCAGCATCACACCATGCTCTTCTGCCCACTGTGCCAGCGTCAGCGAGATCAGCTCCGGACCGTTATCCATCCGCATCTTCAGCGGATATCCGCGGTTTGCCACGATCCTGTCCAGCACTCTCACAACCCGCAGCGCCGGGATATTCAGGTCAATTTCGATCGCCAGCGCTTCCCGGTTAAAATCATCAACTACGTTGAAGGTCCGGAAGCGTCTGCCGCACACCAGCGCATTGTGCATAAAATCGATGGACCAGCTCTGGTTCATCGCC
This sequence comes from Kosakonia sp. YIM B13571, assembly GCF_042788095.1. Classification (NCBI taxonomy): domain Bacteria; kingdom Pseudomonadati; phylum Pseudomonadota; class Gammaproteobacteria; order Enterobacterales; family Enterobacteriaceae; genus Kosakonia; species Kosakonia sp. YIM B13571. Next base: position 726,354 of record NZ_JBHZPL010000001.1, on the reverse strand, counting down.
TCTGGCGTCGCCAGCGGAGCCGGATTACGCACCGGCAGGTGCTGTTTTCCTTTACGGCGAAAATTGAGTTTCAGCAGGCAGTAAATACGGTGAACTCTTTTATGGTTCCAGCTATTGCACTGCCTGCGAAGTACCTGAAAAAGCTTTTTAAATCCGTATCGCGGATAGCGTTCAGCCGCCACGGTCAGCGCCATAATCACCGGTTCATCACGTTGCGTATCCGGCTGGTAAAGAAATACCGTCCTGCTCAGCGACAATGTCCTGCAGGCCTGGCGTAAGCTCATGGCAAACTGCGCGGTCAGATAGCTGACCAGCTCACGTTTTATCGCTGGTTTTAAAGCTTTTTTTCAATAACGTCTTTCAGTGCGCGACACTCGAGACTCAGGTCCGCAAACATCTGTTTCAGCCGGCGGTTTTCATCCTCCAGGTCTTTCATCTTTTTGATATCAGAGGCTTCCATACCGCCAAACTTCGCTTTCCAGTTATAGTACGAGGCCTCAGAGATCCCGGCCTCGCGGCAGACATCCTTAACGGTGCGTCCGGCTTCGACGGACTTCAGAACGGCGATGATCTGGTGTTCGGTGAATCGGGCTTTGCGCATGGCGATCTCCTCCAGGAACATAGTCAGTATGCCGGAAGATCTCTGAAAGTGAATGGTCCGGTTTACCGGGATACTTACAAGCATATCAACGCACCATTTCGATACTTTCCAGCCCCCCCATTTCCTGAAGAGCAGATAGCTGAACGTCGGGCTGTATTAACCCGCTAGCTCATGTTTTTTAGGTTCATGGAATGGGAAATTATCAATGTCCGCTCGCTGGCATTCAGACTTCCGTGCGCGGCCATCACTGACGCTCATTTTCCTGACTGTAGGGTGACTGAATCATCATGACTTTTCCTGCCTTAGAGGGGGCGAACACCCCTTTATGTCCATAGCAAGCACCACAACACTGCAAAGGAAAAAGCGGAGAAGAAATGATTGATATTTCCCCTCCACCTCAGGATCACGCTTGGGAGGGAGGTTAAATCTTTACTCCTATAATTCTCGAGGCAATGGCTTTCGCCGCTTCAAGCTTTGCTTTCCCTGCTTCAGAATGCGTGCCAGATTCAAATGCTTTGAAGTTACGCTCAATGTTCTCTACGGCTTTCTCTATGAACACTTGCGGCAATTCTGAGCAAATGGACTGAAAAATGATTTCATACGCTAAAGCACGACACTGCAGGTCATTAATCGCGTCTTCTACTGGCTTCATAACCTCTCCTTAAGAAATACTGTGGCGCTCACTGACAAACAAGAAATGTTTTGTCGCGATTACCGATACGAATATTTAATATCGTTCAGTTAGGCAAATAAAACCAGTGGAGCCACAACCAAACCGGATCGGGATAACATCGGGACCGGGTCGGAGTGATGTGTGGCGTTAAGATCGCATCATCAACATGTAAGATGCCTCCAGCGCAGCGGGAGTGTTTCACTCTCACGAGGGCGGCTCGAAACAACTGCGTGAGTGGCATCGATTCTGACAGACAAAGAAAACACTGACCGCCGTTGGGGATAGGCCGGTTTGATGCATTGTGGCGAAAGCTTCGGTGATCGGATTGTGACTGGCCCCCATAGAGCATTTGGTGTTTACGACAAACAGTATGGGTAAAGAAAGGGGGACTGTGGAGCAAAAATGGAAGGCCGGATGCTTATCTTCCCAGCCTTATAATTAATAAAATCATTGCGTTAAATTTTATCTGACGCGCCCTTTAACGCTTCTATATCAATTTCAGCATCGTTTGTTTCAAGCAGCTGAGTTAATTGAATAAGATTGTTAAATTCATTCATAAGTAATTCTGCGTCTGATTTCAGCGGAATATCAGCCGCATCAAGCGCTGCGTTAATCGCTTTTTTTACATTATCGAGCATTTCATTCACGCCACCGTTTTTGCCAAGTGTCAGCAGTAATGCCCCGATTAGTAAAGATTGAGCTTCCACTTTGGCTGCAAGTAGCTTGGCTTCCGCATCCATTTTCGAGATTTTTGCAATTACACCGAGTATCAAGTTTTTCATAAGTGCCCCTGTTATTTTCCGCATCACCCCTGAATATATTATGGTCGAGATTTCTATAATGAAGGGTGAAATAGTTTTTGTTGTCGCTATATATTCTTCCGGCCTGAAGCAGGCCAGAAATTTTGTCTAATGCATTGATACTCATAGAGTTATTCATAATAGGATACAGGGTGCCAACGGGAACCGCCGCCGCGTGCCAACTACGGATGTGGCTCATCACCACTGCGGGCAGCAACATTGAGAGCTCATGCGACACACCTTGAAGTATGAAAATGGTGCTGACTGATGAGCTTTTGGGTGTGATCCACACCGTTGATGAGAGCAATGACTGGGCAATTCATGCAGTGCTCGGATCGTTTGGCGTTCTGCGGATTGACCCATGCAATCTCTTTTTGCATGCCGAGTTGCGGTTATTTCTGAACAATTATGCTGGCGTGATTCAGGTCGAAAGCGAGTACGAATGACCGTGGCTTTTCATTGTCAGACCTCGCCCAATTCGATAACCGGCCCTGATATTTCGACCGGTTTCTCGACATAGCCCGGTTTTAAGCGAAAGCGGCTTTGTCCTGATTGAAGATTTTACTGCAGTGTGGGCACATTAATGTTGCGCCTTTCTGGACTCTGATGAAGCTGTGTTCTGACTGCTGTGAGCAGTGAGGGCAGGTGCATTTGGTGAGGTAGTTGCGATTGTTTTTTGAGTCTTTGCGTTGTGGCATAGAGTATTATCCTGATAAATGGCCTGCCACCATACACTATCCCTACGCATATTGCCCGTAATCCTTTTCGACTGCGTCAGAAACGTGTGGTTTTTCATTATGTCGTTCGATGATGGAATCGTCACAGTAAAGAATGACAAACTCGATGTCCGCTTGGCTACATATGTCTGGCGTCGGGGAAAACATCTCTTTGTGTTTATACGCACTGACAAAGAGACGTACCCGGAGCACGGTAAGAAAAAGGCCCGCATGTGCGGGCCCCAGGGGAAAAAAAGAAAAGCGATTAAGCCTGATGTTCAATGGCTTTTTGTGTATTTTCAATGGCAATCTTACGCGGTTTTTCGCTCTCGGGAATTTCCTGATAAATGGACACTTGCAATATCCCATTTTCAAGTTTTGCATTGCTCACTTTCGTATGTTCCGGAAGCGAGAAGCTCAGACGGAAATCCGCACGGCGAATACCTTTGTATATCCAGCCCTGCTCGTCATGAGATTCATTTTCCGCGCGTTTACCTGATACATTTAGCACCCCGCCAACGGTCTCGATTTCGAGCTCGTCTTCTTTCCAGCCGGGGACACTTACGTGTAACAGATAATTGCTTGTATCGACTTTTTTCAGGTCATAAGCAGGTAATGATGCAACCGGCGAGTCGCCAGTTAACTGGCTGAACAGCCGGTCAATACGATTAAAACGGTCAGCAAAAACAGAGTCAGTGAAACCGGGAAGTGCTGACAAGGTTTTGAGTGCCATAACTTAACCTCCTGAATAATCAATTCAAAAGCTCAACTTAAAGGCAAGCTTTGCTTGTCCGCCTATATAAATAATTCCTTCACCGTATTTTTCAAGGCCGCACATAAAAAAAATTTTGCCTGCATCGAACCGACCGGCGAACTGCGTGGTTGAGAGCATCTAAAATGGCCGTTGGTGTGTAGAAAATAAGATGAAAGGGGAAAAAGCCGTTAATGCAAACGTACGCTCGCCGCTCAGTTTTTTACGTGGGCCGCAGCATGAGTGGTTCGGGAGGATGTAATTATCTGCTATTTCATCTCAGGGGAAAGGGGGAATTAACGTCGATAAGAAAAGACCCTCAGGAATAGGAAATCCGGGCTGCTCCTGAGGGATGCAAATGCATATTCGTTACGTTTATTAGTTTGCTAATTATTACTTTGCTGACAATGAGATTATTCTCATTTGTAATCGATTTCTGATAGGCATTGACTCTCTATGTAATTGGTTTAATTAATGCTTTTTGAACTGGCAGAGCTACGGAAAGTAACTATAGTTAACGCGCTATCATCGTTAACCCTATTTTCCCTGGTGATGTTTTTCTACCGCTCTGTCCGAGCGGTTTTTTTTGCCCGGATTTAGCTAACGCTCAGCATGATAAACATTTCTTTTCAAACGGTATGAAGAGCAAATGAATAACCGGACAAAAACACCGGCGTTGCAATCGCATTTTTTATCTTCACGTTTTCATATCTTCAATGCTGCCACTCGGCAGGTATTTTTTTACTAAGCTCACCGAACATCGTATCTCCCGCCTGATAATTCCTTTTATCGTTGGCGCTTTGCACCCCGCAGTCTATTTCATTGCTCGCCATAACTTCGTTTTCCGAGTCTGCTCGCAACGCGTTTACGTTTTCATCCTCTCGCTCAACTGTGTATGCTTGGCCTTTGCTGGTAAACGCGAAGGAGAAGGTAATGTTAGAAGGGTATTTTGATCTTGATGGGGCAACAGGGGATGCGGCGGTAGAAAACAGAAAGCGCTTATTAGCTGTACAGGCAGCGCTGGAAATTTCAAAGGCGGCAGTTTCTGCAACCACGGCCAATTCAGGCATTCGTAGCCAGATGGACTTGCGTAACGTCTCGCAAGAAGTTGCCACCCTCGCCGATGCGATTCAGGATGCGTTAGAATCTGACCTGTAATCACACCGCCTGAGGGCGGTTTTTTTGTTTCCTCTATCTCTCATTTCCCATGACTGATTACAACTGCCGGGACAGGTTTGAATATCCCTGACACTTACTGACGCTTTTTCTCTCAGTATGTTGCCTGTTAACTCTCTTTTGGAAGGTATAGGCATGATGGGAAAAAAGTTAAGCGTAGCCTGGTTTTTTCTGTTTTTAACGTTCGCCTCTACTGCCAGTTCGGCGGCACCCTCTTTCCCACAACTTTCCGGGCAAAATCACTATATACGACACGTCACTGGAGAAGGGGACATTGCAGAAAATCCTGATGAGCATATACAGGAAACGATTGAGCGGTTCTTTTCCCATAAATATTAAATAATCGATGTGCCCGTTCTATTAATTGGTACGTTAAAAGAAATAATCAGAATATAACCTGCGGCAAAAAATGAATTGCCGCAGGTCTTTTTTTGCTGGCGACAATGTTGATAGCGGAAATTACTATTTCTGCCCAGTGAGTTATTGATTTTGAATAACGGAGATGTCTATGGCTACAATGACTGACTGGCAAAAAATCGCTAATAAAGAACTCAGCCGTAAGGGGAAAACCGTTGAATCACTGGTCAAACTGACGCCAGAGGGCATTGCGATTAAGCCTTTATATACTCCTGACGATCTGAACGCGCTGGAAATCACTGGTACGCTACCGGGTCTTCCGCCTTATACTCGCGGACCGCGCGCCACAATGTATACCGCCCAACCGTGGACGATACGCCAGTACGCCGGGTTTTCAACTGCCAGGGAGTCGAATGCGTTTTACCGGCGTAATCTCGCCGCCGGACAGAAAGGGCTTTCCGTTGCGTTTGACCTGCCAACCCATCGGGGATATGACTCGGATAACCCGCGCGTAGCGGGCGATGTAGGGAAAGCGGGGGTCGCTATCGATACCGTGGAAGATATGAAAATACTCTTCGACAATATTCCTCTGGATAAAATGTCGGTATCGATGACGATGAATGGTGCTGTTTTACCTATCATGGCATTTTATATTGTTGCAGCGGAAGAGCAGGGCGTTTCTCCTGAGAAATTAGCAGGTACTATTCAGAATGATATTTTAAAAGAGTATCTCTGCCGCAATACTTATATTTACCCGCCAAAACCATCGATGCGGATTATTGCCGATATTATTGCCTGGTGCTCTGCCAATATGCCGCAATTTAATACTATTAGCATCAGTGGTTACCATATGGGAGAAGCGGGCGCTAACTGTATTCAACAAGTCGCGTTTACCCTCGCGGACGGCATTGAATATATTAAAGCAGCGCTTTCCGCTGGCTTGAAAATTGATGACTTCGCGCCGCGCCTCTCTTTCTTCTTCGGTATTGGCATGGATCTATTTATGAATGTCGCCATGCTGCGCGCGGCTCGCTATTTATGGAGCGAAGCCGTTAGTGGGTTTGGCGCAACCAATCCGAAATCGCTGGCGCTCCGCACGCATTGCCAGACATCAGGCTGGAGTCTGACGGAACAGGATCCCTACAACAATATTGTTCGCACCACTATTGAAGCGCTGGCAGCCACGCTTGGCGGTACCCAGTCTCTACATACCAATGCGTTTGATGAAGCGCTGGGGCTACCGACGGATTTTTCGGCGCGTATTGCGCGTAACACGCAAATTATCTTGCAGGAAGAGGCAGAGATTTGCCGTACCGTCGATCCGCTCGGAGGTTCCTATTATGTCGAATCTCTGACGGATCAAATCATAAAAGAGGCGCGGGCAATTATCCGCCAGATCGATGATGTCGGAGGGATGGCGAAGGCTATCGAATCTGGGCTGCCAAAACGCATGATTGAGGAGGCATCCGCCCGGGAGCAATCGCTTATCGACCAGGGGAAACGCACTATTGTAGGTGTAAATAAATACAAGCTCGATAAAGAAGCGGTTACGCCGGTACTGGAAATCGACAATGTGAAGGTGCGTAACGAACAAATCGCTGCTCTTGAGCAGATCCGCACCACGCGTGATTCCTCTGCCGTTTGCGATGCGCTGTCCGCGCTTACCCATGCCGCTCAGCACAATGAAAACCTGCTTGCTGCGGCGATTCATGCCGCACGATTGCGCGCGACACTTGGCGAGATTTCCAGTGCGCTGGAGGCAGCGTTTGACCGTTACCTCGTTCCCAGTCAATGCGTTACGGGGGTGATCACGCAAAGCTATCAGCAGGACAGCGAAGCAGCGGCTGAATTCGACGCCATCATTACGCAAACTCAACATTTTCTTGCCGGGCAGGGTCGTCGTCCGCGCATTTTGATTGCGAAAATGGGGCAGGATGGGCACGACCGGGGGGCAAAAGTCATTGCCAGCGCATATTCCGATGTGGGTTTTGATGTCGATCTCAGCCCTATGTTCTCCACACCGCAAGAGATTGCCCGCCTGGCGATAGAAAATGATGTACATGTAGTTGGCGCATCGTCGCTGGCGGCGGGTCATAAGACGCTGATTCCTGAATTGATTAACGAACTAAGAAAATATGGTCGTGAGGATATTTGCGTGATTGCTGGTGGCGTGATCCCGCCACAGGATTATGACTTCCTGCGTGAACGCGGTGTGGCAGCGATTTATGGCCCTGGTACACCGATGCTTGAAAGTGTGCGCGATGTGCTGATGCGGATTAGCCAGCGCCATGATTAATGAACAAAACCTTGATGAATCAATCCGTCGCTTGCGGGCGGGGGATCGTGTCGCGCTCGCTCAGGCCATGACGCTGGTGGAAAGTCAGCTTTCACGACATCAAATGTTGAGCCAACAATTGCTGGACACGATTATGCCCGCGACGGGAAGGGCAATGCGCATTGGCATCACCGGTACACCGGGTGCCGGGAAAAGTACATTTCTCAACACCTTCGGCATGCTACTCGTTAGCCTGGGAAAACGAGTAGCGGTTATAGCGGTCGATCCCAGCAGCCCTCTCAGCGGCGGCAGTTTGCTGGGTGATAAAACCCGCATGACAGAACTGGCGAGGACCGATGCGGCGTTTATTCGACCGGTGCCTTCCGGCGGCGCTACGGGGGGAATCAGCCCGCACGCCGGTGAGTTGATACTGCTGTGCGAAGCCGCCAATTACGATGTGGTGATCGTGGAAACGGTCGGTGTTGGCCAGTCTGAAACGGAGGTCGCAGGCATTGTCGATTGCTTCGTTTCGCTGCAAATCGGCGGGGGTGGCGATGAGTTGCAAGGCATCAAAAAAGGCATCATGGAAATGGCCGATATCATTGTTATCAACAAAGATGATGGCGACAACCGCGCGGCAGTTGCCATCGCCCGGCAAATGTACGACAGCGCGCTTGCTATCGTTCGTCACAAATATCCGCAGTGGCGACCAGCGGTGTTGAGCTGTAGTGCACTGGAAAAGCGTGGCATAGAGGATGTCTGGCAGGCAATTGTTCATTTTTACGATGTGATGGTAAAAAGTGGTCGTCTTCAGTTATTGCGCCAGCAGCAGACGGTGACATGGCTACGAAAACAGGTTGAAGAAGAAGCGATGCGCCAGCTTTATGCTCACCGCGCTTTCCGTGAAGATTTCAACCAAACGCTTGATGAGGTGAAAAATCATCAACAAGCGCCGCGCACAGGCTTACAGCACATCCGTGAATACCTTCAGCATCACTATTTTGCACAGTAAAAAGGAATTGATATGTCGTATGAGTATGTGGTTGTAAACATTATTCAAAAAGTGGCTGTCATTGAGTTTAATTACGCGCGCAAGCTTAATGCGCTCAGCAAGGTGTTTATTGATGATTTGATGCGGGCGCTGGAAGATCTTAACAAGCCGGAGATTCGTTGCGTGATCCTGCGAGCGCCGCACGGCGCGAAAGTCTTCTCCGCCGGGCATGATATACATGAGTTACCCTCTGGGCGGCGCGATCCTCTCTCTTATGATGACCCGCTGCGCCAGATCACCCGCATGATCCAAAAATACCCGAAGCCGGTGATCTCCATGGTGGAAGGAAGCGTCTGGGGAGGGGCGTTTGAAATGATCATGAGTTCAGATCTGATCATTGCCGCCAGCACTTCAACATTCTCTATGACGCCCGTTAATCTCGGCGTTCCTTATAACCTGGTCGGTATCCATAACCTGACGCGCGACGCCGGGTTCCATATCGTTAAAGAGTTGATTTTCACGGCGGCACCCATCACGGCGCAGCGGGCGCGGGAGGTTGGCATTCTGAATCATGTTGTCGACGCCAGCGAGCTTGAAGATTTCACCTTGCAAATGGCGCATCAGATCTCGGAAAAGGCACCGCTCGCCATTGCGGTAATTAAAGAAGAGCTACGCGTGCTTGGCGAAGCACACACCATGAATTCGGATGAGTTTGAACGTATTCAGGGGATGCGTCGCGCTGTTTATGACAGCCGGGATTATCAGGAAGGGATGAGCGCGTTTATGGAAAAACGTAAGCCGAACTTCCTTGGGCGCTGATTAACGGAGACGATAATGAAACAATCCTGGCCCCGGCTGAGCGCCGACGAAGCGGCAGACATCATCCAGCACAATGATATGGTTGCTTTCAGTGGTTTTACTGCGGCAGGTTCACCCAAAGCGCTGCCCGCCGCTATCGCTCGTCGGGCACGGGAGCGGCATCAAATGCAGCAACCTTTTCAAATCCGTTTGCTGACCGGCGCGTCCATTAGCGCGGCGGCTGATGATGCGTTATCAGAAGCGGACGCGGTCAGCTGGCGCGCACCGTATCAGTCTGCGGCGGGGATGCGACAAAAAATCAACCAGGGACAAATTAAGTTTGTTGATCTGCATTTAAGTGAAGTTGCGCAGATGGTGAACTACGGATTTTTTGGCGATATTGATATCGCGGTGATCGAAGCCTCTGCGTTAACATCCGATGGCAAAATCTGGCTTTCCAGCGGAATTGGTAATGCGCCGACCTGGTTGCGAAAAGCGAAAAAAATCATTATTGAGCTTAACCACTACCACAACCCGCGGGTGGCTGAATTCGCCGATATCGCCACGCCCGGCGCACCGCCATATCGCCACAGTGTCGCTATTTTTAGCCCGTTGGACCGAATTGGTTTGCACTATGTGCAGGTGGAGCCCCAAAAGATTGTGGCTGTGGTGGATACCGAATTACCGGATGCCGGTAACGTGCTGGATAGCGCGAAACCTCTCTGCCAGCAAATTGCCGACAACGTTGTGACGTTCCTGCTCCATGAAATGGCGCAGGGGCGCATTCCGCGCGAGTTTTTGCCGTTACAAAGCGGCGTGGGTAATATCAATAATGCAGTGATGGCGCGGCTCGGGGAAAGCCCGGACATCCCTGCGTTTATGATGTACTCAGAAGTGTTGCAGGAGTCAGTAGCGCATTTACTTGAAGCAGGAAAAATTCTCGGTGTTAGCGCATCCAGCCTGACGGTTTCCGACAAGACGCTGCGCAACATTTACGACAACATGGATTTTTTCGCCGGGCGTATCGTTTTGCGACCGCAGGAAATTTCCAATAACCCGGAAATCATCCGCCGACTTGGGGTCATAGCGCTGAATGTCGGGCTTGAATTTGATATTTACGGGCACGCCAATTCAACACACGTCGCGGGCGCTAACCTGATGAATGGCATTGGTGGCAGCGGAGACTTTGAGCGTAATGCCTATTTGTCGGTATTCATGGCGCCCTCGATTGCCAAAGAGGGAAAAATTTCTACCATTGTGCCGATGTGCAGCCATGTTGATCACAGCGAGCATAGCGTCAAAGTGATCATTACGGAGCAGGGTATCGCCGATCTGCGTGGGTTGTCGCCAATTGAGCGTGCCCGCACCATTATTGATAACTGCGCGCACCCACTCTATCGGGATTACCTTCATCGATATCTGGAAACGGCTCCAGGCGGACATCTTCATCACGACCTTAGCCGCGTATTCGAGTTGCACACTAATTTACTGAACACAGGATCGATGCTCGGCTGAATCGGACGAACCGTCGCGATCGTCATCAATGCACTGACAGACTTCGGCGATATGCCGATGGTTTTTCAAGGAATATAGATATTCCTGCATATACATCGGTCCGTTTGGCGCATCGAAATATCGCAGTGTGGTGGGGTTAACCAGATGCCATGCGAAATAAGGGATCACGGTAAGAAACTGCCCGCTTTCCACCGCGCTGATTTTCGCCATAAAACTGTAGGCCCGGTAGATAACGGTTGGGTGGATCCCACAAGGGCGCATGTGAGAATCGAGCATGGCTTCAAAATTCGCGCGGTTCTGAAAACGCATCTGCAACCACGGGAGTTCACGCAACAACTCCTGCGGCTGTTTTTGCTCATAGCGCCGGGAAACTAAAAAACCCAGACGTAGCGGAGGCAACTCGGTGGCAGCGAGGTTCTCCAGACCCAGAACACGTGGGGAAACCTGCTGGGGTGAAATAATAAAATCAAGCTGGTGGCCTAGCAGGTCGTCAATCACGCCGTTGTCACTGAATTCGACGGCCTGGGTGCTGATATTGTCATATTTATCCTCCAGGCTTAGCAGTTGATCGAAAATGATGGTGGGATAAGTGTTGTCGACGCCAATAACGATTTTGTGCGAGCGCAGTGCGGAAGAGTGAAGTTCATTTTCAATGGCAGATAAGCGTTCATAAACCGGGAACAGTTTCTGATAAAGCTCCTGCCCGGCTTTATTCAAACGGATAGTGTTATCTTTGCGAGTAAAGAGCGGATAACCAATCTGTTCTTCCAGCGAGACAATGCTTTTGCCAAACGGCGAGGCGGTCATATGTATCTTTTCTGCTGCTCTGGCAATGCTTTTCGTCTGCGCCAGTAAAATGAAATTGCGCATTCTTTTGGAAATAAAAATAGAGTTGCTCATCTGAAAATCCCTCTCTGACTAAATAACCGGTGCGTATGGCCATCCGTGCCATCATTAGCATGCTATTTATTGCTGCCAGCAATGGTATAACACTGCTGTTTGGCACGAACCAGAGGCATCAATACAGAGTGGAAGAAAAGCCGCAGTTATTTGCGGCTTTTTCAGATTATTTCTTCAACAGTCGTGGCAGTTGGTTTTCCAGTTCAAGCAGACACGCATCCATCATTTTCTGCGTTTCTTGTGTCACTTTTTGGTAATTATTCGCCCGCCAATCGGCCAGCGGCGCGGTTTTCACCGTTGGCGCACATTCAGCTTTCACAAACGCGCTCAGCACATTGCCATCTTCTGCGCGTTTATAGAACAACACGCGGTAGGCCAGATCATAATTACTGTTTCCCGCAGACATATCTGTGTAGACCAGCGACCACTGCGCTGCTGCGATATACAGCGGCTGTTTGTAAACATAATTACCGCTCTGTTTATCGAGCCATTCGCGAATTTTCACTTCCGCTTTTGGGCTTAAATAGCGCGATGTTGGTTCCGGCATGGAATCTATCGCGTTGCCTTTATAGCTATTTTTATCAAAGGCATCGCCACTGCCCGCACCGCCGCCAAGCGCGGCGCTGAGTAACGAAAGCCCCATACCAGTGCCAGCATGGGCGGGGCTCACTTCACGCAGTTTCACATCAGGGTAGCGGTTGTTATTCATTTCCAGCGGGCTAAAAATGGTGGCAACCTCAAGTGTTGTACCATTGGTGGCTTTTACCGGGTGCGTACTGGTTCCCGCACACCCGGCCAGCAGGGCGACAGAGAGTACGCTGAGCGCTAATGCTTTAATTTTCACTTTTTTTCCTTCTTTTTTCTGTTTACAACGTTTAATCCAGCGGACCGGTTCTGTCAGTGAACATGCTGGGAGGCCGACTTTGAGCAAAAAGTGGTTCACTAAGATAACGGTCTGATTTAAATAAGCTTTAGAGGAGATTTAGCACTGAATTTTCATCTTTATTGGTGCAAATCAAGGAACCTATTAATGCTTTCGTGTGGGGAAGGTCATGGCAAATTATGTGGTCAGCGTTTCAGATCAGGCTGTCGCGGCAAATTTTTTTCCGGTGGAACAAGGCTTGAATGCTTTTAATGATGAGATTACCGGTATCAGCGATCGTAAGCCTTTGAGCGTATTGGTTAAAGATGTGAGTACCGATGAAGTCATTGGCGGGATGATTGGTCGTACTTCACTGGGGCTGCTGTTTATTGATCTGGTTTATCTTCCGGCAGCGCTTCGTGGGCAACGTTTAGGCGAAACATTGCTGCGACAGTTCGAAGAGGAAGGGCGAAAGCGCGGCTGCATCTCCGGCTTTCTTTACACCATCAGTTTTCAGGCACCGGCGTTTTATAAAAAGAATGGTTGGGAGGAGTTTGGTCGGATCGATTGCCTTCCTGAAGGAACCAGTCGGATTTTTCTGCGCAAACAGCTTTAAGGGGCTCAGGAGAACCCTCTCTCGGCCATTACAGGCATTCTCTGAATGCCTGTAAAATAACCATGTAGTTAATGAGGATTTGTACAAATTCGACTCGTTTGCTCTGTTTAAGGTTTATTTATTAAGAAAACATTAGTTTGCATTTTATTTAAGTATTGTTTTTGCGATACGGGTAACAAATTTTTATTAGGTATCATTGAAATCTTTGTGGCAAAGTTTCATTTAAAATGTATTATTGATTATGGGTACTACAGTAAATTCTTATATTCTTTTGTGAAGCAATGAATAAATCTTATATTTCTGAACTGCAAAAGGTGTCTCTGGCATTATTTTTAGCGAACAGAGGCGTCTGTAATATATTCGCTGATAATGAAGGAGATAAGCACACTTACAGCAGCTCTCCTTTCACAAAAGCGTGGTTTTTGGATCATACTCACCGGATACACGTCCGTCATTTTGGCAGGATATGGCGGCTACTAAAAAAGCGTGATACTGAGGCGACAAGCCGCACAATCCTTGATGTTTACTCGCTTTATGTCAGTGATTGCCTGCTGGAGTTACAGTCCGCACCGGTGCTGACGCTGGTTCAGGGCTGGGTGTTAATCGAAGCTTATGAGAAGTGTCTGGCCTGTAGTGATGAGTGCGAACCTGCATGCTGTTTCGGCGAGCAATCCGCACCTTCTTTGCTGGAAAAATATATATATCAATTGTGTTTTGAACCCACTTTGCAATTAGAGTCCGGTTTATTAAAGCAAGCCTGTTTAGTGAGTCGTAATAATTCTTATTTATTAAATAAAACGCAACAGCTTAGCGATTAAGTATTGATAACGTTGTATATAGATAAAGGATTCTAATAAAACATTATCTCTTCTGCTGTATGCCGATGTTCCCGGTAAAAAATATTTGCGTCAATAGCAAAAAATACATGTACAACCCTGCAATGGATTGCACGGTTAGCAGGATACTGATCACACATCCATGATTGTCATCACAGTTCCCGTTTTGAGGGCTTGAGCCGTCTCGTCTGATTCGTTATAAGGGTTCCCAGGGCGTAATCAGAAGAAAACTGAGCGAAACCTGACTCCATTGTTGCCAAGTGTGGCAGCAATGGAGTCAGGTTTTTTTTTGCTTTTTTTCCGGACGCACGCTTCCGGAAAAGACATCAGGATTAAACGGTGAGAAAGCTGAAATGAAAGTAGAAAAAATACTCAGCAATAACGCTGTTCTGCTCATCAATGCAAAGCATGAAGAGATTGTAGCCATTGGGCGGGGCATTGGTTTTGGCAAACGACAGGGCGATGGTGTCGACAGCAGCCAGATTGAAAGCCAGTTCGTCAAAAAGTCGGAAGGGTTGGCGGACGTCCTTTCGCAACTCCTGGCGGAAATTCCGCCCCCTTACCTGGCTGTCACGCAGCAGATAATTGCGCTGGCTCAGCAGCGACTCGCGATCACTGTGCAGGACACGCTGTTCCTGGCGTTAAGCGATCATTTAAATTTTGCAATCCAGCGGCAAACCAACGGACTGGTAATAAAGAACTTTTTACTGTGGGACATTAAACGTTTTTATGCCCATGAATATGCGGTGGGGCTTGAGGCGTTACAGCTTATCAACAGTAAACTGGGCATTAGCCTGCCGGAGGATGAAGCCGGGTTTATCGCACTGCATCTGGCGAACGCCAAAAATAACAGCGATATGCAAAGCACCATGCAGAGCGCCACCATCATTAAAGATGTGCTGACAATCCTGAAATACGATCTGCACCTGACCTATGACGAAGAATCGCTAAATTATCAGCGCCTTATCACACACCTCAAATTTTTCGCACTGCGCTTACTGAACCGTAATACCGTCGCGCACGGCGACGACAGCATCTATCAGGGGATCACCGGTATGATGCCGGTTGCTTATGCCTGCGCGATGAAAGTGAATGATTATGTTGAAAAAAATTACCAGTGCCAGCTCACCACCGACGAGGTGATGTTCCTGACGATTCATATCAATCGCCTGAACGGTGGTTAACGGCGGCAAGATAAAGGAGAAAGTAACGATGCAAATGAGATTTCCCGAGGGTTTTCTATGGGGCGGTTCGATCGCCGCAAACCAGGTCGAAGGCGCCTGGAACGAGGGCGGAAAAGGCGTTTCCACTTCCGATCTGCAACCGCAGGGAATACACGGTAATGTCGTTGAACGTGACGCGAACAGCACCGGTATCAAAGATGTGGCAATCGATTTTTACCACCGCTATCCGCAAGATATTCAGTTATTTGCTGAGATGGGTTTTAAAGTGCTGCGCACCTCGATTGCCTGGACGCGTATCTACCCGAATGGTGATGAAGACGAGCCAAATGAAGAGGGGTTGGCTTTTTACGACCGGCTGTTTGATGAAATGGCGCACTATGGCATCCAGCCGTTGATCACGCTTTCACACTACGAAATGCCTTACGGGTTGGTAAAAAACTATGACGGCTGGAGCAGCCGGAAGGTGATCGACCTGTTCGAGCGTTATGCGCGCATGGTTTTTACCCGCTATCGCGATAAAGTGAAATACTGGCTGACGTTTAACGAAATTAACATGGCATTGCATGCGCCATTTACCGGCGTGGGACTTGCTGGTGAACGCAGCAAGCAGGAGATCTATCAGGCCATTCATCATCAGTTGGTGGCGAGCGCTCGCGCGGTAAAAGCCTGCCATGAAATTATCCCGGATGCCAAAATCGGCAGCATGTTGCTGGGGGGCATTCGTTACCCGATCACCTGCAAACCGGAAGATGTGCTGAAATCGCAGCGCGTAAATCGTGACTGGCTGTTTTTTGGCGATGTTCAGGCGCGTGGCGCTTATCCGGCGTGGATTGGCCGCTTTTTCCGCGAAAATAACATTTCGCTCAATATCACCGGTCAGGATGAACTGGATCTACAAGAGACGGTCGATTTCATCTCGTTCAGCTATTACATGAGCGGTTGCGCCGCCGCACAACCGGAGCTGTATCAAAGCTCGCGCACCAATATTATGCGCATGATCCCCAATCCGCACCTTGAAAGCTCCGAGTGGGGCTGGCAGATAGACCCGCAAGGGCTGCGCTTTCTGCTCAATGAATTGCACGATCGTTACCAGAAACCGCTGTTTATTGTGGAGAACGGGTTGGGGGCGAAAGATGTTCCCGCCGCGGACGGCTCAATTGAAGATGATTACCGCATCCAATATTTGCAGGCACATTTGGTGCAGGTCAGAGAGGCGATTGAAGACGGCGTGGAACTGCTGGGTTATACCAGCTGGGGGCCGATTGATCTGGTCAGCGCCGGAACCGCGCAGATGTCGAAACGCTATGGCTTTATCTATGTGGATCGCGATGATGCCGGTAATGGCACGCTGGCGCGTCGGCGTAAGAAAAGCTTCTTCTGGTATCGCGATGTGATCAGCAGTAATGGGGCAACCTTAGCGCCGTAATATGAGAGAAAGCGATGCCGGATGTGGTTAACGCACATCCGGCATTTGTCGCTTATGGCGCCACGGTGATAAGCGCGCGGCGGTAAGCGAAAAGTGACGGCGTACCGTCATCCTGTACCTGCAAAATGATGTGGAACGGTGTGGCGGTTTTGACTTGCGGCGCGGTAAAGCTGGCAGCGAGTGAGTCACTGTTCTCAAGCGTCAGTTCTGGTGCGAAATGGATGCCCATGCTGGTCGCAGTGGGTTCTTTATATTGCCACCAGCGGTAACTCAGGCGGTTGTTATCCGGGTCATGCGAGCCTTTCGCCGAAAGCTTCACCACGTCGCCGGGCTTCACCTGCAATCTCACAATCTCTGTTCCGGGTTGACCGTTGAGCACCAGTTGCGGGTTATGGTTCGCCTTTTTCACCTCGGCGTTAACGCTCCATGCCATACGCGCGGCAAAATCATTCTGGTACGCTTCGCGCCAGCGCCAGATAGTGGCGCTGGCGGTGCGGCGGCTTTTGCCATCAATGCCGGTCACGGTATCAGACGTGCTGGTGCGTAAACCGCTGCGACTATCGGGATTTACCGCTGCGTAACGCCCACCCCAGCCGCCATACTCCGGGTGTTCCGGCGCGTTCAGCCCATTATTTAACAAGTAGAGAAACGAGGGCGTATCGCCTTCCATGGTGTACTCGATCGCCGGGTAAACCGCACCCAGCGGCCCTTTGTTGCGAATATTTTTCGCCAGCCAGTCGTTGTTGACCTGGCGCATATCGCCCCCTTCGGCATATTTCGACGACATACCTGTCCAGGTGGCAATAAAGTAATCATTCCACGCATGAATACTGGTGATATAGCGCAGATCCGGGAACTGTGCGCGGATCCACTCGCCGGTATTATCTTGATCAGAAATGGCATAGACGCGGATCTTTTTCACGAACGCCGCCACTTCTTGCGGTGAACGCGTCGCGCGCACATCATACAGCGCTTGTGCCAGATCGACCGCGCCGCCCCAGACATCAATCCACAACGGGCGCTCATCGTGTTTATCCACCGCGTTGATTATCAGTTGTGACGCCGGCGTGGATTTTCCCGCGCCGACATAATCCATGCCGTAACCCGCGCGGCCAGCACGAACAACGTCGCGCAGCGCGTCAGCGCTGGGGTAACCGTTGGCATGTTTGCGTAAATTCGGCAGCACTTGTTCATACGCATCGATACGTTTAAGCATCATCTGCGGGTTCACTTTGTCGCGTAGCCAGGTGGATGTGGTGGCAACCAGCCCTTCGACATCAAACTCATTGCTGTAAACCAAAAAACGCACCAGCGATTGTGAATCATCGGGCTCGTTGCCGATATCAGACAAAATCAGGATGCGGGTTTTTCCGGACACCGGTTGTTCTGGGGCGGCTTGTGTTGTTGCGCTGGCTGCGCCAAGAGAGAGCGTCAGTAACGTGCTTAATAGCGTTTTAGAAAATGACATGGTGTTTTCCCTATCTTAAAAAACAAAAAAACCTGCTTTCCGTTGCCTGGCGGAGCAACGGAAAGCAGGTTTCGCCAAAGGTGATGTAACGTCCTGTGAGCATGGTTATAAAAAGAGTCGTTCAGGCAGGCAACGCATAATATTGATAAATGTGAGCGGGGTTCGGTATTTCCTTGCCTGTTGAATTCCGGGGCAACGCTATTTGCGTGATGATTTTCACAAATTGATCATTTGCGGTGGTAATTGCCCGCGCGGCTTGTTAGAAAGAGGGCGTTAGTTAAGGACGTCACCAGAGAAATTCTGGGCGAGACCTGGATAAAGCAGTGTGTTTTCACACTATTTTATCCAGGTTTTTTTTTGCTTTTTTCCAGCTGGCCAGCGGATGCAGGCAACACCAGGGTGACCTGATTATTACTGTCGTTTGTGAAACGGGAAGTCTCATTATGAATAGCAAAGTACTGGCAGAGAATATTCTGCAGCTGGTAGGTGGGGAGAGCAACGTTGCGACGCTGGTGCATTGCGCAACGCGTTTACGCTTTAAAATTATCGATAACAGCAAAGTGCGGTTGGCCGAACTCGAAGCGCTGGACGGCGTCATTACCGTGGTGAATGGCTCGGGCCAATTACAGGTGGTGATTGGCAACCGAGTGCCAGAGGTGTTCCGCGCGTTTGGCGCGATCTCCGCATTACTGGAGGATGATAAAAAGAAACAGCCTGTCGAACAGGCGCAAAATAATGCCTCGCTGCTAGGTCGTTTGATTGATTTGGTCGCCGGGATTTTCACGCCTTTATTAGGCGCGATGGCCGCAGCCGGTGTACTAAAAGGCGCGCTGGCGATTGTGCTGGCGGCCGGATGGCTGAGCAATAAAGAGAGCACCTATATTATTTTGCATGCTGCATCCGACAGCCTGTTCTACTTTCTGCCGATGCTGTTGGCCATCACCTCTGCGCGTAAATTTGAAACCAATATTTTTGTTGCCGTGTCGATCGCGGGAGCGCTCATTTACCCCAGCATTCAAGGGTTATTTGATGGCGGCCAGCCGGTGAGTTTTTTTGGTCTGCCGGTGGTGATGATGAAATATACCGGTTCGGTAATCCCGATTATTTTCAGCGTCTGGCTGATGTCGATAATTGAACGCTTCCTTAATCGCCATATTCATGAAAGCGTGCGCAATATTCTGACGCCGTTTTTCCTGCTGACGTTGATGGTGCCGCTCACATTAATGACCATCGGGCCGATTGGCATTTCGATCAGTGAGGTTGTCGCGTCTTTATTTGTTTCGATTTACGGCTTCAACCCAATTATTGCCAGCGCGCTGATGGCGGCCGCCTGGCAGGTGCTGGTGATTTTTGGCGTACATTGGGGCTTTGTTACCGTCTTTATCAACGACATTTCGGTGATGGGGCACAGTTTTCTCAAAGCTGCCTCCAGCCCCTCGGTTTTCGCCCAGTCCGGTGCGTTACTGGCGGTGATGCTGAGAGCGAAAGACAAAAAGCTGAAAGCGCTGGCGGGCAGTACCTTTATTGCCTCGTTGTTCGGCATTACTGAACCGGGTGTCTACGGCGTCACGTTGAAACTGAAAAAACCGTTTATCTGCGCGGTGATCGCGGCGGCTTTTGGCGGTGCGGTGGTGGGGTATGCCAAAAGCTCGGCAATTTCAATGGGCATACCGGGGTTGCTGACGCTGCCTATTTTCTATGGCGATGGTTTTATCGGCTTTCTTATTGGCTGCGCCGTCGCGTTTATTGGCAGCCTGGTGCTGACGCTGATTGTTGGTTTTGACGAACCTTCCGTGCAAGCGATACCTGACGCGTCGGCAAGTGGAAAAAAGAATACCGTGCATCAACCGGTAGCACCGAAAACCGCTGCGCTGGCTCCTGAGCAGATTACCGCACCGGTTTCTGGTGCGTTAATCCCACTGACTGAAGTGGATGACAACGTCTTTTCGGCAGGTATTGTCGGGCCGGGCTTTGCCATTATTCCGGATGAAGGGCGGGTTTATTCCCCGGTCGACGGCCAGATTGCCAGCACCTTTGCCAGCGGTCATGCCATTGGCATTCGCTCCACGGCGGGTGCGGAAATACTGATCCACGTCGGGATTAATACCGTGCAACTTGAGGGGCAATATTTCCATATGCAGGTGAATGAAGGCGATGAAGTCAAAAAAGGCCAGCTTCTGCTGACCTTCGATCTCGATGAAATTAAGCAGGCGGGTTATGACACGGTGACGCCGGTGGTCATCACCAACAGCGAAGCCTGGCGCGAATTACACATTAGCGATAAATCCCATTCCCGCTTTGGCGAGCCGGTCATGGCGCTATTGGTATAACTCTCGCTACTCGCGGGAGGCTATTTGCGGTGAGGGCGGTTGTCGCCGCAACCTATTAAAAAACGTGTTTATGCGTTAATTGAACTACCCCCACAGGACGTTACTGATTTTATTCAGGCGAGACCTGCAACTGACGGAGCATTTTCCGCCGGTTGCGGGTCTTTTTGTTTTCTGGGGGCAATACCGAGGGGAACTCATGAAGATGAACAACATAATTTCTAAAAAGACGTGTATTGCCGTGGCGTTATTATCCTGTTACGGCGCAAGCAGCGGGGTAATGGCGCAGCCGCTAACGCTTGAACAACGCATGGCGGCGCTGGAAGCGCAGTTGCGCGTTACGCAGCAGAAACTGCAAGCCTATGAAGAAAAAGATCACGCGCAGCAACGCAACGTTGCCTCGTCAGCCGTGCCTGTAGCGCAATCTAGTGCGACGGTGCAGGCGACGGCAGTACAAGCGAAAACGGAGCCGGAGCTATCGCCAGGGACACTGAAAAAAATAAGCCAATATGTGCAGGACGATACCGGCTTTAAATATTCCGGCTATTTCCGCTCGGGGTGGGCAACCACCACCAATGGCGGACCAAAATCCTGGGCAGTGGGCTCACTTGGGCGTTTTGGTAACGAATATGACGGTTGGTATAACTTGTCCTTAAAAAAACGGGCATGGCGCGATGGCGATAAATCTATCTGGGCGAACGTGCAATTTGAGGGCGATCTCGGGTTAACCCAGAGCAATGAATCCTTTGAAAAAGGGATGTCCGGCGGCGGTATGGGGAAACTGAGTAAGCTCTATGTTGAAGGCAACGGGCTCCTTCCTTTTGCGCCAGAGGCGTCGGTGTGGGTGGGGAAACATACATTGCCACAATATGAAATTCAGCTTCTGGACTGGAAAAGCAATCGCACACTTTCCGGTGCCGGTGTAGGGATAGAAAACTGGAAGCTGCCGGTTGGCGCACTCAGTATGGCAATAACGCGGAACGATATTGATAATTACAGCACGGTCTGTGCCGCAGGTTCTTCCAGCTGTAGCGATACCACGCAGGTTAACGTCAATATCGCTGAAGTTCGCTACAAAAACCTCCCTGTCACAGAAAATACGACGCTGGAGTTGGGGGCAAAATATGCGTTTGCTAACCAGACGGATGAGCAGAAAAAAGCGCAGGCGGATAATGACTATTATCAGGTGAAATCTTCCTGGCTTGGACAGGCGATTTTGCGTAACCCGATTCTGAAAGGCTCAAATGAATTGACGTTGCAAGTGGCAAATAACTCCCTTGCCAGCCAGTTTATGAATATTTCCAGCGCCAATCCGGATTTTGATTACAACAGTTCTTACTACGGTATTCACAGCGGTGGTATTGGTTGGCGGTTAGTGGATCAGGGGGAGTTCTATCTGGGTGAGAAGATAATCATGGCGCACGCGCTGGTGTATGGTCGCGGCCACGATCTTTACTCGACATATACCGGGGCGCATACGGACTTTACCACCGCCCGTGCTGTTATTCGTCCGTCATGGATCTGGAACCAAAACATGCAGACTGCGCTGGAGTTGGGGTATTTCACACAGAAAAATCGTGTCAATAATTCCGCATGGGATGAATCTGGTTATAAGGTGACGCTGG
This sequence comes from Kosakonia sp. YIM B13571, assembly GCF_042788095.1. Lineage (NCBI taxonomy): Bacteria > Pseudomonadati > Pseudomonadota > Gammaproteobacteria > Enterobacterales > Enterobacteriaceae > Kosakonia > Kosakonia sp. YIM B13571. The sequence continues at coordinate 704,457 of NZ_JBHZPL010000001.1, read as the reverse complement.
CGCAGGTGTATAAAGTGGATACCAGCATTCTTAATTCCCGACCGGAATTTCGCCTCTATAGTACTTACCTGAAAGCGTTAGAACATGAGATCGATAGCCAGACCTTTAACGACGGTAAGGATTATCAAATAAGTTTTGGTGTGCAGGCTGAAGTGGTCTTTTAAACGACAAAAACAGAATCCCCGCCGGAACGGCGGGGAACAATAACGCATGCAGATGTTGCGTTAGAAAGCGATAAAAATGCAGGGTGGGATAAAGAAAACCCTTTATTTTTAGATGGCAAAATCTTCCAGTTTTTTACCGTCTTCCAGTGCCTTGGCAATCACTTTCGGTGTGCGGCCCTGACCGGTCCAGCTTTTTTCCGTGCCGTCTTCATCAATATACTTATATTTGGCAGGGCGCGGCGCACGAACAGATTTTGATTTCGTCGTTTGTCCTTTCAGCGAGGATAAAAGTTCGGTTGGATCGATACCTTCATCCAGCAGTTTTTGACGAAACGCAGCCAGCTTGGCTTCTTTCTCTTCTTGTTCTTTACGTAGAGAAGATTCTTCTTCACGACGTTCTTCAACAACAACTGACAGTTTTTCAAGCATCTCTTCAAGAGCTTCAAGGGTAAGCTCACGGGCCTGAACTCGCAGGGTGCGAATGTTATTAAGTGATTTAAGTGCTTCTGACATAGCGTCACTCCGTGTGCGGAAAAATGAATAATCTATCGGAATTAATTTTTAGTGATAATGACATAAAAATCAATACGGAATTATAGGTTTTAGCAAATATATATGTGATTGTGCAACCCTATGACTTTGTAGGTATCTTGCTAAGCGTAATTTAGTAACAATGCGGCATTAAAAAAGCCACAGAATTTAAGGGTTATTTTTATCGGAATCGTTAGTAAATGCCGCTTGTTCATCATGAAATAACCTATATCTTTGCATTGACTTTCGCTTGCCAGGGGCAGATTTTTCTTAATGATCGGTCATTACAGGTATAGCGCCTGTTTCAAACGGTAAAAGTTATCTCTGAACTGACGCGTTTTTTCTTTTTGATTTGCGTTAGCGCAAGCGGCAATTTCAGCACTGCTAAATGTTTCATTAAACATGACCACATATTGATGACTCAGGTTTCTACACAATAGGTAGCTAAGAAATTTTGCCCGCGTCAGGCACTGTTGAGAATATTCTCGATTGGTGGCAAGCACGGCACGCTCAAGTTCATATCGGAAGTCATAAAAATCCACCTTATTGACCGTCAGTTGTAGTTTCTTTTTCATACTCATCTTTTAATTACAGACAGTAATAATTGCGTTAGTGGATATCGCTTGTTGCGGCGCACGTAGCGTGTCGCATAAATGATGGGGGGCGGGTTTTATCCTGCTAGCGTGCTTCGCTGATATTAAACTGAAACTGTTAAGCGTTATCGCCATCCTATTTTTTACAGGACTCAGTCTGCGAGAAAACGAGCGGTAACATGGAATGCAATGCGCAACCTGTGCAATAACGGATAGGCTAAAACGCCCCGGTGTTACGTTTTGGGGCTTAGTAAAACGGATCTTCACGACCAGGTTGGGGGATATTGGGTTCTCCGCGGGTTCAAAATAGCCGGTGCGTTCGCGGCGTGCATTTTGTGACACCGTACTTTCCCGTTGTGTATTCCCCTGTTGCCAGGTGTCGTCATATTTACCGGACAATGTTCTGATCTCCATTTCTACGTGGGCGTTAGTTGCGCCGCCGTAGGTTTTACCTTCCCGAGTCTCGCCGTCCAGGCGGTGTTGAATCAGTGCACTGTTGATGACTGTATTGGTCGCCTGGTCGCGCTCACCTTTGGTGATATTCAATGACTTTATATCCGGCATCGGACAAACCTGACTGGCATTAATGGTAAAACATGCATAAGCGTGCTCGCGATAATCACTACTCAGTGTTTCACTGTTCGCTTGCCGTTTTTGTCGTGGGTATTTCCGTTCGGCGATAACTTTCCGCCACGGAACTGGCGCGCGTAATTGCCGCTGGTTTCGCTCTATTTCCTTACTAACAGTTTGGTTAACCCTCATTCGGGTTTGTACAATTTTGGTGGATATGGCTTCTTCTCTGGTTTTTACAAGCTCAGGACGCAGCGCGTCGACACGCAGTTGCTCTGCAGAACGAATGGTGTTGATTTTATATGTGGATGTGGCGTGAAGCCTAAAAGGAGAAACCGCGAATCCAGCGATAATTTTGCATTTTTTCAACATGACGTTTCGTCTAAAAGAGAGAGCAACGCGCGCGGTTGCTGGCTTTGGTTATGAGTCGTTTCTTAAGTAAATAGAATTTGCGCACCATAAGCTGAATGAAGCGGCAGGATCACATTTAATTATGATGGAAGAATGGAGGAAGAATGGATATCTGGCACAACAGGGAAGTCACGTTCACTGCGGAATTTTATAGGGTTATGAAGCCTATTTTGTCGCTTACAGATAAATCTAACGCGGCGATGTATGTTGTGGTGAAAAACCACGGCTAAAGGCCATTTTTCAGGCGTAACGAGGCTGCGTGCAGCCACGGCTATTATTTACGCGAGAGGTTATTTGCATGACGGGAATGGATATTGCGTTCAGCGTGTTTCCACGATGTTTACGCGGTGCCATTTATCTACTCAGGCTTATTTTGTGGTTATTTGCTCACTCGCTGGGGAAATATCTCCAACAGCCAGTCAATAAACACACGTAGACGATGAGTAACGTGGCGGTTTTGTGGATACACCACATGAAAAGGGTACGGCTCTGGTCGCCATGGGCGCAGGATCTCCACCAGCGTGCCTGCTTTTAGCGCTGCACCGAGTGAGTAACTGAAGGTCTGGATAATCCCTAATCCCGCCAACCCGGCGGCAAGATGCGCATTGCTCTCATTGATACCAATCCGGTGCGCAACTTTAATTTCAGTTTTTTCGCCATCGCGCTCAAAACGCAACGGGAAAGCCCTGCCGGTTTGCGGCGAAAGGTAGCTGACCAGCCGGTGGCCGTTCTTTAGCTCGTCCGGGTAAGCAGGCGTACCAAATGTTTTCAAATATTCCGGCGTTGCACAGGTGATGAGGGGGGCGGAGCCAATGCGACGGGCAATCAGCGAGGAGCTATCCAGTGGCCCACCACGGATCACGCAATCCACATTATCGCTGATCAAATCCACGGCTCGGTCGGCAACGCCTAAATCGAGGCGAATATCTGGATAACGCGCCAGAAAATCCGGCAGCGCGGGGATCAACACATCTTTCGCCGTGGAGCCGCCAATATCGACGCGAAGCTGCCCGCCTGGCGTGCCGCGTGCGGCATTGAACGATCCGTCGACATCTTCGAGATCGCGCAGAATACGGGTCGTTTTTTCATAATAGTCGCGCCCTTCCGGAGTCACCGTTACGCGACGGGTGGTGCGCTGCAATAACCGCACGCCAAGGTGCGCTTCCAGCTCTTGCACCAGTTTGCTCAATGTCGCGTTGGGCATCTCCAGCGAATCTGCCGCGCGGGTAAAGTTTCCCGCTTCGACCACGCGGGCGAAAGCGCGTATTGCCAGTAATTGATCCATGCGAGTTCCTCCGTCGGTGTGAGGTTGATTATACACAGCAGTGAATAGTCATTTTCATTTTTCGGTATTTTTCAATAAAACCGTGAAAGGTAGAGTAGCGCCATACCTGAGACGGCAACCTGGTTTGCCGCTGGGACATTCCTTAACTGAACCGAGGATGAGAATATGAGTACGCAACTGAATGGCAAAATCGCACTGGTAACTGGTGGGACAAGCGGCATTGGTCTGGCGACTGCACAAGAACTGGTAGAGCAGGGCGCGCGCGTCTTTATTACTGGTCGTCGGCAGGCGGAGCTGGACGCAGCAGTTGAACGCATTGGTTCCAGCGCTACGGGGATTCGTGCCGATGCTTCGGTAATGGCGGATCTTGACGCTGTCTTTGCCCAGATTGCGAAAAGCGCCGGGCGGCTCGACATTCTGTTTGCCAACGCGGGTGGCGGCGATATGTTGCCGCTGGGGGCGATTACCGAAGAACATTTCGACCGCATTTTCGCCACCAACGTGCGCGGCGTGCTGTTTACCGTGCAAAAAGCACTGCCGCTGTTGGTGAATGGCGCATCGATTATTCTCACCGGCTCGACGACATCAGTGAAAGGCACCGCCAGTTTCAGCGTGTACAGCGCCAGCAAAGCGGCGGTTCGTAACTTTGCCCGCTCGTGGGCGCTGGATCTGCAAGGTCGCGGTATCCGCGTTAACGTGGTCAGCCCGGGGCCTGTCCGCACGCCAGGTTTGGGTGATCTGGTGCCGGATGAGCATCGTCAGGGCTTGTTTGACGCGCTGGCAGCCCAGGTTCCGTTGGGCCGTTTAGGTGAACCGCAAGAGATTGGCAAAGTGGTGGCGTTTCTCGCGTCGGACGCTTCCAGCTTTATCAATGGCGCTGAGCTGTTCGTTGATGGCGGCATGGCGCAGATTTAATTCACCACGCCGGGCTGGCCGTCGCTGTGCCAGCCCGTAACGCAGGAGCAGAACATGCACGCTTCAGCACTTTTGGTCGCTCAGCAGCTGATCGACAAGCATTTTGTTATCTGGAATGGCGCGTACCCTGAACAACAGATCGCCACCTTTTCTGAGGTCTATACCGATGATTTTTTCGTTGCGGATTACGCCGATGTGGCAACTGGATACCAGAACGTTGCGGCACTGATTTCTCGTGTGCAACGTGAGCATCCTGAGTTTTCGTTCACACCTGATTCGGTGACGTGGAACCATGGTTTAGGGCGCGTTACCTGGGGTTATGGCCCGCAGGAAAATCCGAACCTGATACGCGGCGAAGATATTTTCACCGTGCGCGATGGTCGGCTTGCCAGCATTTGGGTATTTATCAACACGCCGTAACGATGCGACACGCAGTGAAACCGCGCATAATTCATCGTCCGTTAAGGAAGCAGCATGAACGCCTCTGCAAGTCTGCACTTTTCCAGCGCCGACCATGACAAACTGCCAGCTACAGGCGTGTGGTTAGCGCTTACTACCGCGTTCACCCGAGGGCAGGTACACCCTTATTGATGCCGTGGTGCCAGAGGGGCCAGCGGCAACAACAGGTTGATGATCCGCGTGGCAAAGTGGTCTGAGATGCCGCCGTATTAAGCGATTTTCAGCAATAGCTAAGCCATTTAAATACTTTGTTATTTCCGGCGTTCTCTCACATCGTGGCGACATGAGAATGCGGGGAGTGAACGAGTGAATGGCGACAAGCAGCGCGGTTTATTTAAATGAACAACAGCGAGCAGCCGTCCGGCGGTTATCGCGCAGTTGGCTGTGGCGCAGCGAGTTGCCGACCTGGCTGGTGATTGTTACCGTATATGGCGGTTGGTTCGGTACGCTCGCACACTGGAAAACGCTCGGCCTGCTGCCTGCAACCGCGCTTTTGATCCTCTTCACCACCTGGTATTTGTCGGTGCAGCATGAGCTCATCCATGGGCACCCCACGCGCTGGGCGAGGTTTAACCAATTATTGGGGTTAATGCCGCTGGCGGTGTGGTATCCGTACGGGATCTATCGTGATTCACACTTGGCTCACCACCGCACACACTTGCTGACGTTGCCGGAGGATGACCCGGAATCCTACTATTTTTCCACTCAACACTGGCATCGCCTGACGCGCTGGCAGCGAAAACTGATTCAGTTGCGTAACACCTTTGCTGGCCGTTTACTGCTGGCACCGGCGTTGGATATTGCGCACTTGCTGGTGGGAATGGTGGCGGCGTTTCGCTTGCGGCAAGGTAAAACCATGCTGATGTGGCTGGTACACGTTGCGCTGTTGGTTGTGACCTTCGCCTGGCTTATCCACTGTGATTTTTCCATTGTCTGGTTTGTGCTGATGGTCAGCTACCCGGCGCTGGCTATCACGAAAGTCCGTTCTTTTCTCGAACACCGCGCAGCAGATGATCCGTTAGCGCGTTCGGTGATCAATGAAGCCGCGTGGCCGTGGCGTCTGCTGTTTCTTAACCTCAACTACCATTCCGTGCATCACGATCTGCCCGCTGTGCCGTGGTACGGCTTGCGAACGGTTTACCTGCGTGACAAAGCAGCGTACCAGCAACGCAATAGCGGGTTTCTGGTGCGCGGCTATAGTGAATGGTTACGACGGTTTTTCTTTACCCCGGTAGAGGTCAATGCACACCCTGCAAGCAAAGTACGCAGTGAATAACCTTTCCCTGCCGATGTATAACGTCGCACCACCAGAAACAGTAGCGCTGGGTCAGGCTTTGTGTGAACTGCTGGCGGAACGCGGGCTACAGGCGCAGCAACTCTGGCCGCAAGGTGAGCTCCTTGCTCACTGGCGGCGTGATGATGTGCTGCTCAGCCAGACCTGTGGCTACCCGCTGGTTACGCAATTACCGAATGTGCAGCTTGTTGGCTGCTTCCACTATCTTGCGTCGGGCTGTGAAGGTTTTCGCTATCGCAGCCTGCTGGTGGCGCGTGATGAGGATCGCGGTACTTCGCTCGCGGATTTTCGCGGGCGTCGCGTGGTGTGTAATTCCGCCGATTCGCAATCAGGTTATAACGTGCTGCGTTATCTGGTTTCGCAGCTTCCGGGCGAAGGACGCTTTTTCGCCGATGCTCCCCATTTCAGCGGCAGCCACCGGCAATCGCTGGTGGCGCTGGGCAACCGTACGGCGGACATCGCTGCCATCGACTGCGTGACGTTGGCCTTATTGCAACGCGACGAACCCTCGCTGTTGCATGGGCTGTGTGTGATAGCGCAAAGCCCGTCAGCGCCGGGGTTACCGCTGATCACGGCGCAACGAAGCAGCGCCGCCACGCTTGCATCAATAAGAGAGGCGTTGCAGCAACTGGTCAGCGACGCGCGTTTTGGCGAAATATGTGCCAGGGCGTTGATTGGTGGTTTTAGTGTGGTCGCACGACAAGACTATTCTTTGTTGTTGAGATGGCGGGATGAGGCCGCAGCACGCGGCGTCACGCAGCTATAATTCGTCAGTCATTTCATTGTGTTATCAAAGGTAAATGCCGTGAAAAGGGCACGTGCCGCCAAAGACAAGCCCGGAAAATTGGCTGAAAGTCATGCAAACCATTCACACTGTTGCCGTCCGGGAGCGCCATTTGCGAAACCGGAAAAGGATGAGATATGAGCAAATTATTCACAGAAGTTAATATTGGTGACGTTGCGCTGGATAACCGCATCGTTATCGCCCCGATGTGCCAGTATTCTGCCGAGGAAGGGAAAGCGACCGCCTGGCATCGGATCCATTTAGGTAACCTGGCGCTCTCCGGTGCCGGGCTGCTGATCATCGAAGCCACCGCCGTTGAGCCGCAAGGGCGAATTTCGCCGCAGGATCTCGGCCTGTGGGATGACGAAACTGAGCAGGCGCTGCGCGTGGTGCTGGACGATATTCGCCAGTACTCGCCGGTGAAAATCGGCATCCAGCTTGGTCACGCCGGGCGTAAGGCGTCGGTCAGCGCGCCGTGGCTGGGCGGAAAACAGCTTTCGCCGCAAGAGGGCGGCTGGCAAACGATCTCTGCTTCCGCGCTGGCGCACGATCCAGCAGAACGCCCGCCGCTTGAAATGACGGAACAAGATTTGGCACGGGTTAAACAAGCGTTTGTCGCCAGCGCCTTGCGTGCGGTGGCGTTGGGTATCGAGGTGATTGAAATCCACGCGGCGCACGGTTATTTGCTGCATCAGTTTCTCTCGCCGCTTTCCAACCAGCGCAGCGATGAATATGGCGGCAGCCTTGAAAATCGCCTTCGTTTCACACAAGAGGTATTTCGCGCCGTGCGTGAAGCGGTACCGGCTTCCGTTGCCGTAGGCATTCGCATTTCGGCGACTGACTGGGTAGAAGGCGGATGGGATCTGGAACAATCGGTGGTGCTGACGAAAAAAATTGAAGCCCTGGGCGGCGCGTATGTTCACGTCTCCAGCGGTGGGCTTTCACCGTTGCAAAGCATTAAGGTGACGGCGGGTTATCAGGTGCCGTTTGCCAACGCGTTGCGCCAGCAGACCCGTATGCCGGTTATCGCCGTGGGGTTGATTACCGAACCACAGCATGCAGAAGATATTTTGCAGCAAGGAGAGGCCGATCTTATCGCGCTGGCAAGAGGCGCGCTCTACGATCCACGCTGGCCGTGGCACGCCGCCGCCGCTTTGCACGGCGCGGTACATATCGCGCCGCAATACCGCCGTGCCGAACCGCACGGAGTGAAAGGAACGGTTAAATAAAGCATGAATCGGTGAGCTTGCCATTCCGTCAGGCTCACCGTTGTTGGTGCGCTACACCCCTTTACGAACCAACTCTGCCGCCTCGAGGAATACGTCATCTTCTACGCCATCGCCCCTGCTTCTGCCTTGCCGTTCAATCTCCTGCACGATGCTGTCACGGCTGATGGCTTTGCGTTCTGAAACGAGGCCGATCACGGCCGCGCCGATGGCTAATCCAATGAGTCCCGTGTGCTCATCATTGAACTTCATGCGTTATCCCTCCCGTATTTGTCTACAGAGAAATTTAGCACACCGATATATTTCCGCCATTTATCAAAATCACAGCGTAATAAGCATGATAGGTGATTGTAATACAAATAAAAAAGCCCGAAGCGCGAAGCTTCGGGCGTGGTGAAAGAGCAGAAATGGACTCAGAAGGATTGCCAGTTATCGCGGCTTTCACCTGTTGATGTGGATGCCAGCGCCAGCTGCGGCGATTGACGTACCGTGCTTCTGCCCGGCTGCGCACCCCGGCGGTTCTCTTTCATGCCAGAATCAAACATGGCGATGGTTTTGTTCAGGCGTTCAGCCTCTTTTTCCAGCGAGACAGCGTTAGCTTTCGCTTCCTGCACCAGCACGGCGTTTTGCTGTGTTACGCCGTCCATTTCGGTCATTGCCTGGCCAATCTGGTCGATACCACGGCTTTGTTCATCGGAGGCGACGGAAATCTCCGTCATTAATTTATTCACATGTTCGATCGAGTTGATAATTACCGCCATTGCGCCACCGGCTTCCTGAACCTGTTCGGCCCCGGTTCTAACGCGGGAGACGGATTCATGAATCAGCGTTTCGATCTCTTTTGCCGCCTGTGCGCTGCGGCTTGCCAACGCACGGACTTCACTGGCTACCACGGCAAATCCACGGCCTTGCTCCCCGGCACGTGCCGCTTCAACCGCCGCGTTCAGTGCCAGCAAATTGGTCTGGAACGAAATGCTGTTGATCACGTTGGTAATATCAGCAATTTTCTGCGAGCTTTCGGAAATCCCGTGCATGGTTTTCACCACGGTCGCGGTGATTTCGCCACCTTTTTGCGCGGTCTGCTGAGCGTTTTCCGTCAGTTTACGGGCTTCGCGCACGTTCTCCGCGTTGTTACGCACGGTTGAGGTGAGCTCTTCCATGCTGGCGGCGGTCTGTTGCAGCGCGGCCGCTTGCTGATCGGTACGCCCGGAGAGCTCCTCGTTGCCTTCTCTGATTTCATTCGTGCTGCGGTAAATACTGGTCGAACTATCCTGAATAGTTTCCACCGTGGTTCTCAGGCTCTCTTGCATGGTGCGAATGAAGGGAATCAGTTGTCCGGGGCAGTTACGGCCAAATTCGTGCAATTCGTTACTCAGTTTACCGGCGGCCATGGTTTCCATGTGTTTTTGGATCATGCGCAGCGGTTTGACCAGGAAATTCACCAGGTAGCGGTCGGTGAGAAGCAGCGTGAGGATACCGGCAATTAAGGCGGCAGCGAGCACGTATTTATTAAAGATCACCTGTTCCTGTGTTTGATCCAGTAAATCGTTGGACTGGATCGCTTGCGTGTATTTTTCCGCCGTTGCGCCAAACTGTACGCTCAGCGGCGGATAGGTTTTACGAAATAAGTCGCGAAAGGTATCCGGCTGTTTATTTTTGGCTGCATTCAGCATTGGTACAATGCCGTTGTTGAGCAGGGCGTCCCAGTCGCGGATCATTGCGGCAACGGTTTCACTATCGACACCTGGGTGCTGGCTGGCGCGAAACTTCGCCAGCATATCCTGGGTAATGGCCAGTGCTTTTTCAGCGGAGGCGAATGTCTTATTCGCATTTTCATCATCGCCGGTTTGCTGGTAATCCATGGCGCGCAGCATGCGGGTTACGGTGCGGAAATATTGATCATTTCCTTTCACCAACAAGGCGTAGACATTTTTTTGCCCGGCGTTTTGCGACAGTAATTGGTCAATGGTCGAAAAGTTGTGAAATGTCAGGACGGTTGCCAGTCCCCAAATAATGCTGAAAAGCGTTAAAATGATGAGCAGCATTTTGCGGATCGTTATGTCGCGAAGTATTTTCATGATGTGTCCCCGGTAATAGAAATTACCCTTCAGGTTGGCATTGGCCCAGCTCTCTGGCTATTTCACCCTCCATGACATTTTGACCAGAACGCGATTGGCGTTAATAAAACGGTCTTTTAACTTTTTGAAAAGATGTTCTATTTTATGGATGTTGATATCAATCAACTTAAATATAATTAATCAGAGTGTAGAATATTATTCCTGGACTTCGATCACATAAGTTATCTCAATAAATAATAAACATCCATTATTTTTCACCAATAACTTGAAAAGGTTATTTTGATCGTCTACCGATATTTTGATTTGAGTTAAGTGTTATTAAATTCAATTTGATGGTTATTTCTTAGTGGCCGGATAATAAGGTCGCTATCTTATTTAATCAGTGGGAAATAAAATTGCATGCTAATAATAAACGAGGGAAATGCCGGAGGAATATATCCGGCATCGCTGTGATTAATAAAGTTTTTGTTCGTAATTATCGGTGATATTGACCACGCGCCAGATCTTCCAGACGCCTGTTTCCTTACGCGTCCAGACCTGCAAATGTTGTGATTTATTCTCTTCTACACCGAGCCAGACATCGACCACCTGGCTGTTGCCGTTGGTTTTCGCCGGTGTGGTTTTCAGCCGGGGGATCCAATCCGGGGAGTAATCCTGGGTATAGGTGAAATAATCCGCGTCGAGAAACTCCTGTTCGGGCATCTCATACACTGTGGCAATGCGCGTCAACAATTTTTCCATCACCCAGGCCCGCATCTCGGGTTTTTGTACCATCTCTGGCGGGGGAGTGGTATCGAACGCATGCAAATAGTAATGATAAAAAGCCGCGACACTTTTCTGCGCATCCGTGGCGCTGACGAAGGGAAGGTATAACGCGAAAAGTAAGCTCAAAGCGAATCGCATCGGGTATTCCTGTAAAGGCGTCATGATCGCCGCCAGAATACCATGTGAAGGGAAAAAGGATGCGGATGAAAACCTCTCACGGGCGCGCCGTGAGAGGTGAGGGGATCACTTTTTACCGTTAGGTTTCAACTGCTCACCCGGTTTGAGCATGAACAACTCATCATCGCGGGTGGAGTAGCGTACGGTCCCATCTGCCAGCAGATACGCGCCTTCGGTAAAGCCTGCGCCGTTGATGAATGGCGCGACCGCATCCAGTTTGCCGCGCATGGCCGCTTCCAGCGCCAGCAATGCATAAGGCGCGATATTGTCGACATTGGCATAAATGTACTGCGGATCATCAACAAAGAAGTTATTCAGCCGTTTCGTCGCCAGAATATTGTCTGCCACCTTATCGGCCAGCGTCAGATAGCCTTTGTCGCCGGTGGATTGCCACAGATCGATCAGCGCAAAGATGGCATAGGGCTCGCTGTTTTTGGTGTTCAAATCCAGCTTGCTGTTTTTACCGCCCGGTTCACCGATATCACCCAGCCCCTGGCCTTTGGCAATGCCGCGCGCCACTTTCCACATCTCGGCATCCGGTGCCAGTGTCCAGGCGCGGGCATAAGAGAGCAGGAATTCATTCCCCGCCGGATAAGGCTTTAACACCGTGCCTTTCTTGCCGTAATAACCGTCGCGCGGCAGCGTGTAGTTCGACAAGTCGGTGCCGTTTGCCAGCATCGGGCGGAAGGTGTTGGTTTTCTCATCATAGGCGTAATGCGCAAAGGCTTTCAGGCCATCAAGCGTCCACTTTTTGATGTCGTTGCCATCGGCACCCAGCGATTTTGCCAGCGCTAACTGCATCAGGGCGTTTTCGGAGTAGAGCGTGCTGGTGCGGCCTTTCAGCATCATGTTGCCTTCCAGCGCGTCGGCGCCAAATTCCGGGCCAAACTGGCGCTGCGCACGGTCGCCATACTTTGAGTTGGTATCGGTGTCGTCGGTGGTTTCGGCGCGTTTCAGCGCTTGCGTAAACTGATAAACACCCAACCCGGTCTTTTTATCGCGTGGCAATACATACTGTTCCGCCAACCGCTTCGCCCAGGTAAGCGCGCCTTTCTCGCCATCGTATTGATAAAGTAGCGAAGCAGAATAAATTAAATCGTTGCCAGCATTAAGAAAACTCAGCCCTTTGGTGGCGAAGAACGGCGGTTGCTGTTCAAAGTGGCTGGCCCATAGTTTGCCCATCTCTTTGCCATATTCGCCATGGCGACTGGTTTCTAGAATTTTCCAGTCGTAAACATGAGCGTTCCAGAACGCGCGGATAAAGCGTGCGGTTGCCGGTTTGTCCACGGCAAACATCAGGTCGTAGTAGGGGTAGGCATTTTTCAGTTCATGGACCATCTCTTTTTCGCTTGGCCCTTGCGGCTCGAGCGTTTTCAGATCGATAAAACGGTGCCCGCCCCATAACAGCAGCCCGCTTTTGTCCTGGTAGTGCTGGAAGTAGTAACGGACATTATCTTCCGCCCGTTTTTTATACTTCGCGTCACCCGTCAGGTTGCTCAGGCCAACCAGCACGCGCATCAGATTCTGCTGCGCGGAGAAGTTCGACAGCACCGCCGTTTTTCCATCCGGAAAGACCCACTCCATCTGCTTACCAGTGCGTGGATCAACGCCATCCGCCAGCAGCGGCACATTGCTGTGATGTTTGTCACCGGCTTTATCGATGACCGTATCGGCAAACGCTTTGACGCTGCTTAATCGTGCACTCTCCTGCGCAAATGCCGTGCAGGAGAAGATACCGAGAAGACTGACCGCCAGTGCTATTTTTGACAGTTTCATTATTCGCCTCTTAGATAAAAATAAGGATTTCTACCGAAACCCTTATTTATGTTTGCTACCCTGCAATTATTTATTAGAAATTATATTTCACACCGACACGATAACGAGTCTGACGCTCATCGGTATATTTGCTACCGGAAACGTTGCCCACGGCAATATATGGCGACCAGTTTTTATCAAGTTTGTATGTCAGTTTGAGATCGTGCGTCCAGTCGTAGTTTTCATTATCTGCAATCAGCACGCCGGCGGACGTGGCGTGTTTGTAATCCAGTTCGTAATCGAGTTGGTAATCACCGAAAATTTTCCACGACACTGCGGCGGTCAGGTTATAGCCGTTTTCGCTGGTGTCTTTTGCCGTGCCGATGTTGTTGGAGTTACGTTTGAAATAGGGGCGGTAGCGCAGCGTTGCGCCAACATCATTGCTAAAGTTCACTTTGCCGCGCAGGTACGGGCGATAGTTGTTCGCCGTGGAGCTACTGTCGAGTGAGAAACCTGGCTCAATCTGGAAGGTGGGGTTAATTTTATAAACATAGCTGGCCACCACTTCGGTACCATTACTCACCGTCTCGTGATATGCCTTATCTTTATTTTGCGAACCTTTCCATTTGCCTTCCAGCGATAAACCAAAGCCGTTAGCAAAACGGTGCGACATTAATAAACGATCTTTGTGGTTATTACCGCCACTATCATTTAATTCATGGCGATAATCAAATGTTACCGCTTGGGCGGCAATACTGATAAAAGGTACAGTAACTAATAACAAAGTGCGCAACATAATATCCCCTATTATTTATAGTCAAAAGGTACAAGATGTTCTCTGCGAAAAATGCAGATAGTTTTAATTCAAAGAGGAATGGTTAATTCGCTCTCATTGCAAGTTCATATAATTAGCAAGCATAATAATTATGCCAAATATAGTTTCGTTGTCGTCATTATTGATAGCGACAGCAACGTTAATGCTACTTTTAAAGTGGCGTGTGGTGCCGGGTGCCTCCCGGTGAATTGGGTGCCGATCTCCCCAATCCGTCCATAAAAATGAAACTTTATTGAGAATGACCTCATATCAGCATGACCCCTCCGCTTAGGGGGATTCACCACACAAAATACGGTTTTGTCTGCATCAAGATATCTTTATCCTATCAACTGGAACGGACTTTTACACAATTTGAAATGATGTTTTGAGACTGAGATCGAACATTTAAAAGTAGAATAAAAATTATTCTTTAGCCGGTTATAAAGATAATCCTAATGATAATAAATCATTTAAAATCAGTAAATTAAATTGATTGCATACATAGGTGTATGTATGTGTTTTTGTATGGTTTGTAGTAGTAAATAAATAGCTGAATAAATTTATTCCTGGAATAAAAGACGAACATTTGACACAAAATGCAATACACTGGGCAAATCAGGGAGAGTACAGAAAGGAAAATCAGGGTGATTTATGTTGTTGCAAACTAAACAGACATTAAACGAGCCAGAATCACGCTTGATCTGACTGAACACATCCCGCACATTCAGGAAAAAAGACCATGCCTCCGTTAACGGAGAGGAAAATAATAAAACATTACCCTCTGGAGTACCTACATGACTATCTACGGGAAGGATCGCCTTTTCATTTATGGTATTGAGAAAATACTCAGACAACTTAGCAGGGAAAAAGGCAGCCGTTTTTGCAATGGTGGACCCACAATATATGTCACCACGGGAATGGACATTGTGGAAATGTACTCGCTGTTTTTCTCCCGTCCGCCCGCGCACTACTCTATTTTCATCTCTTCAGAACGTCACTTTGACTCGCTGTCGCTGCTTTTTCCCGGCCTTGTGAAATTATGTCTGGCCGAAAGGTTACGCGTCGAAGAGCTGCGCCAGGCGCTGGAAGTGATGAGTCTGTTATCTGCACAGAATCAGCAGCCAGGTTACAACCACGGCGCATTTAAATTCACCAGCGCCGAACAGCAAATTATGCGCCTGCTGCTGCGTGGATATTCGGTGGAGGATATCGCCCGCATTCGCGGTGTCAGCCCGACTACCGTCAGTGTGCAGCGCAACGGTTTAATGAAGCGCACCGGCACCAAAAGTTTGCAGGCGCTTTGTTCGCTCTACACCGCAATGCGCGCATAAAAAAAGCGCCTGGCCGGCGCTTCACAACACAACCTGGTGCGGGCAAACAGCCTTAGCATGTGGCCAGTAAAAAGTCGCTGACGGTCTTCATGCACAGCGGCCGCTCTTCGACATGGGGCATGTGGCTTGAGGATTCAAAAATTACCCACTGCGCTCCGGTAATATGGTCTTTGAAGGGTTGCACCACTTCCGGCGTCGCTTCGTCGTAACGCCCGGAAATTAACAGCGTCGGCACGCGCACTTGCTTTAACCGGTCGATAATTGTCCAGTTTTTCATGCTGCCAATAACGTGGAATTCGGTGGGGCCATTCATGGCGTGGTAAACGGTAGGATCGGCCTCCATAGCGTCAAACGTGCGTTGCACTTCTGCAGGCCACGGGTAGAGCCGACACACATGGCGTTGATAAAATACCTGGCTTGCCGCTTTGTACTCTGCGCTATCCACTGTGCCCGCTGCCTCGTGAGTTAACAACGTGTCCTGCACATCCGGGGGCAATTGCGCCCGCAGCTTCGCCGCACCCTCCAGCCACAGCGCCATCGATGCGGGTGAGTTGGCGATCACCATCGCTTTTAGCCCCTGCGGTTGTGTCACTGCGTGTTCAGCCGCCAGCATACCGCCCCAGGATTGGCCGAGCAGCGCGTAGTCGTCGGCGATTTCTAATGCTTGCAGCAGATGGTTCAGCTCATCAAGAAAAAGCCCCGGTTGCCAGAAATCGGAGCTTTTATCCGGCAGATGGGTTGAACGCCCATTACCTAATTGATCGTAGTGGATCACCGCACGCCCGGTTTCAGCGATATCTTTGAACGCATCAACGTAGTCGTGGGTGCAGCCGGGACCGCCATGGGCCACCACCAGCGGCGTCTGCCCGTTTTGCAGATCGCCGCAGATGCGAAACCAGGTCTGATACTCCCGGAAGGGAACGTAGCCTTCACGTATGGTGTACATAGTTGACGTCTACCCTGTTAAGTGAACTGGCTTTCAGGTTAGAACGCCAAAGGCAGCGCTGAACACTAGCAAAATTGCTAGTTATTTAGCTGTCGAGCAAGCGGTAGTGCAGCGCCCGCACCACCGCCTGCACGCGGTTGGTCGCGCCGAGTTTTTTCGCCGCTGTATTCAGATGCAACGTTACGGTTGCCACCGAACGGTGCAGCTTGCGGGCAATCTCTTTCGCCGTTAATCCTTCAGCCGACCACGCCAGGCATTCGCGTTCGCGGTTGCTCAATTTGACATGGCGGCAAGTGAGCAACGACGCGTCGAATAGCGGAAAGGCGGATTCCTGAAAACGGTGGACGATAAACGTTAATTGTGCCAGCGTCTCGCTGATATCCCGCGCTTGTTGTTGGCTGGCGACAATGCCGGTGAGGGTGACAAACCCGCCATGTTGCAAATGCAGCGGCACCGTTGCGCCGCAAGGCATATTGTGGTCACGCATGTAATGCGTCACTTCCTGGGCGTTGTCATCCAGCCTGCCATACAGTGCGCCGCTGTCCGGGCGTTGATAAGACCAGACAAACGGCGCACAACTCTCCAGCGCAAAATGTTGCACCGGGTCGACCTGGTAGTAGCCGCGCTCGCACCACAAGCGGCGCATATCTTCCGGCACGTTACGCATCTCCAGCAGCGACGGTGTGATAAGCGTCCCTTCCAGTGAGCGCGGAACCGGCGTGTAGTCATAAATCACCGCATCAAAACCCAGCGCCTGCGTCTGGGTAAATAGCCCGGAAAATGCCTCTTCAAGCCTGCTGGCATTGGCAGCAGCAGGGTTTTCAATGTTAATTCGCATCATTCCCCCTCATGGTCGACGGTGCCACGTCACAGGCACGCTTTGTGCAGACTTCTCCCGCGGATTGATGAAGGCATGCAATTCCGGTGCCGTCATGCGGGAGGGGCAAAACTAGTATTTTTGCTAACTACCCAGCCTCCATTGATGCCGCTAGCGTAAAGAAAACGCCCGACGAACAAGGCCGGGCGCAGATAACCAGGGGAGTGGTGCACCATCGCGGGGCGGTTTTTTAACCTCATGACACTGCGTGCACCACAGGAGAATGCTGATGCACCGTTACCGTTTTTTGTTATTCCGACCACTGCAGCTACTGCCGGTACTGTTGGGAATAAGCATCATCACCTTTGCGATGGTGCGCGCGATCCCCGGCGATCCGGCGCGCATCCTGCTTGGTGTGCGCAGTACGCCAGCGGCATTGGCGCGGATCCGTGCGCAGTTCGGGCTGGATGAACCTTTGTGGGTACAGTATGGCTACTTTCTGCGCAATCTGGTGCAGGGCGAGTTAGGAAAATCGATCGTCTACCGCATCGATACCCTAAAGCTGATTAACTCCCGTCTCGAACCTACCTTGTGGCTGGTGCTGGGGAGCGTGCTGCTGGCCGTTATCTTTACTGTGCCGTTGGCAGCGCTGGCAGCGCGTCAACGCGGGCGCATCGCCGACCAACTTATTCGCCTGTTCACCACTGCCGGGCTCGGTTTCCCCGCCTTCTGGCTGGGCATCATGATGATCATTGTTTTTAGCGTGGTGCTGGGTTGGTTCCCGGTTTCCGGTTATGGCAGTGATTTTACCGAGCAGTTGCACCACATGGTGCTGCCGTGTCTGACGGTTGCGTTGGCGCTGTCGGCGGTGTTGATCCGCAACCTGCGCGCCAGCCTGCTGATGGAGATGAGCAGCGATTACGTGATGGCCGCCAGAGCGCGCGGGCAGCCGGAAAACCGCATCTTCTGGCGTCACGTATTACCTAACTCTCTGGTGCCAACGCTGAACCTGCTGGCGGTGAATATCGGCTGGCTGATTGGCAGCACGGTGGTGATCGAGAGCGTGTTTGCCATTCCGGGGCTGGGGCAGTTGCTGGTAAAAGCGATTTTCAGCCGGGACTACATGGTAGTGCAGGGCGTGGTAATGGTGTTTGCCCTTGCCACGGTCGTCGTCAACTTACTGGCCGACGTGATAACGGTGGCGCTGGATCCGAGGGTAAAACTATGAGCGCAATCAGCGTACTGACCGTATTGCGCCGCCGGGCCATTCCGCAGCAGCATGCCCTTAACGCGGGGTTATTGATTGTGGGGATGTGGCTGTGCGTCGCGCTGTTTGCCCCGTGGCTGGCACCGTTTGACCCCATCATGCAGGATTCGACAGTCAGCTTACTGCCGCCGGGAAGCACACATCTGTTTGGCACGGATAACTTCGGGCGCGACATCTTCTCACGCGTGCTGTGGGGCGCGCGGGTGGATCTGCAAATCTGCCTGCTGGGCGTTATCTTCCCCTTTCTGCTCGGCACCACGCTCGGCGCGCTGTCGGGTTACCTGGGCGGTGCGGTTGATGCGCTAATTATGCGCACTATCGATATCGTGCTGGCGTTCCCGTTTCTGGTGTTGATGCTGGCGATTATCGCCATTCTTGGGCCGGGGCTTGGCAGCTTTTACATCGCGATGGCGATGGTTGGCTGGGTCTCTTACGCCCGGCTGGTGCGTGCTCAGGTGTTAACTCTCAAGCAGCGTGATTTTGTGCTGGCGGCGCGCAGCCTCGGCTATGGTCATGCCCGCATTCTGTTTCGCCACTTGTTGCCTAACGCCATGACCGGCGCGCTGGTGTTTTCCATGTCGGATTGTGTGCTGGTGCTGTTAAACGGCGCGGCGGTGAGCTACCTCGGCCTCGGCGTACAACCGCCGACGGCTGAGTGGGGCGTGATGGTGGCAGAAGGGCAGAGTTTTATCACCACCGCCTGGTGGATAACCACTTTTCCGGGGCTGGCGATAGTTCTGCTGGCGATGGGATTCAGCCTGTTGGCGGATGGCCTTGGCGACAAACTGGGAGCGCGCGTATGACTTTACTAAACGTCTCGCAACTGACCATTTCCCGTGGGGACAATTGCGCGCTGGTGGATAAGGTCTCTTTCCGGCTACAGGCCGGGGAGATGCTGGGGCTGGTGGGTGAGAGTGGTTCCGGAAAAACCGTGACCTGCCGGGCGTTAATGCGTCTGTTACCGGGCGAGGGGTTGACGATTAGTGGCGGAGAAGTGTGGTTTGGCGGGCGCGATCTGTTAACGCTTAGCGAAGCGCAGATGTCGGCGGTGCGCGGGCGGGAGATTGGCATGATTTTCCAGAACCCGGCCAGCCATTTAAACCCGGTGATGACCATTGGCGAGCAGATTGCCGAAAGCCGTCGCCTGCATTTCGGCGTTAACCGTCGGCAGGCAAAAGAGGATGCCAAAGAGCTACTGCGCCAGGTGGGTATTCCCGATCCGCAAAACCGCATTAACAACTATCCGCACGAGTTTTCAGGCGGTATGCGCCAGCGCGCGATGATAGCTGTGGCGCTGGCGCCGGAACCGTCGCTGCTGATTGCCGATGAGCCAACCACCGCGCTGGATGTCACCGTGCAGATGCAGATCCTGCGTTTGCTCACCACGCTGCGCGAGCAGTTAGGTCTGGCGGTGGTGATGATCACCCACGATCTCGGCGTGGTGGCGCAAACTTGCGATCGCATCGCGGTGATGTACGGCGGGCGTTTGTGCGAAGTGGGCGGCAAACGCGAAGTGCTGGCGCAGCCGCTGCATCCGTACACGCGCGGGCTGATTGATTGCCAGCCCTCCAGCGAAGGCGGGCAGGGGCGTCTGGTCACCATCAACGGGCAGCCGCCGCTGGCGGGGAGCTTCCCGGCAGGCTGCCGTTTTCATCCACGTTGCCCGCAGGCGAACACCGCTTGCCAGCAGCAGCCTTCGATACTGTTCGCGCGCGACAGCCTGACGCACGCGGCGGCGTGCCACCACGCGTTACAGCCACTGACTCAGCGGGAGGGATAATGTCGACACCGGCAAACTGGCCTTTGCTGGAAGCGGATAACGTCTCGGTCACGTTTCCGGTTTCCGGCGGGTTGCTCAGCAAAAAACGTGTTGTCCATGCGGTAAACCAGGTGACGCTCAAAATCCACGCGGGTGAAACGCTGGGATTAGTGGGTGAATCCGGCAGCGGCAAAAGCACGCTGGGGCGGGCGTTGTTGCAGCTCGAAAAAATAAGCGATGGCGAAGTGCGTTTCGACGGGCACCGCATTACTCATGGTTTGAAAAGTGATGTTGCGCGGCTGCGGCTACAAACGGCGATGATTTTTCAGGATCCGTTCGCCTCGCTTAACCCCAGACAAACGGTGGGTGAGAGCATCAGCGAAGTGCTGCGCGTACACCAGAAAGTGCCGCGCAACCGGGTTAGCGCACGGGTTGAAGAACTACTGACGTTAGTCGGTTTACGCCCGGAGCACGCGGCGGCCAGGCCCGGCCAACTGAGCGGCGGGCAGTGCCAGCGGGCAGGTATAGCGCGGGCGCTGGCGATCGAACCTCGGTTGATCGTCGCCGACGAGTGCGTGGCGGCGCTGGATGTCTCTATTCAGGGGCAGATCGTCAATTTGTTGATGGATCTGCGCGAAAAAATGGGGCTGGCGATCCTGTTTATCGCCCACGATCTGGCGATTGTGCGCCGCCTGTGCGATCGGGTGGCGGTGATGTACCTTGGGCGGATCGTCGAAGAAGGCCCCGCAGAAGCAGTATTTACCCATCCGCGCCACCCTTATACCGCCGCGCTGGTCTCCGCTATCCCGGAAATCGATCCGGACAAACCGTTACCGCAGGAGACGCTTGCGGGCGAGCCACCGAGCCCGGTTGCCATTCCACAAGGTTGCGCATTTCATCCGCGCTGCCCTTACGCGCAGGTGCAGTGCCGCACCGGCGCATTACCCCCGACCCGGCAGATTGCCGATCACGCCTGGACCTGCGTGCTGACACACGCAGGCGAGAAGAGTGTTTTTCCTTTGACTGAGGGATCCTTTGATGAAGCACAAGCAAGTTAAGTTGTTGGCGGCCAGCGTTTTTCTGGCGCTCAGTGTGGTCAGTGAAATGGCGCAGGCGGCTGGCGTTCTGACGATTGGTCGTCGGGAAGACAGCACCACTTTTGATCCGATCAAATCGGCACAGAATGCGGATAACTGGGTCTTTTCCAACGTTTTTGATCCGCTGGTTCGCGTCGATAAAACCGGTACCAAACTGGAACCGGGCGTGGCGGAAAGCTGGACCATCTCCCCGGATGGCAAGGTCTATACCTTTAAAATTCGTGATACCAAATTTTCTGATGGCACACCGGTAAGCGCCAGCGATGCCGCCTTCAGCCTGCTGCGCATTCGTAGTGATGAAGGATCGCTCTGGCGTGATTCGTACAGCATTATTGATAAAGCCGAAGCGCCGGATGCGCGCACGCTGGTGGTGACGCTGAAATCACCGTCTGCACCGTTCCTGTCGCAATTGGCGCTGCCGAACGCGTCGGTTATTTCCGAGAAAGCGCTGAAAGCCGAAGGCGAAGAAACCTTCGCGGAAAAACCGGTCGGTTCCGGCGCGTTCAGCGTGAAAGAGTGGGTGCGCGGTGAAAAAATCGTGCTGGTGAAGAACCCGAACTACTGGCAGGCGAAAAATGTCAGCCTTGATGAAGTCGACTGGCTGACCATCCCGGATGACAACACGCGCATGTTAAAAGTACAGGCCGGCGAACTGGATGCCGCGCTGACGGTGCCGTTCTCGCGCATTGCCTCATTGCAAAAAGACAGCAACCTGAAGGTGGAACTGGATCCATCAACCCGCGAAGATCATTTGCTTATCAACCATTCGCACGGCGCGCTCGGCAAAGTGGAAGTGCGCCAGGCGCTGGATTTTGCCATCGATAAGGACGCGATTGTCAAAACCGTGACCTTCGGTTACGGCCAGGTGGCGAATTCGTATATTCCGGCCGGTGCGCTCTATCACTACAACGACAATCTGCGTCGCCCCTACGATCCAGAAAAAGCGAAACAGATGCTGAAAGCGGCGGGCGCTGGCGATTTGACGCTGAATTATGTGGTTAACGCCGGGGATGAAGTAGATGAGCAAATCGCCATTTTGCTGCAACAGCAGCTGGCGAAAGCGGGCGTGAAGGTGAACTTGCAGAAAGTCGACCCGAGCCAGAGCTGGGATATGCTGGTGGCCGGTGAGTACGATATTTCGGTGATGTACTGGACCAACGACATTCTTGACCCGGATCAGAAGACCACCTTTGTGCTCGGTCATGACGCGAACATGAACTACATGACGCGTTATAAGAATGACAAAGTGAAAGCGCTGGTCGCGGCGGCGCGTGTCGAAATGGACGCGAAAAAACGCGAGCAGATGTACATTGAGCTGCAAAAAATGGCGAAAGCCGATGTTAACTGGATTGATCTCTACTACAGCCCATACCGCAATGTGACCCGGAAGAATATTGAAGGCTTCTACCAGAACCCACTGGGACGCTTCTTCCTTGAAGATACGGTGAAAAAATAGAACAGGCCGCCGGGTGCGCATTTCGCCACCCGGCGTACGCTTAAAACATCACCGTATGCAAGACGGTACGCACCAGTATCCCGACAATTGCGCCCGGTAGCGCAAAACGGAACAGGCGCACAAAGCGGCTGGCGATACCGAGAAAAATGCCGATACCGGGCAAGTCCAGCGTCTGCACCAGAAAGCCCGCCGAGGCGTTGATTTGCTCAGCCGTTAACTGCCCGTGCTGCACCATTTCGGACGCCACGCCAAAATACGCCGTTCCACCCGCCAGACATTTGGTTAACGCCAGCAGCACATACACCGTGGAAATATGAAAAAACGACAGCAGTGGCGTGAGCAGTGTAGTCAACGCTTCCACTACGCCTGCGGCTTTCAATAACCCGACCACCGTTAACGACAGCAGCAGCATCGGCAGCGAACCCAGCGACAAACGGATGGCATCTGCCCCTGCGCCGTTAATCACCGCAATCAAACCCGCGCGCGGTTTATCTTTGTGTAATTCGCCCTCTTCGTCGCGCAGGCTGGCAGCAGACAGTTTTCGCCCTGACACATAGTATGTCAGCGTGGAGGCGGCAAGCCCGCCGATAAGCGAAATCACAATCGCCATGCCCCAGTGCAGGCCGAACGGCGTGAGCGGATAAAAGACGTTGGCCTGTCCCATCGCGAACAACATCGCCAGCGTGGCGGCGAGATGGCGGTCGGAGGTGCCTCTTCTTTCCATAATCGCCAGGGCGGCGAGAGGGGCGGCGAAACTAACAAAGTTGAGCTGGATAAGGGCGAAAATCCCCATTCCGCTGATGCCAAAAGGTTTCAGCACGGGGGAGGTGAGGCGCACGATGCCATCTAAAACACCTTTCTCTTCCAGGTATTTCATCATGATGAGCATCACCACCATGATGGGCAGCAGGGTATACAACGCAACATCTACGGAAACCTTGCCCGCCGACATGATGATTTCAATAATATTCATTACTGACTCCGGTGAATGCTTTCACCGATATAGTACACCCGGCAACGGTTTGACCGCCGCTTTCACCCCATTGTATTTACTTATTTTCTTCCTTCACTGACGATTTTTTCCGTGCGCCATGATTTACCAGAAACCGCGATAAACCAGCATAAAAAATGGCATCCTGCTGAAAGCGAAAAATATAACTACGTCAGGTTGAGTAAAACAGCTTAAATCAGGCAAAAAATCTGGGTGGCTAAATTATCCATTTGAGCGCAAAGAAAATTTCACTTAACGATCGTCTCACGGTGCCGATAACGTTTTCTGGAACGTAGTTTCATGCATTGGGCGGAACAGGATTCTTTCGAGGTTGCCGATGGGACTGAATATTTTTAAAGCACACAAGCAAAAAAAAGAAGCTGAAGAGATTGTGGTGGATGCGCGTTTTAAAGCGCGGCTGGCGGAAGAAGGGCTCGAAGAAGCCAGAAATGCATCGTCAACGCTCATCAACACCTTGCTCGATCAAAAGAAACGCTACGCGGATGACGTTATCCCTGATGCCTTGTCCGTACTGGAGAAGTGCCAAAAAGTGAACCGGCTGGAGACCAAAGTCTCGCAGGATGTGTTAGATAATTTTGCCCGCTACGATGCGCCGCAGTTGCAAACTGAATCGGTAAAAATGACCGAAATTATTGGTACTGGCGTGAAAGGTACGGCGACCGGCGCGGCGCTCGCGCTTGGCTCAATGAGCGCGGTTTCGACGTTCGGCGCAGCGTCTACCGGCACCGCCATTGCCTCGCTTTCTGGCGCTGCCGCCAGTAATGCCACGCTGGCCTGGTTTGGCGGCGGCGCGCTTTCCGCGGGCGGTGCAGGCATAGCCGGTGGCACTATGGTGCTGGGCGGCATTGTGCTGGCACCGGTCGCCATTTTCGCGATGATGAAATACAGCCAGAATGCGGAAAAAAAGCTGACCGAAGCGTATGAATATCGCAGTGCGGTCAACAAAGAAGTGGCAAAAATCAATGCGGTGATCGAAGTGGCGCAGGCCATTAACCAGCATATTTCGCTGTATGCCTCGACCATTGAAGGCATTGCTCAGCGCCTGAAGACAAGTTACCAGATGCTGGATCAGGCGCTGTCAGCCAACGTTGCGCACGAGCGTGTCGTTTTCCTGAAGCTTCAGACCGTGCTGCTGGTGAAAGCGATGAAACAGTTGCTGGCGATACGCCTGGTGGATGATCAAAATAGCCCGACGCCGGAATCCGTGACGGTGGTGTCCCATGCTCAGGCCTTCACCGAGGAGCGTGTGAATACGCTGGTGACAAACCTGATTGCGGCAAATGCACCACTGACAACGGTCAACGATGTCTCTTCTCTTACCCCTGGCGAGCAGAGCGCGCTCTATTTTTGGCTGGCTGACAGCCAGCGGCGCAAAGCAACTGCTGATGATGAACCTTCGTTTCTGCTGTGGATGGTGCTGTGCCTTCTTTTTGGCGGTCTGGGATATTACCTGCACAGCATTGCGTGGACTTACACCTCGCTTGTCGCCTTTTTGTTCAGTTTCACCGGCTTTTCCGGGGCGTTAGGTCGTCTGTTTAATTTTGACAGCTCAGGTCTGGTGGGAACGGGCATTCTGGCCCTGATGGGCTACGCAGCTTATTTATTCTGGTGGGCATAATATGAAAGCACTGTTTAACGCCTCGAAAGTGGCGGCAAAAGCGTCGCCGTTACAAGCGGCATCGGCGGCGAAAGAGATTTTTGATGCCTGGCGTGATTTACAAAAATACCGTGCGGAACAGGAAACGGTTCGCCATCAAATTACCCAGGAGACCGAAGTACAAATTGCGCGTATTCAGGCGCAGAAAGAGGTGTTGTTGCAGGCGTTAAATCAGGATTTCGCGCTGCGCCAGACCTCGCTTACCCAGACGTTTGCTGTGCTGGAGAAGGCGCTGGAAAGTAACAATCTGGAACTGTTAGATAAATCGTTAGGTGCGATTGTTGCCATCACGCAGCAATCTTCTGTGGTGTCGCTGAAATCGTTACATGCCACATTGCAGGACAGCCGCAACGTTATCGATATTTAAGCTCTCTTCGCGCCAGAACAGTGTCACGTTCTGGCGCGAAGGCTTTCATAAAAAGTGGATATGTTTTTTGCCGTGATCGGGTGATATCTCAATGCGTGCCCGCACCTGAAACACCTCAGCCAGCATCGCTTCCGTGAGCACATCATCCGGCGTACCACGCGCCACAATCTGCCCTTTTTGCATCACGATCAGCGCATCGCAGAACATGGCCGCGTGGTTTAGATCATGAATCGCGACAATGCTGGTCACCGGCAGTTCGCTTATCAGGCGCATTAACTGCATTTGATGATGGATGTCGAGATGGTTGGTGGGTTCGTCGAGCAAAATTTCGCTCGGCGCCTGCGCCAGTGCGCGGGCAATATGGACTCGCTGGCGTTCGCCACCGGAGAGGCTTTGCCAGCCCTGCTCGCTGTGTTCCAGCATGCCTACGCGTTCAAGCGCTGCCGCTACTATTTCATCATCGCTGTGCGACCACGGGCTAAACGGCGAGTGGTGCGGAATGCGCCCCAGCTTCACCACATCGCGCACGCGAATATTGGCCTCGGTCGCTGCATGTTGCTCCACAAACGCCACACGCTTTGCCAGTGCTTTCTTTCTCAGCGTCGCGACATTGCGGCCATCCAGCATCACGCTACCATCATCCGGGCGGCGCAATCCGGCCAGAATACGCAGCAGCGAGGATTTCCCCGAACCATTCGGCCCCAGCAGGCCCAATGTCTGACCCTTTGCCACGTCGAGCGAGACGTTATCGACGATGGTTTTTTTCCCTGCCCGCCAGCAGAGATTTTTGGCGCTGATACTCATGCGAATCTCCTTGAACGATAGAGAATAACCGCGAAGAACGGCACGCCGACCAGTGCGGTGACCACGCCAACCGGCAGGCTTTGCGGCGCAATCAGCGTGCGCGAGGCAATATCCGCCAGCACCATCAAAATTGCGCCGGCCATCGCACACGCCACCAGTAACTGGCGGTGCAGCGGCCCAATGAAATAGCGCATCACATGCGGCACCACAAGACCCACAAAGCCAATGGAACCCGCCATGCTGACGATGGTGGCAGTGATGAGGGCAGTGACGGAAAAGAGAATCAAACGTACCGCGCCCACCGGAATACCCAGCGATGCGGCAGCGTCGTCACCAAAGGTAAAGGCATCCAACGCTTTGGCGTGGTACAGGCACGCCAGCAGACCAATAATGACGACGACCAATACCAACTGAAATTCCGGCCAGCGTACGCCGCTGAAACTGCCCAGCAGCCAGAACATCACATCCCGCGCTTGCTGCGCACTGGCGGACGTGCTGATGCTATATGCGGTAATGGCGTTGAAAAGCTGGGAAGCCGCGACCCCAGCGAGGATGGTGCGTTCGTTGCCGCCGCGCGCGCCGTTAGTCAGCACCGCGACAAACAAAAATGCAGCAAACGCGCCGACAAATGCCCCGGCGGAGAGCGACACCGCGCCCGCGCCGAGACCTAACACCACCACCGACACCGCGCCGGTAGACGCCCCGGCGGAAACGCCCAACACATAGGGTTCTGCCAGCGCGTTTTTCAACAGGCTTTGCAGCACCGAGCCGCAAATCGCCAGCCCGGCACCACAGCAGGCGGCGACCAGCGCGCGACTCAGGCGGAAGTCCCAAATCACCGTTTCATGGATACGGTTTAGCGGCTCACTGGTCAGCCCCAGCTTATTGCTCACAGCGTAAAAGGTGGTTCGTAGCGGAATGGCGAGTTCGCCAACACCAACGCTGACGGCAATCACCAGCCCGAGCAGCAATAGCGATAACAGCAGTAATGCAACACGCTGCACTTTTTTTAGCGCAGTCGAGGAGGGCGTGGTCATTTATCCAGCCCCAGCTTCTCCAGTTGTTCACCAACTTGCTCTGCGCCGTAGAAAGTGCGGATGGTCGGATTCATCGCCTGACCGTCCATCACCACGATATGGCCTTTCTTCACTGCCTCAAGCTGGCTGACCGCCGGATCGCTTTTCAGGAATTTGATCTTCTCTTGTGCATTGTCCAGCGCCCAGCGGTTACGATCGAGGCTCGAGACAACAATCACGTCCGGGTTAGCGGCGATAATGCTTTCCCAACTGAGCGTCGGCCACTCGCTTTCCGAGGTGATGGCGCTGTGCCCGCCAAGCAGGTTGGCGATATAACCAGAGGCGCTATTTTTGCCGCCGACATACGCATCTGCCGAGGGCGACGCGCTGGAAAACCAGAAGACAAATGACAGGTTTTTCTTGCCGTGGCCGAACGTGCTGCGCAGCGCATCTTCACGCTGTTTGAACTCGGCAATCAGCTTCTCGCCTCGCTCTTGCACATCAAAAATTTCTGCCAGATCGCTGATCTCTTTGTAGAGCAATGACGGGTTCCATAAGGTATGGCGGCTGCCGTAAATATCACCGTTATCTTGTTTGGTTGCGCAGACGCCTGGCGAGAGGTAACTGTTTGCGCCAATGGCGGACAAATCTTCGCGCTTCGCCACTTTGCTGTCTGGCCCCAGCAGGATCGGCAATTGAGCGACCACGAAATCCGGCTCCTGGGCAATGATCGATTCAAGCGTAGGGATCTCAACCGTCAGCACTTTGACTTTGGCATTCTGCGCAGCCAGTTGTGGCAGCACTTTGGTCGGCCAGAACGCGCTGGCGACCATTTTGTCCTGCAAGCCGAGCAGCAGCATGATCTCTGCCGTGTTTTGCCCCAGCGCCACCACGCGCTGCGGTGCTTTGTCGAACGTAACCTGCACACCGCAGTTTTCAATGGTCAACGGATAATGGGTGGCTTGCGCCAGTGCGGAACCCGCAAACAACATCCCCAGTACAAACAACGATTTTTTAAACATTTGCATCATCATGACCCTGGACAATTATTGGCATTGTAAATGAAAATCATTCTTATGGCGGCTCTTATACCGAGCGGCATGAGCCTTGTCAATATGGGGAATTACCAATGAAAACCCTGCATAAAGTGCGGGATTAAAGAGAGTTGCCAGCAGGAAATTTCCCCGGTATTAAAGACCCTTGCGCGTTTTGCTGACCTGGACACTTCATGCTTGCCCAAATTTCTGCCCCGTCGAAAGTGACATCGCCGTACCTGCTCGCGGGGAGCCAGCTGATTTTTAATATCGGTTTTTATGCTGTGGTGCCGTTTCTGGCGATCTATCTACGCGACGATTTACTGCTTTCCGGCTCGTTGATTGGCTTGATCATCGGCCTGCGTACCTTCTGCCAGCAGGGAATGTTTCTGTTAGGCGGCGCGTTATCCGATCGCTTCGGCGCAAGGATCATCATTCTGTGCGGTTGTGTGGTGCGGATAAGCGGATATTTGCTGTTGGCGTTTGGCGGGGAGCTGGTGCCGGTGGTGCTGGGCGCCTGTTTAACCGGTGTTGGCGGGGCGCTGTTTTCTCCATCCATCGAAGCGCTGCTGGCGAAAGCGGGCACGCAGAGTGAAAAAGCGGGAAAGCGCAGCCGCGCGGAGTGGTTCGCGTTGTTCGCCATTTGCGGTGAACTGGGCACGGTGCTTGGGCCGTTGCTGGGTTCGCTGCTTGCCGGTTTTGGTTTCCAGCGCGTGGCGCTTGCCGGTGCGGGCGTGTTTGTGGTGGCGCTGCTGGTGCTCTTTTTCTGCCTGCCAGGCGGCAACGGGAAAACGGACGCGCTGCATGTGCTGCCGTGGTGGAAAACCTTTCGCAAACCGCGTTTTGTCGCCTTTATGGTGGCTTACAGCGCCTATCTGTTCAGCTATAACCAGCTTTACCTGGCGTTGCCGGTTGAACTGAGCCGCTCGGGCAGCAGCGAGAAAACCCTCGGCCCGCTTTTTATGCTGGCTTCGGTGCTCATCATCACGTTACAGATGCCGCTGGCGCGGTTTGCCCGCCGTGTTGGGGCGGCGCGCATGTTGCCGGTGGGGTTTGCGTTACTGGCCGCGTCATTTATTAGCGTCGCGCTGTTTGCGGCGACACCCGCGCCGGAAAACTGGCAACGCTACGTGCCGGCTGCCTGCATGGTAACGCTGTTAACGCTCGGGCAAATGGTGATTGTTCCGGTGGGGAAAGATCTGGTGCCGTGGTTTGCGGATAACCAGAACCTCGGCGCACATTATGGCGCGTTGGCTTCAATGGGGGGCGTGACGGTGCTGGTGGGTAATTTCCTGTTAGGCGGGCAACTGGATAACGCGCTGACCCCTTCTGAGGCGGCGAGTGTCGCCTGGTTGTGGCTGGCGCTGATCCCGCTGCTCAGCGCACTGGCCATGATATTTATCTGCCGCCCGATGGCGCAACACACCGAGCGTTAGCTGCCCGGTGTGGCGTAACCGCCAACGATAAACCACGTCAGAAAAGCGACGGCGACAATAAAAACCAGGATAGGAAACGCAATACCAATTCTCATAACACCTCGTTACGCTGTCGCCAGCATGAGTACGCACCAAACCGCATCGTCTGCGAGCAGACAACGTTAGCACAAACGCGGGCAAAAAATTACCGCATCAGCGGTCAAAAACGGCTGCGATTTGCCTGCTCTACGGTAATTTTCAGGTAGCTATTGGCGATATGCTCGCGGAAATAGTTTTCCTGCTCGTGGCTCATCAAAAATGCCTGCCAGGTTTTAGGCGGCACGCCAAGATATTGCTCAACCCGGCCATTGCTGTGTTCAAGCTCAAGTACGCTGGAGTTGGGATCGTATCCGGCTGCGCGTAGCGCGCGGCAGGAAAGGGGATGTCTTTTCATAATGTGTTCTGCTCAACGTCAATGTCAAAGTGGCACTTCTGTTATTGCTATCGGCAGCCCGCGCGGAAAATTTACACTGCTGCCAGGGATTTAGCGAAAGGCTGTTTAGCCAGTGTTTAGTAAAACAGTGGGTTAGACGTCAAACGAGAGAGACATTCTTTGTGTGTTGCACATAGTGAGTGATGTGAATTAGACACCAGCAGGAAGTTAGTTGCGCTTGCACAGTCATCCGGGTTTTGATCGTAGCCGTGGCAGAGAAGAGGGCCGGTTAAACGTGTTGATTCACTCTTCAGCGCGGTAATTAGGTGCATACGAAAAGGGAATAACCTGGCACCGTGGAATTCACGCATTGCGCCATAAACAGTGCCCGCCCTGAGCAGAAGGGCACTGTTTTGGCGACAAGGCGGGTCAGAACGATTCCCGGTCGACTCGGTTAATCGAGTAACGAGATCCAGTCGCTGGGTATATCAGTAAAAAAGGTGGCTTCCTGCGTGGCCGTTCTGGTGCCAACGATAACGTATTGGCTTAAATCAGGGTTCACGTTGGTCAAAATATAGTACGGCTTGCGTCCATACATATGCCCTTGATCGGGTAACTGTGCCCCTACGCTGCCATCGAGATTAAACTCAAAAAACAGCGCATTTTTTGGGGCGGTGATGCGATATTTATGTGTGCCGTAGGAGGCTCCATCCTCGATACATGAGGTCGAGACAGAATCCCCTTTGGAATTACTTATGATGTAGCCGCCAATATCTGCGAGGCTTTTAAAACCGTTTGTGATAATAAGCTGCTGAATATAGGTAATAGCCTGGGCCGGAGTTCGCCCCTGGCATGATTCAATGCGCGGCTGGAACCCTGTTTTTTGTATCTCGGAAATAACGCGGTTATCGCCGCGATAATAAATAGATGGCATCTCTTTATCTCCTCATGATTACGGTGGGCGTTTATCGTGCAGTGCTGTTATTTAATTTTGCTTTATCGGATGTGCAGAGAAAATTAAAAAGACAATCCGCTTCTCACTGGTGACATACGGTCTGCATAGTGACGTCATATTTATATCAACGCATTTTCTGGTGATTTAAATACTACCCGCTACCGCATTATCATCCGATAACCACTTAAATATAACGGTGGAAATAAAAAAACAAATCGGGCTTTTGGCGTAGACCATTTATCCGGGGCGTGTAATGTATCCATCTGATCGCATCCCCTCTGCTCTTTGCGCGGAAAGAACAAACGTAAGTGAATAAATTATAGCGCCGTGAATATGCTAACTAAGTTTAGGGGATTCATGGGGATAGTGAAAACACTGGCATTCTGTTGCTCGCCTCACATATTGGGTGCAACGGTGTCATCTTTGCACCGCAGGTTTGTTTATTCATCCTGTTGGGTAGAGACTACAGAAGTCTTTTCAGCGTGCAGCTTTATAAATGCATGCACAACAGGGATTGCGTAAACCACAAACAATAGACAGTTAGCTGCAAATAACAATGAGGTGTAAATATCGATCGTCAAGAAGATGTTCAATGAGCCGATTTTTAATATTACATCCAGTATTAATCTGGAGAGCAGGCTGGAAAGATAATAGTGCGCGTAAGCCAGAAACAGAAAACAGAACAAAAGCGTGTAATTATAGCTATTATTTGTTTTCTTTATCCTGAATGCAGAATAGTAACGGTTTAGCAGAAATACTATTTCTTTATTATTTGATGCAAATAACAGCACTGCAAAAATCAAGCACATGACTATGGTGAAGATATTCTGAACCTGGTACGTGAAGGGTAAGTCTGCCATCACCACAGAATATGAGTAAGCGTAATAGCCAATAGATAAAACAGACATCAGTAACAAGATTTTTCGTATCATTTTTCTCATCCACGGTTTCCCGCTCAAAACACATTAATGTATTTGCATTGCCAAAGCATTGGCCCACCGATATGACTAACGGCACACCGCCTGCAAACTTTATGCATAAATTGCAGGAGCAAAGGTAAGCGCGTGTTGTAAAGCGGAATACATCGGTGAAGCGTGCTGGATTGGCTCTGTTGGCATGAAAATAGAGACAGGAAAGCGCCGGACTTTAGGCTCCTCCGCTATGGCAGCGATTTCATGACCACGCGACGCTAAAACAGCAGCGTAACGGAACCAGGACTCAGACAAAAAGTGGGAAGTGCGCTTAACTCAAAGCGCAGGGCGTGGGCGGAAGGCTATTTTGCCAGGCTGATTTCTGAAACAATGCGCTTTACGTTTCATAAATCGCACAGGTGAGCATATGGACAGAGTGATGGCGGTGGTGGTGTTTAATCGCATCTGCGAGCTGGGAAGCCTGAGCGCCGCTGCGCGGGCGCTGGGCATTTCTCGCCCGATGGTCAGCCGCTACCTGGATGAAATGGAAAAATGGGCGGGCGCCCGGCTTATTCACCGTTCGTCTCGCCGCCTGACGCTTACCCCAGCCGGGGAAAATACGTTACAAAAGACGCGGCAGCTCGCGCCGCTGTTTGGCGATATTGAAGGACAATCGACACGGGAAACGCCCTCTGGCACATTGCGTGTCGCCTGCGCCCACTTCACTGCCAGCCATATTATCGGGCCGGTGCTGCCGGGTTTTCTGGCGCGTTATCCAGCGTTAAGAATTGAAGTCGAAGTGGGCAACCACCCGGTCAACCTGATTGGCGAACGCATTGATCTGGCGATTCGCATCACCAATAACCCGGAAGCAGGGGCGATAGCCACGCGTCTTGGCGAATGCCGTTCGGTACTTTGCGCCTCTTCGGAGTACCTGCGTCTGCACGGTACACCGCACACGGCGCAAGAGCTTGAGCATCACAATTGCCTGCACTATAGCGGTTTTGCCGGGCAATCATGGCACTTTACCGATAGCGAGCAAAACCCGTGGGAAGTGATGGCGCACGGCAATCTGAGCGCGGGGATATCTTCTGTACTGCGGGATGCGGCCATTGCCGGGTGCGGGCTGGCGCTGGTGCCGGAACGGGAAGCGCAAGAGGCGCTGAGTAATGGCCAACTGGTCCGGGTATTACCCGATCTTGAACCGCAACAACTGGGGATTTATGGCCTGTATCAGTCTCGCGAACATCAACACGCTGCGCTGCGGTTGTTTATTGACGCTCTTCGCCAGCAATTAACCAGAGCAACAGAATAAATAGCCATTTTATATGGGGAATTCGCGGCGTAACAACGATGAAAAATCTAAAGATAATAGCGCTGTCGCGTACTCGTGCTGGCAATGCGTGGCCGTGCCATTGTTTTTCTTAAGTTTAATCTCATCGTTAGCATTTAATTATTTGTGCGTTGAGGCCAGTCTTATTTTCTTTGCCAGCTATTGACGGCTGCGGTTATTTATCGCTTAAATGAAATCCCGCCCGCTGTGAGTGAAACTAAAATGGTGATGATGAACTTAGCCTTGATAGGTGTGTTGCTGATCGTTATCGCGTATTCCTTTTACAGACATTTTCGGCTCGTACGCTCAAGAAAAGTGGGCCAGTCGCGGAAACTCGGCAAAAAGACTTAATTATCTTTAATATGAATTGCATTTTTATCTGCAAGATAAAAATGCAATTTTATATTGACTTATGATTTAAGATTTATTGAGTGTTGTGTTTTCGCTTTATTAGCCGTAAGCGATCATTCTATTTATTTGCTCGCCCGGCGGCATAAAAAGTGGATCTTCACTCGTGCTGTCTTTTAATGTGGAGTCGGTAAAGGAAAAAATGCTAAACGCATAGAAAATGTCAATCTTTGTATTCGCGGAGATTTTCTTTTTGATGTTGTCCTTGTGCGATGAAACGGTT
Source organism: Kosakonia sp. YIM B13571 (assembly GCF_042788095.1). Lineage (NCBI taxonomy): Bacteria > Pseudomonadati > Pseudomonadota > Gammaproteobacteria > Enterobacterales > Enterobacteriaceae > Kosakonia > Kosakonia sp. YIM B13571. The sequence continues at coordinate 670,395 of NZ_JBHZPL010000001.1, read as the reverse complement.
TTTTTGTTGATATTTAATAGAGTAGAAATCTCCTCATCACTTTTTTCGAAAATCATCTCTTTAAGAATAGCAATTTCGCGCCTTCCAAGGCGAATTGTCTTAACATGCTGGCTTACCCTTCCATAAACAAACTCGGTTAATATGTCCAGTAAAACACTGACCGGAACTTTATCGGGTATCACAATCATTGGCGTGTGTGCCAACGTAAAAGGGATGAAATTACCTTTGGTCACGACTAATGTGCCCCGGCCAGAATAAGGCGCTGTAAAATTTATTCCAATGTGCAAACCACTACCGTTTCTGATTTCATTAACTAATTGAGTGATGCCTTTTTTGGTATAAGAACAGGTGATTTTGCATAATATGACATCTATTTTTCTTTCCATATTACACCCTCCTGGAGCGTCTGGATATGCGTGTGTAAAATTTGCAGCTTTGAAATTTTTCTGAATCCTTCGATGTGCTGTTCTGTGTCTTCTTTGATCTCTATCATACTGCTAAAAAATTGTTAACTGAGGATAATCTTATTTTTATTTTTAAGCGAAATGTGCATGCGCTGAGATAATTTGGTTCCGCTGAGGAATCTCCCATTTGTTTTCATATTGTCGAGGAATGTCCTATTTTGCGATCCACTTTTGTGACGGCGATTTAAAGTGCAAATGATCCCAAATAATTATGAGGACAGGATTATGATGCTTTTAAAATACATTGCTATCGCTTTCGTATTTGTTATTTCTGAATTTTGCTACGCAGCGCCTGCAGAAGAAGGAAAGGCCGCCGGAGATAATGCAGCGGAATATGCGGTTGGCAGTTCAGCCGTAACTGGAGTGGCCGTTATCACCGCTGTAACGGGTTTGCTTTTATTGTCAATGGGTGGGGGGAATGATGGGAGTAATACATCGACCAGCACTACAACGACGACAGCGCCCTCCAATTAACAGTGATGCTTTTTTAAATTCGCCACACCAGGATTTTTGAGGGTTTAAAACGGAATGTCTGATCGCACCGGAAGGCGCGAGTGGAGGCGTCATCCCGACGCGAGCTAACAACAGATCGGCAGCGGAAGGTGAGCGTTATGCAAGCGGCGATCGCTTGCATACTGTAGGAATTGATAAGGGGGACACAGTTGTCCCCCTTATCTTGTTCACGGCGCGGCGTTTAATTAATCATACTGAATCCGGCGTGAATGAAACAATATGGCAGGTAATGCGTAAATTCTGATACGTAAAAAAACAGTATTACGCGTTACGTCACCACTTCATCTCGCCGGTATTTACTTTTGCGCCCAGTTCCAGCGAACCCGCTTCTGCCAGGTTCGGATAAGCGGCGGTCATCGCGTTGATAACGCCCGCAGAGGTTTTGTTCGCTTTCAGAGCCTGCTCAAATTTATCCAGATAATTAAGGGTAAACGTAATCGCCTGGTCACCGACGGGACGTGCGCCCAGATAATGACCAGGGATCACTTGTTGGGGCTTCAGGTGCTGCATTTCACCCAGCACTTCACGCCATTGCGCTCGTGCGGCGGGCGTTTGCGTGTCGGCGCTCCAGACGTGGATACCGCTGGAAATCGCTGTGCCGCCGAGAATGGCTTTATTCGCCGGGATCCAGACATAAGCCGCATAGCTCTGCGGATGGCGCAATTCCAGCGTTTCACCATCAATGGTGAAGTGGGTCGCCGTGGTCGCTGTCGGTACGGTTAAAGTGTGCGGCGCGCCGTCCTTCATCTGCGGTCCCCAGTACGCCAGCTTGGCCTCTTTTGTCGCTTCAATATGTTCCACCACCGCAGGCGAGGCAACCACCTTGACCTGCGGCCAGGCCTTGACGATGGGCTCAAGGCCAAAATAGAAATCCGGGTCGCCGGAGGTGATCACCACTTGCTTGAGCGTTTTGCCGCTGGCTTTGATCATCTGCACCAGTTTCTCGCCATCTTTCACACTGAATTGCGCATCAAACAAAATCGCTTCTGTAGGGCCGGAAACCAGCGTGGATGAGACGGCGAAAATGGCCTTTTCCTGTGGGTTATAAACCTGCAATTGTAATGGTGCAGCAACAGAAGAGGCACTGGCGAGCATCAGCAATACGCCGAGTGTTTTATGGTTCATGGTGGAATTCCTTTAACAATATGTTTTGGCGAGAGTCATAAATGCATCCGGATTGCCGTAATACTGGTCGACCGGAAGCAGTGTGTAACGGCCATCCTCTTGCACCAACACGGCGCTGGGGAAACCAAGTCCGGCGGCTTGCGCCAACACCATGCGACCATATTGAATGGCGGCGCGGGCTTCGTTTTCTGCCACCTGGCCATTGACAATAGATTGCCCGGTGGCGTGTTGAATCACGTCATTGACCACGTCATCACGGGTGATATCGCGGCCATCACGATACCAGGCTGCCTGAATGGCATTAAGAAAGTGCAGCGCGTCACCCGGTTCGCCAAATTGCTGTAAGGCTAACAAACCGCGAGTGGCAGGCAGCGAGTCGAGCAATAACCCGTCGCGGGCCAGTAACTCTTCTTTATAAGCACGGCCAAACGGCATACCGGTTAATTTCGCGATCCGATCATCATGCTCATGTACATGGGACAGCCAGTCGGCGTCCAGGCGGCGGCGCTGCGCGTCGATAAACAGGCCCCCGGGCAAAATATGTTGTCGTTCAGTGAAGTGTTCAGCCGTGCGGTTAATCAGCGGTAGTGCGCCATAACTCCAGCCGCAAAGCGGATCGATTACCCAGTACAGCCCAGCTTGAAATGCCATGGTCATTCTCTCTTTTGTGCAGATGCCGTCCATTGTAGGCGCATTGGCGGTGAAGAGAATTCCCGAAACCGGACATGCAACGTTTCGTAAAACGATCAGATAACATGTTGATGCTGCATTGTGGCGAGGCGTTAATGCCCTGATTTGCCGTTTCGCGCGGCTGCCCAGTGCTTGTATTGCGCAGGCGTCATGTTGATGAGTTGGTTAAAGGCTTTGCGAAACGCCGTATCTTCCGTATAACCACATGCGGCGGCGACGTGCCTGATATTTGCCGATGGGTTTTCAAGCAGCAAACAGGCCGATTCAATGCGCACGCGCGTAATAAAATGCTTGGGGCTTTCATGGGTTAAATCGGCCAATTTACGGTGCAATGTGCGCGGGCTGAGGTTCAGCGCGCTGGCGAGTTCTTCGACGGTGATGGCCGGGTTTTCATAGCGGATAAGCTGTTCGGCGCGCAGTAAAAGCGGATCAATGGTGTTTAAAAAACCGCGCGGAGCATAGATCTGCTGGGAGAGTGGCTGGCTGTCGGCAACGGTCATGTCTGCTGCCATTCTTGCTACTTCATCCCCGGCGTTCTGGCGAATTATGTGCAAGGCTAAATCCACCCACGACAGCGGCCCGCCGGTGGTAATCACGTTGCGATCTTCGATTAATGCTTTTCCCCACACCATTTTGGCGTGCGGGTAGCGGGCGCGAAAAGTGGGATACAGCCACCAGGTAGTGGCGCACTCTCTGCCATCCAGCAACCCGGCATCACCCAGCAGATAACCCCCGCGCAAGCGCCGCCAATTTTTGCGCCGCGCTGATGCTGTTGACGCAGCCACGCCACGGCTTCCGGGCTTGTTGCCGCGGGCAGTTTATTGCCGCCAAGCGCCATGCCGCAGGCCAAAATCACATCGGGCGCGTTTACGTTTGCAAACGCGCTATCCACCGCAATTTCCCGACCTTGCGCGTCCATGACCGGGCTACCATCAGGGCTGACAATGGCGATCCTGAACTGGCTGGCCTCAATGCTGGTGGGCAGGAGTTGGTTGGTTATCCAGAACATATCCGCAAGCCCCGTAATCGCAGACATCATGCTGCCTGCGGTGGCAATTATCGCTATCTGCATTCGGGTTCCTCGTAGTGTGTCTGGTTTTGCCTGTTTAATGTCAAGTTAGCCATCTTACCATGCCGAATTGCCGCGATTACACTCTCTGCATTGTGTTTATAACCTCACCATGGCGTGACGGGAGAGAGCATGCGGGACTATTTTCGCAACGGAAAACGGTTTATCACGGCGGCATCATGTGCGGCCATGTTGAGTGTGATTTCGGCGCAGGCGGCAGCGCAGCCGATTAAAAATATTGTGTTGGTACACGGTGCATTTGCGGACGGCTCCAGTTGGGCTGCCGTAACTGAGCGTTTACAAACCATGGGCTACCACGTTTCGGCGGTGCAAAACCCGCTGACTTCGCTGGATGATGACGTCGCTGCCACCGAGCGCGTACTGGCACGCCAGCACGGCGATGTGCTGCTGGTCGGTCACTCGTGGGCGGGTGCCGTGATCAGCCAGGCCGGTAATAACAGCAAGGTGCGGGGGCTGGTCTACCTTTCTGCGCTGTCACCGGCAACGGGGGAATCCGTGACGGATTTACTGGCGCGGCTTAATGCGCCAATGACCGGGCTGACACCTGATGCACAAGGGCTGGTGTGGTTAGATGATGCCAGCCAGTTTCAACAGGTGATGGCGAACGATATCTCAACGGAGAATGTCCAGGCGTTGGCGGCGGTTTCGCAACCGATCGCTGTCACGGCATTTCAGGGAAAAATCGCTCATGCCGCCTGGGAAAATAAACCCAGTTGGTATTTGCTGACCGAAAACGATCATGCTTTGTTACCTGCCGTTCAGGAGAAAATAGCCAAACAGATCCACGCCACCGTATATAAAGTTAACACTTCACATTTGTCTATGGTTTCGCAACCCGATGCAGTGGCGAAATTTATCGATACTGCTGCTAAATCCTTTAAATAACTATAGTGTTTATTGTCGGAGAGCATCATGAAGATTCTGCACATTGATTCCAGTATATCGGGTGAATATTCTGTCACTCGCGCGCTTTCCGCTGACGTTATGCGGGAAATAAAAGCACATTATCCGCAAGCGAAAATAACCTATCGCGATGTGGTTCGGGACGAAATAAGCCATTTAACCGCTGACATTGCCGCCGGATTCCGTGTCGTTGCCGGTAGTCAACCGGTGAGTGACAGACACCCAGAGCACCAGCTTTCACAGCAGTTGGTCGATGAGTTTCTCGAGCATGATCTGATCGTTATCGCTGCACCAATGTATAACTTCTCTGTGTCCAGTCAGTTAAAAGCCTGGCTGGACAGGCTTGCCCAACCGGGAAAAACCTTTCAGTACACCGCCACCGGGCCGGTGGGGCTGGCGGAGGGGAAACAGGTATTGATTATTTCGGCGCGCGGCGGGTTTTATTTACAACCGCCTTTTGATGGCATGGATTTTCAGGAAAAATATCTGCGCGCCTTTTTGGGTTTTCTGGGTATTGACGATATTCATCTTATCCGCGCAGAAGGCACCTCGAAAGGTGATGAAATTAAACACCAGCAAATTGCAGCCGCGCGATCGGCTATTCGTAACATTATTGCTGCACTGCCACTAAATTAACCTGCGGGGAATTGATCATGTTATATGCGATTACGCTTTATTACGGTAGCGAACCCGATATTCTCGGCGCTTATGTCGATGCCCATAAACTTTGGCTGGGGGAGATGATCAAAAAAGGTCATGTTATTTTCGCCGGGCCGCTAAAAAATAAACAGGGTGGATTTATCCTGGCCACAGCCAGCGACAGCCAGAGCCTGGAAAAGGAAATAGAACGCGATCCTTTTGTGAAGTTTGGCCTGGTCAGCGTCGATATTGCGGTTATTGAGCCTGCTATTTGCTCTGCGAATTTCTTGCGCGAATGGGCAGGTGAGGCAAAAGCACTGTAGCGTCAGCGAAGGCCGGAGCGGGAGGCTGCGCCAGTGGCCTCTCTTCTGCATTGCAGCAGGCTTGTTATGGGGTTCGCGCTGGCCTCTTTTCCCGCTGCACTCCACGCATGATTTGATGCCTGTATCCACACCTGGCGGGGTTATATGGCCTGGCAGAAAGCGCATTTCTGACAAAATTATTATTTTCGCGTCATGTTTGCGTAAGTATCACTCCGCTAAGGTGAATGCTCCTGTTCTCAAGGAGGTTTCAACCATGGGTATGCAACACGCGGTGATACTTGAGATCCAGCAATGGATTGACGATAACCTTGAACGACCGCTGCGGATCGAGGATGTCGCCACGCGGGCGGGGTATTCTAAATGGCATCTTCAGCGCCTGTTCCAGCAGGTGATTCAGATTCCGCTAGGGATTTATATTCGTGAGAAGAAACTGGAAAGCGCCGCACATGAGCTGCTGGTGACTGAGCAGTCCATTATGACCATCTCAAGCAAATACGGTTATGACTCTCAGCAGACCTTTACGCGCACTTTTTCTCGCAAATACCAGATGCCGCCCGGCGTCTGGCGGCGCCAGCATCAGCACATGGGAAAATTGGGGTAATGAAAGCGAAACGTGTGCGGAATCACGGTGAGTAAAAGGCGGCCTGAGCCGCCTTTTTGCGGGTTTAGAACTGGTAAACCATACCCACTGCAACCACGTCATCGGTGTTGATACCGGCCGCCGTGGTGAATTTATCTTCATCAATCAGGTTGATTTTATAATCAACGAACATGTTGAAGTTCTTGTTGAAGTAGTATGTGGCACCGAGATCGACATATTTCTCGATATCCTGATCGCCATATTTATCGCCCGCGCTGTTGCTACCAATATTCTTGCCTTTCAGCGCGTTATACGCCACGAATGGCTGTAAGCCAAAGTCGAACTGGTAACTGGCGTACGCTTCAAAAATCTGCGATTCGTTGGCGTAGCCGTAGGCGGTTGTCGTATCGGAAGAGCTGCCAAAACGCGAAGCGTTATAAGCCTGAGTAAACATCGCCGCCAGGTAGATATTATTGGCGTCATATTTAATCGCGCCAGAATAGGCTTCGGCGCGATCGCCATCACCCAGAATATTGGCGGCGGTATTTTGCTCTTGGGTACGTTTGGCGCTGGTCATGGCACCGACAACGCTTACGCCTGCGCCGATGTTATATTCCACGGATAAGCCGTAACCGTCGCCGTTTTGACGTAATACATTTCGACCAGCACCGGACTCGCCACCGCCATCATTTTTCCCCTGGTACTGCAGGGAGAAATTCAGGCCGTCAACCAGACCAAAGAAATCCGTATTGCGGTAGGTCAGCATGCCGCTGCCACGGCTGAACATGAATTGGTCAGAACCGTACGTCATGCCATCGAACTCTGGCTGCATATCGGTATAACCGAGGGAGTCATATAAAACACCTTTGTTACGGCCATAATCCACCGAGCCGTAATTGGCGAATTTTAACCCGGCGAAGCCATAACGCGTGCGTGGCGTATTGGTATCACCTTCCGATTTATTCGCGTCAATATGCATCTGCCACTGGCCGTAGCCGGTCAGTTGGTCGTTAATTTGTGTTTCACCGCGAAAGCCAAGACGCATATAAGTTTGGTCGCCATTCCAGCCACTGTTATCCGAAAAATAATGCTCTGCTGATACCAAACCATATAAGTCTAACTTATTACCGTCTTTATTATATATTTCCGCAGCCTGTACTGACGAGCACAGTACCGCAGCAGAGACGAAAAGACTCAGTTGAGATATTTTCATATAAATAAACCCTTGATGTTTGCCACTGTGTTTTTTAATAACAACAAGAATACCTTGCCACTTATGAGAGTGGCTCATGGATTATTCAGGTTGTAGGATATTGTTTATCACCTGAGTTCTTCATGTGTAAATATTTAAATTCGTTTTAGCACATATTGATAAATATTGAATGGAACTTCTTTTGTCTATTTTTAATCGCACAGATCGCTAATATCAACCCGCGTTTAATCGGTTAACGTTAAGTCGCTTTATTAACCTCATTGCATTTTTTGTGTCTACTGTTACTTTTTTTCTCTATCCGGGGGTAACTCCCCCGACTTTTATTGGCAAAAGGTGCGGTTAAATATGTAGGTTGATTAATGGGTTATTTGAAATAGGCATTAATAGCGGGTGTTTAATTATTAAATGCCTGCCGCTGCTGCATGGTTGATTCTTAATGGGACTTCAGCGTTTTTATACGTGGAGAATAGTAAGGCCTGTTGATTAAGTGATATGGCTCATTGCGGTTATGAGCAAAATTCATTAAAAGGAAGATCTCTGGCGTTTATTAACATAAAAAGAGGTGGCCTGCTTCACGAACAGAGCCATCTGATTGCGGGATTAGTGAATTATAGACATATATTTAAATACAGCTGAAGTGTAGCATAAACGCTATTTTCATGGTCTGGTAACGGAGCGGAAATGCTGAAAGACAATTTTAACGATCTCTTCTATTTAATTGTGGTGGCCCACGAACGCAGCTTTACTCGCGCGGCAGCAAAATTAGGTGTCTCGCAATCTGCACTCAGTCATGCTATTCGCGGGCTGGAAGAACGCCTGCAAATTCGTTTGCTTACCCGTACCACGCGCAGCGTCGCGCCCACTGATGCAGGCGAGGAATTAATTAATAGCATTGGCCCGCGCTTTAAAGAGATTGAGGAAGAGCTGATTGCATTAACCGATATGCGCGATCGCGTTGCTGGCAATATTCGCATCACGCTTGGCGAGCATGCGTTGCATTCTACGGTGTGGCCCGCGATTAAACCTTTTTTAGACGCTTACCCGGACGTGAAAGTAGAATTAACCATCGATAACACCCTGACAGATATTGTCAGCGGGCGTTACGACGCCGGTATTCGCCTTGGTGAACAGGTTGCCAGAGATATGGTCGCGGTGCGAATTGGCCCGGACTGGCGCATGGTGGTTATCGGGTCGCCGGGTTATTTCTCCCGCCATGGTAAACCGCAAACACCGCATGATTTACAGCATCACAACTGTATTAATATGCGTCTGCCGACGCTCGGCGGGTTGTATGCCTGGGAGTTTTCCAAAGATGGCCAGCCAATGCGCGTGCGCGTGGAAGGGCAATTAACCTTTAATAATCTGGCTTCCAGAATCGAAGCGGCAACCAGCGGTATGGGTTTGGCGCTGGTACCGGAAGATTGTGTGGCGCAGGCGATTACAGAAGGCAAACTTGAAACGGCGCTTGAGGCCTGGTGCGAACCTTTCCCCGGCTATTACCTCTATTACCCCAGCCGCAAACAGCACACCGCCGCGTTTACTTTGTTGATTGACGCGCTGCGTTACCCTTAATTATCCGGCTTTATGGGGCGCAGTGATCAACCGTGGCATATTGCCGAAAAAATGTCTCCCGGCAATAAAGCGTCAGTACCTTTTCCGGCGGGATAAGATACCCTTTCCCGGCCACGCGCAGAATAAAGTCGTCGGGCAAACCGAATACCGCCAGTTTACGCTTCAGGTTGTTCATTACTTGCCACAGTCGCTGGCTTGAGCAACTCAATCCGTTATTTTCCCAAACCTGAATCTGCAGCGTTTTGTCGGCCACAATACTCCCCACGGCGTGCGTCAGCAGGTAGGCCAGCAGGTTGCTCATGGTGTTACGTAAATAGGAGCAGCTACCTGGAATCACGCAGGTCGTAAGACTTTGCTTATAAGGCACGAATTCCACCTGATATTCGTTACCGAGGCGATATCCATATACCGTTAACTTTTCCATGATGTGCGTCCAGTGGTCAACCGAGTGAAACAAAGCAGCGGTGTGAATGACACCCTACTGATTAAATCGGCTGTCTGGCGCGAAAACTGAAATGATCAGCTGACCTTTGACGGGATATCGTTGGTCCATTTGGTGGCGGCTTTAATCAGCTCCGCCACCATGCTGCGGTTAAAACCCAACCGATGACCGAGCGCGCTTACCTCTTCCCAGTTGTGATTTTCATACAGCTCAATAAGTTGCAGGTAAGGGTAGAGCGGGCCTTTTTGCTCCTTAAGCGCCATCATCACGCTTGCGGAGATATCAATCTGGCTTAATAAATCTGCCATCGGCATTTCAAAAATGCTGTCGAGCTGTGAAAACAGGCCGACGATAAACGCGTCATCGGCAGAGTGGCGGCTGATGGAGTGTGACGAGGCCAGCTCGCAAAACTTGGCGCGGATCAGGCTCTGGTAGTAAATATCGTCGGTCTTGACTTTGTTGACCGAGGTCAGGCAGGAAACCAGTACAAAGCGACGTAACTCATTGGTGCCAAGATAAAAAATAACGTCCTTTAACGACTGGCTGCGGAAATTTTTAATCCCGCGCGCGTTGAACACAATATTTTGTGCATACCGCATAATTTTAAACGACAGCGCCAGATCCTGTTTTAGCAGGGCTTCGATTCGGCCAAAATCCGGCGAGTCGGCATTCACCTCTTTCATCAGTTTTAAGGTGATTTCCTGATTCTGAAACAGTTTATTGGCCGAATGGATCACCGGCTTGCTGAAAAAATGCCCCTGAAACAGCGTGCAGCCCATATTACGGAAACACTCGTACTCTTCCTGTGTTTCCACCTTTTCGGCAAGAAATATCGTGTCTTTCAGCAAATGGGCTTTGTCGTTGATATAGCCACTTATCTCGTCGGCCGTATTTTCCCGCACGTCGAATTTGATGATGCTGATATAAGGTAAAAACGCGTTCCAGGTGTCGCCTAACGCGAAGTCATCCAGCGCGATACGAAAGCCGTGCGCAGAGAGTTTTTTTACCGTGTTGAGCAACTGAGGCGTGGGTTCGGCAGTTTCGAGAATTTCCACAATCACGCGGTCTTTCGGTAGGGTTTCCGCCATCCCCTGCACCAGCAACTCGTAAGGGAAGTTTACGAAAATCGCGCTGTACTCTTTCAGTCGGCCCAGCGGCGCACCCAGAAACTGTTCGACAATAATTTGGGCAGTGGCGTACTCCGGAGTAACGTCGGGAAACCGGTTCGTCATACTGTCTCTGAACAACAACTCGTAACCGACTGTGTTCATATTTGCATCAAAAATCGCCTGCCGGGCGACAAAAGAGAACATGCGATACTCCACTTACAGATGCCTGCAAATCTTAAAATAGTCGGTAAAAAGCAAATCTGAGCCGGTCAATCCGCGCCATTTTTACGCAGGCTAAAAGGGAAGCCTGGACGAAAACGGGAAAGACGCAAGTCGGACTTTAGGAAGGCAGTATCTTTTGTAAACGTCTGAAGGATTTAAGTCAAATTCCGAATGGCGGAATCATAACGCATTGCCTCTTTTATCGACAATGGCGGCGAGAAATGCATCAATTTTGCGGTCGCATCGCGATGCGCGTCACGCTTCGTCAGTTTTTTCCCGGCTTGTTAGTGTCAGCCCTCAATGATGAGTGACCCTCATCACGCGGGTTTACGCGAAGATCAGGCAAATTATGACAAGCATCAAAAAACCGGAAATTGCGACAAAATGGCTATTGTTAAGAGCATTCTGATGGACTATTGTGGTTTCACCCCATAAAGAGCTAACGCCACCTAAGAGTGAGTGCCGGAGATAAGCGCCGGGCGGGGTAGAACGATTAAACCTCCAGGAAAAAAGAATAAAAGCAGGCCCCGGCATTTATGCCGGGGCGTTTTATTTTGTGGCTTAGCGATATCCAGGTTTAATCCCGGTCGATGGCAAACGGCTGCCAGGCCTGGCGCACCGGCATCACTTCTACGCGGTTAATATTCATATGATCCGGCAGCGTGGCGATGTAAAACATCTGCCCGGCAATATCCTGCGCACTGAGCGGCGTCGTGCCGCGATACAAATTATCAGAAGCCGCCTTGTCGCCTTTGGTGCGTACCAGCGTAAATTCCGTTTCGGCAATCCCCGGCGCGAGATCGGTTACCCGCACACCGGTTCCCAGTAAGTCGCAGCGCAGGTTGTAGCTAAACTGCTTCACAAAGGCTTTGGTTGCGCCATACACATGGCTGCCGGGGTAGGGCCACTGCCCGGCGATAGATCCAATATTGATAATCGATGCCCCCGCACCATGCGCAATCAGTGTTGGCAGCAGCGCGTGTGTCACATTAACCAGCCCGGTGACATTGGTATCGATCATCGTTTGCCAGTCCTGCAAGTCCACTTTCTGGGCGGGCTGCGGGGCGAGCGCCAGCCCGGCATTGTTGATAAGCGTCGTGATATCGGCAAATTCCGCAGGCAGTTCGGTAACGGCTTTTTTCACCGCAGCGTTATCGCGCACATCCAGTTCAATAATGTGCACTGGCACTTTGCCATGCAGCCGTTCTTTAAGGTTTTCCAGACGCGTAAGCCGACGCCCACTCAATACCAGCGCCCATCCGGCGTCGGCAAAAACCTGCGCCGCCGCTTCGCCAAATCCGGAAGTCGCCCCCGTAATGAACACCACGTTTTTCGCTGCCATTGTTCTCTTCTCCTGTGCAGGTTAGTTGCGCCACTATAAAAACCCTCACCCCTGCCAGACAGTGCCAGTTACTCCGCCGGCGTGTGACAAGGTGTCACATCTCGCAAACCCGACTGGCTCTACCCGCGTCTTCACGCCGCACAGCATGATGCAGACAACAACAACGGCATGAGAGGATCTGGCATGAAACTGGCACTTCACAACGAGATGGCGATAACGAACGACGATGTGCGTCAACTGGACCGATCATATGTATTTCACTCATGGTCGATGCAGGGCAACCTCAACCCGATGGTGATTGCCGGGGCAAAAGGTTGCGAGCTGTGGGATTACGACGGTAACCGCTACCTCGATTTCAGCAGCCAGTTAGTGAACGTCAATATTGGTTATCAACACCCGCGCGTGCTGGCGGCGATGAAAGCGCAACTGGAAACGCTGGTAACCATTGCTCCGGCCACCGCCAACCTGGCGCGCGGCGAAGCGGCAAAACGCATTGTGGAGCTGGCGCCAGAGGGTTTCAGTAAAGTCTTTTTCACCAACGCCGGGGCAGACGCCAACGAAAACGCCATCCGTATGGCGCGGCTGTACACCGGGCGCGACAAGATTTTCTCTGCCTATCGCTCTTACCACGGCAACACCGGCAGCGCCATTGCGGCAACCGGCGACTGGCGACGTGTGCCGAATGAATATTCACGCGGGCATGTTCACTTCTTTAACCCGTACCTTTATCGCAGCGAATTTAATGCCACCAGCGAAGCTGAAGAGTGCGAACGTGCGCTGGCACACCTGCGTCGGATGATCGAATGTGAAGGGCCAACATCGATTGCGGCGATCCTGCTGGAGTCCGTTCCTGGCACGGCGGGCATTCTTGTGCCGCCAGCCGGGTATATGCAAGGCGTGCGCGCGCTGGCTGATGAGTTCGGGATTATGTTGATCCTGGATGAAGTGATGGCCGGTTTCGGCCGTACTGGAAGCTGGTTCGCTTTCGAACAGGATGGCATTGTGCCGGATCTGATCACCTTCGCTAAAGGGGTGAATGCGGGCTATGTCCCGGCGGGCGGCGTGCTGATTTCCGCACCGATTGCCCATTATTTTGACGATCACTTCTTTGCCGGGGGGCTGACCTATTCCGGGCATCCGCTGGCCATGGCGGCGATTGTCGCCACGCTGGATGCCATGAAAGAAGAGAACGTGGTGCAGAATGCGGCACATGTCGGCAACGGCGTTCTGCGCCCTGCGCTGGAAGCTCTGGCAGCGAAATATCCCCTGATTGGCGAAGTGCGTGGTCGCGGCATGTTCCAGGCGCTGGAGTTGGTAAGCAACCGTAAAAACAAGACGCCTTTAGCAGGGGCAGAGATGGCTGCGATTAAGGCGGCGCTTACCCAGGCCGGAATGTTGACTTTTATTGTCGAAAACCGCATTCATGTCGTGCCACCTTGCATAATGAGCGCGAAAGAAGTCCAGCAAGGAATGGCCATTTTTGACCAGGTTTTGGCTCAATTTGGCCACTTTAGTCAGTAAATGTAAAGGCATCAGACTATTCTGATGCCAAATCTGGTCAGTCCTCTGATTTCAAAGGCATTTTTCTTCACTTACCCCCCAATTTTAGGCACTATATTCCGGGCTTAACTGCTGCTAAAACTCTCTTTTTCTATTTAACTTTTTTGCCTGGGAGAAAAAAGTGCCGGAATTGAATCATTATGGTCAAACCGTCGGTGACGTGTTGCCGCACTGGCACGGCGTCCAGCCGCTGCCGCGCAGCGTGTTGCAAGGACAATACTGTCGGCTGGAACCGCTGGATGCCAGGATACACACGCACGATCTTCTGCGTGCATACTCTCAGGCGGAAAACGAGAGCGACTGGACATGGCTGGCGGGTGAGCGCCCACAAACGCTGGATAGCATGGCGCAGTGGGTGGTGAGTAAAATGATCGACACCACCATCGCGCCTTTCGCCGTGGTGGAGTGTGCCAGCGGTGAGGCGCTCGGCGTCGTCGCCTGGCTTGCCATCAACACGCAAAATGGTTCGGTGGAAATCGGTCATGTTACCTGGTCACCGCGCATGAAAAATAGCGTGCTGGGTACGGAAGCTATCTGGTTGATACTGCGCCACGCTTTTGCCTGCGGCTACCGCCGCGTGGAGTGGAAATGTGACGTGCTCAACGTCGCTTCCCGCCGCGCAGCCGAACGCCTCGGGTTTAGCTGGGAGGGGCGCTTCCGCCAGCATATGGTGCGCAAAGGTCGCAACCGCGATACCGACTATTTATCGATGCTGGATAACGAATGGCCGCAGCGCGACGCGGCGATTTCCGCCTGGCTGGCGGCGAGTAATTTTGACGAGCAGGGCAGGCAAAAACAAAAACTCAGCGCCTTCTTTACTCCCTCATCACCCTGATGAAGATGGCATCGGTATCTGCCGATGCCATCTCGTTAGCCCATCCGGTGTTCGCCACGCAGCAGCGCATCTCGGTCAAAGAAACGTTCAATTATCCCGCCTGCCATATACGCCGCCCGGTCTGACATATGGGCAATCACATCCGCGTCATGGCTGACCAGCAAATAACTCATCCCGTGCTGTTGTTTCAGGCGATTCAACAGATTGAGGATCTCCGCCTGGACTGACATATCCAGTGCTGACGTCGGCTCATCAAGCAGCAGGAGTTTTGGTCGCAGCAGTAGCGCGCGCGCAATCGCCACGCGCTGGCGCTGGCCGCCAGAGAGCTGGTGTGGATAACGGCGCGCAGCATCGGCGGGTAAACCGACCTGCTCCAGCGCCGTCGCTACGCGATTGTCGATATCGCCCTCACCGTGGATTTTTAACGGCTCCGCCAGCGTGCGATACAGCGTATGGTTCGGGTGCAGCGAGGCATAAGGATCCTGAAACACCATCTGCACGTTGCGGCGCAAAGCGCCCTGATAGCGCTTACCTGCGCTGACCGGCTCGCCAAACAGCGACACGTTGCCTTGCCATTCGCGCTGTAAGCCCGCCAGCACGCGCAGCACGGTCGATTTGCCGCAGCCAGAAGCACCAATCAGGCTAAAGGTTTCACCGGCGTGCAGCTGGAAACTGGCACCTGAAACCACCGTTTTCTCGCCAAAGGCGACCTGCAACTGGTGAAGATCAACGATGTTCATCATTGCGCTCCGTAAAGGTCTGGCTGCGATCGAGCGTCGGCAGCATCTGGCCGTAGGTTTGCGCATTCGGGCGGCAGGTCCAGAGTGTGCGCGTATAAGGATGTTGCGCCTGCGGCAGATATTGTGCGGGCATGGTATCAACACATTCGCCCTGGTACATCACCATCACGCGGTGGCAGTGCTGTGCTACCAGCGGCAGATCGTGGCTTATCAATAACATCGCCATCTGGCGTTGTTCGCACTGCGCAACCAGCAATTCGAGGATCTGGTTACGCAGCCGCGCATCCAGCGCCGAGGTCGGTTCATCGGCAATCAACACTTGCGGATCGTTGACCAGCGCAATGGCGATCATCACCCGTTGACCCATGCCGCCAGAAAGCTCGCCAGGGTAGCGATGCAGCACCGTCGCTTCCAGCTCCACCGCGCGCAATGCTTCATGGATTTTCTCCATGCGCTGTTTGCGGCTAAGGCGCTGATGCAGCGTGATGGCTTCGTCCAGTTGCGCTTGCACACTTTTCACCGGATTCAGCGCGTAGCGCGGATCTTGTAACACCATGGCGATGTCGTTTCCGCGCAGGTTGCGCCAGCCGCGATTGTCGAGCGTCAGAAGAGTGTTCCCCAGCACGTCGAGTTTCTCTGCGCTGACTTTTCCCGGCGCGCGCACCAGCCCCATCAGGGCGCGGGCGGTCATCGATTTGCCGGAACCCGATTCGCCCACCAGCGCCAGCCTTTCGTTGCCGAGGGTAAAGCTCAGATTGCGGACCACCCGCGAGCCGGGGTAATCAATATTCAGGCCGCTTACCGCGACGCGTGTCTCAGTCATGTTGCGGCTCCAGTACATCGCGCAGGCCATCGCCGAGCAAATTAAACGCCAGGCTTGCCAGCAAAATCACCGCACCGGGTGCGGCGGCAATCCACCATTGATCGAAAATCACCTGCATGCCATCGGCAATCATTGCGCCCCATTCCGCCATCGGCGGGCGGGCGCCCAGGCCTAAAAACCCCAACCCGGCGGCGGCAAGAATAATCCCGGCGAGATCGAGCGCGAGACGCACAATCGCCGAAGGCAAACACAGCGGCAAAATATGCCCCAGCAGCAAGCGCCAGCCGCGAATGCCCATCATCTCGGCGGCGGCCAGATAATCACTGTGGCGCAGACGCTGGATTTCGCTGCGCGCCTGGCGCGCGTAAGCAGGCCAGGTGGTTAACGCCAGCGCCAGCGCGCCATTGACAAGGCCAGGGCCGAGCATGGCGACAAACGCAAACGCGAGGATCAAGCGCGGCATCGACATCACCACATCCGTGAAGCGCATCAGCACGCGCTCCATCCAGCCGCCGTAGTAGCCGGAAAGGATCCCCACCAGCAACCCGGCGGGTAACGTAATCAGGGTTACCAGCGCCACCAGCCCCAGCGCCGGGCGAGTGCCATAAATCAACCGCGAGAGCAAATCACGACCATAGCTGTCGGTGCCGAGCCAGTGCTGTGCAGTGGGCGCTTGCAAACGTGCGGCAGCGTCCTGCCAGTTGGGATCGAGCGGGGCAAGCCACGGCGCGAAGAGGGCGATGAGCAGCAACAGAAGCACAATGAGCAGGCCGCTAAATGCGGCAGGCGAGCGGCGTAAACGGCGCAAGAATAACGTTGTCGGCATCAGTGCACCCTCGGATCGGTCAACCGTACCAGCAGGTCGGTCAGGTTGTTGATCAACACAAAACAGACGCCAATCACCAGCGTACCGCCCATGATGGCGGTGGTATCTCCGGCAAACAGCGCGGTGGTGAGGTAGCGGCCAATTCCCGGCCACGAGAAGACCGTTTCGGTCAGCACGGCACCTTCGAGCATGCTGGTATACGCCAGCGCAATCACCGTTAACAACGTACCGCGAATATTCGGCAGCACGTGACGCAGCAAAATCGTCATCTCACCCGCGCCTTTCGCGCGCGCCAGCAAAATGTACTCTTTGTTCATTTCTCCAAGACACGCAGAGCGGGTGAGGCGGGTAATGCTCGCCAGCGAGTAATACGCCAGCAACAGCACCGGCAGCAGTAAGTGGCTGATGGCGTTTTTAAACGCCGCGCTGTCGCCGGAAAACCAGGTATCGATCAGCGCAAACCCGGTCCGCGGCGTCACGGTGTACTGGTAAATATCATCCAGCCTACCGGGCCCGGCGCTCCACTGCAGGCGGGCGTAAAACAGCGCCAGCATCAGCAGGCCAAGCCAGAAAATGGGCACCGAATTGCCGAGCAGGGTAAAAGTGCGTACCGCTAAATCCCACGGCGAGCCTTTAAAACGGGCGCACAGTACACCGGCGATAATGCCGAGCACGGAGCCGACAATCAGCGCCAACGTCGCCAGTTCCAGCGTGGCAGGGAAGGCGGCGAGCAGATCCTGCATGACCGGCTGCCCGGTGGCGCTGGCGGTGCCTAAATCACCGTGAGCGAGCCGGGTTAGATAGTGCCAGAACTGCACCGGCAGCGGTTGATCCAGCCCGAGCTGGTGGCGAACCTGGTCATACGTGGACTGGCTGGCATGATCGCCGACAATTTGCAGCACCCGGTCAACAGGCGAAAACGCCGATAGCGAAAAGGTGACCAGCAACAGGCCAAACAGCGTGAGGGAGAGCGTCAGCAGCCCCTGAAATAGCGCGAGCAGAGGGCGTTTGGCGCGCCGCTCTGCTCTGTTGGGTGAAACAGACATGGAAAAACTCGTAGTCAGTAAAAGAACCCTCCCGCGTGAGCGGGAGGAGGAAGCATTACTTGGTTACGCGGTCATACCACACCATATCCGCATTCAGCCCCTGCTGATAGCCTTTCACGTTGTCGCGCACCACAATCTGTGTTTTGCCTTGATCGACAAAGACATACGGTGATTTATGCTGCAACTCTTGCTGCATCTGTTTGTACAGTTCAAGGCGTTTTTTCGCATCTGGTTCTGCCACCGCGGCCAGTGTCGCTTTGCTTAATTCGGGTATCTGCCAGCCGTTCAGCCCTGCAACGGTGCTGGATTTGCCATCGTTATACGCAAAGGCGCTGGCGTTAGAGTGGGCGTCGAAGTAATCCGGGATCCACAAACGGATCGCCGCCTGGTGCTGTTTTGCGCGCACGCGGGCATACACCTGGCTACCGGCTGCAGGCAGGAGATCCACTTTCACGCCGCCCTGGGCAAAACTGGCCTGCATGGATTGTGCGATAGTGATAAACGGCGGTTTGTTCTCCACATCCAGCGTAAAGTGCGCATCTTTGATACCTGCTTTGGCAAGGATCTCTTTCGCTTTCGCCGGGTCAAATTTGAATGGGTTATCTTCAAGCGCGCCCGGCAGGCCGACCGGCAGGAAGCTCTGGTGGACAAAATATTGCCCTTTCAGCAGGTCTTTGGTGATGCCGTCGTAATCCACCAGCCAGCGCGCCGCTTCCCAGAACGCCGGATTATTGAGCAGCGGATTAGCGCTGTTACCGGCGTTAAACACCAGATAGTTCTGCTCAGCGGACGGAATGCTCAGCACCTTGACGCCTTTTTTATCTGCCAGCGCGCTGATTTGATCCGCGCCCAGATCGCGCGCCACATCAGCATCGCCCTGCTGGATCAGTAAGCGGCGGGAAGCCGGATCCGGCACGTTTTTAATGATGATGTTTTTTAGTTTCGGTGCGCCGCCAGGCGAGGTGGCGTTGGCATCCAGCACAATTGCCTGGTGCGGTTGGTAGACGCGCATTTTAAACGCGCCGCTGCCCGCTGAGTGCATTTTCAGCCATGCGTTGCCGAAGTCATCACCTTTCACGTTGGCGCTGACCAGCTTCTCATCGACGATAGAGGCAATGGGCGTGGAGAGAATATTCAGCGCCACCGCCGGGCTGACGTCTGCCGTCCAGCGCAGTTGCAGCGTGTGGTCATCAACCTTTTTCAACTGGCTGGCGATATTGTCCAGCTGCCAGCCAAGCACGTTGAGAATAAACGCCGGTGATTTGTTCAGCGTGACCGCGCGGGTATAAGAGAAAATCACATCTTCCGGGCGCAGCGGGTTGCCGGAGGCAAACTTCGCATCGCTTTTCAGCTTGATAGTCAGGGTTTTCGCCGCCGCATCTGCTTGCCAGCTTTCCGCCAGCACCGGGTTAATCTTTTCCGGATTCTCACGATCTGGCTGTACCAGGCGCTGGTACAGGCTCGGCACGGTCTGGATACTGGAAAGTTCGTTAGCTTCCGCCGGGTCGAGGCTGACAATATCGTCCAGACCTTGAGCCACTACCAGCGTATCTGGCGGGGTTGCCGCATAGCCGGCAGCAGAAAGGAGCGTCAATATGACGAGAGGCAGCAGTTTTTTAGTCATAAGAAATCCCTGAAAAGTTAATACGATGTGATTATTTGTTCCGCTAAAGTAGGCTGCTTCTCATGTTTCTTAAAGTTTAAATTCATCTTTCTATATGCTGTGTGAGCATAAGCCAGATGTTTTTGTCATTAGCGAGGAAAAGCGCGGAGCGAATGCCCCGCGTTTGAAGGAATTACGCTGTTGCGCGCGCCAGTTGTACGGCGTTTTGCCAGTCAAACCAGCGTTTTTGCAGGCGGTCGTGGCGCGCCATATCCGGCTGGAAGGTAATATGTTCCGGCAAGAACGCACGCAACTGTTCGTTATCCACTTGCAACAACGCCTTGCGTGCCAGCAGCGCCGCGCCAATAGCGGAAAGCTCGGCAACATCGCTGCGCATCACCGGGCAGCCGAGCAGATCTGCCTGGTACTGCATCAGCCAGTCGTTTTTCGTCGGCCCACCGTCCACCATCAGCGCGTTCAGGGAAAACGCGTTGTGCTGACGCATTGCTACCACTACATCCGCAATCTGATAGGTTATCGATTCCAACGCCGCGCGGATCAGGTGCGCGCGTTTCACGCCACGGCTTAAACCGTGGATTAACCCACGCGCATGTTCATCCCACCAGGGCGCGCCCAGCCCGGTCAGCGCCGGGACAAAATAGACGCCAAGGGTCGAATCTACCGAGGCGGGTAGGGTACTCAGCGCCTGCGCCAGTTCGGCCTCCGGCAACGCGTTCAGGCCGGTGCTTTCCACCATCCATGCCACTGCATCGCCGGTATGCGGGATATTGCCCTCCAGCCCATAAACCAGCCGTTCACCGTCGTGCCACGCGACCGTTGTCGCCAGCGATTTGACATCGCACTGCGCACTCGCGACCGGCGCCATCACCGATGAACCGGTGCCGTAGGTGGCTTTCACGCCACCCGCCGCGCCCAGACCATGCGCAAACAGCGCGGCATGGGAATCGCCAATCATCGCCAGAATCGGAATGCCATCCGGGATGCCGCTCAACCCCTGAGTGTGGCCGAACAAGCCGCTGGAGGGGCGGATTTGCGGTAACGCCTGGCGCGGAATACCAAACAGCGCCAGCATCGCGTCGTCCCAGTCGCCACTGTGCAGGTTGAACAATTGAGTGCGTGAGGCGTTGGAGTAATCACAACAGAAGGCCGTTCCGCCAGTGAAATGCCACAACAGCCAGCTATCGACGGTGCCGAGGCAAATTTCACCCTGCGCCGCCAGTTCGCTGCCGTTAGGGATGGCATCAAGCAGCCAGCGCATTTTCGATGCGGAAAAGAGCGGCGCGATCGGCAACCCGGTCGTGGTTTTGATGACGGCTTCTTTTCCCTGTTCACGCAGCGCATGGCAAAAATCCGCCGTGCGCGAGCACTGCCAGGTGAGCGCCGGGCATAATGGCTGACCGCTGGCGCGATACCAGCCGATGGCGGTTTCACGCTGGTTGCTGATGGCCAGCGCGGCAACGTTCTGTGCGCCAACGGCGTCCACTACCTGGCGCACCACCGCCAGCGAAGCCTCGAGCAGCTGTTCAGCGGACTGTTCAACCCAACCTTCGCGCGGGGTCTCGATGCTCAGCGGGCGGGCGCATTTCGCCACCACCTGGCCTTTCGCGTTCAGCGCCACGGCTTTGGCGTTGGTGGTGCCTTCGTCCAGCGCAATAATGATGTTTTCCTGCGACATCACATCTCTCCTGATGGCGGTTACTGGTGCAGGTAAGTCTCAACGCCAAGGTAGCGGGTAAAGGCTTCATGCAGGACTTCCGCACTGGCGGCGTGGTTCATCGCCACATGGTGTTCAAAACCGTTTCGACAGATCCAGGCGAGCAGGTGCTCCAGCTTCGGCACCTGGATAACTGCGCGACAACCCACGGTATCCAGCGGATCGTCCACCGACTGGCCTTCGCCGACATAGGCTTTGATCTCGCCGCTCAAATCGTCGGTGCTCAAACGGAAATAGGTCAGCGCACCCGCTTTCAGGCGGCCATGTACCGCGCCGCAGGTATTCTCTTTCCCGACGGTGGTGCCGATGATGTCGGCGGTGCCCATATGCGGCGATTCGAGGCTGGCAGAGGCGAAGTTACCGCAGTGAAACAGCACGCATTTATCGCGATCGTCGCCGAAATTATTATTCCAGTCGGCAATGGATGCCGGGTTCATATTGGCGCTTGCCAGCGCGAACATGGAGAGCGCGCCCATCACATCCACCTCGCAGGCGGACGGCATTAACTGGCCGGACATCACGCTCATGATCGAGCAGACGTTAATGCCAAGGTTTTCCTGCAACGACGTCCAGCACTGGATGGCGGTGGTATCAATATCGTTGGCAATCACCCATTCGCTTATCACCACAAACAGCTTCGCCATGGTTACCAGTTTGTCGGCGGGAATGGCGCTGGCGTCGGCGTTATCCAGTAGCAGGCGGCGTTTTTCGTCAACGCGGATATCATCGTCACGCAGGGTTTTGATGCGGGTAAAGACTTCGGAAAGATCGAGGGTTTCCACTGCGATGCCCAAACGTTCGAGCAATTTTTCGCTGTAGCGCACGGTGTTAAACCCGGCAGGACGCGCGCCGATAGCGCCGACGCGTACGCCACGCATGCTGCTGACCACGCGGCAAATCTGCTCAAAACGTTTGAGATCGTGGGCGAATACCTCACCACTGAGCGCACAGACATGTTGGGTGGTGAGCGTAAAAGGAATGCCGTACTGGCGCAGGTTATTGCACAGGGAGATTTTGCCGCAGAAGCTGTCGCGGCGCGTCGCCAGCCCCATTTTATCCAGATTATCCTCTTCGGCCTGCACCAGCACCGGCACGTTTAGCCCGGAAAGGCGCAGGGTTTCCGCCACTGCTTTTTCATCACCAAAGTTGGGCAAAAGTACGACAACACCGTGGATCTCATCGCGGTGAGCGCGGAACAGATCGGCGCAAATCTTCGCGTCCTGGCGCGTTTCCACACCGCCTAGCTCGGTTTGCGTCTCGTTGAGCATAATGGTGTTGATGCCAAGGCGGTCAAACAGGGCAATGGCCTGCTCGCGCGCTTCCGCCACAAGGTAGCTTGGGAAAAAACCACGGTTGCCTATGATCACCGCCATGGTCAGTTTTTGTGGGATTCGGGACATTGTTCTCTCTCCAGTAAGATGTTCTTTTTATTGTTATTGTCGGGCTGCCAGCAGCTCGCGGGCATTGTTGACCACGCCAGCCGCATCGATTTGATGGCGGGCGCGGGTAGCGGCACGGTCGGCGGCGATGGCGTACTGCCCATCCTGAATGCCGAGCCGACGCAGCGGCAGCGCACAGCCCGCTTCTGCCAGCACTTCTGCCACCAGGCTGCCAACGCCGCCATTGACGTTGTGCTCTTCCACGCTGATTACGGCGCGGTGATTTTTCAGCGCCGCCAGTAGCTGCGATATATTGCATGGGCGAATAGACGGTACACTGATAACACTGGCGTCAATACCTTGTGCTGCCAGTTGTGTGGCAGCTTCGACAATTTCATGCACCGTCGATCCCATTGCCACCAGCACGATATCTCTGCCCTGACGCAGCACATCAATATTGCCCGGCGCGAAGCGGTAGTCTGCATCGTGCAGCTCCGGCAGTGCTTTGCCATCGAGGCGGATATAGACTGGGCCGACATGGGCGAGGGCGTAATCAATAATTTGCCGACACTCCAGCGGGCAGGAAGGGGCGTAAATTTCGATATTGCCGAAGCCGCGCAGCACCGAGATATCGTCAATGCTGTGGTGCGTGCTCGCCAGCGGCCCGTAGCTTGCGCCCGCATTAAGGCCGAACAGTTTGACGTTGGTGTTGTTGTAGCAGATGTCGACTTTGATCTGCTCATTGGCACGGGAAATCAGAAACGGCGCAGCGTTACAGGTGACGGCGATTTTGCCACCCAGCGCCAGACCCGCAGCAGCGCCGACCAGCGTCTGCTCGGCGATACCGACATTCACCACGCGGCCGGGAAATTTCTTCATAAACGGCGAGATTTTTGCGGTGGAAGTGGAATCCGCCACCACCGGCACCAGATCCACACCGCTATCAACGGCATCGATAAAGGCATTCACCATCACTGTCGCCAGGTGTTCGCTATTACTCATCTTTCAGTTCCTCCAGCGCCAGTTCAACCTCTTCACCTTTCGGCACGCGGTGGTGCCACTCCGGGCGTCCCTGAATAAAGGAAACCCCTGCGCCTTTGGTGGTGTGTGCAATCACCACCTGCGGTTTGCCCGCCGGTTGCAGCCCTTCCAGCGTGGTGACCACATCAGCCATATCGTTACCGTGACACTCGGTAACCTGCATGCCAAAGGCGCGCCATTTCGCATCCAGCGGATCGGTATTGAGGATCTCTTTGGTTGGCCCTGCCAGTTGCAGGCTGTTTTTATCGTTAATAATGATCAGGTTATCTAACTGGTAATGGGCGGCGACCAGCGCGGCTTCCCAGTTGCTGCCTTCGGCTAGTTCACCGTCACCGGTGACGACAAAAACGCGGCGCGTGCTGTTGCTGCGTTTCGCCGCCAGCGCGATGCCAACCGCGACGGGTAAACCGTGGCCGAGTGCACCGGTGTTCAGTTCAATGCCCGGAGTTTTGTGTTTCACCGGATGGCCTGGCAAGTGGGAATCTGCATGTTGGTAAGTCGCCAGCCAGTCGACGGGGATAAACCCGGCTTCCGCCAGCACGCAGTAATAACCGCCCACCGCGTGGCCTTTCGACTGAATGTAGATGTCGCGCTCGTCGCTCTCTTTGGTTTGCGGCGAACAGTTTAGGATGCGGAAATAGAGTGCAGTCAGCAGCTCAACTTGCGATAAATCAGCGCCGGTGTGCCCGCCTGCCGGGCTTTCGGCGTTCAGCATGATGATACGGCGGCGCACCGCGCGTGCTTTCTTTTCGAGCTCATCGACAGAGAGCGAAAACGGATTCATAAGACACCTCTTGAATGTATAGTCTTTCATGAATAAATATTCAATCAGGGTAAAAAAGTGCAACCCATCGGCGTTCACTCACTGTTCTGGCAAGGTTTTACGCTGGATTTAGTGTTGCTTGGAATATATATTCACTACTGATTTATTATTCATGATTAAAGATATGCCTTGTGCCGGGGTTTGTCTACGCTCTGTACAGGCAATTTTGGAAGAAAGGAGAAAAGGATCACATTTGGATCGTCGGCCAGGGTAAACGCTGGCTTGTTATCTATTCAATGATGCATAAAAATACCAGTAACAGATTAAGGGGATGCGCATGTCGAAGCAGGATGAACAGCGGTTACTGGTGAAGATCGCCACGCTTTATTACAACGAAAACAAAAAACAGTCTGAAATTGCCACCTTGCTCCACCTCTCGCAATCATTTGTCTCGCGGGCATTAACGCGTTGCCAGAAAGAGGGGCTGGTCAAAATTACCGTTGTGCAGCCAACCAATATTTTCGTCGCGCTGGAAAAAGCCATTGAGCAGCAGTATGGCATTCGCCAGGCGGTGGTGGTGGATATCGGCGAAAATGCCGGTAACGCGCAGATTAAGCACGCCATTGGCAGCGCGGCCGCGCACTATGTCGAAACGCGTTTGCGCCCGGAAGACCTGGTCGGCATCTCGTCCTGGAGCAGCACCATTCGCTGCATGGTGGATGAGTTGCACCCGCAGAGTATTCGCGCCGCAGGCGTGATTCAGTTGTTGGGCGGTGTGGGGCCGAACGGTAACGTCCAGGCGACCATTTTAACGCAGCAACTGGCGGCGCATTTGGGCTGCCCGTCATGGCTGTTGCCATCGCAAAGTATTGAACACTCGGTTGAAGAGCGCGCGCGGCTGGTCAACAGCCCGGATGTCGCTGCGGTAGTGGCGAAATTCGCCGAAGTGGATGTGGCGATTGTCGGTATCGGCGAGCTGGAACCGTCGCAGTTGCTGAAAAACTCCGGTAACTACTACAACGAGGATATGCTCCAACTGCTGGCGGAACGCGGCGCGGTGGGCGATATCTGCCTGCATTATTATGACGCGGCGGGCAAACCGGTACTCAGCCAGGATGAAGATCCGGTGATTGGTATGGAGCTTGATCAGATCCGCGCCTGTCCGCATGTGATTGCGCTGGCGGGCGGGGTGGAAAAACGCAACGCCATTCGCGGTGCATTGCAGG
Organism: Kosakonia sp. YIM B13571; assembly: GCF_042788095.1. Lineage (NCBI taxonomy): Bacteria > Pseudomonadati > Pseudomonadota > Gammaproteobacteria > Enterobacterales > Enterobacteriaceae > Kosakonia > Kosakonia sp. YIM B13571. The sequence continues at coordinate 644,591 of NZ_JBHZPL010000001.1, read as the reverse complement.
GCAATTATATCGATGTGCTGATCACCGATTACCCCACCGCTCGCAGTCTGGTGAAAGACATTCCGGCGGAATGAATTAACCCCCTCACGTTAACATCTGCCGCGCTGACAAGTATTCAGTTGCGGCAGAAAAGTTAAGCACTAGTACAATATTTGTTATCACCATTTCAATGCAAAGGTTATTGCCTTACTTCTTTTTGTTCTTAATTAACCCCGACACTTAGCCGATGGAGTGTTAGACAGTGATATTACCGTTGTCTGAATATTGTATTTCATAACTATTTACCGGGGTTTTTATGCACTTTATTCGAAATTTAAAAATCAAGGTCGCGATGCTGGCGATTTTGGTGATCTTTACTCTTCTCTGGGGCGGAGTCTCGTTTTTTTCACTGCACGCGTTAAGCGGCCTGACCGAGGAAGTGGAACTTACCAACGTGCAGCAGGTTAACGGCGACATCATTAATAACGCCAGCGATCGCTATTACCAGGTCAAGTTGCTGATGGATCGCGCACTGGTTTTCCAGGCCAACAACGATACGCAAAACTACCAACAAACCCTCGAACGTATCGGCAAAGATATCGATTTTCTGCAAAGTGGTCTTAATCAATTCAAAGTCACCGACCATGCAAACATCAGCACCAACTCGACAGACAATATCTATAACAGCTCGCTGACGCTATTTAACCAGGCGATTACGCCGATGTTCGCGGCAGTCAAAGCCAATAACGTCGAGAGTTACAACCAACTGTCGAAGGCGCAATTTAGCCCGCTGCGCAGCGGTTTTTCGCAGGCGATCGTGGCATATAACCAGGAAATTCATGACCTGAAATCTGCCGCTAACACGCGTATTGCCAACTGGGTTTCCCTGACGCGCACCATCATTATTGTTGCCATGATTATTGGCCTGGCGATGCTGGTGATGTCGGAGCGTTACCTGGCGCTGTGCCTGGCACGCCCGCTGGAATGGGTGAAACAGCACTTGCAGGTGCTGTCGGTCGGTAAGCTGGATAAGCCGACAAAAAATCTCGGTAACAACGAAGTGGGGCAGTTGATCCCCTACCTTGAAACCATGCAGAACAACTGGGTGCAAACCGTCACGCAGATCCGCAACAGCGCCGGAGAAATTTACCAGGGGGCGAGCGAAATTGCGTCCGGTAACACCGATCTCTCCTCACGCACGGAAGAGCAGGCCGCCGCGCTGACGCAAACCGCCGCCAGCATGGAAGAGCTGAGCGCGGTGGTCAAACAGAACGCCGACAATGCCAGCGAAGCAAGCTCGCTTGCAAAAACGGCGTCAGCCGCGGTGAATAAAGGCGAAGAGCGCGTGCAGGCGGTGATTGCCAGCATGAAAAACATCACCAGCAGTTCGCAGAAAATCACCGACATCATTAACGTTATCGACAGTATCGCCTTCCAGACCAATATCCTGGCGCTCAACGCGGCCGTAGAAGCGGCGCGTGCCGGTGAGCAAGGCCGTGGTTTCGCGGTCGTCGCCAGCGAAGTGCGCAACCTGGCGCAGCGCAGCGCCGGTGCAGCAAAAGAGATCAAAACGCTGATCGATGAGTCGGTAACGAACGTCAACAACGGTTTCGACCAGGTGACGCTGACCGGCGAATCGATGGATAACATCCTGCGTTCAGTCACCAGCGTGACGGATATTATGGGCGAGATCGCTTCGGCTTCTATCGAGCAGAGCAAAGGGATTGGTCAGGTTGGCACGGCGATTTCACAGATGGACAGCGTCACGCAACAGAACGCCGCGCTGGTGGAAGAGTCTTCCGCCACCTCCGGTTCGCTGGAGCAGCAGGCCTTCCAGTTAACCGAGATTGTTTCGGTGTTTAAACTACCGGGCGATGCCGCTCAGCCGGGTAATGCCAGCAAACCGACAGCAAATGCGCCAAAGGCAGGGAGCGCGTTGCGCCGTCCGGCACTGGCAGGTGCCAGCAAAGCGCCGGAAAACGACTGGGAAGCGTTCTGATAAAAAAAGGCCCGGATGCACAATCCGGGCGACACAAAAGACCCGGCAAATTCGCCGGGTAAGCTGGTTCTATTTCCCTTCCATCACCGCTTTTTGCGCTACGACCGCCGCTTTCTGCTGCATACGGTTTTGCATCTGATCGATGATCACCGCCACGATGATCACAATGCCTTTAATCACCATCTGCCAGAACTCACTGACCCCCATCATCACCAACCCGTCGGCGAGAAAGCCAATTACGAAAGCGCCAATCAGCGTGCCAAGCACCGTACCGCGGCCACCGGCTAGCGAGGTTCCGCCCAGCACCACGGCGGCAATGGCATTCATTTCAAACGCTGTACCGTTCGCCGGATGGCTGGCCAGCAGTTGCGCGGAGACAATGATCCCCGCCAGCGCGGCGCACAGGCCGGAAATGGTGTAGACCCAGATTTTCACCTGTTTCACCCGCACGCCGGAAAGCTCGGCGGCGCGTTCGTTATCGCCAATGGCGTAAACATGGCGGCCAAACGGCAGACGGCGGGCGATATAGGCAATCACCGCTGCCAGCACAATCATCAGCCAGATGGCCCACGGAATACCCAGCAGCGTGCCTGCGCCAATCTCATCGAAACCGGTGTTGCCAAGCAGCGGATTGCCGGAAAGACCGGGGAACGTCTGCCCGTCGGACGTCAGCATTGCCGCGCCGCGCAGCACATACATGGTGCCAAGCGTGCAGATAAACGGCGCGACATTATACCGGGTGATGATCCAGCCATTCACCGCGCCGATTAGCCCGCCAATCAACAGCACCAGCGGCACAATCACCCAAACGCTGGGGAAAATGGCGATGCCCAACATCGGCAACACAATGCCTTTGGTGATCATCCAGCCGGCAATCATGCCGCACAGCCCGAGCGTTGCGCCAATCGACAAGTCGATGCCGGCGGTAATAATGACAAACGTGATGCCGAGCGCCAGAAAAGCGTTGATGGCAATATGTTTAATCATAATCAGCAGGCTGCCGGTGGAGAGAAAACCCGGCACGGTGGCGGTAAAGAAGCCGACAATCAGGAACAGCGCGATAAAGGTACGCAACTTCAGCAGCAACAGAAGAATGCTTTCACGCGATAGCGACGCGCCTGCGCGCGGCGTCATCGCCACAGATTGTGTTGTTTTCATATCAGAACCCCTGAGCACTGGCTGTTACCAGCGCCGATTCCTCGGCACGGTCGCGTGCAATATCGGCGGTCAGTTTGCCGCCGGACATCACCATAATGCGGTCAGACACCGCCATGATTTCTTTCAGATCGGACGTGGAAAACACGACCGCAATGCCTTGTTCGGAAAGCTGCACCATCATGCGGAACACATCCGCTTTTGCGCCAACATCAATGCCGCGCGTTGGCTCATCAAGGAACAGCACTTTCGGGTTGGTCAGCAGCGAACGGCCAATCACCACTTTCTGCTGGTTGCCGCCGCTCAGTGCCTGAATTTCCACCTCCGGCGAGGAGACTTTGATCGACAAATTACCAATGGTGGCGGCGACGACTTCCGCTTCCTGTTTGCTGGCAATGGTCAAACCGCGCTGCAACCGCCGCCACAAGCTGGCGATCGTCAGGTTGGTCGCCACCGACGAGATCGGGAAAATGCCGGTGCGTTTGCGATCTTCGGGGACAAGGCTCATCCCCATGCGAATACGCTCAGCGGGCGTTAACCGTTGCGGCACAGGTTTGCTGTCGAGCCACAATTTGCCGAGGTAATTGCGCTCCGTACCGAGCATGCAGCCGAACAACTCAGTGCGCCCGGCGCCCATCAAACCGTAAATACCGACAATCTCCCCGGCATGCACTTTGAAGCTGACATCGTTTACCGTCGCCACGCCGCTGGCGTTGACGCAGGTGATATGTTCCGCTTCCAGCACCGGTGCTCCAAAGGTGCGCCCCGGCGAGAGAAAGGTGCTCACCGGATCGCTGCCGAGCATTTCGCGTACAATCCACGGCACGTCGATATCAGACACTTTCGCTTCGGCCTGGAATTTGCCATCGCGCAGGATAGTAATGACATCGCCAATCGCCATCAGCTCTTCCAGCCGGTGCGAAATATAGATAATCGACACGCCCTGGCGGGTGAGTTCGCGAATAACGCGAAACAGGATTTCCACTTCGGTTTTACTCAGCGCCGAAGTCGGTTCGTCGAGGATCAAAATATCTGCGTCCTCCGCCAGCGCTTTGGCAATCTCCACCAGTTGTTGCTGGCCGACTTTTAAGTTGCCAACCAGCTCGCGCGGCGAGATGGGCTGATCGAGGCGTTTGAGCAGCTCGGCGGTGCGCTTTTCCTGCTCGGCTTCGTTAATTGGCGTTACCCCTTTTTGCAGCTCGCGGCCTAAAAAGATGTTCTCAGCGACATTGAGGTTTTCGAACAGATTCAGCTCCTGGTGCACCATGCCAATCCCGTGCGCGGCGGCGGCGCGGGTATCGGCGAGGTGCACTTTTTCGCCGTTCAGTTCGATATCGCCTAGGCTCGGTTGCTGCACCCCGGCGAGGATTTTCATCAGCGTCGATTTCCCGGCGCCGTTTTCACCGATAATCACATTCACTTTGCCGCGCCAGACGTTGTAGTCCACGCTGTCCAGCGCCACGGTGCCGGGAAACAGCATCGAGACGCCTTTGGTGCGCAGAATGATTTCATCCCCAGGTGCGTCACTCATTATTGTGCCTCCTGTTTCAGCTCCAGGGCGACGGCGTCCTCTGCTTTGCCACCGTTTAGCGTCACCGCCATCAGCACGGTGACCGGTTTTCCGGCCCAGCTGGCGTCGATTTTCGGCAGATGTTTTACCGCTTCGCGGTTGTAAGCGCGGGAGAGCTGCGCAAACTGCACCTGGTTGGTGAAGTCCTCAAATTTAAACCCGGTTGCGTCACGAATCGCATTGCCGCGCACCACCGGACCGGTCTGAATCTCCAGCAACTGTCCGTTTACGCTCACCACCAGTTGTTGCTCCCGTTCGTTGCGGGAATCGATCCGCTCGACCTGGCTTGTTAGCCGGACAAAAACGCTTTGCGGTGGGGTAGCAGGGGTTTTCATCTGCGCGACGAGTGCGGTGCTGTCCAGCGCATGTTGGTGGGCGGCATCAATCACGCGTGCCTGCCAGGTTTGCTGCGCGATCTGCTGTGGCGTCTGGTTGTCGAAGCTGGCTTTCGCGTTCGGGTCGGCAGGCAGAATCGGCTTACCGTTTTCATCCAGATCCACCACGGTGCAGGCCGTGAGCAACAGGGCGGCGCACCCTGTTAGTAACGCGCCCCATTGTGTTAACGACATATCGCCTCCGCGCTACTTGCTGAGGTTGAACATTTTCAGTTTGCTGGCATTGCCGTCATCGATCAGCACGCAATCCATCAGCTGTTTTTCATCCTTTTGCGCTTTGCCGGTTTGCAGGAAGTGATCCGCCTGTTCTACGGCCATCTGCGCCTGTTGCCAGCCCGGCTGCAGCACCGTGGCTTTGATATTGCCTTTGTTGATGATCGAGTCACGCACGTAATCGCTCCCGTCAAAGCCGACCACGATAACGTTGGTTTTCCCGGCGGCTTTCAGCGCGGCTTCCGCGCCGAGTGCCATGGTGTCGTTACCGGATATCACGCCAACAATGTCCGGGTTGGTTTGCAAAATGGCCTCCATACGCGTGAAGGCTTCGGTCTGGCTCCAGTTGGCGGTCTGCTGTGCCACCATCTTCATGTCCGGGTAGTCGTCCAGCACATCGTGGTAGCCCTGCGAGCGCACGCTGGCGTTGGTGTCGGACTGGCGGCCAAGTAACTCCACGTATTTGCCTTTGCCGTTAAGCAACTTGGCGAATTTCTCTGCGCCGAGCTGTGCGCCCTGGTAGTTGTTGGAGACGATCTGCGCCACGGCGATGCCGGTTTTGTTAATTTCCCGGTCTATCAGAAAAGCCGGTACGCCTGCGGCCTTGGCTTTTTCCAGCGGGCCAACGGTGGCGTCTGCGCCGGCGTTATCCAAAATGATCACTTTCGCTTTACGGGCAATCGCCGTTTCAATCAGCTGGTTTTGTTTGTTCACGTCATCGTCATGTGAAGCGACAAGCGTGGTGTAGCCCAATTCTTTGGCTTTAGCGGCTGCGCCATCGGCTTCTGCTTTAAAGAATGGGTTATCGTGTGAAGGAGTAATAATCGCGATCAGGCCTTTATCTGCGGCGAAAAGCGAGCCGGAAGCGGCGATCATCGAAGCCAGTACAGCAGATTTCAGTAGGGTTTTGTTCATCTTTTTCTCCACATTGAATATATATTCAATAATGATTTATTATTCAATGTAACGATAATTCGGCGACGGCGAACTGTCTACGCTTTGCGCAGCTAATTTCTTAAAAGGAGAAAAGGATCACGATCCGCGCACTAAATGGACTGTCGACATCTGCGCTTCTGCCGGTTATTCCGCGAGGGGAAAAGGGATGTGGAAGAACCCTCTCCCCGTCAGGAAGAGGGGGATCTTCCGTCGTAGGAGAGGGGAGGTCGTACTTAGAAGCGGGTATTCACGCCCATATACCAGGTGCGGCCTGACTCGTTATACGTTGCAGCACCTGCGCCGTACATCCAGTTTGCGCCGCCGCCGGTTGACTGAGCGTTACCTTCACGCCAGTGACGTTTGTCAAACACGTTGCTGACACCGCCCGTCAGGCTGACGTTTTTGGTCACGTCCCAGGTGCCGCTCAGGCCAACGATGCTGTACGGGCTCACTTCGTTGGTGGCGGAACCGGTCACGCGGTTACCTTTGTAGTCATATTTTTTCGGCTGCTGTTTACCGTACCAGGTAAAGGTGGATTGCAGCGAAACATCCTGAGCAACCTGCCAGCTCAGCGTGGAGTTCCAGGTGTATTCAGGAATGATCGACAGACGTTCGCCGGTGGTTTTGTTTTTGCTTTGCAGCATGTAGGTGACATTGTTGGTCCAGTTTACCGTCTCGCTTACCGGCACATTCAACGCACCTTCCAGACCTTCCACCACGGCTTTAGGCACGTTATCCCACTGGTAGATATAGGTATTCAGGTTTGAGCTGCCGCTCTTGATGGAGGTTTGCCCAACAGGTGAGTAGCCAGATTCAATCTTGTTGCGGTAGTCGTTACGGAACCAGGTAACCCCTGCCAGCCAGCCGTCGTGTTTGAACTCCAGACCAATCTCTTTGTTGATGCTGGTTTCCGCTTTCAGGTCATCATTACCTTGAAGATAACAACCGATATCTCTGCCGTTCGCATCCACGGTAACCGCGTAGCAACCCTGGCCACGGCTGTAGAGAATGTAGTTCGGGTTGGTCTGGTACAGGCTCGGTGCTTTGTAAGCGCGGGCGATCCCCATTTTCAGCGTGAAGTCGTCGCCTAAGCCCTGAGACAAGTTCAGTGACGGGCTCCAGTTATTCCCGACGATTGTGTGGTGGTCAAAGCGCAGTGCCGGGGTGAGCATGGTGCTGTCGGTTAGCTCAATGTTGTCTTCGGCAAACACCGAGAAGATATCCGCATCGGAATAGGGGCTACGGCCGGTGCTGCTGTAACCCGGAATATTGCCGCCCATAAAGGTCTGCGTATTCGAGGTGGAATCTTTCATGCTCTGGTGATCCCACTCAGCGCCGAGCGTCAGGTTCTGCTTGAACAGCAACTCAAACGGCATGCTCGCTTCGCTGTGCAGCAGCAGATCGCTGTAGTCAATGTCGGAGAATTTTTGCGCGTTAAACAGGCCTTCCGTGCCGCCCGCCAGACCTTCAGGAATGCGCGAGTTACGGGTGTGTTCATAACGCACCCAGTTATTGGTGGTGACGCCGTTATCCCAACCGCCGGTCCAGGTTGCTGAGTAATTCTGGCGATAAAGACGGTTGGTCTCTTTGCCATAGTTATCATTGACATAGTTATTGGTGGTGCTGTCGTTGTTGGTGTTCTGCGTATCGCCCGCGTAGAGGTTGCCCTGGCGGCTGTAACCGGCCTGGAACTCCAGCGCTTGCATCGGGGCAAAATCCCAGCGCACGACGCCGGTAATGTCTTTGTTGATCGAACCTTCACGCCCGGCGACAACAGTGTTGGCGTAGGTGCCGGTGCGTTCGGACTGGTGATCTTTGTTGATGTCCTGAGCGTCGGCCTGAGTTTTGGCCAGGTTGCCGTACAGACGGAAGCTGACATCACCGCCGAGCGGGCCGCTCAGGCTGAAGTTGGTGCGTTTGGTTGAACCTTCATCTTTGTGTTCCGGCGCGTTGAAATAGGTGTTCCACGAACCGTGCCATTCGTCAGTATTATCTTTTTTGGTGATGATATTCACCACACCGCCCGCTGCGCCGTTACCGTAACGCGCCGCCGCCGGGCCGCGAATCACTTCAATACGCTCGATCATTTCCGGTGGCACCCAGTTGGTGTCACCACGGCTGTCGCGCTCGCCGCGCCAGCCAAGGCGCACTGAGTTGCGGCTGGTGACCGGTTTGCCATCCACCAGAATCAGGGTGTTTTCCGGGCCCATACCGCGAATGTCGATCTGGCGGTTATTCCCGCGCTGACCGCTGGTGGCGTTACCGGTTAAGTTCACGCCCGGCATGGTACGGATAATTTCAGAGACATCACGGGAAGGCGGGTTCTTACGAATTTCGTCAGCCGTGATAGTTGAAACGCCCGGCGCCTGCAAATTTTGCTGCTCAGCCGTGACGACAATCGTCTCTTCGCTGGAGGCGGCGCGGGTTTCTGCCGCGAACGCTGGCACAGCAACACCGTAGATCCCCAGATTGACCATAATGGCCAAGGTTTTGATTTTGTTATTCATTTTTTACCTGCATTTCGTCGCCGCATCCCCGGCAAGTCCTTTCCCAGGGGGAGAGGAGGCGGCATGATGAAGCCAACACGTAGCGAGGCGCTCAGTCCTGAGAAAATTCGCCCACGGCGGCCATTTTTAAGTGAAAGACGCGCTTCCCACAGCGCGTCAATACGCTATTGCAAATGAAAATAGTTATCAATAATATTATCGATATATTTTGATCTGCAAGCAAAAATTTCCACAGCATATTTGAGGTTAAAGCCGTGACGTCAACAACGGGAAGTGATGCCTGGTGGGAGTCAAAACAGGGACCCGAATGGGTCAAACACGCGCAGGGGAATTATGAGGTCACATTCTGGTGGCGCGATCCTGCCGGAACAGAAGCGACTTCGCGCGTGCGCCGGGTGTGGATCTACATTACCGGCGTGACCGATCATCATCAAAAATCGACGCCGCAATCGCTGACGCGCATTGCCGGAACTGATGTCTGGTGCTGGAAAACCACGCTTGCCGCTAGTTGGCGCGGCAGTTACTGCTTCATTCCTTCGCAAAACAGCGACGATTTTTCCGCCGACGTTTTTACCACGACACAGCCGGATCGCACCGCGCTGCGCGAAGGCTGGCGCAAATTACTGGCGCATGCGATTGCCGACCCGCTCAATCCGCAAAGCTGGCGCGGCGGGCGCGGTCATCCTGTTTCGGCGCTGGAAATGCCCGATGCGCCGTTGCAACCGGGTTGGCGCGAAACGGATACACCGTTCAACGCCCCGCAGCGCCTGCAATGGCACAGCGCGCGCCTGAACAACACGCGCCGCGTCTGGGTTTATACCACCGGCAAAAGCAATAGCTGTGAACGCCCGCTGGCGATCCTGCTCGACGGGCAATTTTGGGCGCAAAGCATGCCGGTATGGCCCGCGCTGGCGGCATTGACCAACGCCGGGCAACTGCCGGACGCGGTTTACGTGCTTATCGACGTGATTGATAACACCCACCGCAGCCAGGAGCTGCCGTGCAATGCCGATTTCTGGCTGGCGGTACAAGACGAGTTATTGCCGCAGGTACGTGTCATCGCGCCGTTCAGCGACAACGCGGATCGCACGGTGGTGGCCGGGCAGAGTTTTGGTGGCCTGTCGTCGCTTTATGCCGCACTTCACTGGCCACAGCGTTTTGGCTGCGTGTTGAGCCAGTCCGGCTCATTCTGGTGGCCACATCGCGGCGGCGAGGGTGACGGTATCATTATCGAAAAACTTAAAAACGGTGAGTTGAATCCGCAGGGCCTGCGCATTGTGCTGGAGGCCGGGGTGCGCGAACCGCTTATTTTTCGCGCCAACGAGGCGCTTTTTCCCCTGTTACAACGCACACAGCAGCCGGTTTTCTGGCGTCAGGTTGACGGCGGACATGATGCGCTTTGCTGGCGCGGCGGGCTGACCTCCGGGCTTATCACCCTCTGGCAGCCGCTTACCCGCGCCCGTTAATCGCGCCTTTCTACGACAGGAGTTTGCTATGGAATTCACCAACCCCTTCGATAACCCGCAAGGGCAATTTTATATTCTGCAAAATACCCAGCGGCAGTTCAGCCTGTGGCCCGCGCAGTGCGCGCTTCCCGCTGGCTGGAACGTGTTGTGCGAGCCGCAACCGCAGGACGACTGTAACGCCTGGCTGGCGGCAAACTGGCAAACCTTAACCCCGGCGCATTATGCGCAATGAGGAGCGGAAAATGACCCGACGTTTATCGCTGGTCGCCGCACAGCCGGGGATCTGGATGGCGGAAAAACTCTCAACCCTGCCCAACGCCTGGAGCGTGGCGCACTATGTTGAACTGAAAGGCGATATTGACGCCGCGCTGCTGGCGCAGGCGATTGTCAGCGGTTTGTCGCAGGCCGATACGCTGCGTATGCGCTTTGAGGAAGAGAACGGTGAAGTGTGGCAGTGGGTCGACGAGGCACATGTTTTTGCCCTGCCGGAGGTCGTCGATCTGCGTGACAACCGCTCCCCACGCGCTGCCGCGTTGCAGGCGATGCAGGCTGACCTGGCGCAAAACTTGCGCGTGGAGAGTGGCAAGCCGCTGGTTTGCCACCTGTTGTTACGCGTGGGAGAACAACATTGGTACTGGTATCAGCGTTATCACCATTTACTGGTTGATGGTTTCAGTTTCCCGGCTATTACCCGCCAGATTGCCGCCATTTACAGCGCGTGGCGGCGCAGTGAAGCAACACCGGCATCGCCGTTTACCCCGTTTGCCGAGGTGGTAGAAGAGTATCAGCGCTACCGCGAAAGCGACGCCTGGCCGCGTGACCGCGCCTTCTGGGCACAACAGCGTAGCGCATTGCCTTCTCCGGTCTCCCTTTCCGACACGCCGTTGCCGGGTCGCGCGGCAACGACCGACATTTTACGCCTCAACGCGGCGATGGATACTGACGCATTCCGCCGCGTAACGCAGGCTTTTAGTCACCATTCGCCCGCCGATCTGGCGCTGGCGCTGGCTGCACTGTGGCTTGGGCGTCTGTGCGGACGCACCGACTATGCCGCCGGGTTTATCTTTATGCGCCGCATGGGCTCAGCAGCGTTAACCGCCACCGGGCCGGTACTCAACGTGCTGCCGCTGGGCATTCATCTGGATGGCACACAAACGCTCTCCGGGCTGGCAACGACGCTTGCAGGCAGCCTGAAAGCGATGCGTCGCCACCAGCGTTATGACGCCGAACAAATTGTGCGCGACGCCGGGCGTGCGGCGGGCGACGAACCGCTGTTCGGTCCGGTGTTTAACGTCAAAATGTTTGATTACCTGCTGGATGTTGACGGCATTAAAGGCACTACGCACACGCTGGCGACCGGGCCGGTTAACGATCTGGAAATCGCCCTGTTCCCGCACGAAGAGGGCGGGTTGTCGCTGGAAGTGCTGGCGAACCGCAGCCGTTATGATGAATCCACATTAAAAACGCACGTCGAGCGCCTGGCGCATCTGCTCAGACAATTTGCCGAAAACCCGCAGTTGCGCTGCGGCGATGCTGAGCTGCTCTTATCGCCCGAAGCGCAACAGCTGGCAGACATTAACGATACCGGCAAGGTGCTGCCGACCACCACGTTAAGCGCGCTGGTTGCTGCGCAGGCGGCGAAAACGCCGGATGCGCCCGCGCTGGCGGATGCGCAGTGGCAATTTAGCTACCGCGAAATGCGCGAGCAGGTTGTGGCGCTGGCGCACCAGCTTCGCCAGCTTGGCGTACAACCCGGTGACAGCGTGGCGGTGGCGCTGCCGCGCTCGGTATTCCTGACGCTGGCGCTGCACGGCATTGTCGAAGCGGGCGCCGCCTGGCTGCCGCTGGATACCGGTTACCCGGATGAGCGGCTGAAAATGATGCTCGACGATGCCAAACCGCGATTGCTGATCACCGCGCAGAATCAACTGGCGCGCTTTAGCGATATTCCCGCGCTTCGCCATTTTTGCTACGAAGCCCCGCTGGAAACCCACGGCAGCGACGCGCTCAATCTGGCACGTGCGGAGCATACCGCGTACATCATTTTCACCTCTGGTTCCACTGGTCGGCCAAAAGGGGTGATGGTCGGGCAAACCGCCATCGTCAACCGACTGCTGTGGATGCAAGAGAGTTATCCGCTCACCGCGCAGGATGTGGTGGCGCAGAAAACGCCGTGCAGTTTTGACGTGTCGGTGTGGGAGTTCTGGTGGCCATTTATCGCGGGCGCAAGGCTGGTGATGGCAGAACCGGACGCACACCGCGATCCGCACGCATTGCAGAAGTTCTTTACCCATTACGGCGTGACCACCACGCACTTTGTGCCGTCGATGTTGGCCGCGTTTGTCGCCTCGCTCACGCCGGAAAGCGCGCAGCGCAGTTGCCACACGCTAAAACAGGTGTTCTGTAGTGGCGAAGCGCTGCCTGCCGATCTGTGTCGCGAATGGCAGCAACTGACTGGCGCGCCGCTGCATAATTTATACGGCCCGACGGAAGCGGCTGTCGACGTAAGCTGGTATCCGGCACATGGTGACGCGCTGGCGGGTGTGCGCGGCAACAGCGTGCCGATTGGTTTCCCGGTATGGAACACCGGGCTGCGTATTCTTGACGCGATGATGCGCCCGGTGCCGCCGGGTGTGGCGGGCGATCTCTACCTCACCGGTATTCAACTGGCGCAGGGTTATTTTGGTCGCCCGGATCTCACCGCCAGCCGCTTTATCGCCGATCCGTTTGCCGCCGGTGAGCGCATGTATCGCACCGGCGATGTCGCGCGTTGGCTGGAAAACGGCGCGGTCGAATACCTCGGGCGCAGCGACGACCAGTTGAAAATTCGCGGTCAGCGCATCGAGTTAGGTGAAATCGACCGTGCCATGCTGGCGTTACCGGACGTGGCTCAAGCGGTGGCGCATGCGTGTGTCCTTAATCAGGCTGCTGCCAGCGGCGGCGATGCGCGCCAGTTAGTTGGTTATGTGGTTTCTGCCTCCGGGCAGACGCTGGATGCGGCGACGCTGCTGGCGCAATTGCGTGAGCTACTGCCGCCGCATATGGTGCCGGTGTTGCTGGTGCAACTGGACGTGCTGCCGCTGAGCGCCAACGGTAAGCTCGACAGAAAAGCGCTGCCGCAGCCGGAACTGGCGGTGCAGCAGGGCGGTCGTCCGCTAAATGCGGGTTTGGAAACGATAGTGGCACAGGCATTTGCCGATTTGCTCGGGTGTGAAGTGAACGACGCACAGGCGGATTTCTTCGCGCTCGGCGGGCATTCGTTGCTGGCAATGCGGCTGGCGGCGCAACTGAGCCGCGAGTGCGAACGGCAGGTTACACCCGGGCAGATCATGGTGGCTTCCACGGTAGAAAAACTCGCCTCGATGCTCGAACAAACACTTTCGGCGGAGCAGGCCGGGCGGCTTGGGCTGGAAACCCTGTTGCCCTTGCGTGTGAGTGACGGACCAACGCTGTTTTGCTTCCATCCGGCGTCCGGTTTCGCCTGGCAGTTTAGCGTGCTGGCACGTTATCTCGCCCCGCGCTGGTCGATCACCGGCATTCAGTCGCCGCGACCGGATGGCCCGTTGCAACTAGCTGCGACGTTAGACGAGGCCTGCGAACAACACCTGGCGACGCTGCTTGCGCAGCAACCGCACGGGCCGTATTACCTGTTGGGATATTCGCTCGGCGGAACGCTGGCGCAAGGCATTGCCGCGCGTCTGCGGCAGCGGGGCGAGGCTGTGGCATTCCTTGGGCTGCTCGATACCTGGCCGCCGGAAACGCAAAACTGGGCAGAGAAAGAGGCTAACGGGCTGGATCCGGCGGTGCTGGCAGAGATCGAACGTGAGCGGCAGGCGTTTCTTGCCGCGCAGCAGGGGCAAGCCTCCGGTGAGTTGTTCTCGGTTATTGAGGGCAATTATGCCGATGCGGTTCGCTTGCTGACCACCGCGCACAGCCTGCCGTTTGACGGCAAAGCCACGCTGTTTGTTGCTGAACGCACACTACCCGCAGGCACCGATCCGCACACTGCCTGGGCACCGTGGGTTCGCGAACTGGAGGTTTACCGTCAGGATTGCGCTCACGTTGAGATCATCTCGCCGCAGGCGTTTGAACGTATTGGACCGGTGCTAAGGGAAATTTTGGGGGAGTAACTGTGGCTCCCAAGCCAGGGGAAAGCACCGCTGCAATCTGGAATCAGGTGGTGCGGTGCTTACCGGGCGATAAACGGATGAAATAGCAACCTTCGGTTATTTGCCGCTACGCCCAAGCGGCACCACCAGCGGTGTATGGGCGATGGGATCGTCGATGATCATGCAGCGCATGCCATACACCGCTTCAATCAGCTCAGCGGTAACAATTTCCTTTGGCGCGCCCTGCGCCACGATTTTACCGTCGCGCAGCGCAATCAGATGTGTGGCGTAGCGGCAAGCCTGGTTCAAATCATGCAGCACTGCCGCCAGCGTGTAACCCTGCTCGCGGTTCAGCTCACTCAACAGTTCCAGCAGGTCAATTTGATAACTGATATCCAGCCAGGTCGTTGGCTCATCAAGCAGCATGATCGCCGTCTCTTGCGCCAGCACCATGGCAATCCATGCCCGCTGGCGTTGCCCGCCGGAGAGCGTATCGACGCTCTGGGTGGCAAGGCTTTCCACCCCGGTTGCTCGCATCGCCCGTTGTACCGCGTCGTTATCCTCTTTGCGCCAGCGGGTGAACAGAGGCTGGTGCGGATAACGCCCGCGCGCGACCAACTCCTGCACGGTGATATCGCCGGGCGTGGTGGCATTTTGCGCCAGTAACCCAATGCGGCGCGCCACCTCTTTGCTGGCATAGCGCTGGATCTGCTCGCCATCAAGATAAACATGTCCGTGCGTGGGCATCATCAGGCGGCTTAGCGTACGCAGCAACGTGGATTTCCCGCAGCCGTTAGGGCCGATAATGGCGGTGAAATGGCCGTCGGGAATCGCTACGCTTAGGCGTTCGGCAACCACTTTTTTGCCGTAGCCAAGGGTGAGCGCTTCGCCGCGCAAACGGGTAGATGAATCAGTCATTTCTTGCGAGACTCCTGAATTAACAAGGCGATAAGGTAAATACCGCCGAGGCTGACGGTCACCACGCCGACCGGCAACTGGTAAGGCGTAAAACCTTGCTGGGCAATCATATCCGCCAGCAGCAACAACACCGCGCCGCACAGCGCGGACTGGGTTAACCCCCAGCGTGCGGTGGCACTGACCCGGCGGACAATATGCGGCGCGACCAGCGCGATAAACGAAATGGGCCCCGCCAACGCCGTTGCCGCGGCGGTGAGGGCGACGGCCACCAGCATGAGCATTAAGCGTGAACGCTCAACGCTGACGCCGAGCGCGCAGGCGCTGTCATCGCCCATTTCCAGCAGCCGCATACGACGTGCCAGCAGAGCGGCAAAAAGAAACATCACCAGCATGATCGGTGCGGAAGGGACGGTTTTCACCCAGGTCAGACCATTGAGCGACCCGGCGTTCCACAGCCCGGCGGAGAGCGCCGTTTCCAGCGAAGCATGCAGCAGCAGCCAGGTGTTAAATGCCACCAGCATCGCGCGCACGCCAATACCAACGATGATCAAGCGGAACGTCTCAATACCGTTGCGCCACGCCAGCAGCCAGACTACCAGCGAGGTCAGCATACCGCCCGCCATCGCCGCCAGTGCGATAGCGGTCAGATGCTGACCAAACAGCACCATCGCCACCAGCACGCCGCTCCATGCGCCAGTGTTGAAGCCCATCACATCCGGGCTGCCGAGCGGGTTACGCATCAGCGACTGGAAAATCGCGCCGCTTACGCCAAGCGATGCGCCCACCAGCAGCGCCATTAGCACGCGCGGCAAGCGCCACTCCATCACCACCAGTTGCATTGCGCGCGGCGCGTCGCCGGTGAGCGCGTCAATGACCTGCGAAAACGCCAGCGTCACCGCGCCGCTACGTAGACTCCAGGTGGCTAAAAGCAACGCGGCGATAACCATGAACAAGCAACTGCCGAGCAGACGGCGGGAAGGAGCCATCATAAGCTGCCTCCGCGCGCGCGGCGCACCAGCACAATCAATACCGGCGCACCGATAAAGGCACTGACCACGGAAACCCGCAATTCACCGGGAACCAGCAGACGACCAATGATATCGGCGAACAACAGCAGGGCAGGGGTGGCAATCAACGTGACCGGCAGCGACCAGCGGTGATCCGCGCCCACCAGCCAGCGCGCCATGTGCGGCATCATCAGGCCGATAAAAGCAATCGGGCCGACAACCGCTGTTGCGCTGCCGCACAGCACCGTAATCACCACTAAACCGAGCAACTGGGTGCGCGCCACGCGGCTGCCGAGTGCCGTGGCGGTGTCGCTGCCGAGGCTCAGGCTGTTAAGCGCGCGGCTCAGCATCAACGCCATGCCCGCAGCCAGCAACACCGGGATCAGGACAATCTTTAGCGTTTGCAGGGTGCGGATATCCAGCGAACCCGCCTGCCAGAAGCGTAACTGGTCATAAACGTCGGCGTTGAGCAACGAAATGCCGCTGGATAACCCTTCCAGCACCGCCGCCAGCGCCACGCCCGCAAGCGTCAGGCGAACCGGGCTGAGCTGCCCGCCGCCCTGGCTGCCGGTAAAGGCGACCAGCAGTGACGCTGCCAGCGCGCCGCAAAACGCCAACAACAGTTGCTCAACAGGCGTGACTGCGCCCAGCAGCGCTGCGCCGAGCACAATGGCGAAACTGGCACCAGCGTTAACGCCGAGCAAGCCCGGATCGGCCAGTGGATTTCGCGTGAGTGTTTGCATTAACGCACCGGCAATGCCTAGCGCGCCGCCCGCGAGTAAACCTGCCAGCGTACGCGGCAAGCGGGCATCTTTGATGATGGTGCAGTCCGCGCTCTGGCAGGCGCCACTCAGTGCGTCTATGACGACCGCGGCGGGCATCGGTTTTGCGCCAACAAACAGGCTGAGTGCAACGGCGACAATAAGCAATATCAATAACCCGGCGAGGGCAACGGGGCGCGCCGGGAAAGCAGAACACGACATAAAACGTCCCAAATTTGATAATGATAGTAATTATCGTTATCGATCTTGTTTTGATATGTTACCATGCGCAGCCTGCGAATGGACATAGAAAGTGTGTATTTAAGGCATTGGAATGAAGCAACAATCCTGGCTGTTGAACCTGAGTCTGCTGCGTACGCATCCGGCTTTTCGCGCGGTATTTCTGGCGCGTTTTATCTCGATTCTCTCGCTGGGTTTATTGGGCGTGGCGGTGCCGGTGCAAATCCAGGCGATGACCCACTCCAGTTGGCAAGTTGGTCTGGCTGTCACGCTGACCGGCAGCGCCATGTTTGTCGGTCTGATGTTTGGCGGGGTTTTGGCGGATCGTTTTGAACGCAAGAAACTGATTCTGCTGGCGCGTTCCACCTGCGGCGTCGGTTTTATCGGCCTGTATCTGAATGCGTTATTGCCGGAGCCTTCGCTGCTGGCGATTTATCTGCTCGGTTTGTGGGATGGCTTTTTCGGCG
Source organism: Kosakonia sp. YIM B13571 (assembly GCF_042788095.1). Taxonomy (NCBI): domain Bacteria; kingdom Pseudomonadati; phylum Pseudomonadota; class Gammaproteobacteria; order Enterobacterales; family Enterobacteriaceae; genus Kosakonia; species Kosakonia sp. YIM B13571. Next base: position 626,869 of record NZ_JBHZPL010000001.1, on the reverse strand, counting down.
CGCTGGGCGTGACGGCGCTGTTGGCCGCGACACCGGCGTTGGTCGGGCGTGAAAACCTGATGCATGCCGGCGCGATCACCATGCTGACGGTGCGGCTGGGTTCCGTTATTTCGCCAATGTGCGGCGGTTTGCTGCTGGCGACCGGCGGCGTGGCCTGGAACTACGGGCTGGCGGCGGCGGGCACATTCATCACCTTGCTGCCGCTACTTAGCCTGCCTGCATTACCACCACCGCCACAACCGCGCGAACACCCGCTGAAATCGCTCCTTACCGCCCTGCAATTTTTACTGCATAACCCGTTGATTGGCGGTAGCGCGCTGCTTGGCGGGCTGTTAACGATGGCAAGCGCGGTACGTGTGCTCTACCCGGCACTGGCGATAAGCTGGAATATGTCGGCGGCAGAAATTGGCTTGCTGTATGCCGCACTGCCGCTCGGCGCGGCCATTGGCGCGTTAACCAGCGGCAAGCTGGCGCACAGTGAGCGCCCTGGCGTGATTATGCTGGTCGCGTCCGTTGGCGCGTTTATCGCCATCGGTTTATTCAGCCTGATGCCCGTTTGGGCGCTGGGCGTGCTGTTTCTGGCGCTGTGTGGCTGGCTAACGGCAGTGAGTTCACTGCTGCAATACACGCTGCTGCAAACGCAAACCCCGGAAGCGATGCTCGGGCGAATGAATGGTTTATGGACGGCGCAAAACGTTACCGGTGATGCCATTGGTGCCGCGCTGCTTGGCGCGATGGCATCAATGATGACACCGGTTTCGTCGGCGAGTATCAGCGGTTTTGTACTGGCGATAGTGGGCGTGGTGCTGGTGGTGTTACTCGGCGAGCTGCGGCGTTTTCGTCAGGTGCAGCCCGCCGCCGACGCCTGATTAACCAAACAGCGCCGACAAACGTTGTAACACGCGGGTAGCGCTGTAGTAATCAAGGCGGAACGTTTCCGCGCCCAGCGCGTACACGCGGTGGTTTTGTACCGCAGGCAGGTGCGCTAGCAACGGGTTCTGGCTGAGCGCATCCGCATCTTGCTGGTCACTGGCAAACAGGAACAGCGCTTCGCCATTCAGCCCGGCGGCCAGGTTCTCTCCGCCCAACTGGACGATGTCATGACGTTTACCCTGGCTCTGGCTGGTGTGCAGATTCGCCGGTAACGGGGCGAGGGAGAAGCCCAGTTGCTGCATCAATTTTCCCTGCGCGGACTCTTCGGTCCACAGATTGGCACCGTGCGCCGCCGGGGTATAAACCAGCGCGGAGATCGGCTGCGGCGGCAATTTCATACGCACTTTCACGTCAGCAAGCTGTTGATTGAACTGGCTAATACGCGCTGTCGCCTCTTTCTCGTGACCGGTGATTTCGCCAAGCTGCGTTAACAGCGCCTGCCAGCTTTTGTCGTCGTAGTTGATGACAAACGTCGGGGCGATGGTGGAGAGCTGATCGTACAGCGCCAGGGCCGAGTCGCCGCCGGTGGCGCTGATCAGGATTAAATCCGGCATCTGTGCGGCAACGGCCTCTGCGTTGGGTTCACCGATATAAAGACGTGCGACATTGCGCTGTTTGGCAATGCCTCCCCACTGGCGCAAAAAGCCCTGTTCGTCGGCGAAACGGTTATTCGGCGTGGTCGCGCCGCTGGCGATAACCGGCGCGTCAATCGCCAGCAGCGAACCGGTGAGCGTTACGCTGGTGGAAACAATGCGCAGCGGTTTGCTGGCAAGCGAGTGTGTTCCGTGGCTGTCGGTTATCTGGCGAGGCCAGTCGGCGGCGGTGGCTGAGGTTAGTCCTAAAACAAAAATACTCAAAAACGCTAAGGGCTTACGGCTCCAGAAAGAGAATTTCACTACACGTATCCTGTTTTTGTTGAGGTTAATGCTTCTCATTTTCATCGGTGAATGAAGCAGATGCAAGCATTAGCGCTGCGGGCGAAGAATCTGCTGTTGACAGAGTAGGGTATAACTTTTTATCTTACCGACACAAAACACAAATGATAATCATTATTAGTTCATTTATCGTTGTTGGAGGATGATATGGATACGTCCCTGGCTGAGGAAACCCGGCAGTCTGCGAAGACACTGGCCGCGGATCAGTTTTTCTTTATGTCGCCGTACCGCAGTTTCACCACCTCCGGGTGTGTGGCGCGTTTCTGCGAACCTGCCGCTGGCGGCGATGCGCCCGATAGCGCTTTCCAGCAAAAGCTGGTGCAAGCCTTTGCCGATGCAAAAGCGCAGGGCATTGCCCGCCCGGTGATGGTGGGGGCGATCCCCTTCGATACCACGCAGCCGTCTGCGCTGTTTATCCCGCACACCTGGCAAACTTTCTCCCGTCCGGATAAACAGCGGTCCGCCTGCTATTTCAACAGCGGCGCGATGCCGAATGTCACGGCGCAGCAGGCTATCCCGCCGCAAGACACGTTTATGCAGATGGTGGCGAACGCTGCCGCCCGCACTGCTACGCCGGAAGTCGACAAAGTGGTGCTCTCACGGCTGATTGAGATCACTACCGACAGCCGCATCGACAGCGGGGTGTTGCTGGAGCGTCTGATTGCCCAGAACCCGGCCAGTTTTAATTTCCACGTTCCGCTACCGGATGGCGCTGTACTGCTGGGCGCAAGCCCGGAACTGCTGCTGCGCAAAGAGCAGGAGCGCTTCAGTTCGCTGCCGTTGGCCGGTTCCGCACGTCGCCAGCCGGACGATATTCTTGACCGCGAAGCCGGCAACAAGCTGCTGGCGTCGGAAAAAGACCGGCACGAACACGAACTGGTGACGCAGGCGATGAAAAACGTACTGCAACCGCGCAGCCAAACTCTGACACTGCCGGATTCGCCGCAACTGGTTACTACGCCCACCTTGTGGCACCTGGCCACGCCGATTGAAGGCACCGCATTAGCCGGTGAAAACGCGCTGACGCTGGCCTGTCTGCTGCACCCGACCCCTGCGTTGAGCGGCTTCCCACACCGGGTGGCGAAACAGGTGATTGCCGAGCTGGAGCCGTTCAACCGCGAGCTGTTTGGCGGCATCGTTGGCTGGTGCGACGCGGAAGGAAACGGCGAGTGGGTGGTCACTATTCGCTGCGCACGGCTTCACGATAACCACGTTCGTCTGTTTGCCGGTGCCGGGATTGTTCCGGCCTCTTCGCCGCTTTCGGAGTGGCGCGAAACCGGCGTCAAGCTAAGCACCATGCTGAACGCATTTGGTTTGCACTGAGGATCAAGCATGACCATTCCTTTTACCCGCTGGCCGCACGAGTTTGCAGGGCGTTACCGTGAAAAGGGCTACTGGCAGGATTTGCCGCTGACCGACATTCTCACCCGCCACGCGCGCAGTGACGCCACGGCGGTGATCGACGGTGAACGGCGCTACAGTTACCGCCAGCTCAACGACGCTGCTGATAACCTGGCCTCGGCGTTACAGGCGCAGGGCATCACGCGCGGAGAAACGGCGCTGGTGCAACTGGGCAACGTGAGCGAGTTCTATATCACCTTCTTTGCGTTGCTGAAAATTGGCGTTGCGCCGGTAAATGCGCTGTTCAGCCATCAGCGCAGTGAACTGAACGCTTATGCCTCTCAAATCGCACCCGCGCTACTGATTGCCGATCGTGCGCACGACCTGTTCGCGAATGACACGTTTCTCACCACGTTTTTCGCGGAGCACCCATCGGTGCGCGTGGCGCTGTTGCGCGGCGACAGCGGCGAGCTGGCACTGGAAAATGCCATTGCGCGCCCGGCGGATAATTTTATTGCCTCGCCAACGCCTGCCGACGAAGTGGCGTTTTTCCAGCTTTCCGGCGGCAGTACCGGCACGCCAAAGCTCATTCCGCGCACGCACAATGATTACTACTACAGCATTGTGCGCAGTAACGAGATCTGCGAATTTAGCGCGCAAACCCGGTATCTCTGCGCGCTGCCTGCGGCGCACAACTACCCATTGAGTTCACCCGGTGCGCTTGGCGTATTCCACGCTGAAGGCTGCGTGGTGCTGGCTGCCGATCCGAGTGCCACACTCTGCTTCCCGCTGATAGAAAAACACCTGATTAACGTCACCGCGCTGGTGCCACCGGCGGTGAGCCTGTGGTTACAGGCAATTGCCGAGTGGGGCAGCAATGCGCAACTCGCCTCGCTGCGACTTTTGCAGGTGGGCGGTGCGCGTTTATCGGCAACGCTTGCGGCGCGTATTCCAACCGAGATCGGCTGCCAGTTGCAGCAGGTGTTCGGCATGGCGGAAGGGCTGGTGAATTACACCCGGCTGGACGATCCCTTTGAACGCATTATCAACACGCAAGGCCGCCCGATGTGCCCGGATGATGAAGTGTGGGTGGCGGATGAAAACGGCAATCTGCTGCCGCCAGGCCACGTTGGCCGCCTGATGACGCGCGGTCCGTACACCTTTCGCGGCTACTTTAACAGCCCGGAACATAATGCCAGCGCCTTTGACGAAAACGGTTTTTACCGCTCCGGCGATCTGATTTCTATCGACGAGCAGGGCTATATCACCGTGCAGGGGCGCGAAAAAGATCAGATCAACCGCGGCGGCGAGAAGATTGCCGCCGAGGAGATCGAAAACCTGCTGCTGCGCCATGAGTCGGTGATCCACGCCGCGCTGGTCAGCATGGAAGACAGCCTGCTGGGCGAAAAAAGCTGCGCTTACCTGGTGGTGAAAGCGCCGCTGCGCGCGGTGGCAGTTCGCCGCTTCTTGCGCGAGCAGGGCGTCGCCGAGTTCAAACTGCCGGATCGCGTGGAGTGCGTGGACGCACTGCCGCTGACGCCGGTGGGTAAGGTTGATAAAAAACAGTTACGCCAGTGGTTAGCGCAACGCGCTACAGCGTAAAGGAGAGAAGATGGCGATTCCAACATTACAGGGCTACACGCTGCCAGGCGCGGCCGATATCCCGCAAAACAAAGTGAGCTGGCCGTTTGAGCCGGAACGTGCGGCGCTACTGATTCATGATATGCAGGATTACTTTGTCAACTTCTGGGGCGAAAACTGCCCGATGATGCAGCAAGTGGTGGCGAACATCGCCGCACTGCGCGATTTCTGCAAACAATACAACATCCCGGTTTACTACACTGCGCAGCCGAAAGAACAGAACGATGAAGACCGTGCGCTGCTCAATGACATGTGGGGGCCGGGCTTAACCCGCTCGCCGGAACAGCAACAAATTGTTGCCCAACTCGCACCGGATGACGCCGACACGGTGTTGGTGAAGTGGCGCTACAGCGCGTTTCACCGCTCGCCACTGGAGCAGATGCTCAAAGAGACCGGTCGTAATCAACTGCTGATCACCGGCGTCTATTCGCACATTGGTTGTATGACCACCGCCACTGATGCGTTTATGCGCGATATCAAACCGTTTATGGTCGCCGACGCGCTGGCGGATTTCAGCCGTGAAGAGCATTTGATGTCGCTGAAATATGTTGCCGGGCGTTCTGGTCGCGTGGTGATGACGCAAGAATTGCTGCCTGTGCCGGGCAGCAAAGCGGCATTACGCGCGCTTATCCTGCCGTTGCTGGATGAATCCGACGAGCCGCTGGATGACGAGAATCTCATCGACTACGGCCTCGATTCCGTGCGCATGATGGCGCTCGCCGCGCGCTGGCGCAAAGTACATGGCGATATCGACTTTGTGATGCTGGCGAAAAACCCGACCATTGATGGCTGGTGGGCGCTGCTTTCCCGCGAGGTGAAATAATGGCCAGCCTGGATTTTACCGGCAACATTGTCTGGGTGACCGGGGCCGGTAAAGGCATCGGTTATGCCACCGCCAAAGCCTTTGTCGAGGCGGGCGCACACGTGACTGGTTTCGATCTGGCCTTTGGCGGCACGGACTACCCCTTCTCTTGTGAAGTGCTGGACGTTGCCGACGCCGGGCAAGTGCAGGCGGTGTGCCAGCGCTTGCTGATGCAAAGCGAGCGGCTGGACGTGCTGGTGAACGCCGCCGGGGTTTTGCATATGGCTGCCACCGACGAACTGACAGCGCAAGCCTGGCAAAACACCTTCGCCATTAACGTTGGCGGCGCGTTTAACCTGTTTCAGCAGACGATGGCGCAATTTCGCCGTCAGCAAAGTGGGGCGATTGTGACCGTGGCGTCTGACGCGGCGCACACGCCGCGCATCGGCATGAGCGCATATGGCGCATCGAAAGCGGCGCTGAAAAGCCTGGCGCTCAGCGTAGGTCTTGAGCTGGCGGCAAGCCGTGTGCGCTGCAATATCGTCTCACCGGGATCGACCGACACCGACATGCAGCGTTTGCTGTGGCTGAGTGATGACGCCGAACAGCAGCGCATTCGCGGGTTCGGCGAGCAGTTCAAGCTCGGCATTCCGCTGGGGAAAATCGCCCGGCCGCAGGAAGTGGCGAACACCATTTTGTTCCTCGCTTCCGATCTGGCAAGCCATATCACTTTGCAGGATATCGTGGTGGATGGCGGCTCGACGCTGGGGGCGTAGATGATCTGGAAACGTCATTTAACGCTTGATGAACTGAACGCCACCAGTGAAAACACGCTGGTGGCGCATCTATCCATGGTTTATACCCGCATCGGCGATGATTTCCTTGAAGCGGAAATGCCGGTTGATGGCCGCACACATCAACCTTTTGGTCTGCTGCACGGCGGTGCGTCGGCGGCGCTGGCGGAAACGCTGGGATCAATGGCGGGTTACATGATGACCCGCGAGGGGCAATGCGTGGTGGGCACGGAATTAAACGCCACCCATCACCGCCCGGTTTCACAGGGTAAAGTGCGTGGCGTTTGCCAGCCGCTGCACCTTGGTCGGCAGAACCAAAGCTGGGAAGTGGTAGTGTTTGATGAACAGGGGCGACGCTGCTGTACCTGTCGTCTCAGCACGGCGGTGCTGGGGTAATTTCGCCCTCTCCGTGACAGGGGAGGGCGCATTCTTGCGATCCCGTTAACACAATCAGGTAAATGCCTGGTTGCCGAGCAAATTTTCCATGTTTCAAAGTTGTTAAAATCCGTGAGTTGATATAGATACAAAATGTAACATCTCTCTGGCTCTCAACGGATACCCGCTATGAACAACTCAGGGAAATACCTTATTTGGGGCGTGCTGTCGTTGGTTGGCGCATTTGCCCTCGGCTATATCGCGCTCAATCGTGGTGAACAGATCAACGCACTGTGGATAGTGGTTGCTGCGGTCTGTATCTACCTTATCGCTTACCGTTTTTACGGCCTCTATATCGCCAAAAATGTGCTGCAGGTTGATCCGACGCGCATGACTCCGGCGGTGCGCTACAACGATGGCCTCGACTACGTACCGACAGACAAAAAAGTGCTGTTCGGTCACCATTTTGCGGCGATTGCCGGGGCAGGCCCGCTGGTGGGGCCGGTGCTGGCGGCGCAGATGGGGTATTTGCCGGGCATGATCTGGATCCTCGCGGGCGTGGTACTGGCCGGTGCGGTGCAGGATTTCATGGTGTTGTTTATCTCCACCCGCCGCGACGGGCGTTCGCTCGGTGAAATGGTGAAAGCGGAGATGGGGCCGACCGTTGGCGTGATTGCGCTGGTGGCGACCTTTATGATCATGGTGATTATCCTCGCGGTGCTGGCGATGATTGTCGTCAAAGCGCTGACCCACAGCCCGTGGGGAACTTACACCGTCGCCTTTACCATTCCGCTGGCGATTTTTATGGGTATCTACATTCGTTATCTACGTCCTGGACGAATTGGCGAAGTGTCGGTGATTGGCCTGGTACTGCTGGTGTTCGCCATTATTTCTGGCGGCTGGGTGGCAGCAAACCCGGCGATTGCACCGTACTTTGATTTCACCGGCGTGCAGTTGACGTGGATGCTGGTGGGCTACGGTTTTGTCGCCTCGGTGCTGCCGGTATGGCTGCTGCTGGCGCCGCGTGATTATCTCTCTACTTTCCTGAAAATCGGCACCATTATCGGCCTGGCGATTGGCATTCTGATCATGCGCCCGACGCTGACCATGCCTGCGCTGACCAAGTTTGTCGATGGGACAGGCCCGGTGTGGACCGGTAACTTGTTCCCGTTCCTGTTTATTACTATCGCCTGTGGCGCGGTTTCCGGCTTCCATGCGCTGATCTCCTCCGGCACCACGCCGAAGATGCTCGCCAGTGAAGGGCAGGCTTGCTTTATCGGTTACGGCGGCATGCTGATGGAGTCATTTGTGGCGATCATGGCGCTGGTGTCCGCGTGCATTATCGATCCGGGCGTCTACTTCGCGATGAACAGCCCGATGGCGGTATTAGCGCCGGCGGGCACTACCGATGTGGTGGCGTCGGCGGCGCAGGTGGTGAGCAGCTGGGGCTTTAGTATCACCCCGGATGCGCTCAGGCAGATCGCCAGCGAAGTGGGCGAGCAGTCGATCATTTCACGCGCGGGCGGTGCGCCGACACTGGCAGTGGGCATGGCTTATATCCTGCACGGCGCGCTCGGTGGCCTGATGGATGTCTCGTTCTGGTATCACTTTGCCATTCTGTTTGAGGCGCTGTTTATTCTGACGGCGGTCGATGCCGGGACACGCGCGGCGCGCTTTATGTTGCAGGATTTACTCGGTGTCATTTCACCGAACCTCAAACGCACGGAATCGCTGCCTGCTAACCTGCTGGCAACCGGCTTGTGTGTGCTGGCGTGGGGCTACTTTCTGCACCAGGGCGTGGTCGATCCGCTCGGCGGCATTAACACCCTGTGGCCACTGTTTGGCATTGCCAACCAGATGCTGGCGGGTATGGCGCTGATGCTGTGTGCGGTGGTGCTGTTCAAGATGAAACGCCAGCGTTACGCGTGGGTGGCGCTGCTGCCGACCGCCTGGCTGCTGGTTTGTACGCTCACCGCAGGCTGGCAAAAAGCCTTTAGCCCGGATGCGAAAGTCGGCTTCCTGGCCATCGCCAATAAGTTCCAGGCGATGATCGACAGCGGCAATATTCCGGCGCAGTATACCCAGTCTCAACTGGCGCAACTGGTGTTTAACAACCGCCTCGATGCCGGTTTAACCATCTTCTTTATGGTCGTGGTGGTGGTACTGGCGTTCTACTCGCTGAAAACCGCGCTGGCGGCGCTGAAAGACGATCAACCGACGGCAAACGAGACGCCGTATCAGGAAATGCCGGGTGACGTTGAGCAGATTGTCGGCCAGGCAAAAGGTGTGCATTAATCGCGTAACGCGGAGGGTTTATGTTCGATACGCTTTCAAAAGCCGGGAAGTATTTAGGCCAGGCGGCGAAAATGATGATTGGCGTCCCGGATTACGACAACTATGTCGAGCATATGCGCGTGACGCACCCGGAGCAGACGCCGATGACCTATGAAGAGTTTTTCCGCGAGCGCCAGGATGCGCGCTACGGCGGGAAAGGCGGTGCACGCTGCTGTTAACACTCGTCTTGCTCAAAAAGCGGCGCACACGCGCCGCTTTTTTTACGCCAGCATCAGGCGTTGGTGCCACCATCAACAACAATATCCGCGCCGGTAATCTGTTTCGCCGCCGGGCTTGCGAGGAAAGCGACCGCTTCGGCAATATCCTGCGCTTCACCGTAATGCCCGAGCGCAATCATACGACGCTGCTCGTCCGCGCCTTCGCCATCCGCCGGGTTCATATCGCTGTCCGTTGAACCGGGTTTGACCATATTCACGGTAATGCCGCGTGGACCCAAATCTCGCGCCAGCCCGCGTGTTAACGAGTTCAGTGCGGATTTGGTCATTGAGTAAATGGCGATATCTTTAAACGGTACGCGATCGGAGAGGCAACTGCCGATATTGATAATGCGCCCGCCGTTGGGCAGATGCGCGATCGCTGCCTGCGTTGAATAGACCACGCCGCGAATATTCACGTCGATCATCGCATCGATATCCTCCTGCGACATCGCTTCTAACTGGCCGCCGCGCGCGATCCCGGCGTTGTTAACCAGAATATCCAGCCCGCCGAGTTGCTGCACGGTCTGTTCAACGGCGGCGCGGGCAGCTTGTGGCTCGGCGCTGTTGGCCTGGATCGCCACGGCGTTACGCCCCAGCGCGCGGATCGCGTCCACAACAGCTTGTGCTTTATCGGCGGATTTTTCCCAGGTGATGGCGACATCCGCCCCTTCCCGCGCCAGCGTTAAGGCGATGGCTTTTCCCAGACCCCGGCTCGCACCGGTGACCAGCGCGCGTTTTCCTGCAAGTGAATGTGACATGGTGGCTCCTGAATTATGTGTCGATTGATACATAATTAAAATAAACAGGCTTCCATACATTCGTCAATATTATTAATATACCGATCAGCACAAAATGCGAGGAGGCGAAAGTGAGCCGGGGAAGACCACGGGAATTTGACCGTACCGATGCGTTGAATAAAGCGATGAAACTCTTCTGGCAGAAGGGATACACCGCGACATCCATGAACGATCTGTATGAGGCGATGGGCATTAAATCGCCGAGCTTATACGCGGCGTTCGGCAGCAAAGAAGATCTCTACGATGAGGTGTTGCAGCATTACGAACAGTGCGTTGCGCCGTCAATCTGGGGTGATATGGCAAGCGAGCCATCACCGAAGAAAGCTATTGCGCAGTGGCTGGAGCGTTCGGCAGAAGTTTTAACCCGCTGTGATTTGCCGCACGGCTGCATGGTGACACTGTCAGCGGTGGCCAGCGAAGGCCATGAACGGCTGGGCGAACGGGTTCGCCAGTTGCGTAATGGCGGCGTTGCGCAGCTAAAAGCCCGTCTTAGCGAGGCGCAGCAACGCGGCGAGTTGCCTGAAACCACTGATATCGATGCACTGACCCGGTTGTATGTCAGCATTCAGCAGGGGATGTCGATTCAGGCACGCGACGGCGCAAGCCGGGAAACGCTGCTCGGCATCGCGCGTATGGCAATGGGATTGTGGCCTGCATAATCCCGAAACAGGGCTTTCGGAGATGGGTTTATCGATCTTCTGTGGTGTGCCAGACATGCAGAATAATGATACGGGTGTCGGTCAGCGCGTAAATCATCTCAACGCTACCACCATTATGATTGGCAAGAAGATTGCCGATAACATCCGTGGCCGCACACCGCTGCCGCGCAGCACTGCGAAGTATTTCGTGGCGGGCGAGCGCCCGGTTCGCGGCACACCGCTGCGGGCGTAAAAGAAAATGCCGCCGGTAAGGTTCAGCTTACCGGCGGCATTACGCCAGCAAGAACGATTAGCGCGACAGCGCTTCCACTTTTTCAAACGCCGCGCGCAGCGTATCGGCGGAGAGTTCCACCGGCAGGTAGTGGATCGACTCCACCGGGCGCAAAGTGTGAGCAATCACTTTGTCCAGCTCCGCGCGGTTGTTGATATCCACCTCCAGCTCCGCAAGCGTAGTGGGCAGGTTGAAGCGCTGATAGGCGTTAATCAACTGTGCCAGCACATCGTCCTGGCCGAGCAGGGCGCTTTGCACCAGAATGCCATACGCCACTTTGGTACCGTGCAGAAACTTCTCCGTTTGCGGTAACACCGTTAAACCGTTGTGTACCGCATGTGCGGCGGCGACGCGGGTGTAGCGCTCGCCCAGACCGCCAACCATCCCGCCCCCAGCGATAATCGCATCCACCACATCACGAAATACCTGCGTATCTTCGCCGCGCTGCTGGTCGGCTAGTGCTTGTTCACTGCTGTCCAGCAACACATTGCGGATTGCCAGCGCGCCGTTAATGCCCAGCCGCACCGTGAGCGGCAGCGTTTCCGGCTGCGGCGCTAATACCACCGCCTCATACCATTTCGCCAGCGTATCGCCGATTCCTGCCAGCAAGTATTCCGCAGGTGCATTGAGGATGATTTGCGGTTCCACCAGCACCAGAAAATTGGCGTCGTCGAAAATTTCAAAGTGCAGCGCCTGACCGGCATCGTTATACCAGACCGATAGCGGCGTCCACGCCGCGCAGGTGGCGGCGATGGTCGGAATGGCAACCACTGGCAAACCGAGACGGCGCGCCACCGCTTTAGCGGTATCCAGTAGCGCACCGCCGCCAACGCCAATCACCACTGCGCGGTCATCGCCCGCTTGCTGCGCCAGTTCATTGACGTCGTGTTCGCTACAGTGGCCTTTAAACAAAATGTGTTTCGCGCCGGGCGCGTTAAACCCTTGCGGCAGAAACGCTTTTGCCCCGGCAATGGCGCGCTCGCCATAGATCCATACCGCGCGCGCCAGTTGTTCTTCGCTGAAGAAATCGTGCAGCCGTGCGAGGCTACCGGCGTGGGAAAAGTAGTTGGCCGGGCCGGGTACGACGCGGATATCAGTGCTGCTCATAGGGTGTGTCCTTGTACGTGATCGCTAACCCGATGTTATGTCTGGACATCCGGATGGCTAATAATATTTAGCTTTATCTTATGCATTTTCTGTCGTTGCCAGTCAAGCGAGGCTGTGAAAAATTCGTTAAATCAACCTATTAATTGCAGGAACACCGTGGGTATGAGCAGCAACCACCTCGAAATGCGCGGCATTAGTCTGGCCTTTGGCGGCTTTAAGGCGCTGTCGCAGGTGGATTTCACCCTGCGCGGCGGTTCGGTGCATGCCTTAACCGGCGCGAACGGCGCGGGGAAATCGACGCTGATGGCGGTGCTGTGCGGCACATATGACCATTACGAAGGGGAAATCGCCATCAACAACCAGGCGGTGTCGATTCGCACCCCGCGCGATGCCAAACAGTTCGGTATTCATCTGGTGCAACAGGAAGTCGATGTGGCGCTGATCCCCGGCTTAAGCATCGCTGAGAACATCATGCTCGATAAACTGGCAGACGCCGGGCATCGCTTCCACTGGGGCAATATTCGAAAACAGGCGCGCGAGGCGCTGGCGCAACTGGACGTTGAGCTTGATGTGAAACGCTCAATTGATAGCTGCACGCTGGCAGAGAAGCAGCAGATCCTGCTGGCGCGTGCGCTCTCGCACCACTGCCGTTTTTTAATTCTTGATGAACCCACCGCGCCGCTCGACCAGCATGAAAGTGAGCGCTTGTTCACCGTGGTCAAACGCCTGCAACAGCAAGGTATCGGTGTGGTGTTTATCTCGCATCGCATCCACGAACTGAAAGCGATTTGCGACACTTTAACGGTGCTGCGCGACGGCAAATTGATTGAATCCGGCCCGATGCGTGAGCTGAGCGGCGAAGAGATCGTCGAGAAGATGCTCGGGCACGAACTGAGTGACATCTACCCGCCTGCGCGCCCGCCGTACAGCGAAGAAGTGCTGTTAAGCATTGACGGCTTGCATGACGAAGGGTTGTTGAAAGATATCTCGTTGCGCCTGCGCAAAGGGGAGATCCTTGGCATTGCCGGGCTGGCGGGTGCCGGAAAAACCGAGCTGTGCAAGGCGTTGTTCGGCGCGAACAAAAGCCGTATCACCCGCGGCGAGTTGAATAACCAGCCGTGGCGGCCGCGCGATCCGGCAGATTCGGTGATGCGCGGGCTGGCGCTGGTGCCGGAAGAGCGGCGCAAAGAGGGCATTTTTATTGAAGAGCCGGTGAGCATGAATTTGTCCATCAGCGCGGATAACAGCTTCTCGCGCTGGGGATTTTTTGGTCACCGCCAGGCCTGGCGCTGGGCGCAGGAAGTGATTGCCCGCGTCGGCGTGCGTACCAGCGGGCCGGGGCAGACGCTGCGCCGTCTTTCCGGCGGCAATCAGCAGAAAGTGGCGATTGGCAAATGGCTGCGCGGTAACGCTAATGTGGTGATTTTTGATGAGCCGACCAAAGGCGTGGATGTGAAAGCGAAAACCGACCTGTTCCAACTGATTGACGGGCTGGCACGCGAAGGCAAAGGCGTGATTTACGCGTCGGGCGAATTCGCCGAACTGGTGGGTTTGTGTGATCGGATTTGTGTGCTGTGGGATGGGCGCATTGTGGCAGAAGTGCAGGGCGAGGATGCCCGCGAAGAGACGCTTCTTTATTATTCCACCGGAGGAACGGCGCCGTGAGTAAGGCCCTTTCAGTCAATGCGGCGGTAACGCCCCGCCAGCAGTTTTTTGATTTTCTCTATAAATGGGGCATGTTGCTTACCGTGGTCGCGCTTGTTGCCATTTTCGGCGTGGCGTCGGACAACTTCCTCGATCCATTCAACATCATCAACATTTTGCGCTCGATCGCTATCGTCACGGTGATTGCGGTAGGCGTCTCTATTTCGTTGACCATCGGCGGGTTTGATCTGTCGGTCGGCTCGACCGCTTCACTGGCTAATGCGCTGGTGATTTCGCTGTTTGTCTGGCACGGCGTTGGCACCACCGAAGCGATCGTTATCACGCTGGCACTGTGTACGCTGGTGGGGTTGTTCAACGCCTTTTTGATTGTGGTGCTGCGCATCCCGGACATGCTGGCAACGCTCGGCAGCCTGTTTGTGATTCAGGGCGTGGCAATGACCTACAGCTATGGCGGCTCGATTACCGAAAATATGGTGTTGCCGAGCGGGGATATGGCGGAAGGCACCATTCCGGCGGCGTTTGGCCTGCTCGGCCAGGTGCCAACCATTGTGGTCATTATGCTGGTGGTGACGGTCGTCGCGCAGTTGGGCTTGTCGCTGACCACCCACGGTCGCCGCATGTATGCCATTGGCGGCAACCCGGAAGCCGCGCGTCTTTCCGGCATTCGCACCACGCGCTACAAAGTGGCGGCGTATGTCATTGCTTCGCTGCTGGCTGGGCTTGGCGGCATTCTGCTGGCGTCACGCATTGGCTCTTCGCAGGTCAACGCCGGTGGCGGTTATTTGATGGATGCGGTAGCGGCGGCGTGGATCGGTTTTTCGCTTGCCGGTTCCGGCAAACCGAATGCGCTCGGCACGCTGGTAGGGGCGGTTATTCTCGGCGTGCTGCAAAACGGGCTGGTGATGCTGTCGGTGCCCTATTACGCGATGGACATTATTAAGGGGCTGGTGCTGGCCGGTGCTCTTGCGTTGACTTACTTCCAGCGTCGTTAATTATCCAGGGGAAAACAGATGAAAAAAATTGCACTCTCACTGCTGGCGCTGGGCTTACTGAGCGCCCTGCCAGGCCATGCCGCAACACCTGCGCCGGTGCCGGACGCCATTGCTAACCACAACGGCCCGGTACGCATTGCGCTTATCCGCAACCTCGGTTCGGACGACAACACTACGCAGTTTGTCTCCGGCGCGTTGCAGGAAGGTAAAAAACTTGGCTTTAAAATCAGCACCTTTTTAAGCAACGGCGATGACGCCAAATTCCAGGACTTCGTTAACCAGGCGATCAGCCAGAAATATGACGGCATTATTCTGTCGCAGGGGCGCGATCCGTACTCCACCGATCTGATTAAAAAAGCCGTTGCTGCGGGCATCAAAGTGGCGGTGTTTGATACCGCCGTCAACGGTGAAATTCCGGGGGTGACGGTCACGCAGCAGGATGACGCCTCGCTGACCAAACTCTCCTTTGGCGAGCTGGTGAAAGATTTCAACGGCAAAGCCAACATTATCAAATTGTGGGTCGCCGGTTTCCCGCCAATGGAGCGCCGCCAGGCCGCCTACGCCGAGCTGCTGAAAGCCAACCCTGGCATTAAAGAGCTGGAGTCGATTGGCGCAGTCTCTTCCGATGTGCAGGGCGACACGGCTAACAAAGTGGGCGCGGTGCTGGCGAAATACCCGAAAGGGCAGATTGATGCGATTTGGGGCACCTGGGATGCATTCAGCCAGGGTGCCTATAAAGCGCTGAAAGAGAACGGTCGCACCGAAATCAAACTCTACAGCATCGATGTTTCTAACCAGGATCTGCAACTGATGCGCGAGTCGGGCAGCCCGTGGAAAGTGAGCGTGGCGGTGGATCCGAAGCTGATTGGCGCGACCAACGTGCGCCTGATCGCCAACAAAATTGCCGGTGAACAGACGCCAGCGACGTACGACTTTAAAGCCGCTGCTATTCCGCAAGCGCTGCTGGCAAGCCAGCCGGGGGCGGTGAATGTGGCGTCGCTGGGGAAAATTATTCCGGGCTGGGGTCAGACGGAAGATTTTATCGCGCCGTGGTTCGCCACGCTGGAAGCGAAAAACAAGTAAGGAACGGACATGGCGAGTGAGTTACCGCGTCCCGAATACAGCCGCAATATGCGGCTGATTGGCCACAGCGATCAGGGCGGTCGCCCGGACGGTGTGCAATTGATGGTGCATCGCGGCTTTGCCTATATCGGGCATATGGTGTCGCAGGGTTTTTCGATTGTGGATGTGCGCGACCCGAAAAACCCGAAACCCGCCGGTTATGTACCGGCACCGCCGGGCACCTGGAATGTGCATCTGCAAGCCCACGACGACTTGTTGCTGGTGATCAACGCCCGCGATCTGTTCGCCGATGCGCGCTTTGCCGATGAAAAGGTCTATTACACCCGTTCGGTTGGCGAGACAGTTAGCGATGTGCAGGACAAAGGCTGGAGCGCCGGGCTGCGCATTTTTGATATCTCCACGCCGGACAAACCGCGTGAAATCAGCTTCCTGTCGCTTAACGGTATCGGCATTCACCGTATCTGGTATGTGGGCGGGCGCTGGGCGTATGTGTCGGCGCTGATCGACGGTTTTACCGACTACATTTTCCTGACTATCGATCTGGCCGATCCGCGTAAACCGCAGGTTGCCGGGCGCTGGTGGCTACCAGGGATGAACCAGGACGCAGGGGAAACGCCAACGTGGCCGGAAGGTAAACGTTATGCGTTACACCACGCGATTATCGCCGGGGATACGGCTTACGGTAGCTGGCGCGATGGCGGTTTAACGCTGCTGGATGTGAAAGACAGAACGCAACCGAAGCTGATCAGCCACCGCAACTGGAGCCCGCCGTTTGGCGGCGGTACGCACACCGCGCTACCGCTACCGGACCGGGATTTGCTGGTGGTGCTGGATGAAGCGGTGCTCGACAATCAGGAAGATGGCGAGAAGCTGATCTGGCTGTTTGATATTCGTGACCCGTCAAACCCGGTAAGCATTTCCACGTTCCCGCAGCCGGACGAAACCGATTATGTGGCGAAAGGGGCGCATTTCGGGCCGCACAACCTGCACGAAAACCGCCCCGGCAGCTTTATCAGCTCGACGCTGATTTTTGCCACTTACCAGAACGCGGGTGTGCGGGCTTACGATATCTCCAACCCGTATCGTCCGGTGGAAACTGGCGCGCTGGTGCCTGCCGCGCCAGCGAAGATGATGGATACGCGGCCTGCACGCCCGCGCGTTATCCAGTCTTGCGATGTGTTTGTGGATGCGAACGGCATTATCTACAGCACCGATTACAACGGCGGGCTGTCGGTGATTGAGTATCTGGGGTAGCAATTTCCTCTCCCCCGTAAGGGGGAGAGAAGCGTATTAGCTATACTGGCGCACCCGCGCGATCAGCTCTTCCACGCTATCAATCCGCTCGGCGATGACAATCAGCGCTTTGCCGAGCGTAATGGCATGACGCAGGCAGGCATGACGCATCTCTTCGTCTTTAATGGTGTCGATATCGGCGACGTGCGAAAGTCCGACGCTGCGGCGAATGAGCTCAGTGCCGCAGAAACCGATCGCATCGGTCCATACTTTTTTCAGGAAAGCACAGGCGTAGCCCGGTTGTGCTAGCGCTGCGTCGCGGGTTTTCTCACTCGCCAGCGCCTGAAAGCGCTCGGCGAAGGTGGTCCACACGGTTTGAATATCGGCCAGACGCTGTTCACGCGCGCTAGCCGCATCGCGAATGCCCAGATGCCCAGGCAAACCGCAGTAGTTCAGCAGCAGGTTGCCGATGGCGGTGCCGATATCAAAACCGATCGGGCCAAAGTAACCAAACTCGGCGTCAATCGCTTTCAGGCGACCGTCGGCGACAAAAATCGAGCCGCTGTGAATATCGCCGTGCAACAGCGCTTCGGCGTGGGAGAAGAAGCGGTGTTTAAGCGCTGCGACCGCCAGTTTTAACTGCGCGTCATCACGCAGGGCGGCGACCTCCGTTTCCAGCGCGGCCGGGTAGTTATTGCGCTCATGAACCTGGTAGGGATCGTTGAAGAACAGATCTTCAGTGATTTCGCACATTTCCGGGTTGATGAACCGCGCGACCTGCGCTTTTTTGGCATGCGGATGCAGATAAAAATCGCTGGTGTGAAACAGTACCTGCGCCAGGTATTCACCCAGTTGCGCAGCGGCTTGCGGATAATAGACGTTGTTTATCAATTCGCCGCGCCAGATTTTATGATCGGAGAGATCTTCCATCACCATCACCGCCAGCGCCGGGTCGAAGTGGAGGATTTTCACCGTGTGCTGCGGGCTGTGCTGGTAGTGTTCAACCAGCGTTTGTGCTTCCAGCCGGGCGCGATCTAACGTTAACGGCCAGGATTCACCGACGCAGCGCACATAGGGCAGCGCCTGTTTGACGATAATGCGGCTCACACCCTGGGTGTCGAAAATTTTGAACACCAGATTGAGGTTACCGTCGCCCACCTCTTGCGCGTCCACCAGTTCGGACGGGTTGTCCAGGCCGCCAAATTGTTGTGCATACGCCACGGCATCGTGGGCGGAGAAGGTACGGTATTGCGACATTGCCTCGATCCTCTTTTTCTAATAAAGCCATTTAGACGTCTATACATCCGGAATTCATCCTGACACAATACGCTACAACAACGCAACAGGGATTTAACGCTATGCAGCCATTACAGACCACCAGTCTGCGCGTCGTCGACAATCACTTATTTATTCTCGACCAACAGGCCTTACCGCAGCAGAAACAGTGGCTACCAGCCAGTACGGTAGAAGAACTTGTCGGCCATATTCATGCACTGCGCGTGCGCGGAGCGCCCCTGATTGGCCTTTCTGCGAGCTTATTGCTGGCGCTGCTGGCAGAGCAGGGCGCAAACCGCGACCAACTGGCGCAGGCGCTGGAAACGCTGCGCGCGGCGCGACCCACAGCAGTAAACCTGATGAATAACCTTGATCGCATGAAACGGGCGCTCACACAGGAGCACTTTGTGGCGGCATTAACCGCCGAAGCACTGCGGCTTATTGATGAAGACAAACAGCTATGTGACAACATTGCAGTGGCCGGTAGCGCGCTGGTGACGCCGGGCAGCCGCTTGCTGACCCACTGCAACACCGGTGGGCTGGCGACAGCGGGCGTTGGCACCGCACTGGGTGTTATTGCGCTCGCCCATCAGCAGGGCAACGTGGCGAATGTGTGGGTGGATGAAACCCGTCCACTGTTGCAGGGCGGGCGGTTGACCGCCTGGGAACTGGGCGAGTTGGGTGTGCCGTATCAGTTAATTACTGATTCGATGGCTGCCAGCCTGATGGCGAAAGGGCTGGTGGATGCGGTGTGGGTGGGTGCAGATCGCATTGCTGCCAATGGCGATGTGGCGAACAAAATCGGCACCTATTCGCTGGCGGTGCTGGCGAAATTTCACCACGTGCCGTTTTACGTGGCCGCGCCGCAAACGACGCTCGACCCGCACTGCCCGAACGGTGATGCCATTCCTATTGAGCAGCGCGCTGCTGCGGAAGTCACCGGCGTGGCTGGGAGTTTTGGCGCAGTTAATTGGGCGCCGGAAAACGCGGCGGTTTACAACCCGGCGTTTGATGTCACGCCAGCGGCGCTTATTAGTGGCTGGGTGCTGGACAGCGGCGTGGTAACACCCTCTGATGTGGCGAACGGGATTTTCCAGCTCCACTAATTGCCAATCGACAGGCCGGATAAGCGTTATCCGGCGTCACCACCGCTGTCTGCTTGCCGGATGGCGGCGTGCCCTAAGGGAGGCGACAGAATTGGGCTGGCAGAATTTATGTTGCCGGGTGCAGCAAAATAACGTCCTTATCAATGGTGCTGGCCTGGCTTTGTGGCGTAGTGGCGTTTTTGTCATAGCGCGGCGGGGTGATAACCGGGTAGACGAAACTGCCCTGCTCGCTGCACTGCTCAGGCGCTTTCGCCCCGGCATAAAACAGATAGTACTGACCGGAATCCGGGAAAAAGGCTAAGTTGTCGCCGTTGCCAAACGTGGTACTCCAGAACGGCACGCCTGCCTGGGTTTTGCTGCGCTCTTTACCTGACGCGACCTGGAAATGGTCGCTCCACTTCATGGTTATCAGGTTGTAGTTAAAAAAGGAGACCGTCAGGTTGCCGCGTGTCGGGCAGTGAAGTTTGACAGCATCGTCGGCCCGCACGCTGGAGATAAAGGTTATCAGCAATAAAAGCAGGGAGTATTTCATCGGCGGTTTCCGCAGGTTTTGAGCAAAGCACGAAGGTAATCCATCGCGCCGGTGAAAATCCGTAAGAAACGATGTCAGCAAAAGAGAAAACGAATCAGGATGTTAACGCGGGGTTGCGGTCAGCATATTTTTTGATGTTGTATATGTTTCGTTTAATTTGACATGATAATAATTATCAAAATCATTAATATCTGACTATCAGCAGGGTTGTTTTTTATGCAAGGGAAATCACTCTTTACGCTCGCGCTCTCCGCTTTTCTCGCTGTTCCCATGCTGGCGCATGCCACGCAATATCCGCTCACCGTTACCGATTTTGATGGCCGCAACGTGACCATTGAACACGAACCGCAACGCATTATTTTGCAGGACGGGCGCGACATCATGACGATGGCGCTGCTGGATCGCGACAATCCGTTTAAACGGCTGGTGGCATGGAACAACCTGGCGAAAAAACAGGACATCGCCACCTGGGAAATGTTGAAAACCCAGTGGCCGGAAGCGACCCGCATCATGGACATGGGTTTTAGCGATAAAGGCAATGTTGATCTGGAAAGTGTGCTGGCAAAACAGCCGGATCTGATGATTGCGCAACTGCGCGCGAAACCGGCGCTAACCGATAGCGGCGTGCTGGCTAAACTGACCGCGCTGCACATTCCGGTGGTGTTTGTTGATTATGAAGTGAACCCGGCGAAAGACACTGCGCCGAGCATCGATCTGCTGGGCAAAGTGATTAACCGCGAAAGCAACGCGGCGGCGTACACCGCCTATTATCGTCAGCAACTGGCGGCGATTGAGCAGAAAACGGCGGCCATCAACCCGAAACCGAAAGTGTTTGTCGAAGCGCTAGCTGGTAACGCGGATAGCTGCTGTTTTACTCACGGCCACAGCGGTTGGGGCGGGCTGGTTGAAGCGGTCGGCGCGAAGAACCTCGGTTCGGAATTGTTGCCGGGCGCAACCGGGTTTATCTCGCTGGAGAAAATCATCAGCGTCAACCCGGATGTCTATATTATGACCGGTTCCAAACGGGGCAACAGCCAGGTGTTACCGCTCGGTTTGAATGTGTCGCAGATTGAGGTGAACAACCAGGCGCAGATTCTGCTGCAACGCACCGGCGTCGGTCAGATCCCGGCAGTCAGCGCCAAACGTGTTTATGGTGTTTACCATCACTTCTATAACCATCCGTACAATATTGTCGGCATGGAATATCTGGCGAAAGATATCTATCCGCAGGCGTTTGCGGATTTGAACCCGGATGCGACCTACCATCACATCATCAAAAACTTCACCAAACTGCCGGATAACAACTTCGTCTATAGCTGGCAGCAGGGCAAATGAGTACCACGCTGGAAACAAGCGAGCAGAGGCAGGACACGGCTGCGGACAGCCTGATGCTCAACTACCGTGTGATCCTTCGCCGCCGCGTCAGTTTGCTGGCGCTGCTGGTGGTGTTTATCGCTGCGGCGATGCTGCTGGATTTCACCCTTGGTCCATCCGGTTTGCCGCTGGATATGCTGTGGCAAACGCTGGTTGACCCGTCGAGCGCCGATGCCGGAACGCGGGTAATCGTCTGGGATATCCGCATGCCGTACGCGCTGATGGCGATCATTGTTGGGCTGACGCTGGGGCTGGCGGGCGCGGAGATGCAAACCATCCTTAACAACCCGCTGGCGAGCCCGTTTACGCTGGGCGTGTCGTCGGCGGCGGCGTTTGGCGCGGCATTAGCGATTGTGCTTGGCATCGGCATTCCCGGCGTTCCGGCGCAGTGGTTTATCTCGGCGAATGCGTTTCTCTTTGCGCTGCTGGCGGCGCTATTGCTGGACGGCATCACCCGCTGGACGCAGGTGGCGACCTCCGGCGTGGTGCTGTTTGGTATTGCGCTGGTGTTTACCTTCAACGCGCTGGTGTCGATGCTGCAATTTATCGCCAACGAAGACACGCTGCAGGGGCTGGTGTTCTGGACCATGGGCAGCATTGCTCGTGCTTCGTGGGAGAAACTTGGCATTTTGCTGCTGGCGCTGGCGGTGATCATGCCGCTGTCGATGCTCAGCTCGTGGAAGCTGACGTCGCTGCGCCTCGGCGAAGACCGGGCGATAAGTTTTGGCATTAACGTGCGTCGCCTGCGGCTGGCGACGCTGCTGCGCATCAGTATTTTGTCGGCGCTGTCGGTGGCGTTTGTCGGCCCGATCGGTTTTATCGGCTTGGTCGCTCCGCATATTGCCCGCATGGTGTTTGGCGAGGATCACCGTTTTTATCTGCCCGGTAGCGCGTTGATTGGCGCGCTGGTGTTGTCGCTGGCCTCTATTGTTTCCAAGAACCTGATCGATGGCGTGATTATTCCGGTCGGCATTGTCACTTCGCTGGTTGGCGTACCGTTCTTTATCACCATCATTGTGCGCCATCGGGGGAGTGTATGAGCCAGAGCGGCCTGAGCCTGCGCGGGTTTGGCGCGGGGTATCACAAGCGGCAGATTATTCGCGATCTCAATATCGCTAATTTGCCGCGCGGCAAAGTGACAATTCTGCTTGGGCCAAACGGCAGCGGTAAATCAACGCTGCTGCGGGCGATGGCCGGGCTGAACAAAGCCGACGGCGAGTTGCTGCTGGATGACGAAGACCTGCTCAGCCAGCCGTTTGCCCGGCGCGCGGAGCAAGTGGTTTACCTGCCGCAATCGCTGCCGGCGGGTGTTCACCTGCATGTGCTGGAGTCGATTATCGTGGCGCAGCGTGCCTCCGGCGGTTTACACAGTGCGGCAAAGCAGGTCGAAGTGATGTCGCTTTTGCGTCAGCTCGGTATTGAACATCTGGCGCTGCATTACCTCGACCAGCTCTCCGGCGGGCAGAAACAGTTAGTTGGGCTGGCGCAATCACTGATCCGCCAGCCGTCGTTGCTGCTGCTTGATGAGCCGCTCAGCGCGCTGGATCTTAACTACCAATTTCACGTGATGGATCTGGTGAAGCGGGAAACGCGCAGCCGCAATATCGTCACCGTGGTGGTGGTACACGATATCAATATCGCGCTGCGCCACGGCGACCATGTGTTGATCCTGAAACAAGGCGAGCTGGTGGCAAACGGTGTGCCGGGCGCGGTGATCACGCCAGAAAGTCTGGCGCAGGTGTACGGTGTGCGCGGGCGCGTGGAATCCTGCTCGCAAGGAATGAAGCAGGTGATCATTGACGGTTTAACCCATCAGACAAGCTAGCCTAAACGCGGCATCCACTGCTGGTGCGCTGCGGAAAATGGCATCGGTAAACCGTCACCAGCGTTGATGCGGGTGCTGCGCGTAGTGGTGCAGCACCGCTTTATAGGGTTCGGTGCGAGCGTCGGGATGTTGGATAATCGACGCCAGCAGCACGGCAATGGCGTTGTCGTGTTCACCAAGATTATGCAGGCACAGGGCATAAAAAGGCCGCACTTCACTCGCCTGCGGCCAGCTTGCCATAATCTCTTCAAACAGACTTTTCGCCTGCGCATATTTCCCCAGACAGCGCCACGTTGACGCCAGACCGAACTGCGCTTCGAACTTGTCTTCGCCGCTTAATCCGGCTTCGAGCGCCGCCAGGTAGTGAGGCTCGGCGTCACGTTCTTTGCCTTCGTTATCATACGACCAGGCAATATTCAGCAACGCCTGCGCGCGTAGCGCGGGCTCTTCTGTCAGGGCTTGCAGCGCCCGACGGCTTTTATCGTGTTGACCCTGTTTACGCAGCGCAATCGCTGCCTGCAATCTGCTGTCCATCGTTTTCATCCATTCAGCGTGTCTGAACGTTATAAAGCAGGCAACAGGCAGCGACAAGTTTAGCGAGCGCTGATTCGCCAGATGGCGTTACCGGCGTCGTCGGCAATCAGCACGCCGCCTTGTTTATCCATCGCCAGCCCGACCGGCAGGCCGCGCACTTGTTTCTGGTCATCGGTCAGAAAACCGCTCACTACTGGCTGCGGTTGTCCAACCGGTTTGCCGTTCTCAAATTTCACCCACACCACCTGGTAGCCATTGAGCGGTGTGCGGTTCCAGCTACCGTGCTCGCTGATAAACGCGCCGCCGCGATACTGCGGCATGTTGTCGCCGGTATAGAACAAGAAGCCAAGTGGTGCGACGTGCGAGCTGAGTGCGTAATCCGGCTTGATGGCCTGCGCCACTAAGTCGGGGCGCGGCGGTTTAACGCGTTCGTCCACATGTTGGCCAAAGTAGCTATATGGCCAGCCGTAGAAACCCTTCTCTTTTACCGAGGTCATGTAGTCCGGCACCAGATCGGAGCCAATCTCGTCGCGCTCGTTGACGATCGCCCATAACGCACCGCTTTCAGGCTCCCATTGCAGTCCGGTTGGGTTACGCAGCCCGCTGGCATAAATGCGGCTTGCGCCGGTGGCGGCATCCACTTCCAGCACTGCCGCCCGGTGATATTCCGCGCCGATGCCGTTTTCGGTGATGTTGCTGTTGGAACCCACGCCCACATAAAGTTTGCTGCCGTCAGGGCTGGCGAGCAGGGATTTCGTCCAGTGATGGTTAATTGGCCCGCCGGGCAGTTCGGTGACGGTTTCTCCCGGCGCGCTGAGGGTGGTTTCCCCTTGTTTATAGGGGAATTTCACCAGGCTGTCGGCGTTGGCGACCCACAAGGTATTACCAATCAACTGCATACCAAACGGTGAGTGCAAGTTTTCAATAAATGTGTGTTTCTGCCATGTACCCGCCACGTTACGCAGCAGGGTGATGCGGTTGCCGCCAGGGCCGCCTTTGCCGGAGGCTTTTTGCACCAGGCCCATAATCAGCTGTTTCGGGCGCGTGGTCGGGTTTTCCGGGGCATTGGCCTCGGCGACCAGAATGTCGTTATTCGGCAAAACGTACAGCTGGCGCGGATGCAGCAAACCATCCGCCACTTTTTCAATTTTTAACCCCGCTGGCACTTTGGGTGTTTCTCCCGCTTTCCACGCCACGCCTTTTGGCACCTGCATCGGCGGTAACAGGAAATTCTGCGCCTTAGGTAGCTCCGGCTCGGGGCCAACTTGCTTCATCGGGTCTACGTTTGCACCCTGATCGCAAGCGGTGAGCAGGGCGGCGAGTGCGGTAACTGTCAGTAAGCGATTACACATATTCATGGTTTTTTCCTTACTGGACACGAGTGCGCAGGGCGAGTTGAATATGGGCAATCAGCAGCAAAATCACCACCGCCGTTGAGAGGAACACGCCAAGCGGCACCACCGCGTAAGCATCCCGGCTGTGCACAAAGGCGTTAAAAATCGCCAGCACAATAGCTACCAGCCAGAGCCAGAAATGGATTTTTTCCACGTTCGTAACGCTATGCCGTTGCGTCACCCAAACCTGCACAAGGTTGATGAGCCGGGGAAGGATGGCAATCAACAGACCGATAGCGATAAGCCAGCTTGCCGCGTCGGTCCACATAATTTGAAAGGTGTTGAGGTACAGAATATCGAAGATCCACGCCGCCACAAAAAAGCCGGTGGGTAGCGGGTTAAAGAGTTCGTAAAGCGCAAGCGTCGCGCGCGATGGCCCGGAGAGTGTTTGCATTGGTCTTTCCTTTTGGTGGAAACAAGCGGGATAAGCCACAGGATCTGCTTGTTAAAGGGTAGACCGCTTACACAAAATTTAATTAATTTTGCTTATGTGTTGCGTTTGTTCCATTCACGTCGCGCTATTCCTGCGTGTCTCAATTTCGCCTGGAAAATATTCACTTTACATTCTTTTGTCGGTAATGATAATCAGTATCAAAATGTTTCTTATTGTTGTCATTTGATTTTGTTACGGAATGATCCCCGCAAAAAGTGGGGAATAATAAAAATTGAGGGTTGTTTAGATGAGAATTTCCCCTTTGTACGGCGCGATGGCTCTGCTTTTCGCCTCGCCACTTTATGCGCAGGATGCGAAAAATAGTGATGATGAACTGATTGTGACCGCCACCCGAACCGACGGTTCGCGTAATGATTCCCCGCAGGTCATCAAAGTCATCAGTGAAAAAGAGATTGCCCAGCAGCGGCAAATCACCTCCGATACCTCGCAGATCCTCAGCAATCTGCTGCCGTCATTTTCACCATCACGACAGAAAATGTCCGGCAGTGGCGAAACGCTGCGCGGGCGCACGCCGCTGGTGATGATTGACGGCATACCGCAATCAAACCCGCTGCGTCCGACCGGGCGCGAAATGCATACCATTGATGCCTCGATGATCGAGCGCATTGAGGTGATCAAAGGGGCGAACGCCAGCAACGGCGTCGGTGCGACGGGCGGGGTGATCAACATCATCACCAAACGCGCGAAACCGGGCACCGTCAACCAGCACGTCAGCGTGGAAACCACCACGCCCACGGCGGAATTTGACCGCGATACACTTTCCTATAAAACCAACTACAGCATCAATGGCAGCGAAGAGTACATCGATTACCTGTTCGCACTGAGCTACGAAGATCAGGGGCTGTTCAAAGACGCCGATAACCATGCCATTGGCGTGGATAACACGCAGGGCGATTTGATGGATTCCCGCGCCTGGGATCTGCTGGCGAAAGTGGGTTACTGGCTGGATAACGATCAGCGCGTACAACTGAGCCTTAACCGCTATCGACTGAAAAATAAAGATAACTATGTCAGCGTGCGAGGCGATCGCGATGACGGTGTATTAACAACTTCGAAGAAAGGTAACCCGCCAGGCAGCGCGCCGCACAATGATGTGTGGACGGTGGGCGCCACCTACGATAACTACAATCTGGCAGGCATGAAACTGACGGCGCTGGCCTACTATCAGCGTTATGAAGCGCTGTTCGGCGCCACCAATTCCTCGTCGTTCCAGGACCCAGCCATTGCTCCCATTGGCACGCTGTACGATCAGAGCCGTGCGTATACCGATAAGTACGGCAGCAAAATCGCGCTCACCAAAGATGATCTCTGGGATGACCGCATAAAAGCGACGGTGGGTTTCGATACCCTGTTTGATAACTCGAAACAGGATTTATGGGCCACCGGGCGCACCTACGTGCCGGAAATTAACTACACCGATCTGTCACCGTTCCTGCAACTGGAATACACGCCAGTTGAATCGGTGAAATTAAGCGGCGGCGTGCGTTATGAATACGCCCGGCTGAATATCGACAGTTACCAAACCGTGTGGGCCAACGACCGGGTAACCGTGGAAGGCGGCACGCCATCGTTCGACCAGACGCTGTATAACGCCGGTGTGGTCTGGACGCCGGTTGAACCGTTAAGCCTGTTCGCCAGCTACAGCGAAGGGTTTACCGTGCCGGATGTCGGGCGCGTGTTGCGCGGCATCGACACGCCGGGCATTAAACTGGATGACTACAACGGTCTGAAACCGATCGTCACCAAAAACAGCGAAATCGGTTTTCGCGTACAACACGCGCCGTTTGATTTCGAAGCCAGTTACTACCAGTCGACCTCGAAGCTCGGCAGTCGCGTTGAGCTGGTCAACGACGCGTTTGTCGCTCGTCGCGAAAAGACCGAGATTGACGGTGTGGAAGTGAGCGCCGGTTACAGCCCGAATGCCGATCACAAATTAACCTTGTCGTGGTCACACATGCGCGGCCGGTATGACAGCGACGACAACGGCAGCCTGGATGCGAAACTCGATGGCTTAAACATCGCCCCGGATCGCATCATCGCCAGCTGGTCGGCAAACTGGAATGCGCAGTTGAGCACCTTCCTGCAAGCCAACTGGGCGCTCAGCAAGAAATTCGACGATGCGGAAAAAGACTTTTCCGGCTATGCGCTGGTGGATGCGGCGGTCGGCTACAAGCTGCCGTACGGGCAGGTGAGCCTTGGAATTTCTAACCTGCTGAATAAACAGTACATCACCTACTATTCGCAAAGCGCGTCTGTTGATCCGGATCGCTATTTCGCCGGGCGGGGTCGCACCGCGACGCTGGGCTACAGTCTCGATTTCTGAGTATAACCGCCCCGTTGAGCGGGGCGGTTTGAGTGGATGATGAAAAACGAACTCGCTTTCTCTCTTTCGCGCCGACGCGGCTTGCAGGCGCTACTGTTGTGCAGTGTTTCACCCACGCTGTTTGCCAAACCCGGCGTGCCGCGCGCGGTTTCTCTGTTTCAGGGGGCAACCGACAGCCTGGCCGCGCTGGGTGTTACGCCCTGCGGCATTGTTGAATCCTGGGCGGAAAAACCAGTCTACCGCTATTTGCGCTCGCAGCTTTCCGGCGTACCACAGCTGGGGCTGGAGACGCAGCCCGCGCTGGAAAAGATCGCGCTGCTGCAACCCGATATCATTTTTGCTTCCCGTTTTCGCCACCAGGATGTCGCGCCTTTAATGGCGAAAATCGCCCCTGTTACGCTGCTGGACGATGTTTTTGAATTCAAAAAAACGCTGACGGTAGTGGCGCAAAAACTCGCCCTGACAAACACCGCCGCGCAACTGCTCCAGCGCTGGGATGCGCGTATCGCTGCGCTGCGCAGCCTGATGCAACAACGTTTTGCCGGGCAGCCAGCGCCGCAGGTGTCGGTGATTGAAGTGCGCCCTGACCACATTCGCAGCTATGTGGCGAACAGCTTTCCCGGCTCGGTGATGTCCGAAGTGGGATTTGCCTGGAACGATCAGGCCCTGCAGGCGCAAAGCGCGTCGTTGCGCTTTTCCAGCATGGAGAATATTCCGCTGCTGGATGCCGATCTGTTTTTTATTTTGCTGCGGGCCAACAGCCCGGCCATCATGCGCCAGTACCACACGCTAACGGCACACCCACTGTGGCAGCAACTTCGCGCGGTGAAAACGCGGCAACTGTGGGAGGTGGATAGCGTGCCGTGGAGCTTATCCGGCGGCATTCTTGGCGCTAACCAGATTCTCAGTGATGTCGAACAGGCGCTCAACCGGGGGCGCGTATGAGCGGGCGTTTTCTGCTCTGTGGCCTGCTGCTGGTGGCGCTGATGTTGCTCAGCATAATGACTGGCGCGCGGTTTTATTCATTCACCCAACTGACGCAGGCGCTGCTGCATGCCGATCCCACCAGCGCGGTGGATATCATTATTCGCACCTCGCGTTTGCCGCGCACACTGCTGGCCGTTGGCGTGGGCGCGTTTCTCGCCGTGGCGGGTGCGTTGATGCAGACATTGACCCGCAATCCGCTGGCCTCGCCGGGGCTGTTTGGTGTCAATGCGGGCGCGGCGCTGTTGATTGTGCTGGCGGGTAGTTTTTTTGCCATCGGCGATCCGTGGGTCACACTGCTGTTGGCTTTTAGTGGTGCGTGCGCCACCGGCACGCTGGTGTGGTTTGCCAGTAAAGTCAGTAACGGGCAGCTTAATCCGCTGCGGCTGGTGCTGGCGGGTGTGGCGATCACCGCGCTGTGCAATGCGTTTACCCAGGCCATTCTCGTTATCGATCAGGAAAGTCTCGACACCATGTTGTTCTGGCTGGCCGGTAGCCTGGCGGGCAACGATGCGCAGCACGTATACCCGATGTTGCTCCCCGGGGCGCTGCTGGTGGTTGCCGCCTGTTTTTTCGCCGGGCAGATGAACGTGCTCAACGCCGGAGAAGAGATTGCCCGTGGCCTGGGGCTAAACATCGCGCTGGTGCGACTGCTGGCGAGCATGCTGGTGGTGGGGCTGGCGGGATGCGCCGTGGCGCTGGCGGGAAATGTCGGCTTTGTCGGGCTGATGGTGCCGCATATGGCGCGCCAGTTATTTGGCAGCGACCTGCGCCAGACACTTCCGGCCTGCGCCTTGCTCGGCGCGTTACTGTTACTGGCCGCAGACATCGCGGCGCGCGTGGTTATTCTGCCGCAGGAGTTGCCGGTTGGCGTGATGACCGCACTGATGGGCGCGCCGTTTTTTATCCTGCTGGCACAACGCAGGGGGAACCATGCCGGATAGCCAGCTTTTCCGCTGCGGGCCGTTTTCCCGCGACTACTCCCGGCGTTTACTCCCGCTATTACTCGCTTGCTCGGCGATGACTTTGCTGGTCGCGCTGGTGGCATTGAGTATTGGCGATGTGGCGTTCTCGCTGCCGCAAACGCTTCGATTGCTGGTGCAGCCGGACGCAAGCACGCACAGTTTTATTCTGCATCAGTTGCGTTTGCCGCGCGTGGCGCTGGCGATGCTGGCAGGCGGCGGGCTGGGGCTTGCCGGGTTGATCA
The DNA here is from genome assembly GCF_042788095.1 of Kosakonia sp. YIM B13571. Lineage (NCBI taxonomy): Bacteria > Pseudomonadati > Pseudomonadota > Gammaproteobacteria > Enterobacterales > Enterobacteriaceae > Kosakonia > Kosakonia sp. YIM B13571. Next base: position 596,681 of record NZ_JBHZPL010000001.1, on the reverse strand, counting down.
TGCAAACGCTAGTGCGCAACCCGCTGGCATCGCCGGATACGCTCGGCGTAACCGCCGGGGCGAGTGCCGGTGCGTTGCTGTGGCTCTCCTTTTTCAGCCTGCAATATGGCAGCGCGCTCTTGCCGTATGCGGCGATGGGCGGCGCGGCCTGTGCCGTCGGGCTGATCTTTCTGCTCTCGTGGCGCAGAGGTCTGACGCCGTTGCGGCTGATCCTCACCGGTGTTGGCGTTTCAGCCCTGGCGGGTGCGGTAGTGACGCTGGTGCTGGTGTTCAGCCCGCTGACCACCACTTTTTCTGCCTGGGTATGGTTGAGCGGCAGCGTGTATGCCGCCACCTGGGACAAAGTGCTGCGCCTGCTGGCGGTGTATGCATGGGCGTTGCCGGTGCTGCTGTTTCTGACGCGCTATCTGAAAACCCTGCAACTGGACGACGCGCTTGCCATCGGCCTTGGCGTACGGGTGCAGCCGCTGCGGGTGCTGTTACTGCTAAGTTGTGTGGTGCTCTCCGGCGGGGCGATTGCGCAAGTAGGCGCGATGGCGTTTGTCGGGCTGATTGCGCCGCACCTGGCAAGGCTTGTGGTGCGTCAGGGCTTTTTCGGTCAGGCGTTTGTCACCATTTGTAGCGCTGGCAGTATGGTGGTTATCGCCGACCTGTTCGCCAGAACGCTATTCCGGCCTGCTGATTTACCGGCAGGGATTTTTGTGGCGCTGGCCGGGGCGCCGTTCTTTTTGTGGCTGCTGATTCGGCAGCGGACGTAATCTGATGGGGAAAATGTGTCTCTCTCAACGCAAAAGCTGAGTGTCAGCTATCAACAGCGGCAGGTGATTAACGCGCTGGATTTAACTCTGCCTGGTGCGAAAGTCTCGGTGCTGATTGGCAGCAACGGCTGTGGCAAAAGCACGCTGCTCAAAGCCATGGCGCGCTTGCTGACGCTGCAATCTGGCACCGTTATTCTTGATGGTCTGGATATTCACGCCAGCAATACGGCGGAGATTGCCCGCAAGCTGGCCATTTTGCCGCAAACGCCTGTCGCGCCAGAAGGTATCACGGTGCGTCAGTTGGTGAGTCTGGGGCGTTTTCCTTATCAGAACTGGCTGCGCCAGTGGTCGCAAGAGGATGAGCAGCAGGTGAATGCCGCGCTGCGCCTGACAGGAACCGACGCGTTGCAGCATCGCCCGGTAGATGCGTTATCCGGCGGGCAGCGCCAGCGCGTGTGGATTGCTATGACGCTGGCGCAGGCCACGGATACACTCCTGCTGGACGAACCGACCACCTATCTCGATCTGGCGCACCAAATTGAGATCCTCGAACTGTTGCGCCAGCTCAACCGACAGCAGGGCAAAACCATTGTGATGGTTTTGCACGATCTCAACCTCGCCTGCCGTTATGCCGATCATCTCGTCGCTGTGCATGACGGGCGTGTTTATGCCGAGGGTACGCCGCAGCAGATAATGACCGAAACGCTGGTCAATGACGTGTTTAACCTGCGCTGTCGCATCATCGACGATCCTTTTTTCCATACGCCGTTGTGCATTCCTTTTCCGGGAGCGTCAGATGCTGACGGTTGACGAACGTTCGTATCTGCAACGCACTTTCCGTCTGCGTTCGCTGGCGCAAACCGACGCGCGCAGCGTACCGGCGCAGGCGATGTTGGATGCAAACACCTGCCGCGCAGTATTACAACGGGTGATGCCGTTGATTGGCGCGCCGGATCTGGCGATTGCCGCGTCGCTGCTCGCCAAACGGCTGGCATTTCTGGCCACGGGTAATGTGCTGTACGCGATGAGCGTGTTTGATAAAGGCTTGCCGTTAAGCCTTTACGCCAGCCGACTGGAGTACGCGCACGACAACGGGCTGTGGAACTCGTCGCTGCCGGTGGATGTCACGGTAACGCATTACCTTCCTGATCAGCGCGACGCGTGGCGCGAAACGGTGGTTGGCGCGCTGTTTCGCGACTATTTAGCGCCGTTGTGGCAGAGCCTGGCGCGGGTAAGCGGCCTGCCGGAAGCCATTTTATGGGAAAACACCGCCGTGCGCGTTTACTCGCTCTACCAGGGGCGAATGGAGGGGCTAAACGCCCAGCAGGCGCAGCGCCAGCAGGCGGATTTCGCCTGGCTGCTGGACGCGGCGGCACCAGAACTGTTTGGTGCCGCCTGGAATCCGCTGAAGCGCTTTCGCCGACCGGCGCAAAAAGACGCGGCGGGCAAGATGGTGCGTTTTCGCCGCACCTGCTGTTTTTATTACAAAGCCTCAACGCCGGTGGAGTATTGCCATAACTGCCCGCTGTGCCGGGAGAAATAAATGACAGCAGGCGCGGCGGTGATTAAGGTAATGTCACCCTGCAAAATAACAACGGTCACGCCGTGAAACAGACATTCGCCCTCGATTTTTCCCACCGCACGGTGATCCCTTACGCCCATGATTATCGGCATGGTGAACATGAACACTGGCATACGCATCCGTGCGATCAACTGATTCACACCCTGAGCGGGGTGATCCGCGTGGAAACGCAGCAGGGCATGTGGATTGTGCCGCCTGGCCGTGGCGTATGGATACCGGCGCAGGTTTCCCACGCGCTGCGAATTGATGGTGAAGTGCAGGCGCGCGGCGTGTTTGTCGAACCGCTGGCGCGAGCTGATTTACCGATGGTGTGCCAGGTGGTGCGCGTCAGCGATTTGCTGCGCGCGTTGATTCTGAATGCGCTGGAATTGCCAGAGGCGTATCAGGCTGGCAGCCGTGCGGAGCGTATTTATGAACTGATCCTTGATGAAATCCGCCTGATGAATACGCTACCGTTTTGCCTGCCGGAACCCACTTCCGCGCGGTTAAAACAGCTTTGTGATGCGGTGCGATGTGAGCCGGCGGGTGAATGGACGCTGGAAAACGCCGCTCGCTAGGTCAACATGAGCGGGCGAACCTTGTCGCGCCACTTTTACCAGCAAACCGGGTTGCAGTTTAGCGAATGGTTACGACGGGCGCGTTTGCTGGCGGCGTTAACCCGCTGGCGCATGGCGAGCCGGTCACGCAAGTGGCGCTGGAGTGCGGTTATGCCAACCCCAGCGCTTTCAGCGCCATGTTTCGCCGGGTGATGGGCGTACCGCCCGGCGATTACTTTACGTCGTAATAAAGGGCTGTGCGGCATTTAACACTGCCTGCAACGAGGCGCGGGTAATGTCGCTATCGATACTGACACCCCAGGCGTGCGTGCCGTGCTTATCCTCGCAGCAGACATAGGCGACCGAGCGGCTGTCGCTGTGCTTACCGAGCGTATGCTCATGGTAGCTCTCAATGTTGATTTCCACCTGCAAGCTGCGGCATAGCGCAGTGATGGCGGTGGAAAGAAAACCGTTGCCGCTGGCGTCAAGCTTCAGTTTTTTGTCGTGGCAAAGTATCTCCGCCTGTAATGTGGTGCGCTGCCCCGGCTGGTTGGTGCAGACATATTCAATCAGTTGCAGTGACGGTTGCTCTACCAGTCCGTAGCGCTGGCGAAACAGGTTCCAGATAGCCATTTGCGACATCTCTTTGCCTTCCGCATCCGCCGCCTCCTGCACATGCTGGCTGAATTCCTGCTGAAGTTTGCGTGGCAAATTCAGACCGTGGTTCTGCTCCAGAAGCCATGCCGCGCCGCTCTTGCCCGACTGGCTATTCACGCGGATAACCGCTTCGTAACTACAACCGATATCCGCCGGATCGAGCGGCAAATAAGGCACTTCCCAGAATGCAGCCGGGTTGTTTTGCCGCGCGGCAAAGCCTTTTTTAATCGCGTCCTGATGCGAACCGGAAAAGGCCGTGAACACCAGTTCTCCAGCATAGGGATGGCGCGGCGCAACCGGTAACTGGTTGCACTCTTCAACGATCTCAACCACCTTTTTCATCTGGCTGAAATCCAGCCCCGGCGCGATGCCCTGGGTATAGAGATTCAGCGCCAGCGTCACCAGGTCGGCATTGCCGGTGCGCTCGCCGTTGCCAAACAGACAGCCTTCCACGCGCTCCGCACCGGCGAGCAGCGCCAGTTCGGCACTGGCAATCCCGGTTCCGCGATCGTTATGAGTATGCACGCTGATGCACACCTGCTCGCGGCGCGAGAAGTGGCGGCAAAAGTGCTCAATCTGGTCGGCATACACATTCGGCATGCTCACTTCCACCGTGGCTGGCAGGTTGATGATCATCGGCCGTGTCGCGCCCGGTTCCCAGACATCGGCGACGGCTTCGCAAATCGCCAGCGCAAACTCCGCTTCGGTAAAACAGAAGGTTTCCGGCGAGTACTGGAAAATCCACTCGGTTTCCGGTGCGTTTTCGCACAGCCGACGAATATGCTGCGCCGCGTTCACCGCCAGCGCGACGATCTCCTCGCGGCTCTGGCGAAAGACCTGCTCGCGAAACACCGGCGCGGTGGCGTTATACAGATGCACCGTGGCGCGTTTCGCGCCTTGCAGCGCAGCAAAAGTGCGGGTAATCAGATCTTCCCGCGCCTGAGTTAATACCTGAATGGTTACATCGTCCGGAATGCGTTGTTCCTCAATCAACTGGCGCACGAAATTGAAATCCGTTTGCGAGGCGGACGGGAACGCCACTTCAATCTCTTTAAAACCGCAGTCGAGCAGCAATTGCCAGAATTTCAGCTTACGCGCGGCGTCCATTGGCTCAGCGAGGGCCTGGTTGCCGTCGCGCAAATCGGTAGAGAGCCAGCGCGGCGCGCAGTTCAGCGCGTTATCCGGCCAGCGGCGATCGCGCAGCGCTACGGGCGTGTGACGTTGATATTTCTCAGCAGGGGTCGTTAACATTTTTCGGGTCTCCGCAGGGTGTGGTTTCAGTTTCCACGCCGTGACCCTCCGCTGCGCCCGCACAGCGGACAACGTATTGCGTAAAAGTGACAATCTGATCGAAAAGCCGTGCGGCAGTAGGAACCGGATGAAAACCGCCACACGCGCTACAGGGTTTCTATACTTGGCTGCGGAGGTAAGAGATGAAAAAAATGTTGTATTCATTATTCGCAAGCCCGGACAGATTGTTGCAGGTGATGAGCCACAATGAAATTCAGGACGCGATTGAAGATGGCGAACGTATCGTTGTCGATGCCGATGGCAATACGTCGGTGAATATCCATTGCCAGCGCGTGCAGGAAGATTTCAAACGCCACGTCGACACGTTAAAGAGGGCGTAGCATGGGAACGGCAATCTTTATGGTGTTAATGGTCTGCGGCTACTGGTATACCTCGCACGATCTTTCCACCCGCTTTAAATTCAAACGCAGCTTCGGCTGGGATGTGTACTTTCTGGTGGCGCTGTATGGCTGCGTTTTTGTGTTGCAAGGGATCCTGGCGACGGCGCTGTTGTGGTTGTGTCTGTTGATGGCATCGGTGGTGATGAACGCATGGCCTGCGGTCTTTGGCCCGGAACAGCACCATTTGCACATGAGTTTTATGAACTGGAGCTTTTTGGGTATCCAGGCACCGGTGGTGATTATGCTCGCCTTTGCGGTGTTCTTTTGCCTGTGGCGCTCGAACTGGTCCGGCAGCGCCAGGCTGGACAGCAATGGCCGCCGCGAGCTGTATAAACACCTTTCGCGTGCCAATGGCGTTGAAGGGCTGATTTATCAGTGTATGGAGATGGGCGATCTGGCGTGGATCACACTCAAATCACAGCGCATCTACATTGGCATGATCCACACCGCGACTTTTGATAGCGGCGATGCCAATAATATTGTGCTGATCCCGATGCTCAGCGGCTATCGCGATGAAAGTACCCTTGATCTGCACGTCGAGCACAACTACAGCGCCTGGTATGACGCGCATAATATTGATCTCGCCTCACAGCCCCGCTCGGCGCTCGATTTTCGCAAAGTGCTGCTGCTTTCGCAGGTTGAAAGTTTGTCGCTGTTCGACCCGGCGCAAGTAATGGCGATGGGGATCAACCGTGTAACCACGCAGAATTGACCACGTAGACTGGCCGGGTCAGCACACTGCTACCCGGCAGAACATCCCTCTTATCAATCGCTTATTTTTATTTGTGAAAATAAGCCACGAGATGTGTCCGAAATGATAAAGATTTATCTTAAGGTGACGATAACCATATTGTTACAGCGCATTTACATAATTCTGCAATAGCGACAGTTCAGACCTGTTGAGCTGCAAGGGATGTAACGTTGCTTTGCAAATAGCAACTTGCGAGTAAACACCCATTACTCTTCTTGCCATCACAGGAATGATGCCCATGACATCATCGTTTTGCCGATCTTCAGCTCAGCACCAGAGCAGTCACACGCCACCGGTTTTCACGAAACGTTTTATCGCGCTGTTTGTCAGCGCCCTTTGCGCCGCACCGGCGCTGGCGGGCGAGTTGCCCACCGGTGCGAATGTCGCAGCGGGGCAGGTTTCCATTGGACAAAATGGTTCCGCCGTCACGGTGAACCAGCACTCCAGTACGGCGATTGTTAACTGGAACAGTTTCTCCGTCGGCAAGGGCAATTCGGTCGATTTCGTTCAACCGAGCAGCTCTTCCGCGATCCTTAACCGCGTCACTGGCGCAACAAAATCTACTATCGCCGGTTCGATAACGGCCAATGGTCAGGTCTACCTGGTGAACCCGAACGGCATTGCTATTACGCCGAGCGGCACGGTAAAAACCGGCGGCGGCTTTGTTGCCTCGACGCTGGATATTAAAGATGAAGACTTCCTGAAAGGTAAACGCGTCTTCAACGGCAACGGTTCGTCTGCCGAAGTAAGCAACGCGGGCGTGATAAGCGTTGGGCGCGGCGGCTATGCGGCATTGATTGGTGGCAACGTCAAAAACGACGGCTTAATCAATGTCCCGGTCGGCAAAGTGGGGCTGGGGGCAGGGGAATCGGCCACGCTGGATCTCTCCGGCGATGGCTTCTTGCAGGTTGCTGTACCGAGCAATTCCGGCGTGAAAGAGGCGCTGATCGACAACAGCGGCACCGTGTCGGCGCAGGGCGGTTCGGTTATCATGACTGCCGCTACCGCACGCAGTGCGGCGCGTAACGCTATCAACCTGAGCGGCGTGGTTGAAGCCGACAGCGTCAGCGGTCAGAACGGCTCTATCGTGATTGGCGGCGGCGAAGGCGGCAACGTGTCTCTTTCCGGCACGTTGAGCGCGAAATCAAGCGACGGTGTGGGCGGAAAAATCACCGTCACTGGCGACAACATTGCGCTGGCGGGCGCGAAGGTGGATGCGTCCGGCAAAACCGGTGGTGGCAAAATTAGCATCGGCGGCGAGCGCCAGGGCAAAGGCAGCACACAACGCGCCACCAACACACAAATTGACAGCGCCAGCCGCATCACGGCAGATGCCACAGCCCAGGGCAACGGCGGCGATGTGGTGGTGTGGTCGGATAATCAAACCACCTTCAGCGGTAAAATCAGCGCGCGCGGCGCGGGCAGCGGCAAAGGCGGCGAAGCGGAAGTCTCTGGCAAAGCCAAACTGGCCTACACCGGCAGCACCGATCTTTCTGCCGACAGCGGCAAGTTCGGCAACCTGCTGCTCGATCCGCATAACGTGGTGATCTCCACGGCGGCAGACAGCGGTACTGGTTTTAGCGCCAGCGCGGACGATAGCGTTATTAACGTGACCACGTTACAAAACGCGCTTTCTACCGCCAACGTCACGGTCTCCACCGGCTCGACTGGCAGCCAGAGCGGCGACATTACGCTTGCCACTAACCTTAGCTGGACGACCGACACCGCCTTAACGCTGGCGGCGGCGGGCAATATCATTCTTAACGGTAATATCTCAGCGACGGGCACGAATGCGGGCCTGGCGCTGAATTATGGTATCGGCAAAGATTACACGCTGCTCTCTGGCAAACAGATAACCATCCCTGGTGCGAATGCCTCATTGACCATTGGCGGGCAGAATTACACGTTGATCCGCACGATGGCGGATCTCGATGCCATTGACAGCACCGGGCTTGCGGGCAAATACGCGCTGGCGCAAAACATTCTTGCCATTGGCAACACATACACCTCTTCTCTGGTCGGCATTTCTTCCAGTGCGCCGTTTAGCGGCATCTTCACGGGGCTGGGACACACTATCTCCAGCCTGACAATTAACAGTGCGGATACCTATGTTGGTTTGTTCGGTTATAACACCGGCACCATCCGTAACATGGGGCTGAACTCGGCGCAGCTAACCGCGTCTTCGACGTCACCGTTCTACGCCGGGCTGCTGGCAGCCTACAACACCGGCACTATCGCCTATTCAACGGTACTTGGTTCATTGACCCGTTCGTCCGACGCCACGGCCTATATGGGCGGGCTGGTGGGTAACAACGCCGGGCAGATCTCCTACAGCCGTTCGGGGGCGTCAATTACTGCGACGAACACCGCTAACTGGTCTTACTGGGGCGGCCTGGTCGGGCAGAACAGCAAAAACATTACGCAAAGTTATTTCGATGGCTCTTTGAACCTCTCCGGCACCAGCGGTAACGGCTTGCAGTATGTCGGCGGTTTAACTGGCTACAACATGGCAGGCGGCACCATTAGCGCCAGTTACGCTTCCGGTAGCGTTACCGGCAGCGGGATGGGCGGCGCGATTGGCTATGTCGGCGGGCTGACAGGTAATAACGCCGGGAGTATCACTAACGTCTATTCCTCCGGCGTGATTAACGCGGGTTTGAACGCGCAGGCAGGCGGGCTGGCGGGCAGTAACACCGGAACGATCAGCGGTGGTATTGCAACCAACACCATCAACGTGACCTCAACCCCCAGCGCGATTGGCGGGCTGGTGGGTTCCAAAAGCGGGAGCGGAACGCTAACGAACCTCTACTGGAATAGCGATAACGTTGCGGCAGGTATCGGGCGCGGCGCGAACGGTACGGAAGCGATTACCGGTTTAACCGCTGCGCAAATGAACAACAGTGCGAGCTTTATCGGGCTGGATAATAAAGTCTGGGCGCCGGCCACCGGTTCCGCCGCGCCTGCGTTGTTTGGCGTTTCCGGCATTGTTGGCGTGGCGCAGACTGCTATCTATGGTACGAACCCGATTACGACTTACTACGGCGCCGGATTCTGGAACGCCGTCAGCGGCAGCCTGACTAACGGCCTGAGAAGCACCGATAACGTTGGCAGCTACGTGCTGGATACCACAGGTTTAAGTGCGGTCAAAGCCAATGGGCAGGCGGCCAGCATTGTGAGCGCTGGCGCAACGGTCACACCCGCGACACTTATCGTTGATATCGCCAATGCCAGCAAAGTGTATGGCCAGTTGCCGGGGGCGATAAATTACACCGCGCAAGGTCTGGTCAATGGCGATACCGTGAATGGTATGACCTATACCAGCACAGGGTTTGTCACAACCGCCAGTGTGGGCAGCTATAACATCGTGGGCAGCAACGCGACGGGTACCGGGCTTACCAACTACAACGTTGTTTATCACAACGGCAATCTGACCGTCACACCCGCGACGCTGACCATCACCGCTGCAAACGCCAGCAAGGTTTACGGCGATGCGGCGAACGTAAGTGGCTACAGCATTGTGGGCTTGTTAAACGGTGATACGGTAACGGATGTCGCGCTCAGCAGCGCTGGCGCCGCCATCACCGCGGGTGTGGGCAGTTATGCCATCAACGCCAGCAATGCGAACGGCAGCGGCTTGTCGAACTACACCATCAGCTACGGCGCGGGCTCGCTGAACGTGACGCCAGCGCAACTGGTGATTAACGCGGGCAACGCCAGCAAAACCTACGGCGACATTGCCAGCCTGAGCGATTACAGCGTGCTCGGCCTGCTCAATGGCGACACGGTGACTGGCGTGGCGCTGAACAGCGCAGGTTCAGCAGCGACCGCCAATGTTGGCAGCTATGGCATCAACGGTAGCGGTGCCACCGGTAACGGGCTGGGTAACTACATCATCAGCTATATCGACGGTACGCTTGTGGTGAATAGCCAGCCGAGTACACCCACCCCGACACCTACTCCGACACAGACGCCGGTATCAACGCCGTTAGCCGCCACTATTGGCAACCGTGTTTCTGCGCAGGATGTGACGCGTCAGTTAACCGGTAACACGATGCTGGTGACCCATGATGCCAGCAGCGCTGGTAGTGCGGATAACACGGTTATCGCCACGGCGGATCCTCGTCTGGCGGGTGCGGTTTGTTCCATGGGCGCGGATTTAGCCCTTTCCTGCTCCGGCAAGTAAAAATAAGAGATAACTCATGCGTTTATTTTCACAATCTTCATTTTTAGCACCGACATTGCTGAGCCTGAGTATCGCCGCGAGCTTACACGCAGGAGCCGCGATGGCGGCTCCCAGCGCGGGTCAATTGGTGCAACCCTCTTATGCGCCGGTCCAGCAGCATACCGGCGGCGGCATTACGCTGCCTGCCACCACCGGGCTTACCGCGCCGAACGGCGCGGAAAAACTGTTTGTCACGCCAGCCGGCCTGCGGGTTGAAGGCGGTTTCCCGCAGTTAGCGAGCGAAACGGCGCGTATTGAATCGCGCGTTAAAGGCCGCCGCGTCTCTGCCGCGAATTTGTTTGCCGCCGCGCAGGAACTGGAAACCGCCTACATCAAAGCGGGCTACTTGCTGGCGCGCGTCAGCCTGCCGCCGCAACAGATCAAAGATGGTGCGCCGCTGCGCGTGGTGATTACCGACGGCTATGTGGAAAAAGTGGATGCCTCTGCGCTGCCAGATACTGCGCGCAGCCGGGTAGAAAGCCTGTTGCAACCGCTGGTGGGCGAAAAGCATTTAACCCGCAAAGCGCTGGAGCGGCGTTTGCTGCTGGCAGGCGACACGCCGGGCGTGATGCTGAAATCGACCCTCAAACCGGGCAGCAAACCGGGCTCAACGGTGCTGATTGTTGATGGTCGCTACGATCCGGTTGCCGGGCTGGTGACTTTTGATAACGGCCTTTCTGACGAACTGGGTAAGTACTCACTCGGGCTCGGCGGGCAGCTTAACAACCTGGCCGGCTTTGGCGAGCAGGTGTACGTGCGCCTGAACAGCTACCCGCGCGGCGATAACCCGTTTACGGATACGCAGCCGCGTAACCGCCAGTGGGCGCTCGGCGTGGTCGTGCCGCTCGGCACTGATGGCTTGTGGATGAACGTTGAAGGGGTGGACAGCCGTACCAAACCGAAAACTGACAGCGGGTTGACCTCGCGCGATCATTTCCAGCGTTTGTCGACACGTCTGGGTTATCACTGGGTGCGTTCGCGTGATTTCAATACCTCGACCTTGCTGTCGCTGGATGTGCAAAACGAAACGCAACATTTGCAGTTCAATAACAACGACGTGCCGTTCACCGATGATCGTCTGCGCATTGTGCGCCTCGCGCAGTCGATGGATTACACCACTGATTTTGACGCGCGTTTCGCCTCCAGTCTGACGGCCTCTTTTGGCGTCGATGGCCTGGGCGCACGCCACGGCACCACCGACCTGCCGATGAGCAGAAACGGTGCCGATCCGGATTTCCAGAAGCTGGAGCTGACCATGAATTACAGTCAGCCGCTGGTGGATGGCAAGGTGCAGCTCTCACTTTCTGGCCTGGCGCAGACCTCGTTTGACCAGGCACTGCCGTCCTCTGAGCAGGCTTCACTTGGCGGTAGCAGCTGGCTTTCGGCGTTTGATTCCGGCACGGTCAGCGGCGATAGCGCCCTGGCCGCGCGTGCTGAAGTTGGCTTGCCGCAGCCGCTGGGCGCGTTCTCCTGGGCACCCGATCTTGGTAGCGCGGTAATGCCGTACGTCTTTGGTTCGCTGGGTTCCGTAAGCCAGGCAAAACCGACGGCGCTGGAGAAAAAAGAGGTGCACGGTAGCGCGTACGGTGCCGGTTTGCGCCTGAGCGCTAGCCAGGTCGCCAGCCCGAACAGCGCCTTGCTGACGCTGGAATACGCGCGCGGCAATCAAAGCGGCGAATCGCAAGACAACCGCTTTAACCTCAGCCTGCTGACCTTCTTCTAAACCACGCACTTTCCCGCGCATCGTCTGGTGCGCGGGTTTCTTCCTTCCGCTAAAACATGCGCTATCTCACTCAGGGATAGCCGTTGCTTTATCACGTTGTCGGGATAATGATGTTTTGCTACAGCAAACGTCCGCAATGTGTGTCAGCTCAGCATAAGGATCCCGCAATGAACGACATCTTTTTCTCCCTCAGCATTGGGATGCTGGTGTTAATGGCGGTTGCCATTCCGCTGGCGCGGCAGCGTATTAAACCCAATCGTTTTTACGGTGTGCGTACCGCGTTAACCTTGCGGGATAACACGGCCTGGTATCGGGCGAACCGCCTTTTTGGCAAGGTGATGCTGCTCTGCGGTGCGGGATTTTTTCTCTTTTCAGCGCTGCTCGGCAACTGGCGTGAAAACGCCGATAACGCAATGACCAGCATCGTGCTGTTTTTGCTGGCTGTATCTGTGCCAGTGGTCTGCGCGCTGGTCAACGAATCGCGGGAAAAGAGAGGATCGTAATGCGCGAAGGCATCAAAGTCTTTGGCGCACGTTTCGCCGGGCGTGTTGACGCCGAGAAACTGCGTTTTGCCATTGAATACGTCGATTACGGTGAAAGCGGCTTAGCATTTGAAACGATCTGCGATTATATCGTCGAAGAAGACGCGCCCATCACTGAGGAAGAGTACCGCCTCGCCGTAGAGATTTTTAACGACTACGGTGGTAAATGGGGTGTTTTCAGTATCGAACATATGAAAGCGCTGATTGTTAAAGAAGACGGTTCCGCTTTGTGATATTTGCGCCGAAAAAACTGAAAATGCATCCATAAGGGGAGGTGAAATTGCCAACACGTTGTGAAATCGCGCTGGCGAAAGTGGTCGCCGATTTGGCTATTTTCCTTGAGTTCACCGGTGAAAACCAACTGGATCAGGACGCCGCCATCAACGTGCTGGAGCAGATTGCCGCTGAACTGAAAACGCTAAATGCGGAGGACAAATATCGCCTGGCGGCGATATTTAACGAGTTATCACAACGCTATCCAGCCGATAAAACCGCGTTTGTTAGCCATTTACCTGAAGCGTTAGGATTACTGTAAAAGCCGGGAAGCACTAGCGCCTCCCGGCCTGAATGTTAAAGTTTAAAAGTATTCACGTCGTTAAGCAGTTTCCCGGCCTGGTGGCTGAGCGAGTTCGCTGCGGTGGCCATCTCTTCGACCATGGCGGCGTTCTGCTGCAAGTTGCCCTCCATCTGGCTGACCGCCACGTTAACCTGATCAATACCGTGGCTCTGCTCGGTTGAAGAGTTATTCACCTGATTTATCAGCACCGTGGTTTCATCGACTGCACCCAGGGCGTCATTCATTCGTGATGTGACGTTAGCGGCGTAGTTGACGCCCTGGCCGACATTCTTAATCGCTTCGTCGATCAAGCCGCGAATATCACGCGCTGCCACTGAGGAGCGCTGCGACAGCGAACGCACTTCGCCAGCGACCACCGCAAAGCCTTTACCCTGCTCGCCGGCGCGTGCGGCTTCCACCGCTGCGTTAAGTGCGAGAATGTTGGTCTGGAACGCGATGCCGTCGATAATGTCGGTGATCTCGGAGATTTTCACCGAAGAAGCAGAAATATCATCGATGGATTTTTGCAGGGAACTCAGCTCGCGATGGCTTTCATTCACCATGGTTTGCACGCGGCCAATAAAGGCATTTGCCTCTTTCGCGTTGTCCATATTGTGCCGCACCGTGGCCGACAATTGGTTCATGCTGGCGGCGGTCTGCTCCAGCGACGAAGCCTGTGATTCGGTACGTGACGACAGATCATCATTGCTTTTGGCGATTTCGCTTGCCGCGACATCCACTTCGTTGCTGGCATCTTTCACACTGCTTAATACTTCGCGGATTTTTTCTACCAGATTATTAAAACTGGTAGCGGTTGCGCCCAGTTCATCTTTTTTATTGAGATCCACTTTGACGGTTAAATCCAGCGTGCTGCTGATAATTTTCATACTATTTTGCAGATTTTTTAATCCTTTATTTAAATAAGTGAGGATCGCTGAAGCAAATACGCCAATTAATGCCAGTAAAAAGATAATAGTTCCCACCAATAACCAGAAGGTATTGATATATTGCGTATGGTTATTCTCGGCATACTTTTTGGCGATATTGTAATTATGCTCCAGCATCTCTTTTAAATTGGCGCTTAGGGCGACAGAAGCATTGGCGGTAATCCCGCCATCCGACACCATTTTACGCGCGGCCTCAATACCTTCACTGTGATAGACGCCGACCATGGATTCTGCTTTTTGTGCGTAATCGTCAAAAGAGTCCTGGGTTTTTTTCAACAACTGCGCATCCAAATCATCACTGACCAGATCGTCGTGGTAGTAGTTTAAAATCTCACGGGTTTTATTAAGTTCATCTTTCGCTTGCGCCATATGTTTGCTGAAAACCGCTTCGTCACTGATGAGTAGCGACATCAGGATTTGTCGGCGTGCTTCTTCACGGTGCTGTACCGCTTCGCTGAGCTTACTAATACTTGGCAGGCTATTATCAACAACGTAGTCGAAACGTGATTGAGCATTGTCTAATGCCCGGATGCTGAAACCACCGAGCACGATCATGGCAATAAACGTAATGGCAAAAACAAATAACAATTTCTTTAAAATAGTCATAACGGCCTCAGGTGCTTTCCATATCCAGGGTGAACTCTATTTTTATCGGCGACTAAAGCGAAACCTTCATGGTGAATTTAATAAAAAGAGAGGTGCGTTTGTTTTTTTGATTAGCCAGTTAAGAGGCGTTAAAAATGACCATAAAATACAATCGGTAAGATTTTTTATAAAAATGATGCCGCCAGTTTTTATATAATATATTTTCGGCAGTACATGTGTCGCGGAATGATATATCCTGTATTCTTTCTGACATGTAAATATAGAGTTTAGCTGCGCTGAATAATATGTGGTTAAACAAATTACTTATTATGAAAATAATTAGGATCGCTGCGTTTCTCTCTGCTTAGCGGTTTCCGGTTTTCAGGCAACCGAAGTGAATAGATGTCTCTTGCGGTTGCCTGTGTTGCTTGTTGTCACCGGCTAAAAACGAAGCGGTGATTGTCGGTGGATGCAGCGATGAAACTAGCTCAGATCGTGCAGATCTTTCTCCAGCAGCGGCGTGAGCGCCATATCTGAAAACGCGACTTCCAGCCCGGCTCGTTCCGGCGTGCAGCACATCACCCCAACCGCGCAACGCGGGTGGGGAAAGTGGCACAACCGCAACAGCGGCCAGACGCGACCATCAGTGGAGTATTGCAGCCGTAGCGCGTCGTCTTTGCGGCTCAGGCGCAGCCAGAAATCGCCCGCGTCACCCGTGAAAATACCGGTTGCCCAGTCTGAATAACCCTGTGTCAGCACGCTGCCGATGGCGGGCGCGCCATCGTTAAATTCGATGCCGGCTTTTAGCCAGTTTTTCTCGTCCGCGACCAACAACACACCCGCCTGGTCATACAGCTCGGAAAAACGCGCCTGTATCCGCACCTGAAAGGTGAAATCCCCCGCCACATCGCGCACAAAACCGTGGCCGCTGAAGCGCTCAAACCCGTACCAGGTTTTGCGCCAGAAATCGGTGCCGCCATCCGTGACCACTTCCACTTTGCCCTGCGTTTCACGCCACTGCTGCGGTTCGTTAATCCAGTAAAAATCACCCGTCATGTTTTACTCCTTTATGTGTGCTGGCGGCTTACAGAGTGTTGCCTGTAGCGGGGGAGATTGCCAGTTTGCGGCGCGGGGTATTACGCAGGGATCACAAATGTTTCGCAGTAACAAAGGCTTTGTGAAAAAGAAGGAAGTATCGTTAATACCCACAAAGCGCTGCGATAACAAAAAGACGACCTGTTCGGTTATCTTGTTCAGGAATAAAGGCACTCAGGAAGATGGGTTTTCGTCTTAGCCAAAAGGAGTTGAGTAAGTGGCTAGCTACAACAAAATTGAAAACTAAAGGCTCCATCTGGAGCCTTTAGTTTCAAGCTAACTTCGGATACCCGCCCGCAATTTCACTTCCGGTAAACTGCGCGATCCACCCCTCTGGGTTATCAAAAATCCTGATCGCCGTGAAGTTCGGCTCTGAGCCCATATCAAACCAGTGCGGGGTTCCGGCCGGTACGGAAATCAGGTCGTTTTTCTCGCACAGCACCTGGTAAACGTCGCTGCCGATGTGCAGGCAAAACAAGCCCGCGCCTTCCACAAAGAAGCGCACTTCGTCTTCGCCATGCGTATGTTCGTTGAGAAACTTGGCGCGCATCGCCTCTTTCTGCGGGTTGTCGGCGCGCAGGCTGATCACATCCCAGCTCTGATAGCCTTTTTCGGCCACCAGTTTGTCGATGGCGTGTTGGTAAGCAGTGATCACTGTTTCCGGCGTCGGGTTTGCGCCCAGATCGCGGTCGGCCTGCCAGCGCTCAAAACGCACGTCTTTGGCGTTGAGTTTTTGCTGGATCTCTGCGGCGTCGGTGCTATGCCACACTGGCGTGCTGGCATCGGTATCGGTGTAAATCGTCAGTGCGCTCATGAAGGGATCTGCTCCGGCTTAATGTTGCTGAAAGAGGGAACCTGGTAATGATGGCTGGCTGCGTCATCATCGCCGCGAATCAGTTGTGTGGTGCGAAAACCTGCCGCTTCGGCGGCGTCCAGCTCCTGGTGAATATCGGATAGGAACAAAATGGACGTGGGCGGTAGCCCGATTTGCGTCGCAATGTTGCGGTACGACTGCACATCGCGTTTCGCGCCAACCAGCGTGTCGAAATACCCGCTGAACAGAGGAGTAATATCACCTTCGTCGCTGTAGCCAAATAACAGTTTTTGCGCAGCAACCGAGCCAGAGGAATATACATACAGATCAATACCCTGCGATTTCCATTTCTCAAGCTGGGGCAACACGTCCGGGTAAAGGTGGCCTTTGAAATCGCCATTCACATAACCGTCGCGCCAGATGATGCCCTGCAACGCTTTTAGCGCCGTTGATTTGCGATCTTCATCCATAAAAGCAAACAGCACGTCAATCAGTTCGGCGGCGCTGGCTTGTGGCTGGGCGATCTCTTCTCGCAGGTTATCCAGGATGGTGCTCACCGGCTCGTTGTACTGCTCCGCCGTGATAAACGCCGCCAGACGTTCGCGGGCATAAGGGAACAGGACGTTATGTACGAAGCGGATATCACTGGTGGTGCCTTCAATATCGGTAACAATAGCGCGGATCATGGTTTCTCCAGCAGGCGACGCTGCATTTCGCATTCAAATAAAAATTCCAGCCCTTCCAGATGGCGGCGGGCTTCGGCGACATCGCGTCCCCAGCAGGTCAGCCCGTGGCCGCGCAGCAGAAAACCATAGCGCAATGGGTGCGTCTGCGCATAGTCGGCAATGCGTGTGGCCAGCGCGTCGATATCCTGGTCGTTGTCGAAAATCGCCACTGGCACCGTGTCCAGGTGCGTGGTCTGCCCGCTCAGCGATTTTTGCATCTCAAAACCGTTCAGCAGCAGGGCAGGGGATTTCTCTACGCGCGAAAGCACCGTCGCGTTCACGGTATGGACGTGTAGCACGGCGTTAGCGTCCGGGTAGAGGCGATAAATCAGCGTGTGCAGGCCGGTTTCTGCCGAGGGTTTACGGCCGGAAGGGGCGTGGTTATCGGCAATCGATACCTGCAAAAAATCCGCCGTGGTCAGGCTGCCTTTGTCTTTGCCGGATTCGCTCAGCCAGCACCAGTCGGCGTCCTGGCGCACGGACATATTCCCGCCGGTGGCGGGTGCCCAGCCTTTCGCGCCTATCCAGTGGCAGGCGGCGACGAGTTGTTGGAGTTGCAGGTTGTCTGTCATCACCCTTCCTTATAAGGAATATTGTTATCGTATAGACGTCTAAGCGTCTTGATTGCCAAATACTAGCATCGTGTTATAGTGGCGGCAACACGCGTATCACAGGCAGGCAGATAATAATGAGCAATAACGCACTGATTCCACAAAGTAAACTTCCCGCGCTTGGCACTACCATTTTCACGCAAATGAGCGCCCTGGCGCAGCAGCACCAGGCGATTAATCTGTCGCAAGGCTTCCCGGATTTCGACGGCCCGCGCTATTTGCAGGAGCGGTTGGCGTTTCATGTGGCGCAGGGGGCGAATCAGTACGCGCCGATGACCGGTGTGCAGGCGCTGCGCGAAGCGATTGCCGATAAAACGGCCGAGCTGTATGGGCATAAACCGGATGTGAATACCGATATCACCGTCACCGCCGGGGCGACAGAAGCGCTGTACGCGGCGATCACCGCGTTGGTGCGTCAGGGCGATGAAGTTATCTGTTTTGATCCGAGCTACGACAGTTATGCGCCCGCGGTCGAGCTTTCCGGCGGCGTGCTGAAACGCATTGCGCTGCAACCGCCGCATTTTCGCGTCGACTGGCAACAATTTGCGGGGCTGCTTAGCGATCGCACGCGGCTGGTGATTTTGAACACGCCGCACAACCCGTCGGCGACGGTGTGGCAAAAGGCGGATTTCGCTGCGTTGTGGCAGGCGATTGCCGAACGGGAAATCTATGTGCTGAGCGATGAAGTTTACGAGCACATCTGTTTTGCCGAAGAGGGCCATGCCAGCGTGCTGGCGCATCCGCAACTGCGCGAGCGGGCAGTTGCGGTGTCATCATTTGGCAAAACCTACCATATGACCGGCTGGAAAGTGGGTTACTGCGTGGCGCCTGCCGCTATTAGCGCGGAGCTGCGCAAGGTACACCAGTATCTGACGTTCTCGGTGAATACCCCGGCGCAGCTGGCGCTGGCGGATATGCTGCGCGCCGAGCCGGAACATTATCGTGATCTACCGGAATTTTACCGCGCGCGGCGCGATGTGCTGGTCAATGCGCTTAGCCACAGCAAGCTGGAGATTTTGCCGTGCGAAGGTACCTATTTCCTGCTGGCGGATTACAGCGCGATCTCCGATCTGGATGATGTGAGTTTCTGTCAGTGGCTGACCAAAGCGGTGGGCGTGGCGGCGATCCCGCTGTCGGTGTTCTGCGCCGATCCCTTCCCGCACAAATTGATTCGTCTGTGCTTCGCGAAACAGGAATCGACGCTGCTGGCGGCGGCAGAGCGCCTGTGTAAGCTGTAAGGCTTTAACGGCGGTGCTACCTGCGCCGCCGTGACTGCTTTTACTTCTCGCCCATAATCGTTTTCAGTTTTTCCGCATCCGGCAATCCCACTTCCTGTTGCAGCACATTATCTTCATTCATGTAGTAAATAGCAGGCGTGGCGTTCGCGCCGAGATCGTCCATGATTTTCTGGTTGATGTTGAGCTTTTTCATCATTTCCGGCGGTACGCTTTTCGGTAACGTCAGCGCCATTTTGCCGTTCGACTGCTCAAAGTCGTGCCAGCTTTTCGCCGGATCTTTTGCGCTCATAATCGCTGCCGCGGCCGCCGGGCTTTCCGGTTTAATCACCCCAACCAGCAGCGTGCGGATCTGCACTTTGCCGGACTCCACCCACGGGCGCGCCTGCTGCCAGAACTGTTTGCAGTACGGGCAATACGGGTCGGCAAAGACATACACCACGCGCGGTGCCTCTTTTTTGCCATCCAGCAGCCAGTCGGCTTTTTCCATCTGCTGCCACAGCGCGCGGCCCGCCGGAGCGTAAATCTCTTTGGCAATCAGCTTTTCGCTCAGGTTAGTGCCTGCGTCGTCGTACATATAGCCGGAGATAGCGTGTTTGCCGTCCGGGGTGACATAAATGGTGACGCCCATTTCCTGATATTTGCCAAGATAGCCTTTCATGCCGCCCGGTGCGTCGAAGGATTTGATGATGGTGATGCCTTGCTTTTCAATGGCTTTTACCGGTGCGGGCAGTTCTTCGGCGTGCAGAGTCAGCGGGAGCAATGTCAGCATTAACAGGCGCTTGAGCATAAAAATCCTTATAAAATCAGTGGGAAAGAGTGAACTTAGAGGAAACCTATCACAACCATCGGTAAGAACGCCTGCCGGAGCATTGTCGCTCAACGCTTGCAGTGGTCTAATCGATGTTGCTTGATGACCTTCAGGTTATGAGCGCAACGCAAAGCCAGCTTGCTGGTGCTGAAGCTACCCACGGGTATTTCAGGTATCGAGGCCACCCGTCGCGGTGGCCTTTTTACTTTTGGCAAATCAGCCGTTCACAAGGTTGCTCGTTGTGGGTTGTTAGCTAACACTTATTGATTTGATAAAGCAAACGCATTGGCTCAATCAATCGAAGTTCGTTAACTTACACCCCAACGAAAACACGGAGGAAGTATAGATGTCCTTAATTAATACCAAGATTAAACCTTTTAAAAACCAGGCGTTCAAAAACGGTGAATTCATCGAAGTAACCGAGAAAGATACCGAAGGCCGCTGGAGCGTCTTCTTCTTCTACCCGGCTGACTTCACCTTCGTATGCCCGACTGAACTGGGCGACGTGGCTGACCACTACGACGAGCTGCAGAAACTGGGCGTGGACGTTTACTCTGTTTCCACCGACACCCACTTTACCCACAAAGCGTGGCACAGCAGCTCCGACACCATCGCGAAAATCAAATATGCGATGATCGGCGACCCGACTGGCGCCCTGACCCGTAACTTCGACAACATGCGTGAAAATGAAGGTCTGGCCGATCGTGCAACCTTCGTTGTTGACCCGCAGGGTATTATCCAGGCTATCGAAGTCACCGCTGAAGGCATCGGCCGCGACGCATCTGACCTGCTGCGTAAAATCAAAGCAGCACAGTATGTGGCTTCTCACCCAGGTGAAGTGTGCCCGGCGAAATGGAAAGAGGGTGAAGCGACGTTGGCTCCGTCCCTGGATCTGGTTGGCAAAATCTAAATTTCCTGTCGTCTTTCACGCCATAGCGGCGTTGGCGTCGCCTGCTCGCCCCGGTCACTTACTGATGTAAGCTCCCGGGGACTCTCAGGCTAGCCGCCTTGCTCTGGCGCGAAATACTTCGGAAATTACTATCGTTAACGGGTACTTTTGGGTGCCCGTTTTATTCAGCACCATGATGCAAGTTGCATTGATGCAGCCTTAAATGATTCGGCTTGCATGATGATGTTTTAAGGGAGAACGTTATGCTCGACACTACTATGAAAACCCAGCTCAAGGCCTACCTTGAGAAACTGACCAAACCTGTTGAGCTGATTGCTACGCTGGACGACAGCGCGAAATCGGCAGAGATCAAAGAACTGCTGGGCGAAATCGCTGAACTGTCAGACAAGGTCTCCTTTAAAGAAGACAATAGCCTGGCGGTGCGTAAACCGTCGTTCCTGATTACTAACCCAGGCTCGCATAACGGCCCGCGTTTTGCCGGTTCGCCGCTGGGCCACGAATTTACGTCACTGGTACTGGCGCTGCTGTGGGCCGGTGGTCATCCGTCAAAAGAGGCGCAGGCGCTGCTTGAACAGATCCGCGATCTGGACGGCGATTTTGAGTTTGAAACCTACTATTCACTCTCGTGCCATAACTGCCCTGACGTGGTGCAGGCGCTGAACCTGATGGCGGTGCTGAACCCGCGTATCAAGCACACGGCGATTGATGGCGGTACGTTCCAGAACGAAATCACCGATCGCAACGTGATGGGTGTTCCGGCGGTGTTTGTTAATGGTCAGGAGTTTGGCCAAGGGCGTATGACGCTGAGCGAAATCGTTGCCAAAATTGACACCGGCGCGGAAAAACGTGCGGCAGAAGAGCTGAACAAACGTGATGCTTACGATGTGCTGATTGTCGGCTCCGGCCCGGCGGGTGCGGCAGCGGCAGTTTACTCGGCGCGTAAAGGCATCCGTACCGGCCTGATGGGCGAGCGTTTCGGCGGCCAGGTGCTGGATACCGTTGATATTGAAAACTATATTTCTGTGCCGAAAACCGAAGGCCAGAAACTGGCGGGCGCGCTGAAAGCGCACGTCTCGGATTACGACGTCGATGTGATTGACAGCCAGAGCGCCAGCAAGCTGGTTCCGGCTGCGGTTGAAGGTGGCTTGCATCAGATCCAAACTGCCTCCGGCGCGGTGCTGAAAGCACGCAGCATTATCATTGCTACTGGCGCGAAATGGCGCAACATGAATGTTCCGGGTGAAGATCAGTATCGCACCAAAGGTGTGACTTACTGCCCGCACTGCGACGGCCCGCTGTTTAAAGGCAAGCGCGTAGCGGTGATCGGCGGCGGTAACTCCGGTGTGGAAGCGGCTATTGATCTGGCAGGCATTGTTGAGCACGTAACCCTGCTTGAATTCGCTCCGGAAATGAAAGCCGATCAGGTGTTGCAGGATAAAGTGCGCAGCCTGAAAAACGTCGACATTATTCTGAACGCGCAGACCACCGAAGTGAAAGGCGACGGTAGCAAAGTGACCGGCCTTGAGTACCGCGACCGTGTGAGTGGCGATGTTCACAGCGTGGCGCTGGCGGGGATTTTCGTCCAGATTGGTCTGCTGCCGAACACCACCTGGCTGGAAGGTGCGATTGAGCGCAACCGCATGGGCGAAATCATCATCGACGCGAAATGCGAAACCAGCGTCAAAGGTGTGTTTGCCGCGGGCGACTGCACCACGGTGCCGTACAAACAGATCATTATTGCCACGGGTGAAGGTGCCAAAGCGTCTCTGAGTTCGTTTGACTACCTTATCCGCACGAAAACCGCGTAAGTAAAATAAGAAAGTAAGCCATACCTGCAATGTAAAGAGGCTACCTTTGGGTAGCCTCTTTTTTTGCGCCTGAGCGTCTTTATCTGACCACCAGCACCGGAATGTGTGCGTGTCGCACAATATTTGCGGCGTTCGAGCCGAGCAGGTGGGTGGAAATGGAAGGATTGCGCGAAGCAATTACCACCATATCAGCGCTCAACTCTTCGGCTAACTCATTGACCACATCGCGCACGTTGCCAAAACGGACATGAATATGAATGCGTGAAGAGTCGATGTGGAAATGTGTGATCATGGTGCTGAGGCGCGTTTGCGCTTCCTGTTGCAGATGCTCTTCGAAACGGCGCAAATCAGCAGCGAAACGGTGCAGGCTCAAACTGGCGGAGGCGGGTAATACATGCAAAAGATGAATAACGCCTTCACTCTGAGCGAGAAATTCAGCGTGACGCACGGCTTTGTCGCTTAACTCCATTTCGAAAACATCGACCGGCATGATGATTGTCTGATACATAAACGCTTCTCCCTGTAGGTTATGTCCTTCTGATTGAATCATAAACGGGAAGAATATTTTGCTGCCTGTATGGCAAATCTGAAGAATAAACGGGCGGGAGCGGAAAGAGGATGCGGGTGCATCCTCTGCACAACAACGCAGGGCGGGGCTTAGCGCATGAAATCGCCTGCGGCTTCGGGTTGGTACAGCAGTTCGAGCACTTCAAGGTCGGTGGTGGTGCCGCCCGGCAGTTCCCAGTGGATGGTATCGCCAACGCGCAATCCCAGCAGCGCTGCGCCCACCGGAGCAAGCACCGAAAGCTGGCTGGCGCTGTCGGTCACATTCGCCGGATAAACCAGCGTGCGCACGCGCTCTTCGCCGCTTTTCAGCTCACGGAATTTTACCGTGCTGTTCATCGTCACCACATCATGTGGCATCGCTTCTGGCGCGCACATCTGGGCGCGATCCAACTCTTCATTTAGCGCATCCGCGACCGGCAGGTTAGCGTGAGCGGGCTGCTCAAGCAGACGGTCGAGGCGCTCGGCGTCTCGCTCATTAATGATAATGGCAGGTCTGGACATCTGGTACTCCATGTCAGGTGATTGATCCAAAGAAAAACCCTCGCCGACTGGCAGCGAGGGTTTGTCTACAAGGGATGATACTGACACGACAGCGCGCTGTGAAGTGATGTTGCGCACATTTGCCGGAATTATGGTTTTTCAGTATCCCGCTTTATCAATCACGAAGCTGTTTCCACAGTTGCCGGGATGCGGCTGCGGTAGTAAAGACGTTGCTGCGAGCGGGGCGTTTATCGCGTCGGCTTTGATGGCTATCTGCATTTCCGTCAGCCATGCCGGGTTGCCGCTACAGGTCAGTTTCACCGCTTTCACGCTCTGATCACCGTAAGCTTTGGCGACAGCCGCGTTGAACGCGTCGCGAGTGACGGTTTTCCCGTAGTTTTCCGCCAGGAACTGACCGAGTGCGCTCTGTTTGATTTCGGTGTCCAGGCGTACCATCGCGCCGAAATAGTCGTCCGGATCGAAGCCAAAACAGACGCCGTGTTTGGCATATTCATAACGCTCAAGGCAAGTGGTGCTGCCCGCGCCCGGCATGACGGCGTTAAGTTTATTGGCCACTTCCAGTGACAGGCCGGTTTCTGCAGCGGCGCATTTCTGGCTGGCTTTCGCTTCTGGCATATTCGGAATCGGACGCGTGGCGCAGCCGAAGCGCATCCAGCGGCGATCGTCGACGCCTCGCGCGGCGATGGATTTCGGCAGGCCAGGCCACAGACCATGCACGGTCAGATAATCGGCTTTGTTAGCCGGTTCTTTTTGCGGCCGACACTCATCGGGCTCATTGCGACCTTGCGCATGCAGGCTCTGACAAAAACCGGTTTGCCAGGAGAGCGCCAGAACATAGCGGTCAAAGTCACCATATTGTGTGGGCTGGAGCGGTGCGGCATAAGCGACGGAGAACAGCGTTGCGGCAAGGCTTGCGCAGATGAAGAGTCCCTTTTTAAACATATCAGTTCCTGATGGATGTATCCGGGTAATTGCCATGCGTTATTAAACCATAAAAAAAGCGCCGGGCAGGCGCTTTTTCATAAGTGGTGTTTATAAATTAATGTATTGCAACACCTGGAACCAATACTTCGGTAGCGATGATCACCACAATCAGACCGACGATCACCGGCACAGATGTCCGTTTTACGACCTCAAAGGGGGAAATGTTCGCCATCCCCGCTACGGCAACCACCACGCCGGAAACCGGGGAGATGGTGCGTCCGAGATTGGAAGCCTGCAACATCGGAATCGACAAGTAAGCCGGGTTGATACCTGATTCATGTGCCAGTTTCGGGATCATCTCGACAAAGGCGTAAAACGGCGCGTTACCGGAGCCGGTGGTCATTGCCGCCAGCATGGTCAGCGTGACCAGCACCAGCATCAAAATGATGCTCGCCGAACCGAACGATGTGGCAATCGAAATAAGACTCTGGATAAAGCCAATGGTGCTTAAACCCTGGGCGAAAACCCCTGCGGCGACTAGCAACATCACCACACCGGCAAACGCGTCAGCCATGCCGCGATAGGCGACTTCCAGCCCGGAAAAGACGTTTTGCGTATTGAAACCGCGCAAAAATTCCAGCACTGCCGCCAGCACCATGCAAATCACCAAAATGGTGATGATATGCAGTTCCGGGCCCCATTTGCCGTCGAAAATCAGCACGCCAATAATCGGCGTAAACGGCAGGATGGCGTAGAACGTGGGCGCATTGGTGGTGATGTCTTTCACATCCAGCATTTCGCTGACGATGTGCTCTTTTTTATCCAGGTAGCGCTGCCAGAAAAAATGCGCAATCGCCATGGCAATAATCGCCGCGATGGAGATGGGCAGGGTGGTTTTAAAGGCGAAGTCGATAAGCGGCATTTCTGCAGCTTTCGCGGCCAGCACTACGTCACCGGAAGTTGGCGAAAGAATGATTGCTGCCGGAGAAGCGCAAATCGCTGCCGCAGCACCGCGGCTGATACCGACGTTTACCATCACCGGGAACAGGGTTGCCATCAACAGCACGCCAAGGCCCGTTGCCGACGAGACCGCCAGTGACATCAGGCAAGCGACAAAATAGGCGGCAATCATCAGCAGGTAAGGCGAGTTGATAAAGCGCAGTGGCCGCGAAGCCAGCTTCACCACCATGTCGTTCGCGCCGATATGCGTCATATAAGCGGCAAAACCACACAGCATCATGATCATCATGCCGAGATCGCCACCGCGGCTCATCAGCAGGATTTTAATGTATTCGACAATATCGGTAGCGCTATAACCGGTGCTGGTGGCGCTGCCTGGTAATATTTTGTGGCCCATCAGCGCGCTGACAATTAATAGCGCCAGACCGCCGACAAACAGCACGCCGGTGGCGGAGTAGCCTTTGATGATGTAGCGCGCTACGCCGACAATCACCACCACGCCTATCAGCAGTTCAATGAGTGTTAATAACATGTTGTTGGCCCCGGAGGTTGACCTGAATGAAAAGTAAGTAAAAAAACTGGCAACGCAATGTGCCGAATAATAGCCAGCGGGTAGATGATTAAAATCAACAAAGCGATGTGTTGAGTGAATAATCGCGGCAAATTGTTATCACTGCACTTAATAAATACCGCTTAAACAATAATCGGTATTAATTTGAAATGATTAACTTGTTATTTTAAAGGTACTAATAAGTTAATTAATTTAATGGTTTCGGTTGCACTTTATTTCCGGACGTAAATTAGTTAAAAAACGCTTTAAAAATAAAAATGATGCTGCTTATACTCGCCGTTACTTTCCTTTCACCCATGGCGACGTTATGCACGCAGGCTGGCTATACCGATTGCGCTTTATTAAGCGGCATCTGTTGGTGCTGCTGATGGCGTTTGGTTGGCTGCTTATTCAAAGCCAGGTGGCGATTGCTTCGCATAACTGTGATTTAAGCGTGCAGGGTGAAAATGTGATGGTTCAGCATATGGACCATCGAATGGCGATGTCTGACAGTGCGCCGCAAATTGACATCATGAAAACGCCGCTGTGCGAAAAACATTGTGTCCCGGATCTGGCGCAAAAAGACACCGATCACGCTTCACTGGTGGCGCTGCCCGTTTCGCTGACGCTTGCGGTCGCAGAACCTGTTTGTGCCTCCGTCGCGCATGACGGATGGTCGTTAACCCCTCCTGCAATAGGCCCGCCGGCAACGATCCGTTTTTGCCGGTTCCGTGAATAAAAACCTGTTAATGCATTGAATTTTATTAATTTCATTGTTTAACAGGAGTTTTATTATGCGTTCTTCTCTTCTTTGCATGCTCTCTGGCGTGCTGTTTTTCTCCCTGGCCGCTCACGCGGAAGATATGCCCGCAATGCATGGCATGCACGATATGTCGCAGCACTCGGCGATGCATACCCAAATGCAGACATACCAAAGCCAGGGCGTTATCAAAAAAATCACTCCCGATGCGATTTCTATCGCCCATAAAGCCATTCCCGCGCTGAACTGGCCGCCAATGACCATGCAGTTTGCACTGGCGAAAGGCAGCACGTTTGCACCGGTGAAAGTGGGCGACAAGGTCGATTTCACTTTTGTGCAAAGCGAAAACGGCTATCAGCTCGTTTCATTAACGCCGCAACGCTAACCGGGGGCAACAATGAAACGTTACTCGCTGAGCCTGCGGCTCGGCGGGGTGTTGCTCGGACTGATGTGCTCCGCCGCGCAGGCGGAGTCACTGACGCTGACGCAAACCCTTGCCGCCGCTGAGCGCTATTCCGCAGAACTTTCCGCTAACCGCAATGAGGCGCAGGCGCTGGATGCGATGGCAGATTCTGCACGCCAGTTACCCGACCCGAAGCTGAAATTCGGTATTGAAAACGTCCCGGTACAGGGCAACAACGATCGCCGTTTAACCCGTGAAGGGATGACGATGCAGCGGATCGGCATCATGCAGCAGTATGTCAGTGCCGAAAAACGCGATCGTAAAGCCGATACCTTGTTAGCCGAAGCGCAAAGTGTCAGCGCCAAATCCGCCGTTGTGCGCGCCAATTTACAGCGCGATACCGCCCAGGCGTGGCTCGATTTAGCACTTTCACAACAAGCATTGCAGACCGCCCGCAAACTGCTGGCGGAAACCGAACGCCAGCAAGGCGCGCAGCGTGCCAGCGTCGGGACCGGGAATGCTGCACCAGACAGCGTGTTGGCTTTCCGGGTGGGGCTGAGCACCATGCGCGATAAAGTCACGCTTGCCGAACGCGATGTACAACTGGCACAAACCCGCCTGACGCAGCTGACCGGCCAGGATGTGAGCGCTGTTTCCGGCGAACTTCCGCGATATCAACGTCTACCTGCGGATGAAAAAACGCTGGAGCAGGGCATTGTGCAACATCCGGACATTGTCGCCGCTGCCAGCATGGCAAACAGCGCGAAAGCGCGTTCCGCTGAATCCGCCATCGCTGCCATTCCGGATGTGGAAGTGGAAGTGTGGTACGGACGCCGCGCCGAGGGGTACGAAGACATGGCCGGGGTGATGTTTACCGTCGATTTGCCGCTGTTCCAGTCTCACCGGCAGGACAAAGATCACGCCGCCGATGTTTCCCGCACTATGCAGGCTAACGACCAACTGGCGCTGGCTGAGCGTGATCACGCCGCGCAGTTGCATTCGCTCATTGCCGAATATAACGCCGCGCAAACCCTGTGGATGCGCCAGCGTGACGATGTGCTGCCGCTGGTTCGCCAGCGTGCCACGTTACTGGCAGCGCAATACCGTTCGGGGCAATCGGATCTCTCTGCGCTGCTGGAAGCACGGCGCAATGTGCTCGATAGCGAACTGGCCGTTAACCAGGCCGAGAAAGAGATGGCGCAGAAATGGGCCGCAATCCGCTGGCTGATCCCGCAGGAGTTAAGGTAATGAATAAAACGATTTTAGCCGCCGTGGTTGCGGCTTGTCTGGCGGCGGGCGTAGGGTATTTCGCCGGTCGCCAGCACAGTGCGCCTTTGGCTTCCGGCGAGCAGGTACCGCAACGAAAAGTGCTCTACTGGTACGATCCGATGGTGCCAGATCAGCGTTTTGACAAACCGGGTAAATCCCCGTTTATGGATATGCCACTGGTGGCGCGTTACGCCGATGAAGCGCCCGCCAGCGGCGGCGTCAGCGTTAGCGCACAGCAGCAGCAAAATCTGGGGATGACCACGGCGAAGGTGGAAAAACGAGCGCTTACCGACGCGTTTTCTGCCTTCGCCACGGTAACTACCGATGAGCGCAGCATCCAGAGTGTGCCGTCTCCGGCGGCGGGTGTAGTGGAAAAACTGTTTGTCCGCGCGCCGCAGCAGTGGGTGAAAAAAGGCGAAGCGCTGGCGCAACTGTGGATCCCGCAGTGGACGACGGCGCAGCAGGAGTATCTGGCGGTGCGCCAGTTAGGTGATGGTGAATTGACGCGTGCTGCCCGCGAGCGGCTGGCGCTGCAGTTTATGCCGGATGCCATTATTCGCGCAGTTGAGCGCAGTGGAAAACCGCAAACCCGGCTGACGCTGCGCGCCGATCGCGACGGTTATGTGGTCAAACTTGATTCCCGTGAAGGCGCGCAGGTTGCCGCTACGCAAGTTCTGTTTGAGCTGGCGAACCTTGATCCTGTCTGGCTGGTGGTCGATTACCCGCAAAGCCAGGCGCAGGCACTCACTGCGGGTAGCGATATTATTGCTACATCAGGTAGTTGGCCGGGCGAGCAATTTCACGGCCGCGTCAGTGAGTTGCTACCGCAGCTTGAAACCACCACCCGGACGCTTAAAGCGCGCATCGTGCTGGATAACCCGCAGCAAAGACTCAAACCCGGCATGTTCCTGACCGTCACGCAACCTGCTTCGGCGCAGCAACCTGACGTGCTGGCGATTCCGGAAGAGGCGCTGATTGAAACCGGTACTGCAAGCCGCGTGTTACTGGCGACGGGGGACGGTCATTTCCAGGCGGTTAACGTCACCACCGGACGTACGGCCCTGGGCTGGACCGAAGTGCTGTCCGGGTTGCAAGAGGGCGATAATGTTGTGACATCCGGTCAGTTCCTGATCGATTCGGAAGCCAGCCTGCGTAGTGCGCTCCCGCACCAACAGGCACCGCAAACTACCGCGAAAAAAGCGCAAATCTACGACGCTACCGGTGTGGTGAAAGCGATTGATGCCGGTAGCGTCACGCTGTCGCACCAGCCAATTCCGGCGCTGAATTGGGGGGCGATGACGATGGACTTCGTGCTTAAGCAGCCTGAACCTGCCATCAAAGTGGGTGACAAGGTGATGTTCAGCTTCACGCTGGATGATGAACAGGGTGCGGTCATTACCCATCTGATGCCGACGCAGGAGACGATGAAATGATTGCTGCCGTGATTCGCGCATCATTGCGTAACCGCTTGTTAATCCTGCTGGCCGCGCTGGTGCTCACCGGTTGGGGGATTTGGTCAGTACAGCGCGCACCGCTGGATGCTCTGCCTGATCTCTCGGATGTACAGGTGATCATCCGCGCCAGCTATCCGGGAAAAGCGCCGCAACTCATTGAGGATCAAGTGACTTACCCGCTTACCACCGCCATGCTTTCCGTGCCGGGAGCGAAAACGGTGCGTGGTTATTCGATGTTTGGCGATGCCTATGTCTATGTGCTGTTCGATGATGATACCGACCTCTACTGGGCGCGTTCTCGCGTGCTGGAGAACTTAAGCCAAATTCAATCTTCACTGCCTGCTGGCGTGAACGTCGGATTAGGGCCTGATGCCACCGGCGTGGGCTGGATTTATGAGTACGCGCTGGTGGATCGCAGCGGCAAACATAATCTGGCGGATTTACGCGCGTTGCAGGACTGGACGCTGAAATTTGAACTCAAAACGGTACCGAACGTCGCGGAAGTTGCGAGCGTCGGCGGTATGGTTCGGCAGTATCAAGTTGTGCCGGATCCCGCAAAAATGCGGGCGCTGAATATTACCCATGAACAGATTGTCAGCGCTGTGCAGGCGGCGAACCAGGAGAGCGGCGGCGCGCTGTTGGAGATGGGCGAAGCCGAATTTATGGTGCGTACCACCGGCTATTTGCGGCAACTGGCGGATTTTCGCCAGATAGTCATCGCTAGCCGGGACGGTGTGCCGGTGATGCTTTCAGATGTGGCGACGGTACGCCTTGGGCCGGAGTTGCGCCGCGGCGTGGCGGAATATAATGGCGAAGGCGAAGTTGCGGGCGGCATTATCGTGATGCGCTATGGCAAAAACGCGCTCGATACTATTCATGCGGTGAAAGCGAAACTTAGCGAGGTGCAAAAAACGCTGCCCGACGGCGTGGCGATTGTACCGGTTTACGATCGCTCGACGCTGATTGAAAGCGCGGTTGAAACGCTGACGCATAAATTAATCGAGGAATTTATCGTCGTTGCGCTGGTTTGTACACTGTTCCTGTTCCATTTCCGCTCGGCATTGGTAGCGATTGTTTCATTGCCGCTTGGGATCCTCGGTGCGTTTATCGTCATGCATTACCAGGGTATCAACGCCAATATCATGTCGCTCGGCGGGATTGCGATTGCGATTGGCGCGATGGTGGATGCGGCTATTGTGATGATTGAAAACATGCACAAGGTGATGGAGCAGTGGCGGCACGATAATCCTGACCGCCAGCCGAACGGAGCGGATTACTGGCGCTTTTCAGAACAGGCGGCGGTCGAAGTGGGACCTGCGCTATTTTGCAGCCTGCTGATTATCACCTTGTCGTTTATTCCGGTGTTTTCGCTGGAAGCGCAGGAAGGGCGCATGTTCTCGCCGCTGGCGTTCACCAAGAGTTGGGCGATGGCAGTGGCGGCCGGGCTTGGTATCACGCTGGTGCCGGTGCTGATGGGCTTATTCATTCGCGGCAAAATCCCCGACGAGAAAGCCAACCCGATCAACCGTTTTTTGATCCGCATGTATGAGCCACTGCTGGATAAAGTGCTGGCGTGGCCGAAAACGACACTGGCAGTGGCACTGCTGTTGCTGCTGGCAACATTATGGCCGCTGAGCCGGCTGGGCAGTGAGTTTATGCCGCCGCTTAACGAAGGCGACTTACTGTATATGCCGTCGACGCTGCCAGGGATCTCTGCACGCGAAGCCGGGCGTTTATTGCAGCAAACTGACCGGCTGATTAAAAGTGTGCCGGAAGTGGCGAGCGTATTTGGTAAGGCCGGCAGAGCGGAGAGTGCAACCGATCCCGCGCCGTTAACCATGGTGGAAACCACCATTCGCTTTAAGCCGCGCGACCAGTGGCGAGCAGGGATGACACCGGAAAAACTGGTGGAAGAACTGGATAAAACCGTTAGCGTGCCGGGCATCGCCAACGTCTGGGTGCCACCTATTCGCAACCGTCTGGATATGCTGGCAACCGGTATTAAGAGCCCGGTGGGGATTAAGGTGAACGGCAATAATATTGCTGATATTGAACGCGTGGCGCAGCAAATCGAGCAGGTGGTGAAAACAGTGCCGGGCGTAACATCGGCACTGGCGGAACGCCTGGCGGGCGGGCGCTACGTCGATATCAACATTAACCGGCAGCAAGCCGCGCGTTATGGTGTGTCGGTAAAAGAGTTGCAATCGTTGGTCTCTACGCTGGTGGGTGGGGAAAATATTGGTGAAGTGCTGCAGGGCCGGGAGCGGTATCCCATCAACATACGTTACCCACGGGACATACGCGATAACGTCGATGATTTGCGTAAATTGCCGGTGATCACTGAAAATGGCAGCCAAATTGCGTTAGGTGAACTGGCTGATATTGTAGTGAAAGAAGGGCCGCCAATGCTGAAAAGCGAGAATGCGCGTCTGTCGAACTGGATCTATGTTGACCTGCGCGGGCGCGATTTGAAATCAGCAGTCGAAGAGATGCAGCAGCGGGTGGCGCAGCAGGTGAAACTGCCGCAGGGGGTAACACTCTCATGGTCCGGACAGTTTGAATATCTGGAACGCGCCACGGCAAAATTAAAAATTGTTCTGCCGGTAACGCTAATGATTATCTTTGTCCTGCTATTTATTACCTTTAAACGAATATCTGATGCCCTATTAATAATGGGGACATTACCCTTCTCGTTGATTGGTGGTGTCTGGTTATTGTGGTTGCTGGGATATAATTTATCCGTTGCGGGCGCGGTCGGTTTTATTGCTTTGGCCGGGGTGGCGGCGGAGTTCGGCGTTATTATGGTGCTCTATCTTAATCACGCGCTTAAGAAATATCGCACGCGTGAACCGGATGGAGGGAATAAGGTGTTGCTACAGGCTATCCACGAAGGCGCGGTACTCCGCGTTCGGCCAAAGGTGATGACGGTTGCGACGATTATGGCCGGGCTGCTTCCCATTATGTGGGGCGGTGGCAGCGGTTCGGAGGTGATGAGCCGTATCGCTGCACCTATGATTGGCGGCATGATAACGGCACCATTGCTGTCGATGTTGGTTATTCCAGCGGTTTATTTCTTACTTCATCGTAAACGTTAGCCGTTTTTTTTGCGCCCCTATTTTGGGGCGCGTCGAACGCTATTCTGCGTGAAGTGACGTAAATGCTGCGATTATTCCATGTGTTTTTTCAGAATTAATCCGATCTCGTTAAGGGACTATTCAGATAACATGCTCGAGAATAAGCGTCATTGCGTAACATGGAATAAATACGGTGTCTGTAAATAAGAAGATTTTAGCTATTTTTTTGTCTTTGTTTTGTGCGTTTTCGGTGGTTACCACAGCACATGCTACAGAGAACTCCTGGTTCTCGAGTTTTACTGACAATGTGAAGCAAACCTGGCAGCAGCCTGAGCATTATGATCTGTATGTGCCTGCCATCACCTGGCATGCTCGTTTTGCCTATGACAAGGTCAAAACGGACCGCTATAACGAACGTCCGTGGGGCGCAGGTTTTGGTCAGTCACGCTGGGACGAAAAAGGGAACTGGCACGGTCTTTATTTGATGGCGTTTAAAGATTCCTTTAACAAATGGGAACCTATTGGCGGTTACGGTTGGGAAAAAACGTGGCGCCCGCTGGCAGATGATAACTTCCGTTTGGGATTGGGTTATACGGCGGGCTTTACCGCTCGTGATAACTGGAAGTACATTCCCATACCGGTGTTGTTGCCGCTGGCATCTGTGGGCTATGGCCCTGCGACGTTCCAGATGACCTACATTCCGGGCACCTATAACAACGGTAATGTTTACTTTGCCTGGATGCGCTTTCAGTTTTAACTGCAAACGCTGCGTTAATGCAATGTGCAAATTTTAACCATTGTTCAAAACGCGGAATAAACTCGCTATCGCAAAAAAGTTAGCGACATTTATCACTTTTTCGCGAATAACGACTGGACAAAAGCCGTCACAATTGTTGTACTGATACCCGACACAGCATTTGTGTCGATTTTTCATGTAAAGGTAATTTTGATGTCTAAGATTAAAGGTAACGTTAAGTGGTTTAATGAATCCAAAGGATTCGGTTTCATTACTCCGGAAGATGGCAGCAAAGACGTGTTCGTACACTTCTCTGCAATCCAGAGCAATGGTTTCAAAACCCTGGCTGAAGGCCAGCGCGTTGAATTTGAAATCACTAACGGTGCCAAAGGCCCATCTGCTGCGAACGTAATGCCTGTTTAATTCAGCTACGTACGTACAGTAAGAATTCCAAAACCCGCCGTAAGGCGGGTTTTTTTATCCTGTCAGTTTGCATTAACCGACGAAAACAGCCAAAACGCCAGTGCCGTCATGGCAAACGAACCCAGCAAGTTTACCGTCACGTTCAACAGCGCCCAGTTAATTCGCCCCTCCTGCAACAAAAACACCACTTCTGCTGAAAAGGTGGAAAAGGTGGTCAGCCCGCCACAAAAACCGGTGGTTAACAGCACTTTCCAGATGGGATCAATATGCGTCATGCGATTGAACCATGCTAAACCCATACCGATAATAAATGCGCCAAGCAGGTTGGCGGTGAGCGTACCAACAGGAATTGCTTGATGTGCCGGATTAAGTTTCATACTTAACATCCAGCGCGCAACACTGCCGGTTCCACCGCCAATAAATACCGCTAAAAGAAGTTGTAACACTGTGAGATCCTGCTATCTGGTTTGTTAGAGTGTCGAGTTTAGCGTCGCGGCTATTTTCTGGCTATGGTGACGAAGCGGGAGGAGTAACGATGATTGTTGCAGCCGGGCAATTTGCGGTCACGCCAGACTGGCGGACCAATGCGCAGACTTGTGTTGCGTTGATGGCACAAGCGGCAGGGCGTCAGGCGTCGCTGTTGGTGCTGCCAGAGGCATTGCTGGCAAGAGATGATGCTGACCCACACCTTTCTGTCAAATCAGCGCAGAGGCTGGATGGCGGCTTTCTGAACCTGTTGCGTACGGAAAGCCAGCGTAACATGTTGACTACGGTGTTGACGGTGCATGTTCCCTCAACCGAGGGCAGGGCAGTTAATACACTGGTGGTATTGCGCGGTGGAGAGGTGATCGCGCAGTATGCCAAGCTGCATCTGTATGACGCGTTTAATATGCAGGAGTCGCTGCGAGTGGACGCCGGGCACAATATTCCTCCGTTGATTGAAGTGGAGGGCATGAAGGTCGGGCTGATGACGTGCTACGATCTGCGTTTCCCGGAGCTGGCTTTGTCGCTGGCGTTGCAGGGTGCTGAATTGCTGGTGTTGCCTGCTGCCTGGGTGCGCGGTCCGCTCAAGGAGCAGCACTGGGCTACGCTGTTATCGGCAAGGGCGCTGGATACAACATGTTATATCGTCGCGGCTGGCGAATGCGGCAATAAGAATATCGGGCAGAGCCGGGTCGTTGATCCGCAGGGCGCGACTGTTGCGGCAGCGGCGGAAGTGCCACAATTGATTTTCGCTGAGGTGACGCCTGAACGTGTGGCGCAAACGCGGGATAAACTGCCGGTGTTACGTAATCGCCGTTTCGCTGCGCCGTATTTATTGTGATGTTTTTTTAAACAACACTTGATTCATCTCGTTACACATTGCTATTGTGTGCGCGCGTCGAATGACCGTTAATGAAGTCCGGTTATAATGGCGTTTTATGCAGCCTGTTTTACGAAAGAAGGTATCTATGGGTGAGATTAGTATTACCAAACTGCTGGTTGTGGCCGCACTGGTTGTTCTGCTGTTTGGAACCAAAAAATTGCGTACGCTCGGCGGTGACCTGGGCGCAGCCATCAAAGGCTTTAAAAAAGCCATGAATGATGATGATGCAGCGAAAAAAGCTGACGAAGTCACAGCAGAAAAACTCTCTCACAAAGAGTAATAGCGGCTTTGACAGGCGAAAAAAAACCGGCGCAGAAGCCGGTTTTTTTGTTTGCAGTGTAAGCAAGTATTACTTCACTTCCATACCTTTTGCCTGCAGATCCGCATGGTAAGAGGAGCGAACGAATGGACCACATGCTGCATGGGTAAAGCCCATTGCCAGCGCTTCCTCTTTCATTTCGTCAAACTCATCCGGGCTGACATAGCGCTGTACCGGCAGATGGTGGCGGCTTGGCTGTAGATATTGGCCCAGCGTCAGCATTGTTACGCCATGACGGCGCAGATCGCGCATGACCTCGATGATCTCTGCATTGGTTTCACCCAACCCAACCATCAGACCGGATTTCGTTGGAATTTCTGGATGCGCTTCTTTAAAACGCTCCAGAAGTTTCAGCGACCAGTTGTAATCTGCACCTGGGCGAACCTGGCGGTAAACACGCGGTACGTTCTCCAGGTTGTGGTTAAATACATCCGGCGGCGTGGCGGTGAGGATATCCAGCGCGCGATCCATACGACCACGGAAATCCGGCACCAGCGTTTCGATTTTGATGGATGGGCTTTTTTCGCGGATTGCGGTAATGCAATCCGCAAAATGCTGAGCGCCGCCATCACGCAGATCGTCACGGTCAACAGAGGTGATGACCACATAACGCAGCGCCATATCAGCAATAGTCTGTGCCAGCTTTTGCGGTTCGTTGGCGTCCGGTGCAACAGGACGACCGTGTGCCACATCGCAGAACGGGCAACGGCGCGTGCAGATCGCGCCAAGGATCATAAAGGTTGCCGTACCGTGGTTGAAACACTCAGCGAGGTTCGGGCAGGAAGCCTCTTCGCACACAGAGTGCAGCCCGTTTTTGCGCATGGCTGCTTTAATACCCTGGATACGGGAAGAGTCGGCCGGGAGTTTGATTTTCATCCATTCCGGTTTTCTTAACAGGGCTTCGCGCTCTGTCGCCACATTTTTAACCGGGATAAGCGCCATTTTATCGGCATCGCGGTACTTAACACCGCGTTCCATCACAATGGGTTTACTCATAGCGTGCGTGTTCCAGTTGCGGATAACGAAGTAAGCATTTCAATTCAAATGAATGTTGTATTTATCAACTATTTTTGAATTAACTTGCGTGCAGTATACCATTGATGGGGGATAGAAAGCAGCCTGACAACGGGGCAATTTGTAAAATAGTTGTTGTTTTGTGCCATATGCCCAATAAGGGTTAGCGCTTTCGCCTGACACGGACGGGCGTTAAAAAGCCCGTCGGATAACGTTAATGACGCTTTCCAGTACCGGGTCGCGCAGGCTCAACTTATTGTAAAAGAGTGAGATTTCGAGATGCTCGTTACTGATTGGCGGGTAATCAATTTCAACCAGCGGCCAACAACCACTGAATAACTCAAACAGCCGCGCCGGCATTAACCCCAGCATATCACTGTTGCCGATCAGTGCTGCAATCGTAAACATATTGTAACTGCTGAAGCTTACCTGGCGCTCGGGGAAAAGATCCTGGACGCGTTGACGAAGCCCGCTAAGATTTTGCCCTTCTAGCATCAGTAAGGTGTGTTCGTACTGTTGCAAAACCTCTTCATTGATCGGCCCATTTAAACAAGGATGCCCTTTGCGGCAAACCAGCATGAGGCGGTCACTATAAAGGACGTGATGGTTAATGGTTCGTGAAGCAGCAATATGTGTATCAATAATTAAATCGGTTTGAAACTGACTGAGCTGACTTTCCGCATCGTTAACAGGAATATTACGCATCATCAGATGCGGGGCACTCTCTTTTATTGCCTGGAAGATAACAGGTATAACTAATGCACCAATCGATGGTGGCGTGCCGATGGTAATCGTACGCTGTTTGTCATAGCTGCCGGTCAGATCTAATGCGCCAAGAATAGACTCCAGTCCCTGGCTGATATATTCGTGCAGATGGGAAGCATAAGCCGTAGGCGTCACGCCCTGGCCTTTACGAATGAAAAGCGGATCGGGAAATATTGCACGTAATTTTTGAATGGACTGGCTAATAGCGGAAGGCGTTAAATTGAGCACTTTTGCCGCGTTGACTATCCCTTTGTGAACATATACTGCCTCGAAAATAGTCAGTAAATTGAGATCAATATTGCGCAGCGTTCTGAAGACTTGCGGCTTATCATCGTCGGGGCGCACGGTTATTCGCTTTTCCTGCAGGTTATTATTATCCACGCTTGTGCTCCGTATTCATTCAAAATCTGAATGATAGTTGAATTTATTTTTTTTGTTGATTATTAACTTGAGTAAACATCCTGTCTCTCGTCATCATGACGTAGTTTTTCATCGCGAGGCCAGACAATACACTCAAAAAAATTGGCCTTGGGCGCGTATACAAAGCCTGGCAAAGTGCTGTAATGCTAATTATCCCGACAAAGCAGGCAGGTTGAAAATAGAGAATATGGCTTCTATTGTAAAGCGCTAACAGGCCATGTAAATAACGACCCGCACAAAATGCGGGCTTTTATACATGATATATTAAGCGCTCATATATTGATGAGGTGGATTGTTTAGTAGCGCTAAAAATTGCTGGATAAGAATTGTCCTTAATTTATCCATATCGCTATTTTCCACCAGTTGGCTGACCTGGGTCATTTCCATACCGGCGTACCCGCAAGGATTGATGCGCATAAACGGCGTCAAATCCATATCGATATTCAGCGCCAGGCCATGAAATGAGCACCCTTTACGGATCCGCAGCCCCAGGGAACAGATTTTCTTGCCTTGCACATATACACCCGGTGCGTCAGCACGTGCCTGTGCGTTAATCCCCAATGTTGCCAGCGTATTGATAACCGTATTTTCCAGCAACGTGACAAGCTCGCGAACGCCAACTTTGCGCCGCTTCAGGTTAATTAATACATACATCACCTGCTGGCCAGGCCCGTGATAGGTTACCTGGCCGCCGCGATCGCTCTGGATGACGGGAATGTCACCCGGTGCCAGTACATGTTCGGCTTTTCCTGCCTGGCCTTGCGTAAAGACGGGATGGTGTTCTACCAGCCAAATTTCATCCGGCGTCGTTTCGTCGCGAGCATCGGTGAATTCATGCATTGCCCGAGAAATGGGCTCATAAGGTTGCAAGCCAAGATTGCGGATAAGAATGGTGTCCTGAGACAAAACGGCATCCCCGGGGGAGAAAAAGAGTGGTGGGAGTATATCACAGCGAAGACGTTACCCGAATGGCTCCGGGTAACGTGATGAACAATTACAGCACCATACGAACAATTTCGATATTGCCGAGTTCTTCGTAGAGCGTCTCTACTTGCTCAATATGCGTGGCGTTAATGGTGATGGATACCGAGTGGTAATTGCCTTTGCTGCTCGGTTTTACCTGCGGAGAGTAATCACCTGGCGCATGGCGCTGTACCACTTCAACCACCAGATCAACCAGCTCTGGTTTCGCCAGACCCATCACTTTGTAAGTAAAAGGAGTCGGGAATTCAAGCAGTTCTTTAAGATTGGTTTTCATGTCAGCTCCGGCGTAAAAAATAAGAACTCCTGCCACAAGGGCAGGAGTTTTTCTGAGATGCTAAGTATATGGGGGCGGAAATCACACTTTCAAGTGTTCAATTTTTAGCCAAACCAATGATGGAACATCAATTTAATGTAATCAATGATTTTGCCGAAGAAATTGCCTTCCGGAATCTCCTGCAGCACGACTAGCGGGCGCTGTTCGATGGTTTTACCATCCAACTGGAAGTTAATTGAACCAACCACCTGATTTTTCTGCAGCGGCGCGTGCAGTTCGCTGGTGTTCAGCACATAGCTGGCTTTCAAATCTTTCATACGGCCGCGCGGAATGGTCAGGTACACGTCTTTATCAACGCCCAGCGAAGCGCGATCGCTGTCGCCAAACCATGCTGGCTCTGAAGCAAACTCTTTACCGGCTTTGAGCGGACTTACGGTTTCAAAGAAACGGAAGCCCCAGGTCAGCAGTTTCTTGCTTTCAGTTTCACGGCCTTTAAACGTGCGACCACCCATCACAGCAGATATCAGGCGCATCTGGCCTTCGGTTGCCGACGCCACCAGGTTATAACCCGCTTTATCGGTGTGACCGGTTTTAATCCCGTCGACATTCAGGCTGTTATCCCACAGCAGGCCATTACGGTTGGTCTGACGAATGCCATTAAAGGTGAACTCTTTCTCTTTATAGATGGAGTATTCATTCGGCACATCGCGGATAAGCGCCTGACCAATCAGTGCCATATCGCGCGCAGAACTGTACTGACCATCAGCATCCAGGCCGTGTACAGTCTGGAAGTGGCTGTTTTGCAGGCCCAGCGCTTTTACATAGTTATTCATCAGACCGACAAACGCATCCTGGCTGCCCGCCACATAATCGGCCATCGCAACGCAGGCATCGTTACCGGATTGCAGGTTGATACCACGGATCAGTTGGGATACCGGTACTTGCATACCGGGTTTCAGGAACATCAACGAAGAACCACGAAACACCGGGTTGCCGGTGGCCCAGGCGTCGTTACCAATCGTTACCAGATCGCTGTCTTTGAATTTGCCCGCTTTCATGGCCTGGCCAATGACATAACTGGTCATCATCTTAGTCAGGCTTGCCGGATCGCGGCGCGCATCGGCGTTTTGCTCAGCCAGCACTTTGCCGGAGTTATAGTCGATCAGGATATAGGATTCCGCGTCAATCTGCGGAACGCCAGGGATCATGGTCTTAATATTCAGGTCATCGGCATGCGCAGCGGAAAGAGAGGCTGCAGCCAGCGCCGTGGTGAGCGCCAGGCGCTGCATAAAACGAACGGAAAAAGTGGTCTTCATGGTCGAACAACGACATCCGTGATGGAGTTAAAAAAAGTGCCTTACTATAGCAAAAGCTATACTTGCAGGCATCTGACTTTCAGCATGACTTTGTTAATGTTGCTGACATAAGTTGACAAAGTCAGACACCTTAGCAAGTTTACTGGGCGTTCGTAACGAATGACTGCAACTGCGCCTCGTTTTGCAGGCGCTGCTGCAAGGCGCTGGCGTCCGCTTTGTTGCTAAATGGCCCTAGCTGTACACGCCAGACAGCACCATTTTGCGTGACGCGGCCAGGAACCGCAAATTGCTGCGCCAGACGCTGCTGGTATTGCTGCGCACGCGTCTGATCGCTAACGGCACCCACCTGCACCATATAACCGCTACTGCTTGCCGCCGCAGCGCCGCTGGCAGGCGCGGCAGTATGTACGTTGCCCTGGACCGAACCTGGTGCAGTCACTGGCGAAGTGCGCGTTGGTGTGTAAGTTTGCGCAGCCGGAGCGGTCTGCGTCACCGGCGTAGCCGTTGGCGTCACAGAGGTTGTTGCAGGTTGCGCTGCTGTCGCGGCGGCAGTATCGGCGCTTCCTTCCAGTACGCCAGAGGCGAGTGGTGTCGGCGCACCCAGGAAGCCGCCGCTACGCACTGGCGCAGCGGTTGTGTCGTCGTTTTTCAGCGTATCGTTGCTGATAGCGTGTACATTGCCCTGCGACTCTACGGGCTGCGGAGCAGAAGATACGCTGCCAGGGCCGTCGCCAAGATCGGGACGCGCTGGCAATGCGTACGTTTGCTGTGCAACTTTCGTACACGCCATACCCGGGCCGGAAAGGGAACCATCCTGCGCAACAATAATCGGATCGATACGCACTTTGGTGTTATTGGAGGTGTTCAGTCGATCCGCCGCCGCGCGCGACAGGGAAATCACGCGATCGTTGCCGTACGGCCCGCGATCGTTAATACGCACCACGATCATGCGCCCATTCGCCAGGTTGGTGATACGCGCATAGCTCGGAATGGGCAGCGTCGGGTGTGCTGCGGTAAGCTGCATCGGATCGAACGCTTCGCCGGAAGCCGTCAAATTGCTGCCGGGTTCGGCATCATAAATGGCGGCCAATCCCGCCTGGCTAAAGTTCGCCGGATTCTGCACAATTTTGTAGCGCTTACCGTCGCGTTCATAATCCTGATTCGCCGTGGCGTTAGGCGCTTCGTAATGAGGCTCCGCACCGCTAATTTCAACGACAGGGCCGTTACACACCGCAGGTTGCGGCGCTACGGTCGTTTGCTGCTGACCATCATCGTTTGAACATGCCGCCAGTAATCCTGCTGCTATGCAGATCCCAAGCCATTGCTTACGCATTGCCCACCTCTTATACGCTCTTTGACAACATTTTCCTGTGGGTATGAATCGACATAACGATGCCAAACCCGGCCATGAGTACGATCAGGGCAGAACCCCCGTAACTGATCAGTGGCAGCGGTACGCCGACCACCGGCAGGATACCGCTCACCATACCAATATTTACGAACACATAAACGAACAAAATCAACATCAAACCACCAGCCATTACGCGTCCGAATGTGGTTTGCGCCCGGGCGGCAATCCAAAGCCCACGCATAATCAGCAACACATACAGCGCCAGCAAAATCAGAATGCCGACGAGACCCAGCTCTTCCGCCAGCACGGCAAAGATAAAGTCAGTATGGCGTTCGGGCAGAAACTCCAGTTGCGACTGAGTTCCATGCAGCCATCCCTTACCGCTCAGACCGCCGGAACCGATGGCAATTTTTGACTGAATAATATGATAGCCCGCGCCGAGCGGATCGGTTTCGGGATCAAGGAGCATCATCACGCGCTGGCGCTGATAATCATGCATCAGGAAGAACCACAGTACCGGGATAAACGCCGCCACCAGCACGGCGGCAATACCAATCAACCGCCAGCTTAATCCGGAAAGAAACAGCACAAACAGCCCGGAGAGCACCACGAGGATGGAGGTTCCCAAATCTGGCTGCGCCGCCACCAGCAGCGTCGGCACGAAAATCAGCGCCAGCGCGATAGCGGTATTCTTCAGCGAAGGCGGGCAGACATCGCGGTTAATAAAACGCGCCACCATCAACGGTACGGCAATTTTGGCTATTTCCGAAGGTTGAAAACGCACAACGCCCAAATCTAGCCAGCGCTGCGCCCCTTTTGAAATAGCGCCGAAAGCATCCACCGCGACAAGCAAAATTACACAGAAAATATAGAGATAGGGTGCCCAACCTTCATAGACGCGTGGCGGTACCTGCGCCAGGATAACCATGATAATCAGCCCCATGGCGATCTGGCCGACTTTACGCTCGGTCATACCGATATCCTGGCCGCTGGCGCTCCAGATAACGATCGCGCTGTAAAATAGCAGCGCGAGGATAATCAACATCA
Source organism: Kosakonia sp. YIM B13571 (assembly GCF_042788095.1). Classification (NCBI taxonomy): domain Bacteria; kingdom Pseudomonadati; phylum Pseudomonadota; class Gammaproteobacteria; order Enterobacterales; family Enterobacteriaceae; genus Kosakonia; species Kosakonia sp. YIM B13571. The sequence continues at coordinate 553,645 of NZ_JBHZPL010000001.1, read as the reverse complement.
TCACCGGATCGATGTGGATTTTATCCCAGAACGATTTCTTGTTCGGATTATCCGTCATGTTATTGGTCCTCCACGGCTGCCGTGGACGGGTTTTCCGTTGGCAGTTCGGTGTTGTTATCGCCAAGCATAATGTGGTCGAGGATCTGTCGCATAATTGTACCCACCGCTGGACCTGCGCCACCGTTTTCCAGAATAACCGCGACGGCGACCTGCGGATTATCGTAAGGAGCAAATGCTGTCATCAATTTATGGTCGCGCAGACGTTCTGCAATTCGGTGGGCGTTATAGGTTTCGTTCGCTTTCAAACCAAAGACCTGGGCAGTACCTGATTTCGCCGCGACTTTGTACGGTGCGTTGGCGAAATACTTATGACCCGTACCGTTAGGGCGGTTGGCTACGCCATACATCCCGTCTTTGGCAATCTCCCAGTAGCCAGAGTGAATATCACCCACTGGCGGCTGTGCAGGCTGCTTCCACGGAACCTGCTTACCATCTTCCACCGTGCTCATCAGCAGATGCGGCACCTTAACAACACCGTCATTAATCAGCGTCATCATCGCTTTGTTCATCTGCAATGGCGTCGCTGTCCAGTAACCCTGGCCGATCCCCACCGGAATGGTATCGCCTTGGTACCACGGTTTTTTAAAGCGCTTCAGTTTCCATTCGCGGGTTGGCATGTTCCCGGCGCGCTCTTCCGAGAGGTCAACGCCGGTATAGTGTCCGTAGCCAAATTTGCCCATCCATTCTGCCAGGCGATCAATGCCCATATCATAGGCGACTTGATAGAAGAAAGTATCGGCGGACTCTTCCAGCGATTTGGTAACATTCAGGTGGCCGTGCCCCCATTTTTTCCAGTCGCGGTAGCGTTTTTCTGAGCCGGGTAATTGCCACCAGCCGGGATCGAACAAGCTGGTGTTACGCGTGATCACCCCGGCGCTGAGTGCGGAAACGGCCACATACGGTTTCACCGTGGACGCAGGCGGGTAAACCCCTTGCGTTGCGCGGTTGATCAGCGGCGTATTCGGATCGTTTAACAGTGAGGCGTAGTCTTTGCTGGAAATGCCATCAACAAACAGGTTCGGATCGTAGCTTGGCATCGACACCAGCGCGAGAATGCTGCCATTGCGTGGATCGGTTACTACCACGGCGGCACGGCTGCCAGCGAGCAGCGTTTCAATATATTGCTGGAGTTTTAAATCCAGCGTCAGGTAGATATCGTGACCAGCCTGCGGCGGCACCTCTTTGAGCTGACGGATCACGCGGCCGCGGTTATTGACTTCCACCTCTTCATAACCGGTCTGACCGTGCAGCACATCTTCGTAATAGCGCTCAATACCCAGTTTTCCGATATCGTGGGTGGCGGCGTAGTTTGCCAGCTTGCCCTCTTTATCCAGCCGTTCGACGTCTTTATCGTTAATTTTCGACACGTAACCAATGACGTGAGTCAGCGCGGAACCATACGGATAAAAACGGCGCTTGTAGCCCTTGACCTCAACGCCGGGGAAACGGTACTGGTTAACCGCAAAGCGCGCCACCTGGACTTCAGTCAGGTTAGTTTTTACCGGGATTGAGGTGAAGCGGTGCGAGCGCGAGCGCTCTTTTTTGAAGTTGGCGATGTCATCGTCGTTAAGATCGACCACATCGCGCAAGGCATCCAGCGTTTGCTGCACATCATCGACTTTCTCCGGCATCATCTCGACCTGGTAGATGGTGCGGTTCAGCGCCAGTGGCGTGCCGTTGCGATCGTAGATAATGCCGCGGCTTGGCGCGATAGGCACCAGCTTGATGCGGTTTTCGTTGGAGCGGGTCTGGTAGTCTGCAAAACGGACGATTTGCAGGTTATAAAGGTTGGCTACCAGCACGCCGGTAAGCAGCAAAATCCCCGTAAAAGCGACCACCGCCCGGCGCACAAACAGCGCGGACTCAGCCGTATAGTCGCGAAAAGAATTCTGTAATTTCATCCGCTGCTTAATCTACCCAAGACTCGTCATTACTCACGGTGATAAGGATGGTTGGTTGTAATACTCCATGCGCGATACAGGCTTTCGGCAACCAGCACGCGCACCAGCGGGTGAGGTAACGTTAGCGCAGAGAGTGACCAACTTTGTTCTGCCGCCGCTTTGCAGGCCGGAGATAGCCCTTCCGGCCCACCAATCAACAAGCTGACATCGCGCCCGTCTTGCTTCCAGCGTTCCAGCTCGTTTGCCAGCTGCGGTGTATCCCAGGGTTTGCCCGGAATATCGAGGGTAACGATACGGTTTTTGCCAGCCGCAGCCAGCATCAGTTCACCCTCTTTATCGAGAATACGTTTGATATCTGCGTTCTTGCCGCGCTTTCCCGCCGGAATTTCGATTAACTCGAACGGCATATCTTTTGGAAAGCGGCGCAGGTATTCACTAAAACCTGTCTGTACCCAGTCCGGCATTTTCGTGCCGACGGCGACCAGTTGCAGTTTCACGCATTAACTCCAGAGCTTTTCCAGCTCATACAGGCGACGGCTCTCTTCCTGCATGACATGGACAATCACATCACCCAAATCGACAACGACCCAGTCTGCGGCGCTTTCGCCTTCGACACCCAGCGGCATCATGCCTGCGGCACGCGATTCCTGTACCACATGGTCCGCAATAGAGATAACGTGGCGAGTAGAGGTGCCGGTGCAGATAATCATGCAATCGGTAATACTGGATTTACCCTGAACGTCAATGGCAACGATATCTTGACCTTTCAGGTCATCAATTTTGTCGATAACAAAATCCTGGAGTGCTTTACCCTGCAAGTGTTCCCCCTGGGGTGAGTGAAAAATGTACTGTTAATGAACGGCCTGACATTATACCTGAACTGCATCGATTGTCGGGGTAAGACAGCCCCGGCAAATTTTAAAGTTGGCTATCATCCCATCACGGCCGTATGAATGCATTGCCATTTTTGTAAAACAATCTCTGCGCGCGGAGGATAGCAGCCTGTGAGGGCGTGTCAATGGCCGAATCAGCGGTGTGAATAGGATGCATGAAAAACACGCTATACATCGTCAGCGTGCCAGGCTGCCCGGCTATTTAATACCCGCAACGTGGCGAAATCATCATGGATATCAATAGCGCTCCAGCACCCTTGATCAACACGAAAATGCCACAGCGATGCGGCAGGCATGTTGAGCAAGCGGGCGATCAACAAACTCAACACCCCCTGATGGCTGGCGATCAACACATTCTTGTGCTGACTTTTTATATCGGCAAGCAGCGCAATAACTTGCTCAATTCGTGCAGAAAATGCCTGAAATCCCTCACCATTGGTTGGTACGGCATGCTGCCAGTCGGTACACCAGGCGGCATAACTTTCCGGATCTTCTCGTGTTAAATCGCGGTGATGGCGCATTTCCCAGTCGCCGAAAAACATCTCGTTGAGCAAGTGGGTGGTATGAACGGCAAGCGCGTGCGGTTTCAGCACGCGCGCCGCCGTCTGCTGCGCGCGCTCCAGTTCACTACACAGCACATAATCGAAGGGCACCTTAGCGAGTAAGTCGCACAGAGTTTCCGCCTGCGCCAACCCTTTGGACGTCAGCGGAGTCGGCGAGTGGCCGCTATAAAGCCCGGCGACGTTCGCTTCGGTTTCTCCGTGACGTATCAGCCAGAGTCGCATTGTTGTCTCCCGTCTGGATGTGTGCGCAAAGTTTACCATTGCGTCCTGAATCACGGCCTCTTTTTCGTTTAAGATAACGGTTTTTAACCGGAGCGGAAGATGGCTTTGTTTCACAGTGCGCACGGTGGCAACACGCGTGAGGCGGCAGAACTGTTGGGGATATCGGCGGAACAGTTGCTTGATTTCAGCGCCAACATTAACCCGGCTGGCATGCCGGCATCGCTTAAACATGCGTTGCAAAATAATCTGTCGCTTGCCGAGCGATACCCGGATGTTGAGTATCAGCGTCTGCATAAGGTACTGGCGGCTCATCATCAGGTTCCGGCTTCATGGATCCTCGCCGGAAACGGTGAAACGGAAGCCATCTTTGTGCTGGTCAACATGCTTAAGCCACGTAAAGCGATGCTGATAACGCCTGGGTTTGCCGAATATCGCCGGGCGCTGGCATTGGTGGGGTGCATGATTAGCGACTATCACTTGCACGAAGTTGATGGCTGGCAGCTTACTGATGCGCTGCTGAGCGCGCTTACCGCCGATCTTGACTGCTTATTTCTCTGTACACCGAATAATCCCACCGGTTTGTTGCCGGATGACGCCTTGCTGCATGCGATTGCTGCACGTTGCAAAGCGCTGGGGATCACGTTAATCCTCGACGAAGCCTTTATGGATTTTATTCCCGAACGCGAGGGTTTCATTCCTTATCTGGCGCAGAATCCACACGTTTGGGTGCTGCGTTCACTCACCAAGTTTTACGCCATTCCTGGCTTGCGATTGGGGTATGTGCTGGGCAGCGACGAACAGCAAGTCCGGTATATGCGCGATGCGCAGATGCCGTGGTCCATCAATGCTTTTGCCGCGTTAGCCGGTGAGGTGATTTTGCAGGACAGCGATTATCAGCAGGCAAGCTGGAACTGGCTCAAGAATGAGCGTCCGCGCCTGTTCGCCGCCTTGAACACATTACCGGGATTAACGGTCTGGCCTGGCTGCGCGAACTATCTTTTTATGCGCTGTGACGCGCCAGATATGGAGTTGCAACGTGCATTGCTTTCCCGCCACATTTTAATTCGTAGCTGCGCCAATTACCCAGGGTTGGATGCGCGTTATTACCGCGTGGCGGTGCGACGCGAAGGGGAAAATGACCGGCTTATTGCTGCCATGACGGCGGTGATCAGCGGTATAAACCCTGTTCGTTGATATACGCCATGACAGGCTCGGGGAGCAGATCATCACACTTTTCACCGTGCTCCAGGCGTTCACGGATAAGCGTTGCCGAGATGTTGAACCACGGCGTTTCGGCAAGGTAAATCCGCCCGGCAGGTAAGACATGCAGATCTTCAGCATTCGTGGTGAGATGGGCTTCCAGCCACAGCTGGTGTTCCTCCCGCTCCATGGTCAGCGGGTAACCAGGGCGGCGGCAGACAATCAGATGGCAGTTATCCAGAATTGTCTCGTAGTGATGCCAGGAGGGGAATGTCAGCAGGGAATCCTGACCGATGATAAACGCCAGTGGGCACGTAGCGCCTTGCTCTTCCCGCCACTCCTTTAAGGTTTGCGCCGTGTATGAAGGCGTGTCGCGGCGCAGTTCACGTTCATCAAGGGTGAATAAGGGTTTGTCGGCAATCGCCAGCTCGACCATTTTTTTGCGTTGCTGACTGCTGGCTTCAGGTTGCGCGCGGTGCGGCGGCACGTTATTGGGCATGATAATCACCCTGGAAAGGCTAATCAGGTTCGCCAGCGCTTCCACAGGTTTCAGATGCCCATAATGGATCGGATCAAATGTACCGCCAAACAGTGCCTGCAACTGATTCATATCAACCATCAATAAAAACGTCTGCCAGTGCCTTATGACAGAGTAGCAGAGAAAGCCCTTCAAGCTCGGCCCAGACCGACTGGCCAAAATCCTGCTTCACAATCAGCTCAATGCGGCTCAGCAAATGGACCGCCTGGCGTAGCTGATCAAGGCTCAGGCGATTAAGCGCATCGCCCGTCACGCCCCGGCGGTTTTGCCACACCCGATGCTTATCAAACAGTGCACGCAATGGCGAGTGTGCTGACTGGCGTTTCAACGTCACCAGCAATAGCAATTCGCGTTGCACGGTACGCAGCAGGATCACGGGCTCACACGCTTCCAGTCGCAGCTGGGTAAGAATGTGCAACGCGCGTTTGCTTTTCCCGGCAAGTAGCGCATCAACCCAGTGGAAGGGGGTGAAGTGCGCCGCGTCATTTACCGCATGTTCCACGCGGGGCAGGGTGAGTTTTCCATCTGGCCACAGTAGCGCCAGGCGTTCGAGCGCTTGCGCCAGTGCCAGTAAGTTTCCTTCGTAGCAATAACAAAGTAACTGATTGGCGGCGTCGTCCAGTTCCAGCTTGTTTTGCTTTGCTCTGGCGGCAACCCAGCGCGGCAGGTTGGCTTGTTCCGGCGTCTGGCAGCTTACTTGCACGGCGCGGTTATTTAACTGCGTTATCCATGCCGCGTTTTCCTGCGCTTTGGTCAGTTTGTTCCCGCGGACCGTCAAAATGAGGTCGTCATGCAGCAGGCTAACCAGCTTTGCCAGCTGTTCATTGATAGCAGCGTTTGGGCCATTTTCAGGCAACTGTAGCAGTAACGTCTGACGACTGGCGAACAGACTCAATGCCTGGCAGATGGAGAAAATCGCATCCCAATCCGTGCTGGCATCCAGTGTGAAGGTATGGTGTTCGATAAAGCCCTGTTCAGAGGCGACCTGACGCACTGCGTCCTGGCTCTCTTGCAACAGCAGCGGATCATTACCGAGGAGTAAATACGCCGCGCGCAGCCCTTCATTAAGCTGCGCGCGGAGTTGTTCCGGATACAACCTGAGCATTAGCTACCCGGTTGCGTCGAAGAGGAGCCAGTCGTCGAGGTGGCGGTGCCCTGCGCGCTTTTCGCGTCTGCAGTATGTACACTAGGCAGTTTACGAATCAGCTGTTCGGCTGCTTTGTCGTACATCTCCTGAACGATCATATCTTGCTCTGCGGCTTTCGCCAGCGCCGTTTGCGGGTTATCAAAGAAGGAACGATAAACTTTGGTATTGATCGGGTAAATATCATGACCCGGGATCAGTACGCTGGCGTTTACGGTCAGCACCATTTGATATTCCGCAGTACGACCATCCTGGAAAACAGAAGCGGTGTCACGGGAGAACGTTACGGCCCCAAGACGCAAAGAAGGCACATCCTGACGTGTGGACGTTTTCTCCAACAATTCGACGCCATTCAGGCGCAACTGGCTGCGGATCGCGCGGCTCAGCGGGCCATTCGGATCCCCGGAGTCAAAGAACATCGTTTTCATTTCGGTCGGCACCTGCGTGGTATTACGCAGATGCCAGCCACATCCGGCGGTGATGAGCACCGCCAGTGATACGAACAATGTAGCCAGATATCGCACGTTTCCTCCCGCGCTTAGCCAACGACCAGATTAAGCAGTTTACCCGGCACGTAAATCACTTTACGCACGGTCACGCCATCAAGATATTTTGCTACCAGATGTTCCTGGCCTGCACGTTCACGCACCTGTTCTTCCGTCGCGTCGACGGCAACAGTAATTTTACCACGCACTTTACCGTTGACCTGGACGACGACCAGCGTGGTGTTTTCCACCATCGCTTTCTCATCAGCCTCCGGCCACGGTGCGTTGTCGATATCGCCTTCGCCGCCCAACGCCTGCCACAGCGTGAAGCTTGCGTGTGGGGTGAACGGGTTAAGCATACGCACAACCGCCAGCAGCGCTTCCTGCAGCAGTGCACGATCTTGTACGCTCTCCTGCGGCGCTTTCGCCAGTTTGTTCATCAGCTCCATAATCGCCGCAATAGCGGTGTTAAAGGTCTGACGGCGACCGATGTCATCGGAAACTTTCGCGATGGTTTTATGCACGTCGCGGCGCAGGGCTTGCTGATCTTCACTCAGCGCAGCCAGATCCAGCGCGGCAACAGCACCCTGAGCGGTGTGTTCGTAAACCAGTTTCCAGACGCGTTTCAGGAAGCGGTTCGCCCCTTCCACTCCGGATTCCTGCCACTCCAGCGTCATATCGGCTGGCGATGCAAACATCATGAACAGACGCACGGTGTCCGCGCCGTAACGCTCAACCATTTCCTGCGGGTCGATACCGTTGTTTTTCGACTTGGACATTTTGCTCATGCCGGTATAAACCAGCTCGTGACCTGCCGGATCGGTCGCTTTGACAATGCGGCCTTTCTCGTCACGTTCAACAATGGCTTCTTTTGGCGAAACCCAGTTACGCTCGCCGTTTGCACCCACATAATAGAAGGCGTCGGCCAGTACCATGCCTTGGCACAGCAGCTGTTTTGCTGGCTCATCGGAGTTCACCATGCCCGCGTCGCGCATCAGTTTGTGGAAGAAGCGGAAGTAGAGCAGGTGCATGATGGCGTGTTCGATGCCGCCAATATAAATATCTACCGGCAGCCAGTAATTTGCCGCTTTCGGGTCGAGCATGCCTTCGTTGTGCTGCGGGCACGTGTAACGCGCATAGTACCAGGAAGACTCCATAAAGGTGTCAAAGGTATCGGTTTCACGCAGCGCTGGTTGACCGTTAACGGTGGTTTTCGCCCACTCAGGATCGGCTTTAATTGGGCTGGTGATGCCGTCCATAACCACATCTTCCGGCAGGATAACCGGCAGTTGATCTTCCGGCGTTGGAATAACGGTACCGTCTTCCAGCGTCACCATCGGGATGGGTGCGCCCCAGTAGCGCTGGCGGGAAACACCCCAGTCGCGCAGACGGAAGTTCACTTTGCGCTCGCCCACGCCTTTGGCCGCCAGTTTGTCGGCAATGGCGTTAAAAGCGGCGCTAAAGTCGAGACCGTCAAATTCGCCGGAGTTAAACAGCACACCTTTTTCAGTCATCGCTTGTTCGCTGAGATCCGGCGTGTTGCCGTCTGCGTTAAGGATAACCGCCTTGATCGGCAGATTGTATTTAGTCGCAAATTCGTAGTCGCGCTGATCGTGACCCGGAACGGCCATCACCGCGCCGGTGCCGTACTCCATCAGCACGAAGTTTGCTGCCCACACCGGGATGGCTTCGCCGGTCAGTGGGTGAATGGCTTTCAGGCCGGTATCAACGCCTTTTTTCTCCATCGTCGCCATATCGGCTTCCGCAACTTTGGTGTTACGGCATTCATCGATAAAGGACGCCAACTCTGGTTTGCTCGCGGCAGCCTGCTGCGCCAGAGGATGACCCGCCGCAACGGCAAGGTAAGTTGCACCGATAAAGGTGTCCGGACGAGTGGTGTAGACCGTCAGTTTCTGGTCGCTGTTCTGCACGTCAAAGGTGATCTCCACGCCTTCAGAACGGCCAATCCAGTTGCGCTGCATGGTTTTCACGGTATCCGGCCAGTGATCCAGATTATCCAGATCGTTCAGCAGCTCGTCGGCGTAAGCTGTGATTTTAATAAACCACTGCGGGATTTCTTTGCGTTCCACTTTGGTATCACAGCGCCAGCAACAACCGTCGATAACTTGTTCGTTCGCCAGCACGGTCTGGTCGTTCGGGCACCAGTTCACTGCGGAGGTTTTCTTGTAAACCAGCCCTTTTTTGTACAGTTCGGTGAAGAACTTCTGTTCCCAACGGTAATATTCCGGCGTGCAGGTCGCCAGCTCGCGGCTCCAGTCATAGCCGAAGCCCAGCATCTTAAGCTGGTTTTTCATGTACGCGATGTTGTCGTAAGTCCACGGTGCCGGTGCGGTGTTGTTTTTTACCGCCGCGCCTTCAGCTGGCAGACCAAACGCATCCCAGCCAATCGGCTGCAGTACGTTTTTACCCAGCATGCGCTGGTAACGGGAGATCACATCGCCGATGGTGTAGTTACGGACGTGGCCCATGTGTAGTCGGCCAGAAGGATAGGGGAGCATTGACAAGCAATAGTATTTTTCTTTGCTCTCGTCTTCAGTGACTTCAAATGTGCGCTTCTCTTCCCAGTGGCGCTGTACTTTGGATTCTATCTCTTCCGGGCGGTATTGCTCTTGCATGGCAGCCAGTAGTCCTGTTTTTGCTACAGCTACAAATGTAGCGTTGTTACGTGGTTTTTCGAAAGGCATAGCATAGCCCAAACGCCACTCTCAAAACAGCCTTTCCGCGACGCGGGAACGAAATTGCCCCGGCCTTTGGCCGCTAATTTTTTGTCGACAGTGCGGGCGAGTCGGCACAGCGAGCAAGAAATAACGTCTACCATTAGAGAGAGTTACTGAACCGGGAGGCGAAACGATGAACAAGGTTGCTCATTTTTACCGTGAACTGGTGGCGGCGTTGACCGAGCGTTTACGCAATGGAGAGCGTGATATTGATGCCCTGGTTGAACAAGCGCGCCTGCGCGTGGCGCAAACCGGCGAGTTAACGCGCACGGAAGTTGACGAACTGATGCGCTCAATTCGCCGCGATCTGGAGGAGTTCGCCCTCAGTTACAGCGAAAGCCAGCAGGAAGTCACCGACAGCGTATTCATGCGTGTGATTAAAGAGAGTATCTGGCAGGAACTGGCGGATATCACCGATAAAACGCAGCTTGAGTGGCGTGAAGTGTTCCAGGATCTCAATCACCACGGCGTTTATCACAGCGGCGAGGTGGTAGGGCTTGGGAATCTGGTCTGCGAGAAGTGCCACTTTCATCTGGCGGTCTACACGCCGGATGTGTTGCCGCTATGCCCGAAATGCGGGCATGACCAATTCCAGCGCCGCCCGTTCGAACCGTAATCCCATAAGCGCCTGCCCGGAGCGGGCAGGCGCAGTCTGTTAATGCAGAATTTTTGCGAGGAAGTCTTTAGCGCGTTCGGATTTCGGGTTATCGAAGAAGGCGTCTTTCTCTGAATCTTCGATAATTTTTCCCTCATCCATAAAGATCACCCGGTTCGCCACTTTGCGGGCAAAGCCCATTTCGTGGGTTACCACCATCATGGTCATGCCTTCGTTCGCCAGTTCGACCATCACGTCCAGCACTTCGTTGATCATCTCTGGATCGAGCGCGGAGGTCGGTTCGTCAAACAGCATTGCAACCGGATCCATACAGAGCGCGCGGGCAATCGCTACGCGCTGCTGCTGGCCGCCGGAAAGCTGCGCCGGGAATTTGTTCGCATGAGCAGAGAGACCAACGCGTTCCAGCAGCTTCAGCCCTTTGTCTCGTGCGGCAGCTTTATCGCGCTTCAGTACTTTTACTTGTGCCAGCGTCAGGTTCTCAATGATTGACAGATGGGGGAACAGTTCAAAGTGCTGGAACACCATCCCGACATGCGATCGCAGCTTAGCCAGATTGGTTTTCTTGTCATTCACTTTGGTACCGTTGACGACAATCTCGCCTTTCTGCACCGGTTCCAGACCGTTGACGGTTTTTATCAGCGTCGATTTACCGGAGCCGGACGGCCCGCAAACCACCACTACTTCGCCTTTTTTCACTTCGGTGGAACAATCGGTCAACACCTGAAAGTGACCATACCATTTAGAAACATTTTTCAGGGAAATCATTAGACGGTCCTTTTCTTCAGCCAGCTGACCAACAGCGAAGCACTCAAACTGATAACAAAATATACGGCGCCGGCAAACAGGATCATTTCAACCTGCGTACCATCGCGCTCGCCAATGGTAGATGCCGTGCGGAAGAAATCCGCCAGGCTCAGGACATAGACCAGAGAGGTATCCTGGAATAGCACAATGCCCTGCGTGAGCAGCAGCGGAACCATCGCGCGAAATGCCTGCGGCAGGATGATAAGCTTCATCGACTGCCAGTGCGTCATACCGAGCGCCAGCGCGGCACTGGACTGCCCGCGAGAAATACTTTGAATGCCCGCACGGATAATTTCCGAGTAGTAAGCCGCTTCAAACATTGAGAAGGCCACCATTGCAGAAATCAGGCGGATATCGGTTTTTGGCGACAGACCCAGCACATTTTGCAGAAAACCCGGCACGATCAGATAGAACCACAGCAGCACCATCACCAGCGGGATAGAGCGGAACACATTCACGTAACTTTTGGCAAACCAGCGCAACGGCGCAAATGTCGACAGACGCATCACCGCCAGCAAGGTTCCCCAGACAATGCCAAACACAATCGCAATCGCTGTGATTTTCAGCGTGACTATCAGACCCGCCACCAGATACGGCAACGAAGGGACGATTGAACTCCAGTCAAATTCGTACATGATTATTTGCCTCCCATATTGCCCGGCAGGCGAATTTTACGTTCAACCAGGTTCATCACCAGCATAATGAAAGCGTTAATTAAGACATACGCAACGGTGATTGCCGTAAAGGATTCCCAGGCATGGGCGGAGTAATCCAGCAATTTCCCCGCCTGCGCCGCCATATCGACCAGGCCGATGGTGGACGCGATGGCCGAGTTTTTGACCAGGTTCATCATCTCCGAAGTCATTGGCGGCACAATCACACGGTAAGCATTAGGCAGCAACACATAACGGTAGGTTTGCGGCAGCGTCAGCCCCATCGCCAGGCCCGCGTTTTTTTGCCCGCGCGGTAGCGACTGAATCGCGGCGCGTACCTGCTCACAAACGCGAGCCGCGGTAAACAGCCCCAGGCAGACCATTGAGGAGACGAAGAACTGGATATTCGGATCCAATTCTGACTTGAACCACATGCCGATATTTTCCGGCAACAGTTCTGGCACCACCAGGTACCAGGTGAAAAACTGCACGATCAGCGGCACGTTGCGGAACAGTTCGACATAGAGAGTGCCAATGCCGGACAAGAGACGGTTAGGGACGGTACGCAGGATGCCAAACAGGGAACCGACCAGAAAAGCGATAATCCAGGCCGTCACGGAAAGCGCGATAGTGACCTGAAAACCACTCCATAGCCAGCCAAGATAGGTGGTGTTGCCGAACGGGGCCTGTTCAAGAAATATTCCCCAGTTCCAGTCTATGGACATAAATCTACTCCGGAAAAAAAAGGGTAGCAGCGCTACCCTCGAAGATTGTATGAAGAGCGAGTCTTCGCGCTGAGTGGGGAACGACCACTCAACGTATAGTCTGTCCGTGCTACTTCGACAATCGAGAGGGCAGGTAAACCCGCCCCTAATGGTTTTAATTAGTTCAGAGCTTTGTCATTCGGTTCTTTGAACAGCGCTTTCATATCGTCAGAGAGATCGAAATTGAGGTTCATGTTTTTCGGCGGAATCGGGTTTTTAAACCATTTGTCGAAGGATTTTTCCGCCGCACCTGAGGTCTGGAGCTGGGCGATAGTGTCATCCATCAACTTTTTGAATTCTGGATCGTTTTTACGCAGCATACAGCCGTAGGCTTCTTTTGATTGCGGCGTGCCCACGATCTCCCAGTTATCCTGTTTTTTCGCTTTCGCACGTTCACCGGCCAGCAGCGCGTCATCCATCATAAAGGCCACTGCGCGGCCGCTTTCCAGGGTACGGAACGAGTCGCCATGGTCTTTCGCGCTGATAATGCGCATATCCATTTTCTTCTCGTCGTTCAGCTTGTTCAGCAGAATTTCTGACGTAGTACCGGAAGTCACCACCACGGCTTTGCCTTTCAGGTCGGCGAAGTCTTTAATCGGGCCACCTTTTTTGGTGAGCAGGCGCGTGCCAACCACGAAAATGGTGTCAGAGAACGCCGCTTGCTTCTGGCGTTCAAGGTTATTGGTGGTGGAACCACACTCAAAATCGAAGGTGCCGTTTTGTAGCAGCGGGATACGGTTTTGCGAGGTGATAGGAATAAGTTTCACCGCCAGATCCGGCTTATTCAGTTTTTTCTTCACCGCTTCAACGATAGCGTTGGAGTAGTCCTGGGAGTAACCCACGACCTTTTGTTCATTGTCGTAATAGGAGAACGGTACGGAAGATTCGCGGTGACCGACGACGATAACGCCGTTTTTAGCAATTTTAGCCAGCGTGGCTTGTTGATCGGCCGACGCTGCGTCGGCAGGTTTTGCATCTTCAGCATGCACCAGACCGGCGGACAGTCCCATCACCAGCATCGCGGCGGCCAGTTTACGTAATTGCATATCCAGACTCCTTTATCGTCAGCGCCAGAGACGCGTATTGATACCCATTGTGTGTATTGTGTTTTTGTTGTTCTGCGACATATTCGTGCAGTGTTGTATGTGTTTGTTACATTCAGTCTGGCTTAATGTAAAGATTTTGCTGCGGTATTGTTTATTTTTGCGAGGCGCGCCGCACCGTTTAGAGGCAAAAATCTTCCATTGCACCAGATTGGTGCCGCTACTGTTTCCTGCTGGTGCGACGTAAGTTGCACATAAGCGGATTTCATAGCTGCCTGGTAGATATAAGCAAACGGCATGCCAAAAACGGCTTAATCGTAAATTTTGCACAACGAAGAGAGGATGCCCGGTAAGCAAATTGTCACCGGGCAGAACAGCGAGAAAGAGGATTAACGGCGGCGCTGACGCAGACTCATCACCAGCGCACCAAAGCCCAGCAGTGCGGTGATAATCCACAGCGGCCAGTTGCCCGTGCGGGCATATGGCGTGAGGCCAGAGGTCGGTGTGACCTTCGCGGTCAGCACTTCACGGGTAAATTGTGGGATCATCGCCTGGATTTCACCCTGGGGACCAATCACTGCGGTTATGCCGTTATTGGTGCTACGCAGCAGTGGACGCGCCAATTCCAGCGCACGCATCCGCGCCATCTGGAAGTGCTGCCACGGGCCAATGGATTTACCAAACCAAGCGTCGTTCGAGATGGTCAGCAAGAAATCGGTATCCGGGCGGAAGTTATCACGCACCTGCTCGCCGAGGATTATCTCGTAGCAAATTGCTGCCGTCAGCGTTAGCCCATGCGCCGTCAGCGGGGGCTGTACATAAGCGCCACGACTGAACGAGGACATCGGCAAATCGAAGAACGGCGCCAGCGGACGCAGAATCGACTCCAGCGGCACAAACTCGCCAAATGGCACCAGATGGTTCTTGTTGTAGCGATCGCTTGAGCTGTAGCTGTAAGCGCTGTCTTTGCCCAGCGTAATGATCGTGTTGTAGGTGTCGTAACGGTTTTGCCGATTGAGCCGCGCATCGACAATCCCGGTAATCAGAGTGCTGTTGTTTGCCCGTAGCAGATTATCCATGGCGCTTAAAAAGCGTTGCTGGTTAATTTCCAGATCCGGAATGGCGGACTCCGGCCAGATAATCAGTTGCGATTTACCCATCACCTGTTCGCTGGCGTTGCTGTAGATTTTCAACGTATTGAGCAGTTGGTTTTCGTCCCACTTCATCGATTGTGGGATGTTCCCTTGCACCATAGAAACCTGGGTGGTGCGCTCCGGCAGCAGTTGATACCACTGAATATAACGCAGCGGGAAGGGCAGGGCGAACAGCACGACGGCGACGGCGAGCGGGCGTAAGCGACGCTGAACCAACGCCAGCACCAACAGACCACTGACAATCATCAGTAAGAAATTGATGGCTTCAACGCCAAGCACCGGCGCGAGGCCTTTCAGCGGCCCATCTATCTGGCTGTAACCAAACTGGAGCCACGGGAAACCGGTCAATACCCAGCCGCGCAGGAACTCGGTAATTTGCCAAATGACAGGTGCGGCAACCGCCAGGCGCAACCAACTGGTGTGTGGCCACAAACGCGACAAAATACCGGCGAACAGCCCAGTGTAGAGCGACAAATAGGCCGCCAGCAGCACCACGAGGAAAATATTGACCGGACCTGGCATGCCGCCGAACTGAGCGATACTGACATACACCCAGTGCACACCGCTGCCAAACAGACCAAGCCCCCAGAAATAGCCAATCCAGGCAGCCTGCAATGGGCGGCGATTCAGGGTTAAACCCTGTAGACCAATCAGGGAAATAAGCGCGGCGGGCCAGACGTCATAAGGAGAAAAAGCCAGCGTTCCGCTGGCTCCGAATAATAACGCCAGCAGCAGACGTACACGCTGACGTTCAAACAGTGCGGGAAATACCATTTACATTACTCATCCAGTTTCGGTTGCGGAGAATCATCCGGCATTCTGACATGGACCTGAATAATACGTCGGCTATCGGCCATCGCGACCTTGAATTGGTAACCATCAATGTCAATAGATTCACCGCGCGCAGGCAAGTGACCGAACGCCTGCATCACCAGACCGCCAATAGTGTCCACTTCATCATCACTGAAGTGGGTGCCGAAGGTTTCATTGAAATCTTCAATCGGTGCCAGTGCGCGGACTGTCCATGTATGGCGGCTAAGCTGGCGGAAATCGATATCCTCTTCCTCGTCGTACTCATCTTCGATTTCGCCGACAATAAGCTCAAGAATATCTTCTATAGTGACCAGACCGGAAACGCCACCGAACTCATCAATAACGATAGCCATATGGTAGCGTTGGGAACGGAACTCTTTCAGCATGCGATCAACACGCTTACTTTCCGGTACCACTACTGCCTGGCGTAACACTTTTTCCATGCTGAACGCTTCGGCGTCGCTGCGCATAAAGGGCAGCAAATCCTTAGCCATCAGGATCCCTTCGATGTGATCTTTGTCTTCGCTGATCACCGGAAAACGCGAGTGGGCAGACTCGATAATGACATCGAGACATTCGTCCAGCGTCTGGTTGCGTTTCAGGGTAATCATTTGGGAGCGGGGGATCATGATGTCGCGAACGCGCTGGTCCGCAATATCCATTACCCCTTCCAGCATGTCGCGCGTATCGTTGTCGATAAGCTCGTTTTGCCCGGAGTCTCGGATCAGTTCCAGCAGTTCATCACGGTTTTTCGGTTCGCCGTGAAATAGCTGGCTCAGTAAAAGGGAGAAGAATCCCTTTTTGTTGTTGGTGTTGTCGCTACTGTGTGAGTTATCGTCGCTCATGGCGTCGTGTGGGTTCTCGTGTTGGTTAATCTGTCGCTCGTCGCGCGTAAACTCAGCGCCGGACGGCATTTTTAGCGAGTGGAGCGCAGCCGAAGCCGCACGCCAACTTACTCTTTCTCGGAAATGTACGGATCCTCATAGCCCAGAGCAAGCATTATCTCTGTCTCAATCCCTTCCATCTCTTCGGCTTCATCGTCTGCAATATGGTCGTAACCGAGCAGGTGTAAACTGCCGTGCACCACCATGTGCGCCCAGTGAGCATCCAGCGGTTTGCCTTGCTCCTGTGCTTCCTGTTCCACGACCTGGCGGCAGATAATTAAGTCGCCAAGCAGCGGCATTTCGATGCCAGGCGGCGCTTCAAACGGGAAAGAAAGCACATTGGTCGGCTTGTCTTTCCCGCGGTAGGTCAGGTTCAGTTCGTGGCTTTCCGCATTGTCGACCAGGCGAATGGTGACTTCTGCTTCTTCCTGAAACTGCGGGATAACGGCGTCAAGCCATTTCTGGAATTGCGCTTCTTCCGGCAGGCCGCTGTTATCTTCACACGCCAACTGTAGATCAAGGATCACCTGACTCATTTATGCTCCTGCTCCTGGGCTTCACGTTTGCGCTCGGCGGCCAGTTCTGCTTTACGTTTCTGTTCGGCTTCTTCCCACGCTTCATAGGCGATAACGATGCGAGCTACCACTGGGTGGCGCACCACATCTTCGCTGTGGAAGAAGTTAAAGCTGATTTCGTCAACGTTCGCCAGCACTTCGATGGCGTGACGCAAACCGGATTTGGTATTACGCGGCAGGTCAATCTGCGTGACGTCGCCAGTGATCACCGCTTTGGAGTTAAAACCAATACGCGTCAGGAACATTTTCATCTGTTCGATGGTGGTGTTCTGGCTCTCATCAAGAATGATAAAAGCATCGTTTAGCGTACGACCGCGCATATAGGCTAACGGCGCGACTTCAATGACATTGCGCTCAATCAGTTTTTCGACGCGTTCAAAGCCAATCATCTCAAACAGCGCGTCATACAGCGGGCGCAGATAAGGATCGACTTTTTGGCTGAGATCGCCGGGCAGGAAGCCGAGTTTTTCACCCGCTTCTACCGCCGGGCGCGTCAGCAGAATGCGGCGCACTTCCTGGCGCTCCAGCGCATCCACCGCAGCGGCAACCGCGAGGTAGGTTTTACCGGTTCCCGCTGGACCAACACCGAAAGTGATGTCGTGGTCGAGAATATTGGCGACGTACTGCGCCTGGTTTGGCGTGCGCGGTTTAATCACCCCACGCTTGGTTTTGATATGGATAGCTTTGCCGTATTCCGGCACGCTCTCGGCGCTCTGCTCCAGCACGCGCGCTTCTTTGATAGCCAGATGGATCTGTTCCGGTTCAATATCCTGAATCTGGCCGCGCATCGGCGCGGTATCGACATACAGGGTGCGCAGAATATCGGCCGCAGCATTAACGCAAATTTCGCGTCCGGTGAGTTTGAAGTGATTATCGCGGCGGTTGATTTCGATGCCCAGTCGCCGCTCCAGTTGTTTGATGTTGTCGTCAAACGGGCCGCACAGACTTAGCAGACGTGCGTTGTCCGCTGGCTCAAGGGTAATTTCACGCGTATCTATATTCAAACTGTTCCTCTTTTCGATGTGTCGAGGGCTATGCCCATTAGGGAATTATTCACGGCATATAAAGAAGTCGCAAGCATCGCGCAAGATGTTGGGGTCAGCGAAGGGAAAAGCAAGGCCTGCCAGAAATGGCAGGCCGGTGGTATTACGGTTGGTACAGACCGACACCGAGGTCGTTCTCTTTACGCGTACGGGCGATAACAGATTGCGGGGATTCCACCACACGCAGACCCATTTCTTCTTCGGTACGTACCAGCACGCCGCGCAGGGAGTTCGGGTAGACGTCGACGATTTCCACATCGACAAATTTACCGATCATCTCCGGTTTGCCTTCGAAGTTAACCACGCGGTTGTTTTCGGTGCGACCCGATAGTTCCATGATGCTTTTACGCGATGTGCCTTCCACCAGGATGCGCTGGGTAGTGCCGAGCATACGACGGCTCCAGGCCATCGCCTGCTGGTTAATGCGCTCTTGCAGAATATACAGCCGCTGTTTTTTCTCCTCTTCCGGCACATCGTCTACCATATCGGCAGCGGGCGTACCCGGTCGTGCGGAGAAGATAAAGCTGTAGCTCATGTCGAAGTTAACATCGGCAATCAGCTTCATGGTTTTTTCGAAGTCTTCGGTGGTTTCACCCGGGAAGCCGACGATAAAGTCGGAGCTAATCTGAATATCCGGGCGCGCTTCGCGCAGCTTACGGATGATCGCTTTATATTCCAGCGCGGTGTGCGTACGACTCATCAGATTCAGTATGCGATCGGACCCACTTTGTACCGGCAGATGCAGGAAACTCACCAGCTCAGGTGTGTCGCGATAGACCTCAATGATGTCATCAGTGAATTCGATCGGGTGGCTGGTGGTGAAGCGGATACGGTCAATGCCATCAATGGCCGCCACCAGGCGCAAAAGCTCGGCAAAGGTGCCGGTGCTGCCGTCAAAGTTTTCACCGCGCCAGGCGTTAACGTTCTGGCCGAGCAGGTTCACTTCACGGACGCCTTGCGCTGCCAGTTGAGCGATTTCAAACAGGATGTCGTCGGCAGGACGGCTGACTTCTTCACCACGGGTATAAGGCACCACGCAGTAAGTACAGTATTTGTTACAGCCTTCCATGATCGATACAAACGCAGTTGGGCCATCGGCGCGTGGTTCCGGCAAACGGTCAAATTTTTCAATTTCCGGGAAGCTGATATCGACCACCGGGCTACGGGTGCCGCGCACGGAATTGATCATTTCTGGCAAGCGGTGCAGCGTTTGCGGCCCAAAAATAATGTCGACATAGTGCGCACGCTGGCGAATATGGTCACCTTCCTGAGACGCCACGCAGCCGCCAACACCGATAATCAGATCCGGGTTTTTCTCTTTTAGCAGCTTCCAGCGCCCCAATTGATGGAAGACTTTTTCCTGGGCCTTTTCACGGATTGAGCAGGTATTAAGCAGCAGCACATCCGCTTCTTCCGCCACCTCGGTCAGTTGATAGCCGTGAGTGGCATCCAGCAGATCGGCCATCTTTGATGAATCGTATTCGTTCATCTGACAGCCCCAGGTTTTAATGTGGAGTTTTTTTGTCATCGACTTGCTCTTGCTTAAGTTCGTATACGCTGAGTATGACGGGTATCAGCCAGGATTGCAGGCCGCGTATTGTAATGCTTTGGTCGCGTGCTGACCAGTATGACGGTTGTCAGCCTCAAGGGGTAAAAAATCCGGTAAACTTAACGGATTCTCGTTGAAGGACAAGTAGCCATGACAAATCAATCCAATGAAGTTGCCATCGTCGGTGGCGGAATGGTCGGCGGAGCGCTGGCGCTGGGGCTGGCGCAACATGGTTTTGCCGTGACCGTGATTGAAAAACAGGAACCTGCGGTGTTTGATGCCGCGGCGCAGCCGGATGTGCGGATCTCAGCGATCAGTGCCGCATCGGTGGCGTTGCTGCGCGGGCTGGGCGTCTGGGAGAGCATTCAGGCCATGCGCTGCCATCCTTACCGACAACTGGAAACCTGGGAGTGGGAAAATGCGCATGTGGTGTTCAATGCTCGTGAGCTTAAATTGCCGCTACTCGGTTATATGGTTGAAAACGCAGTGCTCCAGCGCGCGCTGTGGGAGGCTTTGCAGGCGCACCCGCAGGTAACGCTGCTCACGGCTAAAGAATTAACCGCGCTGCATGCAGACAACGAATGTCAGCAATTAACGTTTGCGGATGGTGACACGTTAACGGCGAAGCTGGTGGTAGGGGCCGATGGCGCGAATTCCTGGGTACGACAAGCGGCGGGGATTGGTATTCACGCCTGGCAGTATCAACAATCCTGCATGTTGATCACCATTCAATGCGAACACGAAACAGGTGACAGCACCTGGCAACATTTCACGCCTGATGGCCCGCATGCTTTTTTACCGCTGTTTGATAACTGGGCCTCGCTGGTGTGGTATGACACCCCGGCGCGTATCCGCCAGTTGCAGACATTAACAATGGCACAACTGGAGCAGGAGATTGCCCGGCATTTCCCGGCGCGGCTTGGTGAGGTTAAACCGGTTGCAGCGGCTGCTTTTCCGCTGACTCGCCGCCATGCACTGCAGTATGTCAGGCCGGGGCTTGCGCTGGTGGGTGATGCGGCGCATACCATTCATCCCTTGGCCGGGCAGGGCGTAAATCTGGGGTATCGCGATGTGGACGCGTTGCTGGATGTATTGACCAGCGCGCGTACGCACGCAGAAGCCTGGTCTAGTCACGCGGTATTGAAACGTTATCAGACGCGGCGTATGGCGGATAACTTTATTATGCAAAGTGGTATGGATCTGTTTTACGCTGGGTTTAGTAACTCTCTCGGCCCGGTGCGCTTGCTGCGCAATATCGGTCTGATGGCGGCGGAACGCGCTGGCGTGTTGAAACGGCAGGCGCTGAAGTACGCATTAGGATTGTAAAAGGTCTGCGGGCGCAGCGCCCGCAGTACTCACATAATTGCCAATAACTTATCCAGTGCCGTGTGCGCACCTTTTTTGTCGATAAAAAAGGCCTGATACCCATCAATCCCTTCAAGCTGTTGCAGCGCCCATTCGCCATTGTGCATTTTGCGCAGCAACAGCACTGTGCGGTAAAGC
The DNA here is from genome assembly GCF_042788095.1 of Kosakonia sp. YIM B13571. Classification (NCBI taxonomy): domain Bacteria; kingdom Pseudomonadati; phylum Pseudomonadota; class Gammaproteobacteria; order Enterobacterales; family Enterobacteriaceae; genus Kosakonia; species Kosakonia sp. YIM B13571. The sequence continues at coordinate 532,500 of NZ_JBHZPL010000001.1, read as the reverse complement.
GGCACCAGCAGAATAATCAGCGCCACGAAGGCTGCCGCCCCATAGCTCGTGGAGAGCGGGTTTGCGCTGGCCTGTTGCACCAGTAGCGCGACAGACGCAACTTGCAGCACAAGCCTGGCGAGCAGTGTCCGCATACAGAATTGCTGAAGGCGCTGTGGCGTAGAGAAGCAGGGGTTTTTCAGCGATGAGCGTGTTTCCTGCACCGGAATGCCCTGCACATACACCGTCCAGTGAGTTGTCTCCTTCAGCAGCAGGGCCTGGCCGCTTTCGCTCAGCGTATGCAGACGCATGGATATGACAACCGGAAAGATCAACCCCATACAGAGGCCATAAAAGATCGGCGCGGAGAGGCCCATAAAAGCAAGACCGAAACCGGTGACCACAAAGAGTACATACAGCGGGGCATAAATTAACAGGGCAGTGTTTTGATAGTTCATCATGCTGACTCAGAGGAGAGAGGCGGGTAAATTACCATACGTTTTATGCCGTGATTAACTACCAACATCCGGGAATGTGTAGAAAACAAAAAAGCCCGCCGAAGCGAGCTTTTTTGTTTTGTTGGCTGGGGTACGAGGATTCGAACCTCGGAATGGTGGAATCAGAATCCACTGCCTTACCGCTTGGCGATACCCCAAAAGTGCGTTCGCGAAAGCAAACGTCTTTGAGTTGGCTGGGGTACGAGGATTCGAACCTCGGGATGGTGGAATCAGAATCCACTGCCTTACCGCTTGGCGATACCCCAACAAATCTTTTTCAGGTTTAACGTTTGAAACATTAGACCTTCAATATGGTGGCTACGACGGGAATCGAACCTGTGACCCCAGCATTATGAGTGCTGTGCTCTAACCAGCTGAGCTACGTAGCCAAGTTTTACTGCTTTCCCAGTCATCGACTGGCTGGGGTACCTGGATTCGAACCAGGGAATGCCGGTATCAAAAACCGGTGCCTTACCGCTTGGCGATACCCCAACGACTAGTGCGTTTTGCAGGAGTCGAAGAAGAGATGGCTGGGGTACCTGGATTCGAACCAGGGAATGCCGGTATCAAAAACCGGTGCCTTACCGCTTGGCGATACCCCATCCGTGCAACACCTACTTGGGAATGGTGCGGGAGGCGAGACTTGAACTCGCACACCTTGCGGCGCCAGAACCTAAATCTGGTGCGTCTACCAATTTCGCCACTCCCGCAAAAAAGATGGTGGCTACGACGGGAATCGAACCTGTGACCCCAGCATTATGAGTGCTGTGCTCTAACCAGCTGAGCTACGTAGCCATCTTTTTTCGCGTTACCTTATCGGCGTTGCGGGGCGCATTATGCGTATTGGGCTTTACAGCGTCAATACCTTTTTCATCGAAAATTGCCGGAATGTGACTGTTTGGTTAGGTTGCGAACAGCATGGCGCTTTATTGGGCGAAAAACGATTTTATTCATTAAATCAGCGCACAAAAAGCAACAGGCCCCGCAGGGGCCTGTAAGAATAACCATTATTTATTAATAAGCTGACTGGTGAATACCTACCGCGCGACCTGACGGATCATTCATGGTTTTGAAGGCTTCGTCCCATTCAAACGCTTTTGCGGAAGAACAGGCAACGGACGGACCGCCAGGGACGCATTCCGCGGCACACGGCAGCGGGAACAGCTCTTCAAAAATTTCGCGGTACAGATACGCTTCTTTCGATGCTGGCGTGTTGTATGGGAAACGGTAGCTGGCCGTTGCCAGTTGTTGATCCGTAACCTGCTGCGCAGCGACTTCTTTCAGCGTATCGATCCAACTGTAACCTACGCCGTCGGAGAACTGCTCTTTTTGACGCCATGCCACACTTGCTGGCAGGTAGGATTCAAAACATTCGCGCAGAATGTGTTTTTCCATTTTGCCGTTGCTGCCGCACATTTTGTCTTCCGGGTTGATGCGCATGGCCACGTCGAGGAATTTTTTATCCAGGAACGGTACGCGCGCTTCCACGCCCCAGGCGGACATCGCTTTGTTTGCACGCGCGCAGTCGAACATATGCAGCGCTTGCAGTTTACGCACGGTTTCTTCGTGTAACTCTTTGGCATCCGGCGCTTTATGGAAATAGAGATAGCCGCCAAACACCTCATCGGAACCTTCGCCGGAGAGCACCATTTTGATGCCCATCGCTTTGATCTTACGCGACATCAGGTACATAGGCGTGGAGGCGCGAATCGTCGTTACGTCATAGGTTTCAATGTGGTAAATCACATCGCGAATCGCATCCAGCCCTTCCTGCACGGTGAAATGAATTTCATGGTGCACGGTGCCAAGATGGTTGGCGACTTCCTGCGCCGCTTTCAGATCCGGCGCGCCTTTCAGACCAACAGCAAAGGAGTGAAGTTGCGGCCACCAGGCTTCTGATTTCTCTTGATCTTCAACGCGACGGGCAGCGAATTTTTTGGTGATAGCGGAAATGACCGAAGAATCCAGACCGCCCGAAAGCAGCACGCCGTACGGTACATCGGACATCAGGTGGCTTTTCACCGCGTCTTCCAGCGCCTGGCGCAGTTGCGCTTTGTCGGTCACGTTGTCTTTTACTGCATCGTATTCAAACCAGTCGCGCTGGTAATAAGAGCGGATTTCGCCGTCTTTGCTCCACAGGTAGCTGCCAGCCGGGAACTCTTTGATAGTGCGGCAAACCGGCACCAGTGCTTTCATTTCTGACGCAACGTACAAGTTGCCGTGTTCGTCGTGACCCATATACAGCGGAATGATGCCGATATGGTCGCGGCCAATCAGGTAAGCGTCTTTTTCACTGTCATACAGGGCGAAAGCGAACATGCCTTGCAGTTCATCGAGGAATTCCGGTCCTTTTTCCTGGTACAGCGCAAGGATCACTTCGCAGTCGGAGCCGGTCTGGAATGCGTAACGGTCGCCATATTCTGCGCGCAACGCCTGGTGGTTATAAATTTCACCGTTTACCGCCAGTGCATGGGTTTTCTTCTCGTTGTACAGCGGCTGTGCCCCAGCGTTAACGTCAACAATAGAGAGACGTTCGTGCGCCAGAATGGCTTTATCACTTGCATAAACACCGGACCAGTCCGGGCCGCGATGGCGCATCAGGCGAGATAATTCCAGCGCTTTTTTACGTAATTCGACCGCGTCGGTTTTAATATCCAGTACGCCAAAAATTGAACACATAGACTTCTCCGTTAATCTTGAATGCAAAGCTGTAATGTTGTGTGCTTGCAGTCAAAATGCCGCAAAAAAGGGGCAGGGCGCAAGGCTTTTACCGCGCTGAAAGTAAAAAGTGCAATGGCGATTGTCGAATGCTGAAAAAAGAGTATGTATAAGACGCTGTTATTGATGAATCATCAAAATAATGCGCTTTTTATTGATGGTGGCTGTTTTTGGGAGGGCTAAAAATAAAGAACCACGCCCGAAGACGTGGTAGCAGTTAGATAACGTCGATTTCCGCGACCGACGGGTATATCCACGACGGGCGAAACGGCATGCTGTCGATATCGTCGATGCGCGATACACCAGAGAGCACCAGAATGGTTTCAAGCCCGGCCTGAAAGCCCGCCAGAATGTCGGTCCGCAGGTTATCGCCCACAATCACCGTCTGTTCTGAGTGCGCCTGCATTGTATTCAGCGCCGCACGGATAATCCACGGGCTGGGTTTGCCCACATAGAAAGGTTTACGACCGGAAATTTTTTCGATGCCGGCGCACAGCGCGCCGCAGGCTGGATAATACCCTCGCCCGTGGGTGTCCGGATTGGTGGCGATAAAGCGCGCGCCGTTCGCTACGAAGAATGCCGCTTTATGCATCATTTCCCAGTTATAGGAGCGAGTCTCGCCAACGATGACAAAATCCGGGTTGATGTCGGTAATGGTAAAACCGGCTTTGTACAGTTCGTGGATCAACGCGCCTTCGCCTACCACATAGGCTTTTTTCCCTTCCTGGCGCTTAAGAAAATCGGCGGTCGCCATCGCCGAGGTATAAAAGACGCTGGCAGGCACATCAATACCGGCAGAGACAAAGCGGTTCGCCAGATCCTGGCCAGTTTGCGAAGGGTAGTTGGTCAACAATACCAGCGGCATGCCTTTTTCAAGGATACGGGTGATGAACTCTGCAGCACCCGGTATGGCAACGTTGTCGTGCATCAGCACGCCGTCAATATCACAGATTACATTCTGAATGGTCATGGACTGTCCGGATAAAAAATAAGTGTTAACGATAAAGCTGTCAGTTTTCCAGCAAACGTTGCAGCAGCAGACCATTGAGCATAGCGCGTTTCACCAGCGCAAACGCGCCGATCGCCGAGCGGTGATCCAGCGTGGAGGGCACTACCGGCAAGTTTTTGCGAAACGCTTTTAACGCCTGGGTGTTAATGCATGCCTTAATGGCAGGGAGCAGCACTTTTTCCGCTTCAACAATCTCCCCGGCGATCACCACTTTCTGTGGGTTAAACAGGTTAATCGCAATGGCAATGGTTTTACCTAGGTGGCGGCCAACATGTTCAATCACTTCACACGCCAGCGCATCGCCTTTATTGGCGGCTTTACAGATGGTTTTGATCGAACAATCTTCCAGCGTCAGGCGGCTCTGGTAACCCTGTTCCAACAGGTGGCGAACTCGGTGCTCTATCGCTGCATTGGCAGCGATAGTTTCCAGGCAGCCGAAGTTGCCGCAGTGGCAGCGTTCACCCAGCGGCTCGACTTGCACGTGCCCAATTTCGCCGACGTTGCCGTTACGGCCGATGAAAATACGTCCATTGGAGATAATCCCGGCGCCCGTACCACGGTGCACACGCACCAGAATGGAGTCTTCACAATCCTGACTTGCCCCAAAATAGTGCTCGGCCAGCGCCAGGCTGCGAATGTCATGCCCGACAAAACAGGTCAATTTGAAGCGTTCTTCCAGGGCTTCCACCAGCGCCCAGTTTTCAACCTGAATATGCGGCATATAGCGAATCACACCGCTTTCCGGATCTACCAGACCTGGCAGAATAACGGAAATCGCGATCAGTTCGCGGATCTTGCGTTGGCTGGTTTCAATAAAGTGGCTGATGGTATTGAGCAGCGCATGTTCCAGCGTTTCCTGGGTGCGTTCGGGGAGCGGGAAATGTTCTTCCGCCAGCACCTTGCTGCTCAAATCGTACAACGTGAGCGTGGTGTCATAACGCCCGAGACGAACGCCGATCGCCTGAAAGTTGCGGGTTTCGGTGACAATAGAGATAGCGCGGCGGCCCCCGGTGGAGGCCTGCTGATCGACTTCTTTAATCAGTCCGCGTTCGATGAGCTGGCGCGTGATTTTTGTCACGCTGGCGGGAGCGAGCTGGCTTTGTTCGGCAATCTGTATGCGCGAAATGGGGCCATGTTGGTCAATCAGGCGGTAAACCGCCGCGCTGTTAAGCTGCTTTACGAGGTCAACGTTACCGATTTGAGCTTGTCCGCCTGATGTCATACCGTCTCTTTATGCAGTGACGACCTCGTTGCCATTAACGATGGTCTTGATGATTTTATAATCGCGCGTGAACGCCGTCAGGTTCGCCACTTTCCCCGCAGCGAGACTTCCCAGCTTTTCGTCAACGCCAATGGCGCGAGCGGGGTAGAGAGTTGCCATACGCAGCGCTTCATCCAGCGCAATGCCGACATGCTCCACCAGATTTCGCACCCCTTCGATCATCGTCAGGGAGGAACCGCTCAGCGTTCCGTTTTCGTCCACGCACAGTCCATTACGGTAGTATATTGTTTTGCCAGCAAAAATGAACTGCTCAATATTCGCCCCCGCTGGCGCTGTCGCGTCAGTTACCAGGCAAAGTTTGTCGCCTTTCAATCGCTTAGCATTACGGATATTAACGTAATCGACATGCAGACCGTCTGCAATCACACCACAGTAAACGTCTGTGTCATCCAGTACTGCGCCTGCCAGACCAGGCTCACGGCCGGTAATGTACGGCATGGCATTATATAAATGTGTGGCGAAAGTGATCCCGGCGCGGAAACCCGCTTTCGCCTCTTTTAGCGTTGCATTGGAGTGACCGGCAGAAACCACAATGCCTGCATCAGCTAACTGGCGAATTACCGCATCGCCGGCCATTTCTGGGGCCAGCGTAACTTTGGTGATCACATCGGCGTTTTGGCACAGGAACTCGACTAACGCCGGGTCCGGTTTACGCACGAATTCCGGGTTGTGAGTCCCTTTTTTAACAATATTCAGCCACGGTCCTTCCAGATGAAGGCCCAGTGCCTGGTGCGGGTATTTAGCCAGGTAATCGCGCATTACCTGCACGCCCTGTTTCATTAATTCGTCGCTGGTGGTAATCAGCGTCGGCAGGTAGCTGGTGCAGCCGGATTTCTCATTCGCCTGCTGCATGATCTCCAGCGTTTTTATGCTAACGGCTTCTGCGGTGTCGTTAAACTGTACACCGCCACAGCCGTTGAGCTGTACGTCGATAAAACCGGGGGCAAGGATGGCGCCACTCAGCGAGCGTTGTTCAATTCCTGTTGGCAGCTCAGCCAGCGGACAAAGGCGTTCAATCAGACCATTGGCGACAACAAGCGCGTGATCATCCAGAATTTCATGGCCGGTGTAGATTCGGCCCTGGGTTAAAGCATACATAACGACCCCCGGTTAACTAGGTATACCGCTCCGCAGGATCCGCCTCGCGGAGCGGGAACTGACTTACAGACCTTTAATATTTTCCGCTTCTAACTCGTTGAAGTATTTCAACGTTTTCACTTTCAGCTCCATCGTGGATGGTTCGTCGCAGACGATGACGGCTTTCGGATGTAACTGCAGGCAACTGATGGTCCACATGTGATTAACGTTGCCCTCTACCGCCGCTTGCAGCGCCTGCGCTTTCACGCCGCCGAGCACCAGAATCATTACTTCTTCTGCATCCAGCAATGTGCCTACACCCACGGTCAATGCGTATTTCGGCACCTGATTCACGTCGCCGTCAAAGAAGCGAGAGTTTGCTACGCGGGTGTCATGGGTCAGGGTTTTAATACGGGTACGCGATGCCAGCGAAGAGGCCGGTTCGTTAAACGCGATATGCCCATCATTCCCCACGCCCCCCATAAACAGGTGAATTTTGCCGTAAGAACGAATTTTTTCTTCATAGCGGCGACATTCTGCGTCAATATCCGGCGCGTTGCCATCAAGCAGGTTAATATTTTCAGCCGGAATATCAACATGATCGAAGAAATTGCGGTGCATAAAGCTGTGGTAGCTTTCCGGGTGGTCTTTCGGCAAGCCGACATACTCATCCATGTTGAAAGTGACAACGTGCTGGAAACTGACCTGGCCTGCTTTGTGCATCTCAACTAATGCTTTGTACGCGGTGAGCGGGGTTCCACCGGTTGGCAAGCCAAGAATAAATGGGCGATCTGCGGTCGGTTTGAACGCGTTGATACGGTTGACGATATGGCGGGCTGCCCATTTGCCGACTTGTTCAGCTGTCGCCAGGGGAATCAGTCTCATTGTTCACCTCAAAAGTTAAATGAAGAAAGTTGGCGGAATGCGTGCTAACTCAGCGTTAAGCGTAACCTGGTTCGCGACAGAGAGAAGGGAGCAATCCGTCCTGATATTTTTAATCATAAAATAAGTTTTACCTGTTTGCCAGTGATTGGGAGGGTGATTGACGATACTTAGTGATTTTAATCACAGAAAATACGCTTTTAATTTGCGAGGCGAATTAATTTTTCACACACTCTGTCAGGTAGTGAGAAAATAGCCGTGATTTCAGGGTTAGTGACACAATAAAAAACGACTGTTTCAGTGAGCTCTCATCGGGTTCATAGGGGGAATAAAAGTGAGTATTCTAGGTTATCTGCAAAAGATCGGCCGCGCGCTAATGGTGCCTGTCGCCACGCTGCCTGCGGCGGCAATTCTGATGGGTGTCGGGTACTGGATTGACCCGGTTGGCTGGGGTGGTCAAAACGCAGTGGCAGCGTTTTTCATCCAGTCCGGCTCCGCCATTATCGATAACATGGGCGTGCTGTTCGCGGTGGGTGTCGCTTATGGTATGTCAAAAGACAAAGATGGTGCTGCGGCGCTGGCTGGCTTTGTCGGCTTCCTGGTTCTGACCACGCTCTGTTCACCGGCAGCTGTGGCAATGATCCAAAAAATCCCTGCGGATCAAGTTCCGGCCGCATTTGGCAAAATCAAAAACCAGTTCGTCGGTATTCTGGTGGGGATCATCGCTGCTGAGCTGTATAACCGCTTCAGCAGTGTTGAACTGCCGAAAGCGCTCTCTTTCTTTAGCGGTCGTCGTCTGGTGCCGATCCTCACCTCGTTTGTGATGATCGTCGTTGCTTTCATCATGATGTATATCTGGCCGGTCGTGTTTAGCGGTCTGGTGGAATTTGGTGAGAGCATTCAGAAACTCGGTTCCGTTGGTGCGGGCGTTTACGCCTTCTTTAACCGTCTGCTAATCCCGGTCGGCTTGCACCACGCGCTCAACTCTGTGTTCTGGTTTGACGTTGCGGGCATTAACGATATTCCTAACTTCCTCGGTGGCGCACAGTCTATCGAAGCCGGTAAAGCGGTGGTTGGTGTCACTGGCCGTTACCAGGCGGGCTTCTTCCCGATCATGATGTTCGGCTTACCGGGTGCGGCGCTGGCGATTTATCACTGTGCACGCCCGGAAAATAAAGCCAAAGTTCTGGGTATCATGATGGCGGGCGCATTTGCCTCGTTCTTTACCGGTATCACCGAGCCGCTGGAATTTTCCTTTATGTTCGTTGCACCGGTACTGTATGTGATCCACGCAGTGCTGACGGGGATCTCCGTATTTATCGCCGCAAGCATGCACTGGATTGCCGGTTTCGGCTTCAGCGCAGGCCTGGTGGATATGGTGCTCTCCTCGCGTAACCCGCTGGCAACCCACTGGTGGATGCTGATCCCGCAAGGCCTGGTATTCTTCGTTATCTATTATGTGGTTTTCCGTTTCGCTATCACCAAGTTCAACATGCTGACACCGGGTCGCGAACTGGCTGTTTCCGGCGATGAAGCGGATGGTCAGGATATGAATGTCAGCGGTAACACCGAGCAGGATGTGAGTGGCCTGGCGCGTCAGTATATTGCCGCGATCGGAGGGTCTTCTAACCTGACCGGTATTGACGCCTGTATCACCCGCCTGCGTTTAACGGTGAAAGACTCTTCGTTGGTGAACGAATCTATGGCGAAACGTCTTGGTGCATCCGGTGTTATTCGTCTTAACAAAACCGGCGTGCAGATTATCGTTGGTTTCGTGGCGGAAAAAATTGCCGATGCAATGAGAACGGCAGGCGATGTTCCGGCGGCAGGTAACGCTGCGCCCGTAGCGGCTCCGGCGGCAACGGTAAAGCCGCAGGCGGTACCGAACGCGACAACCATCGCTGAGTTGGTATCGCCTATCACTGGTGAGCTGGTGGCACTGGATCAGGTGCCGGATGAAGCCTTTGCCAGCAAAGCAGTCGGTGACGGCGTGGCGGTGAAACCGACGGATAAAATCGTGGTTTCTCCGGCTGCGGGCACCATTGTGAAAATCTTCAACACTAACCATGCGTTCTGCCTGGAAACCGAGAAAGGCGCGGAAATCGTTGTCCATATGGGCATTGATACCGTAGCGCTAGGTGGCCAGGGCTTTACTCGCCTGGTTGAAGAGGGCGCGGAAGTGGTGGCGGGGCAGCCGATCCTCGAAATGGATCTGGAGTACCTCAATGCCAATGCCCGTTCAATGATTAGCCCGGTTGTGGTCAGCAATATCGACGACTTTAGCGGTCTGGTTATCAAAGCGCAGGGCGCGGTGGTTGCTGGTCAGACTCCGCTGTACGAAATTAAAGGCTAATAGCTCCTGAGTAAGCATGAATGCCTTAAGCGGCGGGGGAATATCCTCCGCCGCTTTTTTTTGCCTTGCATTTAATCAGTGCCATACTGATGTCGCTTTTATTATGGGGATGATGATGAAAAGGATAATTTGCGCGTTCTGTATCGCACTGGCGTTAAGCGGCTGTATTCCACGTTACGCCACGCTGCGTCCACACTACGAAGTGGATGTGCGTAATGCGGCTGGAGAACCGATCTCAACGGCAATGATGTGGGTGAGCACCGGGCGTTCACCGCCGGGGTATTACCCGGCGGCGGAAGCGTTTCGGGCTGACAGGCAGGGGCATATCGATGTTGAGAAAAAATCCCAGTGGGAAAATATGATTTTCTTTTTGCACGGGACGAATTTCTACTCGTGGGGCTGGTGTATTGAAGCGCCGGGTTATGTGCCGCAAAACGGCGAGGGCGATGAGATAGAAAGCCCGGTCATTCTTAAATCGACCACGCAAGATTTGCGCTGCCGACAAGCGCAGGACGTAGCTGAATACCTTTCGCCCGGGCATCAGTGATTTGTATAAGTAAAGGTTGTTTCCTGCGTCCTCTTATTAGATCATATGCCGTTATACGTTGTTTACGCCTTGAGGAACCTGTGATGAGTGAGGCTGAAGCCCGCCCGACTAACTTTATTCGCCAGATCATTGATGAAGATCTGGCCAGTGGTAAGCACACCACCGTCCATACCCGTTTTCCGCCGGAGCCGAATGGTTATTTGCACATTGGCCACGCGAAATCGATCTGCCTGAACTTTGGTATCGCGCAAGATTACCATGGTCAGTGCAACCTGCGTTTCGATGACACTAACCCTGCAAAAGAAGACATCGAATACGTTGAATCTATTAAGAACGACGTGCAATGGTTGGGCTTTAACTGGTCTGGTGACATCTGCTACTCTTCGGATTACTTCGACAAACTGCACCAGTACGCGATTGAGCTTATCAACAAAGGTCTGGCCTATGTTGACGAGCTTTCCGCTGATGAGATCCGTGAATATCGCGGCACGCTGACTGCGCCGGGTAAAAACAGCCCGTATCGCGATCGCAGCGTGGAAGAGAACCTGGCGCTGTTTGAGAAAATGCGAGCGGGTGGTTTCGAAGAGGGTAAAGCGTGTCTGCGCGCGAAGATCGACATGGCGTCGCCGTTTATCGTGATGCGCGATCCGGTGTTGTACCGCATTAAATTTGCTGAACATCACCAGACCGGTAACAAGTGGTGCATCTACCCGATGTACGACTTTACACACTGCATCAGCGATGCGCTGGAAGGCATTACCCACTCGCTGTGTACGCTGGAGTTCCAGGATAACCGCCGTCTGTATGACTGGGTGCTGGATAACATCACCATTCCGGTTCACCCGCGCCAGTATGAGTTTTCGCGTCTGAATCTGGAATACACCGTGATGTCCAAGCGCAAACTGAACCTGCTGGTGACTGATAAGCATGTTGAGGGCTGGGACGATCCGCGTATGCCGACCATCTCCGGTCTGCGCCGCCGTGGCTACACCGCTGGCTCTATCCGCGAATTCTGCAAACGTATCGGCGTCACCAAACAGGACAACACCATTGAGATGGCTTCTCTGGAGTCCTGCATTCGTGAAGACCTGAACGAAAACGCGCCGCGTGCGATGGCGGTTATCGATCCGGTAAAACTGGTTATCGAAAATTACCCGCAGGGCAGCAGCGAAATCGTCAGCATGCCGAACCATCCGAATAAGCCGGAAATGGGTACCCGCGACGTGCCGTTTAGTGGTGAAATCTGGATCGATCGTGCAGATTTCCGCGAAGAAGCTAACAAACAGTACAAACGTCTGGTGCTGGGTAAAGAGGTTCGCTTGCGTAATGCTTACGTCATCAAAGCAGAACGCGTAGAGAAAGATGCAGACGGCAATATCACCACTATTTTCTGTTCTTACGATGCGGAAACGCTGAGCAAAGATCCGGCCGATGGTCGCAAAGTGAAAGGGGTAATTCACTGGGTGAGCGCACAGCATGCGCTGCCGGTCGAAATCCGCCTTTACGATCGTCTGTTTAGCGTACCGAATCCAGGTGCGGCAGAAGATTTCCTGGCGACGATCAACCCGGAATCGCTGGTTATTAAGCAAGGTTACGCCGAACCGTCGTTGAAAGAAGCACAGGCGGGAAAAGCTTACCAGTTCGAGCGTGAAGGCTACTTCTGCCTCGATAGTCGTTATGCAACCGCTTCCAAAGTGGTTTTCAACCGTACCGTGGGCCTGCGCGATACGTGGGCGAAAATCGGTGACTGAGTAAGTCAACCAGAAACAATTGTGTTAAAGCGCCGCTTTCAGCGGCGCTTTTTTTTGCTTATCGATTAGGTTGTTACACTTTATATATATTCGCGTCGCGAATTAATATGTCTTCTCATTGATGTCTGTATCGAATGGGTAGAAAGCATTTTTGCGGTTTTAAAAGTTAATTTGAACGTGTAATCGCTATCAATTAGCATTAATGACTTTATTTTTATGGTTTTTAATTTATTTTCTCCTGTTTTGTGTAACATGTTTCAAAACGCTACTGAATATGTGCTCTTCGTCATAATCCTGTCATTTTGCCGCTAAAAAACATTGATAATTCGCGTCGCGAAAAATAGTCTTAAGCCGGTAGTGAATTCGGGGGTTTTCGTAACTACCTAAACTATTTGACCTTTTTTCGTCATCTCCGGCGATTTTTTTAATACGTCTAGAAGGAATCACTCATGCGTACGTTTAGTGGCAAACGTAGTACGCTGGCGCTGGCAATCGCCAGTGTCACAGCAATGTCGGGCTGGGTTGTCTCTCCACAGGCTCATGCAGCAGGCTTTATCGATGATTCCACGCTCACGGGCGGTATCTATTACTGGCAGCGTGAACGTGACCGCAAAGATGTTCTGGAAGATAAATACAAAACCAACCTTTCCCATTCGACATGGAACGCGAACCTGGATTTCCAGTCCGGTTATGCCGCCGATATGTTTGGGCTGGATATTGCGGCCTTCACCGCCATCGAGATGGCGGAAAACGGTGACAGTGCGCACCCGAACGAAATCGCCTTCTCCTCCAGCAATAAAGCCTACAAAGAAGACTGGTCAGGTGATAAGAGCGGGGTCAGCCTGTATAAAGCCGCGGCGAAATTTAAATATGGTCCGGTATGGGCGCGCGCGGGTTACATCCAGCCAACTGGCCAGACACTGCTCGCGCCGCACTGGAGCTTTATGCCCGGTACTTATCAGGGTGCGGAAGCCGGGGCGAATTTTGACTACGGTGATGCCGGGGCGTTGAGTTTCTCCTACATGTGGACCAACGAATACAAGTCGCCGTGGCATATCGAGATGGACAAGTTCTATCAAAACGATAAAAAGACCAAAGTTGATTATTTGCACTCGGTTGGTGCGAAGTATGACTTTAAAAACGACCTGATCCTGGAAGCGGCGTTTGGTCAGGCTCAGGGCTATGTCGATCAATATTTCGCAAAAGCCAGCTACAAATTCGATATCGCAGGTAGCCCCCTGAGCACCAGTTACCAGTTCTACGGCACGCGCGACAAAGTCAGTAATGGCGGCGTAAACGATATTTATGACGGCACCGCCTGGCTGCAAGCGCTGACGTTTGGCTACAAAGTGGGGCAGGTCGATCTGCGTCTGGAAGGCACGTGGGTTAAAGCTGATGGTCAGCAGGGGTACTTCCTGCAACGTATGACGCCGACGTACGCCTCATCCAACGGGCGGCTGGATATCTGGTGGGATAACCGCTCTGACTTTAATGCCAACGGTGAAAAAGCGGTGTTCTTCGGCGCGATGTATGACCTGAAAAACTGGAACCTGCCGGGCTGGACAGTTGGCGCGTCATACGCTTACTCCTGGGATGCAAAACCCGCAGACATGGCAACGCCAGATGCCTATTACGACTCGAACTACCGCCTGAAAGAGTCTTCTTACAGCCTCGATGCGATTTACACCCTGCAAGAAGGGCGTGCGAAAGGCACGATGTTCAAATTGCACTTCACCCAGTACGACAACCATTCCGACATCCCAAGCTACAGCGGCGGTTATGGCAACATCTTCCAGGATGAGCGCGATGTGAAGTTTATGGTTATCGCACCGTTTACCATTTTCTGATGAGCGCATGCCGGGTTCGTCCCGGCAAACTACAAGGAATATGTAATGAAAACAGTTCGTTTAAGTTTGCTCGCCAGTGCCGTACTGGCGATGCTGGGCAGCACTGCTGCGCTGGCGAATCAGAGTACCGTTGATGCTATCAGCCAGTTTCATCTCAATTATGCGGTGAAAGATAATTTCGCCGCGCAACACGGCGTGAACTGCGCGAAGCTCGGCGCGGATTGGGCCTCCTGCAACAACGCGGTGATCACGCTGACCAATAATGGCGACGCGGTGACCGACAAAGCCTGGGCCATCTATTTTCACAGCATTCGTCCGGTGCTGGAGGTGGCGAACGATCAGTTCAAAGTGACCCACATTATGGGCGACTTGCATAAGCTGGAGCCGACCGACAAATTCACTGGTTTCCCGGCGAAGCAGGCGATAGAGATCCCGATTATCAATGAATACTGGCAGTTGTTTATCACCGATGTGCTGCCACGCTGGTACGTCACCGCCGACGGCGCGACGGCGAAAGTGATTGCCAATACGGACACGGAAGATTTATCCCGCTTTGTTACACCGCTTGATAATCAGTGGAAACGGACGCCGGACGACAAAAATATCCTGATGACTGCCGAGGCGCGCTTTGAGAAAAATAGCGATGTGAAAACGCTCAATCTCGCGTCGTTGCGCGGCCAGATTGTGCCAACGCCGCAGCAGGTTAACATCCACGGGCAGGATGTCGACCTGAGCCAGGGCGTGAAGCTGGATCTTTCCGCGCTGAGTGCCGATGCACAAAATGCGGTGAAATCGCGTTTTGCGTTGCTAGGTGTGAAGGAGGGTGGTTATCCGCTGCGTACAGAAATCGCCAGCAATGTTTTTACCGGTGAACAAGCGGTTTCCGGGGCTTACCTGCTACACATTGGCGCGAAAGAAACCGTGGTGACCGGCTACGATCCGGCGGGCGTGTTCTACGGTCTGCAATCGCTGCTGTCGCTCATTCCAGCCACAGGCGAGATGAAGATTGCCGCGCTTGAGGCGAAAGATGCGCCGCGTTTTGATTATCGCGGCATTCAGCTGGATGTCGGTCGCAACTTCCACAGTAAAGCGGCGGTGCTGCGCCTGTTGGATCAGATGTCGGCGTACAAACTCAACAAATTCCATTTCCATCTTACGGATGATGAAGGCTGGCGCATTGAGATCCCCGGCCTGCCAGAACTGACCGATATCGGCAGTAAGCGTTGTCATGATTTGAGTGAGAAAACGTGCCTGTTGCCACAACTGGGCTCCGGGCCGGACAGCAACAACAACGGCAGCGGTCACTTTAGCCGTGCGGATTACATCGAAATCCTCAAATATGCCAAAGCGCGACAGATTGAAGTGATCCCGGAAATCGATATGCCAGCTCATGCGCGTGCCGCCGTGATCTCAATGGAAGCGCGTTACGAGCGCCTGATGAAAGCGGGCAAAGAGAAAGAGGCGCAGCAATATCGCCTGCTGGATCCCACTGATACCTCGAACACCACTGGTGTGCAGTTCTATAACCGTACCGGCTATCTCAATCCGTGCCTTGATTCGTCGCGTAACTTTGTGGACAAAGTGATTGGCGAAATCCAACAGATGCATAAAGAAGCCGGGTTGCCGCTGAATACCTGGCATTTTGGCGGTGACGAAGCGAAAAACATCTATCTTGGCGCTGGTTATACGGATCAGAAAAAACCGGAGGCGGGCAAAGGCATTATCGATCAGAGCAATCAGGATAAGCCGTGGGCAAAATCGCAAGCCTGCCAGGCGATGATCAAAGAGGGCAAAGTTGCCGATGTTGAACATCTCTCCAGTTATTTCGGCGTGGAAGTCAGCAAGCTGGTGAAAGCGCACGGTATCGGCACAATGCAGGCGTGGCAGGATGGTTTGAAAGATGCCAAAGATGCATCAGTGTTTGCCACCGATCATGTCAATGTTAACTTCTGGGATACGCTCTACTGGGGTGGTTTTGACTCGGTGAATGACTGGGCGAACAAAGGCTTCCGCGTTGTGGTCTCTAACCCCGATTATGTGTATCTCGATTTCCCGAATGAAGTAAACCCGGCGGAAAGCGGCTACTACTGGGGCACGCGTTTTAGCGATGAACGTAAGATTTTCAGCTTTGCCCCGGACAACATGCCGCAGAACGCGGAAACCTCACTTGATCGTGATGGCAATCCGTTTAGCGCGAAATCTGACAAATTGTGGCCGGGCGCGTATGGCCTTTCCGCGCAGTTGTGGAGCGAAGTGGTGCGCACCGATAATCAGATGGAGTACATGATCTATCCGCGAATGGTTTCGGTGGCTGAACGCGCATGGCACCGCGCGGGCTGGGAGCAGGATTACAAAGCCGGACGTGAGTATAAAGGCGGCGAGACACATCTGGTGGATGTGAAAGCGCTGGAGCGAGACTGGCAACGCTTTGCGAACCTGTTAGGTCATCGCGAACTGGCGAAACTGGATAAGGCTGGTGTTCATTACCGCTTACCGGTTCCAGGAGCGCGTGTGGTGGGTGGAAAACTGGAAGCCAATACCAGCTTCCCTGGCATGGTGGTTGAGTTCTCAACCGACGGCGGCAAACACTGGCAGCGCTATGATGATAAAGCGCGTCCGCAAGTAAGTGGGGAAGTGCAGGTGCGCACTGCCAGCCCGGACGGCAAACGCTTTAGTCGTGTCGACAGCGTAAAAGCGTAATTTGAGGCAGTGATTAAACCCGGGGGCGCGAGCTTGCCGGGTTTTTTCTTTCAGTGCCGGTATTGCAGGCAAAAAAAAGCCAACCGTCAGGCTGGCTTTTTGGGTTTCAAAGCAGTTATTTCGCGTCGTGCGCGTGTTCATCTTCGCGGCAGTCGCCTTCGGCGCAGTGACCGTAAAGGTAAAGACTGTGGTTAGTCAGACGAATGCCGTGTTTCGCGGCGATTTCACGCTGACGCGCTTCAATGGAGTCATCACTGAATTCAATCACTTTGCCGCAATCGAGGCAGATTAGGTGATCGTGGTGATGCTGCTGAGTCAGTTCAAAAACGGACTTGCCGCCTTCGAAGTTATGACGGGTCACAATCCCGGCGTCGTCAAACTGGTTCAGTACACGGTAAACTGTTGCCAGCCCGATCTCTTCGCCCATGTCGATCAGTCGTTTGTATAAATCTTCCGCACTGACATGATGGTTATCCGGTTCCTGAAGCACTTCAAGGATTTTTAACCGAGGAAGCGTGACTTTCAGGCCGGCCTTCTTTAATGCGGTATTGTTGTCAGTCATGCGGAATCTGTCCTGTTGCTATACGATTCACTTCCTTAGCGGAAGTTATAAGGAATGCACCTGGGGTAATGCGTCTCATTATAGAACTGCCATGGCTGGATGAAAACTGCAAGCCCTCAAGTAAAGTAAGCTTATAAAACGTGGTGTCGCCAGCAAAGTCCTTTACGACGGCACCCAGTTTAGCAGGGCTTATTGTACAGCGATGGAGAAAAAAGTTAAAAATTTGTAGCAATTATTTCCATTGCTTTTATCTATTAATACGGCGTAACCCACAGATTACGCCATAAAAAATCAGGCGTTAATGATATCGTCCAGATGCAGCTCTTCGCGCACCTGTTTTACCCATTTCTGTACGCGCTCTGATGTCAGCTCTGGTTGACGGTCTTCGTCAATCGCAAGGCCAACAAAATGATCGTCGTCCGCGAGACCTTTAGAGGCTTCAAAATGGTAGCCCGCAGTTGGCCAGTGACCGACGATGGTTGCGCCGCGCGGTTCGATGATATCGCGAATGGTACCCAGCGCATCGCAGAAATACTCCGCGTAATCCTCCTGGTCGCCACAGCCGAACAGTGCCACTAATTTACCGTTAAAGTCGATCTCTTCCAGCGTCGGGAAAAAGTCATCCCAGTCGCACTGCGCTTCACCATAGTACCAGGTAGGAATGCCGAGCAACAGAATGTCATACCCTTCGATATCTTCTTTGCTGCTCTTGGCAATGTCATGGACGTCGGCAACGTCTTTACCTAGCTGACTCTGAATCATTTTCGCGATGTTTTCGGTGTTACCGGTGTCGCTGCCAAAGAAAATGCCTGTAATTGCCATGAGTAAAATAACCTCTTGAAACTTAATGAGTATGGTGGTGGCGCTACGCCCACAGATAAGGGCAATCATAGCAGAACAGGGAAGCGCGCGGAAACTGCTATCGCGTCGGACTGCACTGTATGACACATGAAAGTGTTATTTCGACGAGGTTTCGGAGGATTCGCTAGCCGCGCAATGCCTTCAACTGTGCCAACAGCATCTCTTCGATAAGCTCGCTGCGGCTCATATCACGCGCTTCTGCCAGCTCGTTTAACGCATCGACGGCTTCCACATTGAGTTTTAGTTCGACACGCTTAAGCCCACGAACTTTATCGCGTTTTAGCTGATTGCGTTTGTTGATGCGCAACTGTTCATCACGCGAGAGCGGGTTTGTCTTCGGCCGTCCCGGGCGACGCTCATTCGCGAACAGATCTAGTGTCGTACGGTCCGTTTGTTCTTTAGCCATGGTCTAAGCATACTACGGGAAAAACAAGCAATCGGGCGGCACGCCCGGGCTGAATAGCGCGCCATCATACATCAGCACAACGGACACGCCAACGACCGGGCGCGTTGAAACGACCGGTCGCCGCCTTTTTAATCAATTCGTCTTTTCAGCGAGATAGCGGCGGATGGCACGCATAACCGCGTCGGGTTTCTCGGCATGTACCCAGTGGCCGGAACCGGCAATTACATGCGCCCGTGCCTGCGGGAACTGCGCCAGCAACGCGTCACGGTACGCTTCGGTGACATAAGGAGAGTTCCCACCACGAACGAACAGGGCCGGTTTATGCCATGCAGGAACCGTTTCCCAGCCGACAATATGCGGGTATTGATCCCACAACACCGGCACGTTGAAACGCCACTCGCCATCAACAAACGATTTCAGCAGGAATTGAATGACGCCTTCTTCATTTATATGTGCGCGCATTAATGTGGCGGCTTGCTGGCGAGTGGATGCCCCTGCATCGCTCACCGCGTTGATGGCGGCAAAAATTTCGTCATGGCGGCGCACCTGGTAATCCACTGGCGCGATATCAATCGCTACCAGTTGATCAATCCGCTCCGGGGCAAGTGCTGTTAATGCCATCACGGCTTTACCGCCCATGGAGTGGCCAATAAAGGTCGCTTTGTCGAGCTGATGAGCGTCCAGCGTATCCAACAGATCCTGCGCCATTGCCGGGTAGTTCATTTCTGCGGCGCGCGGTGAAAGCCCGTGGTTACGCATATCCACTTGCAACACGTCATGATCCTGAACCAGCTCGCGGGCGAGCACACCAAGGTTATCGAGACTGCCAAAAAGACCGTGAACAAGGACGATCGGAGAATTGTTGTGCGGATGTTGCGCAGTTTGCGCGCACGTATTCAATTTCATGGCAAAGTTCTTTTTTTCACTCATTCGGGTTAGGTTATTATGTTGAACATTCTGCCGCCCGGCCGCAAGGTTAAGAATTACTCTTAGTTTTGCCGCCATCCTGGTTTGACGCTATCCGCTGTTGAGATTTCACTTTATAATCCCAACACTTGTATTCAGATAAGATATCGCACTGGATTAAGATGAAAACGATCGAAGTTGATGATGAGCTCTACAGTTATATTGCCAGCCACACGAAGCACATTGGCGAGAGCGCATCCGACATTTTACGGCGCATGTTAAAATTTTCCGCCGTACCACAATCACAGCCTGCCGCTTCCCCTGCGCCGGTAAAAGAGACGCGTATTGTCAGCACTGTTGAAAGTGTTAAACCGACAAACACCGCCAAAGACAAAGTCCGCGCCGTGCGCGAGCTGCTTCTGTCTGATGAATACGCCGAGCAGAAAAAGGCGGTGAATCGTTTCCTGCTGGTGCTGTCTACACTCTACTTACTGGATGATAAAGGGTTTACGGAATCCACCGAGTCTCTGCATGGGCGCACGCGCGTATACTTTGCCGCGAACGAGCAAACGCTTTTGCAAAACGGCAATCAAACCAAGCCGAAACAGGTGCCGAACACCCCTTACTGGGTCATCACCAACACCAATACGGGTCGTAAATGCAGCATGATCGAGCACATCATGCAATCAATGCAGTTCCCCGCGGAATTGATTGAAAAAGTTTGCGGCACAATTTAATCCTTGCATTGAAAGGACCAGGCAATGGCTAACCATCCGCGTGCGGGGCAACCTGCACAACAGGGCGATTTGATCAACGTCGCTCAGCTTACTGCGCAGTATTACGTGCTGAAACCGGAAGTCGGAAATTCAGAACATGCGGTGAAGTTCGGAACATCCGGCCACCGTGGCAGCGCAGGTCGCCACAGCTTCAACGAGCAACATATCCTCGCCATCGCTCAGGCTATCGCTGAAGAGCGTGCGAAAAACGGTATTACCGGCCCGTGCTATGTGGGTAAAGATACCCACGCGCTGTCTGAACCCGCCTTTATCTCTGTGCTGGAAGTGCTGGCAGCCAACGGTGTAGACGTTATCGTGCAGGAAAATAACGGCTTCACGCCGACGCCTGCCATCTCAAACGCTATCCTGGTTCACAACAAAAACGGCGGCGCGCAGGCGGACGGCATTGTTATTACGCCGTCGCATAACCCACCAGAAGACGGCGGTATCAAATACAACCCGCCAAATGGTGGCCCTGCAGATACCAACGTCACCAAAGTGGTGGAAGATCGTGCCAACGCACTGCTGGCAGACGGCCTGAAAGGCGTAAAACGCATTACGCTGGATGCCGCGCTGGCGTCCGGTCATGTGACGGAAAAAGATCTGGTACAGCCGTTTATTGAAGGGCTGGCGGATATCGTCGATATGGCGGCTATCCAGAAAGCGGGTCTGAAACTGGGTGTCGACCCGCTGGGCGGTTCCGGTATCGAATACTGGAAACGTATTGCTGAGCACTACAAGCTGGATTTGACCATTGTTAACGATCAGGTCGATCAGACGTTCCGCTTTATGCATCTCGACAAAGACGGCGTTATCCGTATGGACTGCTCCTCCGAGTGCGCCATGGCGGGTCTGCTGGCGCTGCGTGACAAGTTCGATCTGGCCTTCGCCAATGATCCGGACTACGACCGTCACGGCATTGTCACTCCGGCTGGTCTGATGAACCCGAACCACTACCTGGCGGTCGCGATCAATTACTTGTTCCAGCATCGTCCGCAGTGGGGCAAAGAGGTTGCCGTGGGTAAAACGCTGGTTTCCTCGGCAATGATTGACCGCGTGGTAAATGACCTGGGTCGTAAGCTGGTGGAAGTTCCGGTCGGCTTTAAATGGTTTGTTGATGGCCTGCATGATGGCAGCTTCGGCTTCGGCGGCGAAGAGAGCGCAGGTGCTTCTTTCCTGCGTTTCGACGGCACACCGTGGTCAACGGATAAAGACGGTATCATCATGTGCCTGCTGGCTGCGGAAATCACCGCTGTCACCGGGAAAAACCCGCAGCAGCACTACGATGAGCTGGCAGAACGTTTCGGCGCACCGAGCTACAACCGTTTGCAGGCTTCTGCCTCTTCCGCGCAGAAAGCCGCGCTGTCTAAGCTTTCCCCGGAAATGGTCAGTGCCAGCACGCTCGCTGGTGACCCGATCACCGCGCGTCTTACCGCTGCACCGGGCAACGGCGCATCAATTGGCGGATTGAAAGTGATGACCGACAACGGCTGGTTTGCCGCACGCCCGTCAGGTACAGAAGACGCCTACAAAATCTACTGTGAAAGTTTCCTCGGTGCTGAACATCGTCAGCAGATCGAAAAAGAAGCGGTAGAGATTGTCAGCGAAGTGCTGAAAAACGCCTAAACGCTGAAAAGAAAAGGCTCCCTCGGGAGCCTTTTTACTGCCTGTTAGCCATTACCCCAGCGCCACCATCAGCGCACCGGCGGTTATCAACGCCACACCCGCCGCGGAAAGCAGCGAAATCTTCTCGCCAAACAGCACCACCGCCAGAATCACCGCAAACACCACGCTGAGCTTATCAATCGGCGCCACGCGCGACACATTCCCGGTTTTGATCGCCATAAAGTAGAACAGCCACGACAGCGCACCGGCTACGCCGCTTAGCACCACAAACAGCAGCGCTTTTTTATCGGCGAAAACCGTCGAAATCAGCGACAGCTTGCCCTGAATCACTACGACACCCACCAGAAAAAGCGCCATCACCACCGCGCGGATTGCGGTCGCGGTATTGGCATCAAGATGTTGTAAACCGATTTTGCCGAAGATGGTCACCAGCGCAGCCGTCAGCGCTGACAACAAGGCATAAATTAACCAGGCACTCATGATTTCCCTCCCAAAAATCAGAAGGATACGCCGTCAGAGCATAAACCGGTAGCCGATACCTGTTTCCGTAAGTAAATGGCGAGGGCGCGCCGGATCGACTTCCAGCTTTTGCCGCAAATGTCCCATATAAATACGCAAGTAATGGCTGTGTTCCACGGCATTCGGGCCCCAGACCTGGCTAAGCAGCTGGCGCTGCGTCAGGACTTTCCCGTGGTTATTGAGCAGTACCGCCAGCAGGCGAAATTCAATTGGTGTGAGGTGGAGTTCTTCATCACCGCGTTGGATACGGCGGTTAGCCAGATCGACGCGGATATCAGAAAAGGTAACGACCGGTTCGTCAGGCGTTGATGCAGCATGGCGGCGCAGCGCTACGCGTAAACGCGCTTGCAACTCGCCAATGCCAAACGGTTTGCTGAGATAATCATCGGCACCTGCATCCAGCGCGGCGATTTTGTCGCTCTCTTCTGTACGTGCAGAGAGCACAATCACCGGCATCTTGCTCCATTGGCGCAGGTCACGGATAAAGTCGAGCCCGTCACCGTCCGGCAGCCCCAAATCGAGGATCACAAGGTCCGGTTTGCGGGTGGCGGCTTCAATTAACCCACGCTGTAATGTTTCTGCTTCATGGACGCGCAGCCCCTCGGCTTCCAGCGCGGTACGCAGAAAACGGCGGATAGCTTGTTCATCTTCAACAATCAGAACGTTGATCACAGATCCTCAGGTAATTCATCCAGTTGCGGCGGTGTTTCCCGTGGAAGTGTAACACAAAACAGCGCCCCTCCTTGTGGGCGATTGCGGGCGGCGATAGTACCGCCATGTACCTCGACAATCGCCTGGCAAATCGCCAGCCCCAGCCCAACACCGGGAATGGCTGACTCTTTCGTTCCGCGGGCGAATTTATCAAAAATCGCCGCTTCCTGACCTGTGGGGATCCCCGGCCCGTTATCCCATACATCCAGCGTCAACTGATCCGGTGTACTGTGCGCGGTAATGCCGATTTCGGCGCGATGCCCGGCATATTTCACCGCATTTTCCAGCAGATTAATCAACACGCGCTCAAATAATGGGCCGTCAACATGCACCAGCATCAGCGGATCGGGCAGGTTGAGCGCAATATGCTGGCCGCCAAGCCCTGGCTCCAGCGTTCGCAACGCGCTGCCAATTACCTCTTCGAGGGTCAGCCACTCTTTTTTCAGGTTAAAGCCGCCAGACTGGATACGCGCCATATCCAGCAAATTGTTCACCAGCCGCGTGGTGTTCAGCACATGCTGGCGGATTTCGTTAGCTTGTGGCGCATGTTTTGAACCTTCGCTGGCCAAATCCAGCGTCAGGATTTCCGCCTGACCAAACAGCACGGTCAGCGGTGTGCGCAGATCGTGAGACAGCGCCGCCAGCAGCGAGTTGCGGATGCTTTCGCGCTCGCTGGCAAGCCGCGCCTGCTCTTCGCTGGTGGCTAACGCCTGACGCTCCAGCGCACTGGCGACCAGCAGCGTGAAGGTTTCCAGCAGGCGCTGCTGTTCTGGGATCATCAACTGGCGTAAATTCGCCGGTTCGACAATCAATAAACCGTGTGTTTTTTGATCGCTTTTCAGCGGTAGAATTTGGTACGGCACGCCGGGCAGGGTATCGGTACCGGCACCTGCTGGCTGGCCTTTATCAAAACTCCAGCGGGCGATGGCATCATCCCACGGCGTCATACCGTGCGTCTGCGTTACGGCCGCCAACTGGCCATGGCTGTTCGGCAGCAACAATTTGCTGCGCGCATTAAAGGTGGAGTGGATAAAGGTTTCGCTGGTCGCGGCAATATCCTGATTGCTACGCCCAACCGCCAGCGCTTTTGACATCTCATACAGATGGCGGGTGCGCTGCTCCCGGTAGCGCGCCACGCGCGCCTGATAACGAACACCGGCCGTCAGGTTACCAATCACCAGGCCTACCGTCAGCATCACGCCAAACGTTAGCAGGTATTGCACATCGGAAACCGCCAGCGTACCGCGTGGGGCAATAAAAAAGAGATCGAAGCTGACAACGTTAATTACTGTGGCGAACGCGGAGGGCCAGCGGCCAAAAAACAGCGCCACCAGCACCACGCCAAGCAGATAGATCATCACCAGGTTGGCGGCATCAAATGCAGTCAGCCACTGCATAGCGATTAACGTAATGGCGGCGCAAAGCGCAAGCGCGACGACGCAGCCTTTGAGCTGCACGCGAAAGCGATCCATAAAGGGTCGCACATCCCCGGCGCGGGCGGGCAGGGGAGTTGGCACGTCCTCCAGCGCAATAATCACCAGATCAAGATCCGGCGCGCGCCTGGCGAGCTTATCGGCAAAGGATTCCCGGCTCCACCACTGGCGCTTATGGCGCCTGCCGATCAAGATCTTGCCGAGATTATGTTCGCGTGCATAACGCAAAATGGCCCGGTCTTCAGCCGGGTCGGAAAGGGTGGCAGTTTCCGCGCCCAACTCTTGTGCCAGGCGTAGCGCACTTAAAATAGCCCGCCGCTGCGGTTCCGGTAGTTTATGCAGCGTCGGCGTTTCGACGTACACCGCATGCCAGGCGCTGCCGAGCTTTGCCGCCAGGCGCGCGGCGGTGCGGATCAGCTTCTCATTACCGGCACCGTGGCCGACGCAAAGTAAAATCGCATCACGCGTATGCCAGACTTTTTCTTCGCCCTGGCGGTCGCGCCAGGCGCGCATTTGGTCATCTACGCGATCGGCTGTACGCCGCAGTGCCAGTTCACGCAGGGCAATCAGGTTGCCTTTACGGAAGAAGTGTTCAATAGCGCGTTCTGCCTGGCCACCGATATAGACTTTGCCTTCGTGCAAGCGTTGGCGCAGGTCATCCGGCGGTAAGTCCACCAGCACCACTTCATCGGCGCTGTCAAAGAAGGGATCCGGCACCGTTTCTCGCACCTGAATCCCGGTCACGCCGCTAACGACATCGTTCAGGCTTTCGAGGTGCTGAACGTTGACGGTGGTAAACACATCAATTCCCGCCTCCAGCAGCTCTTCGACATCCTGCCAGCGTTTCGGGTGGCGCGAGCCGGGCGCGTTACTGTGCGCCAGCTCGTCCATCAAAATAAGCGCTGGACGCCGCGCAAGGGCGGCGTCCAGATCAAACTCCTGAATTAAGCGTCCGCGATGATGAATGCGCCGGGTGGGTTGCGTTGCCAGCCCCTCCAGCAGCGCGGCGGTCTCTTTTCTTCCGTGGGTTTCCACCACGCCAATCAGAATATCCAGCCCTTGCGCCCGCAGCCGCTGCGCTTCCTGCAGCATCGCAAAGGTTTTCCCCACCCCGGCGCAGGCGCCAAAAAAGACTTTCAGTTTGCCCCGGTGCGCGGTGGCAGCATGCTCCAGCAGGCGGTCGGGATTGGGGCGCAAAGGCTCATCAGTCATGCTTTATTTGTCCTTGAGCGCATCCAGCGCCAGATTAAGTTCCACCACATTCACCACCGGCTGGCCGATAAAATTCACCAGCGGCGTTGAGGTGTGTTCTGCCACCAGTTTCGCCACCGCCTGCACCGGCAGGTTGCGCGCCTGCGCCACCCGAGGGATCTGCCATGTGGCAGCCTGTGGAGATAGCTGCCCATCCAGGCCGCTTGCCGAGGTGGTTATGAGTTCCACCGGTACATGGGCGTCTGCTTGCGGGTTTTCGGCCCGCAGTTGCGCGACGCGCTGCGCCACCTCTTTATCCAGTTCCGGGTTGCTGCCCGCCAGGTTACTGCCGCCGGACGCCATAGGATTATACGGCGCGTCTGCTGTGGCGGAAGGGCGGCCGTGAAAATATCCCGGTTGGGTAAAATTCTGCCCTAACAACAGTGAGCCGCGCACGCTGTCACCTTCACGAATAAGTGAGCCGTTGGCCTGATCGTGAAACCACCATTGCCCCAGCGCGGTGGTCAACAGCGGGTAAAGCCCACCGGTAATCAGGGTAAAGAGTATCAAAAGCAGAAATGCGGGACGTAATAAAGCCATTTTATCTTCCTCTTACACCAGGCCGAACAGCGTGAGAATAAGGTCGATCGCTTTGATGCCAATAAATGGCACGATCAAACCGCCCAGCCCGTAGATCCACAGGTTGCGACGCAGCATGGCGGAAGCGGTCAGCGGTTTGTAGCTCACCCCTTTCAATGCCAGCGGGATGAGAAACACAATCACCAGTGCATTAAAAATCACCGCGCTCAAAATCGCCGATGCCGGGGAGTGCAGGTGCATCACGTTGAGCATATTCAGTTGCGGATAGGTCGCTGCAAACGCCGCCGGGATAATGGCGAAGTACTTCGCCACATCGTTAGCGATACTGAAGGTGGTCAGTGAGCCGCGCGTCATCAGCATCTGTTTACCGATATGTACCACTTCAATCAGCTTGGTGGGGTTGGAATCCAAATCCACCATGTTGCCCGCTTCTTTCGCGGCCTGCGTACCGGAGTTCATTGCGACCGCCACATCGGCTTGCGCCAGCGCTGGCGCGTCGTTTGTGCCATCCCCGGTCATCGCCACCAGCCGTCCTTCTGCCTGATACTGGCGGATCAGCGCCAGCTTGGCTTCCGGTGTTGCTTCGGCCAGAAAATCATCGACACCCGCTTCGGCGGCAATCGCCGCGGCGGTCAGGCGGTTATCGCCGGTGATCATCACCGTTTTAATGCCCATTTTGCGTAGCTGGGCAAAACGCTCTTTAATACCGCCTTTGACGATATCTTTCAGCGCGATCACGCCCAGCACTTTTGCCCCTTCGGCAACCACCAGCGGCGTTGCCCCCTGGCGCGCCACGCGTTCGACCAGTGCTTCGACATCTGCCGGGAACTGACCACCATTCGCTTCGATATGGCGGCGAATGGCATCGACGGAACCTTTGCGGATCATCCGGTCCTGCACGTTAATTCCGCTCATGCGGGTTTGCGCGGTAAACGGCACAAAGGTCGCTTGCAGGCTCTGCACGTCGCGCTCGCGCAGGTTAAAGCGCTGTTTTGCCAGGATAACAATGCTTCGTCCTTCTGGCGTTTCGTCGGCCAGGGATGAAAGCTGCGCGGCATCGGCCAGCGTTTTTTCATCTACGCCCTGGGCAGGCAGAAAGTCGGATGCCTGGCGGTTACCTAGCGTGATGGTGCCGGTTTTATCCAGCAATAACACGTCGACATCGCCCGCCGCTTCCACCGCGCGCCCGCTGGTGGCAATGACGTTCGCGCCCAGCATGCGGCTCATCCCCGCAACACCAATCGCGGAAAGCAGCCCGCCGATAGTCGTCGGGATCAGACACACCAGCAGGGCAACCAGCACGGTAACACTCACTGGCGTGCCGCCATACACGGAGAAGGGCCACAGCGTTGCCGTTGCCAGCAGGAACACAATCGTCAGCGCCACCAGTAAAATGGTCAGCGCGATTTCATTTGGCGTTTTACGCCGCTGCGCGCCTTCCACCATCGCGATCATGCGATCGAGGAAGGTTTCGCCGGGGTTAACGCTGCACTGGATCACCAGCCAGTCAGAGAGAATGCGCGTACCACCTGTTACTGAGGCAAAATCGCCGCCGGATTCACGAATAACCGGTGCGGATTCCCCGGTAATCGCGCTCTCATCTACTGAGGCTCCGCCTTCGATCACTTCGCCATCGCAGGGAATAATATCGCCTGCTTCGACCAGCACGATATCGCCTTTGCGCAGATCTTCCGCCGGGATATGGTCGATTTGTGCATCGTGCTGCGGCGCGCGCAGTTTGCGGGCGAAAGCGGTCTTTTTCACCCCTTTCAGGCTGTTGGCCTGCGCTTTACTGCGGCCTTCCGCCAGCGCTTCCGCGAAATTGGCGAACAGAACCGTCACCCACAGCCACACGCTGACCGCGCCGGTGAACCATGCGCTGCCGTCGAGATGACCAGTCGCCATCGCCACTGCCAGCAGGGTAGTTAACACACTGCCAATCCAGACAATGAACATCACCGGGTTATGCCACTGCACATGCGGGCTTAACTTGGTCACGGAATCCATCAGCGCCTGGCGAACAAGGTTTGGTTCGAAAAGCGCCAGTTGTTTACGACTCATATAACGCGTCTCCGCCAGTCTTAAAATTGCAGGTATTCCGCCACCGGGCCAAGCGCCAGGGCAGGGATAAAGGTTAATGCGCCGACCAGTAACACGGTGCCGATCAGCAGACCGATAAACAGCGCGCCGTGTGTCGGCAGGGTGCCAGAACTGGTTGGTTGAATTTTCTTCGCCACCAGCGAACCGGCAATTGCCATGACCGGCACAATCACACCGAAGCGGCCAAAGAACATGCAAAATGCCAGCAAACAGTTCCAGAACGGAGTGTTGGCGCTTAAACCCGCAAAGGCGCTGCCGTTGTTATTAGCGGCAGATGAGACGGCGTACAGCACTTCGCTAAAGCCGTGAATGCCGGGGTTGAACATGCCGCTGCGTCCTGCGTCGGTCATCATGGCCAGAGCGGTACCAATGAGCACCAGTGCCGGGGTAACAAGGATTGCCAGCGCGGTCATTTTCATTTCGCGAATGTCAATTTTCTTACCGAGGAACTCAGGCGTGCGACCAATCATCAGCCCGGCGATAAACACCGCCAGCAACACAAACAGCAGCATGCCGTACAGACCAGAACCCACGCCGCCGAACACCACTTCGCCAATCTGCATCAGCCACATCGGGATCATGCCGCCCAGCGCAGTAAACGAGTCGTGCATGGCGTTGACCGCGCCGCAAGAGGCCGCAGTGGTGACCACGGCGTACAAGCTGCTTGCCAGAATGCCAAAGCGGCTCTCTTTCCCTTCCATATTGATGGCGCTGTCGCCACCGAGCGTCAGGAAGTGCGGGTTACCCTGTAATTCCGCCCACATCACAATCCCGGCGCAGATGACGAAAATAATCGACATTGCCCACAGCAACATGTGTCCCTGGCGGCGATCGCCGACCGCATCGCCAAAAGCGAAGCACAGCGCCGCCGGGATCAGGAAGATCGCCAACATCTGCACAAAGTTGGTTAAGGCGGTGGGGTTTTCAAACGGATGCGAGGAGTTGGCATTAAAGAAGCCGCCGCCGTTAGTACCGAGCATTTTTATCGCTTCTTGCGACGCAACAGGTCCCATCGGTATCAGATGTTGCACACCTTCCAGTGAGGTGTAGGCCTGATAAGTGGAGAAATTTTGCAGCGCCCCTTGCTGAATAAAAAACAGCGCCAGCAGCAGAGAGATGGGCAACAACAGCCACAGGGTAATGCGCGTGATATCGATCCAGGCGTTACCGAGCGTCTCCATGCTGCGCCGCGAAAAAGCGCGGATCAGCGCAAAGACCACTGCAATCCCGGTCGCGGCAGATAAAAAGTTTTGTACCGTCAGTCCCGCCATCTGGCTGAAATAGCTCAGGGTGCTCTCCCCGGAATACGACTGCCAGTTCGTGTTAGAGATAAAACTAACGGCGGTGTTCAGCGCCAGGTGCCAGGAGAGCCCTGGTAGGTTTTGCGGGTTGAGCGGCAGAATGCCTTGTAGCATCAGCATCGCAAACAGCAGTACGAGACCGAAGATGTTCAGCCATAAAATCGCCAGTAAATAGTGCCGCCAGTTCATTTCACGGGTATCGATACCGAGCCCGCGCCAGAGGAGGTTTTCCACACCGCGCACGCCGGGAAGCGGCTGACCGGCGATCATTTTCGCCAGCAGCGAACCCAGCGGGCGCGCGAGGAGAAACAATACCAGCAGAAAGCTGGCAACCAGAAGAAACGCCTGAGCGGCCATCAGAAAGCCTCCGCGTTGATCAGGGCATAAACCAAATAGCCCAATAACAGGAAAACCAGCACGATGCCGATGACTACGCCTGCACTCACAATTCACCTCCGGGGTGATTTAACGATGTGCAGAAAAAGTAGAATTTTTGGCGCAAAGATTTCGCAAAAATCGGCGGGAGAGATGTAAAAAAAATATAAAAATCGGGCGGACTGAACAGGTGGTGTAGTGCGGATAGATGCAATGCCATCGACCTGGCGGCAATGAACAACGAATAATCCACAATTTAACTGATGGTTAGTATTAATTTAACCGTTTTGTAACTTATTTACCGGCTCGATGTAAATAAAGCTTATATTGACAAAAAATAGTGGTCGGATGAGTAGTAAAATTACAAACAAAACGGTACTATTTTAACCAGATTTCAGCGCCGCCCTGGTTTTACGTTAGTGACTTCCGTGGTGGTGACTTATTTTCCGGTGTTACTTACCGGCCTGACAAAGGGGAGAGAATATGGACACATACAAAGCGTTTCCGGCTCATATTGTGTTGATGCGACGTGTTTTCGCCGTTCTGGCGGGCGTGCTGGCCTTGCCGGTAATGTTGTTCTGGAAAGACCGCGCACGTTTTTATAGCTATCTGCATCGCGTCTGGGCAAAAACCAGCGAAAAACCGGTGTGGATGGATCAAGCAGAGAAAGTGAGTTGCGACTTTTATTAATCGACGACACACAGCAAATCTCATAGCCACCGCAGTTGCGGTGGCTTTTTTTTATCTGCGGCCTTTGACGACACTTACTGCGGAGAGAAAACGGAGCCGTGATGTGCGAGAAAATTCCTGCTGACATCAACGCCGGTTTCTCAGGGAAACCCGTCTGCTTTGTCGGCGGTCATGTATGGTTTGCCTTCGTTACCGAAGCGCTTTCTCCCCGCGCGATATTTGCATCGACCTGCCCGGACATATCCCCGCAGTGCCACCACATCAATCTGCTGATGCCTGTGCAGGGCGGCTTTTGTTAACCGTGTAACGCCCGCCAGCAGCATGCACTTTCCATGCTGATTGATTGTGACCGCCAGAGAGCCCAGCCACTGCTTGCACCGGTGACATAACTCAAACACTATATGGCGTAATTTCCCGAGGCGTCCCTGGCCAGGCAACGCAATTTTGCTCCACGGCCAGAGGCGCGGCGCTTACGTTACGGATAATAGGAGCAGTATGACCACCCATCTGGTCTGGTTTCGCGCGGATCTGCGCGTGCATGACAATCTTGCGCTTGCCGCTGCCTG
The DNA here is from genome assembly GCF_042788095.1 of Kosakonia sp. YIM B13571. Classification (NCBI taxonomy): domain Bacteria; kingdom Pseudomonadati; phylum Pseudomonadota; class Gammaproteobacteria; order Enterobacterales; family Enterobacteriaceae; genus Kosakonia; species Kosakonia sp. YIM B13571. Next base: position 501,235 of record NZ_JBHZPL010000001.1, on the reverse strand, counting down.
TAGCAGTGATAACGCGCGCGTAAAAGCGCTCTTTATCGCTACGCCTGCGCAGTGGCAGCAACATCACATGGCACCTCGACAGGCCGCGTTCATCAATGCTCATCTCAACGCCCTTCAGCAGGCGCTGGCGGAAAAGGGCATTCCGTTGATTTATCGGGAAGCGGCAGATTTTACCGACAGCGTGCAAACGGTGGTGGATGTCTGCGAGCGCGAGCAAATCAACCATCTCTTTTACAACTATCAATACGAATTTAACGAACGACAGCGCGACGTCGCAGTCGAAAAAGCGCTGCCGAATGTCGCCTGCCAGGGATTTGACGACAGCGTGATGCTGGCGCCAGGCAGCGTATTGACCGGCAATCATGAGATGTACAAAGTCTTTACGCCCTTTAAAAACGCCTTTCTGCGTCGGCTGAAAGAGGAGCTGCCCCAGTGTGTTGCCGCGCCACGCCCGCGTGAAGGCGTCGATGTTGCACCAGAACCGATTACACTTGATTACCCACAGCAGGATTTTGATGAAAACCTGTTCCCGACCGATGAGAAAAGCGCTATCGCACGGCTTCGTCATTTTTGCCAGCAGCAGGCGGCGGCGTATGATCAGCAGCGCGATTTCCCGGCAATCGAGGGCACCAGCCGCTTGTCGGCGTCTCTGGCGATTGGCGCGCTGTCACCGCGTCAGTGTCTGCATCGTCTGCTGGCGGAACACCCGCAGGCGCTCAACGGCGGGCCGGGCTCGGTGTGGCTGAATGAGCTGATTTGGCGCGAATTTTATCGCCATCTGATGACCTATCATCCGGCGCTCTGTAAGCATCGTCCTTTTATTGCCTGGACCGATAACGTGCAGTGGCAGGAAAACGCAGGGCACCTGCAAGCCTGGCAAAGCGGCAACACGGGTTACCCGATTGTCGATGCGGCGATGCGCCAGTTGAACGCCACCGGCTGGATGCACAACCGCTTACGGATGATAACCGCGAGCTTCCTGGTCAAGGACTTGCTTATCGACTGGCGTCACGGGGAGCGCTATTTTATTTCGCAGTTGATCGATGGCGATCTCGCCGCGAACAATGGCGGCTGGCAGTGGGCGGCCTCGACGGGCACCGATGCGGCTCCCTATTTTCGTATTTTTAACCCGACTACGCAGGGCGAACGCTTTGATGCTGACGGCGCGTTTATTCGCCACTGGCTGCCGGCGCTGAACAATGTGCCGGAAAAATCGGTGCATCAACCCTGGGACTGGGCGGATAAACACGGGGTAAAACTCGATTATCCCCGCCCGATTGTTGACCATAAACAGGCGCGTACCGCCACGCTGGCGGCCTATGAAGCTGCCCGTAAAGCGTAAAGGAGTGATGATGAAAAATACCGAACTGGAAAAACTGATTAACAACAAACTTAACAGTGCGGCGTTCAGTGATTACGGCCCGAACGGGCTACAGGTTGAAGGGCGGGAAACGGTACAGAAAATTATCACCGGCGTGACAGCAAGCCAGGCGCTGCTGGACGAAGCAGTGCGTCAGCAAGCAGACGCGGTAATTGTGCATCACGGTTATTTCTGGAAAAACGAAGCGCCGATTATCCGCGGTATGAAGCGCAACCGCCTAAAAACGTTACTGGCGAACGACATCAATTTGTATGGCTGGCACCTGCCGCTCGACGCGCACCCACAGCTTGGCAATAACGCCCAACTGGCGGCTTTGCTCGGTATTACCGTGATGGGCGAAATCGAAGAGTTGCTGCCGTGGGGCGAATTGTCGATGCCGGTACCGGGGCTGGAACTGGCCTCATGGATTGAAGCGCGCCTTGGTCGCAAGCCGCTGTGGTGCGGCGATACCGGGCCGGAAAAAATCACCCGCATTGCCTGGTGCACCGGCGGTGGGCAGGGCTTTATTGATCAAGCTGCCCGCTTCGGCGTTGACGCGTTTATCACAGGTGAAGTCTCCGAACAGACCATTCACTCCGCGCGTGAACAGGGGCTGCATTTCTACTCTGCGGGTCACCACGCCACTGAGCGTGGCGGTATTCGCGCGCTCAGCGACTGGCTGAATGAAAATACCGATCTTGAGGTCACGTTTATCGATATTCCGAACCCGGCGTAAGGAGAGTGCAAGTGCAGCGAGCACGGTGTTATTTGTTAGGTGAAAGCGCGGTGGTGCTGGAACTGGAGCCGCCGGTGCAACTGGCGACGCAAAAGCGTATATGGGGGCTGACGCAACGGCTGGCGGATGTGCCAGACGTGGTGGAAGCCATTCCTGGCATGAATAACATTACGGTGGTGCTGCGCGATCCTCACTCGCTGGCGCTCGACGCGATTGAGCGTTTACAGCGCTGGTGGGAAGAGAGCGAGGCGCTGGAACCGGTGTCGCGCTCCATCGAGATTCCGGTGTTGTACGGCAAAGCCGTGGGCCCGGATCTGGGATTGGTGGCGGAGCACTGCCGGATGACGGAAAAGCAGATCGTTGAGCTGCATAGTTCCATCGATTACGTGGTGTGGTTTCTTGGCTTCCAACCCGGCTTCCCTTATCTGGGCGGAATGCCGGAAGCGCTCGCTACACCGCGCCGTGCTGAACCACGTGTGCGTGTTCCTGCCGGTTCTGTCGCCATTGGCGGTGCGCAAACTGGCATTTATCCGCTGGAAACGCCCGGTGGCTGGAACCTGATTGGCCGTACCGATCTGGCGTTATTCAACCCGCGCTCGCCGGAACCGGTGTTATTACGTCCGGGCGACACGCTGCGGTTTGTGCCGCGCAAGGAGGGCGTATGCTGAAAATTATTCACGCGGGAATGTATACCACTTTGCAGGGCGGCAAACGCATCGGGTTGCGCCAGTCCGGCGTCAGCTACTGCGGCGCGCTGGATGAACCCGCGTTGCAGATTGCTAATGCGCTGGTGGGGAACGCGCCTGGGGCGGCGGCGCTGGAAATCACGTTTGGTCAGTGCGAAGTGGTGTTTGGTCGCGATGCCTGGTTTGCGCTTACTGGCGCAGGTTGTGAAGCGAAGCTTGACGGCAAAGCGGTGTGGACGGGCTGGCGGTTTGCGGCAAAAGCCGGGCAGCGGTTGGTGCTGAAAAGGCCGCTGCACGGTGTGCGCAGCTATCTTGCGGTCGCTGGTAGCTTTGCCGTGCCAGCGGTAATGGGCTCGGTCAGCACCGATCTCAAAACCACTATCGGCGGGCTGGAAGGGCGATTATTGCGCGATGGCGATGTGTTGCCACTGGGCGAACCTGTCCGCCATTTTCAGACGCAACAAGGGGTAAAACAGTTGCTGTGGGGCAACCGCATTCGCGCCTTGCCGGGGCCGGAATATCACGAATTCGATAGCGCCTCGCAGGAGGCGTTCTGGCGTTTGCCGTGGCAGATAAGCCCGCAGAGTAACCGCATGGGTTACCGTTTACAGGGCCAGCCGCTGGTGCGTACCACTTCGCGTGAACTGCTGTCTCACGGCTTGTTGCCGGGCGTCGTACAAGTTCCCTCCAATGGGCAACCGATTGTGCTGATGAATGATGCCCAGACCACCGGCGGCTACCCGCGGATAGCCTGCATTATCGAGGCAGATATGTACCATCTGGCGCAAATCCCGCTGGGGCAACCGATACACTTTGTTAAGTGCTCGCTGGATGAGGCGCTGAAGGCGCGACGTGAGCAGCGTATCTACCTCGATCAACTGGCATGGCGTTTGCACAATGAAGATTGATTTAAATGCCGATCTCGGCGAAGGCTGCGGCAACGATGCTGCGTTACTCCAGCTTGTTTCTTCCGCCAATATCGCCTGCGGGTTTCACGCAGGCGATGCGCAAACCATGCTGACTTGTGTGCGCGAAGCGCTACGCAATGGCGTGGCAGTGGGGGCACATCCTTCTTTCCCGGATCGGGAAAACTTTGGCCGCACGGCGATGCATCTGCCGCCCGATATCGTCTATGCCCAAACGCTGTATCAAATTGGCGCCCTGGCGGCGCTGGTGTGTGCAGAAGGCGGCAAACTGCACCACGTTAAACCGCACGGTATGCTTTATAACCAGGCGGCGGATGACGTGGCGCTGGCGGACGCCATTGCCGGAGCGGTTTACGACGTTGATCCTGAATTGATACTGGTTGGCCTGGCGGGCAGCGAGTTAATTCGTGCTGGAGAGCGTTATGGTTTGCGCACGCGTCAGGAGGTATTTGCCGATCGCGGTTACCTCCGCGATGGTCGGCTGGTGCCACGTAGTGCGCCAGGCGCACTGATTGACGATGATAATCTGGCGCTGGCGCAAACGCTGGATATGGTGCTTGAAGGGCGGGTGAGAAGTATCACGGGTGAGTTTGTCGATGTGCAGGCGCAAACGGTCTGCCTGCATGGCGATGGCGAACATGCGCTGCTGTTTGCCCGCCGCTTACTCAGTGCCTTTGCCCAACGTGGCGTGATGATTACCGCCGACTAACACAAGGAGTTTTTATGCCAGAAGGACCGGAGATCCGCCGGGCAGCAGATACGCTTGAAGCCGCGATTAAAGGTAAGCCATTAACGGATGTCTGGTTTGGCATGCCGCCCCTAAGCGGTTTTGCCGCAGATCTTGTGGGGCAGCGCGTTGAGAACATTGAAACGCGGGGAAAAGCGCTCCTGACCCATTTTTCCGGCGGGCTGACACTTTACAGCCACAACCAGCTTTACGGTGTCTGGCGGGTGGTTGATGCGGGCGAGATCCCACAAACCAATCGTGTGCTGCGCGTGCGGCTGCAAGCGATGGATAAAGCGATTTTGTTGTACAGCGCTTCGGATATCGCGCTGCTCACGCCTGAGCAACTGGCGCAACATCCGTTTTTGCAGCGTGTTGGACCGGATGTACTGGATATGACGCTGACGGCGGCGCAGGTGAAAGCGCGGTTATTATCCCCCCGTTTTCGCCGTCGCCAGTTTTCGGGGTTATTGCTCGATCAGGCCTTTCTCGCCGGGCTCGGTAACTACCTGCGTGTCGAGATCCTCTGGCAAAGCGCGTTGGCGCCACAGCATAACGCCTCGGGGCTTAGCGAAGCACAACTGGATGTATTGTCGCAGGCGCTGCTTGATATTCCCCGTTTGTCATATCAGACACGCGGTGTGGTGGATGAGAAGAAACACCACGGTGCGCTGTTTCGCTTTAAGGTGTTTCATCGGGCAGGGGAACCTTGCGAGCGCTGCGGTGGAATAATTGAGAAAACGACGATGTCGTCCCGTCCGTTTTACTGGTGCCCGGCTTGCCAGCGTTAAAATAAAAAACGCGCCAGAAGGCGCGTTTTTTTATGCGGGTTGGCTATCAATCTTTTTTCAGATCGGAGCTGAACTCGCGTTTTTCGTAACCGGTGTACAACTGGCGCGGACGGGCAATTTTGATGCCGTCGTCGTGCATTTCGTTCCAGTGCGCAATCCAGCCCACGGTACGCGCCATCGCGAAGATAACGGTAAACATGGACGACGGAATGCCCATCGCTTTCAGGATGATACCGGAGTAGAAATCGACGTTCGGGTAGAGCTTACGTTCGATAAAGTACGGGTCGTGGAGCGCAATGTGCTCAAGCTCCATCGCCACTTCCAGCAGGTCATCTTTGGTGCCCAGTTCACGCAGCACTTCGTGGCAGGTTTCACGCATCACGGTTGCGCGAGGGTCATAGTTCTTGTAGACACGGTGACCGAAGCCCATCAGACGGAACGAATCATTTTTGTCTTTGGCGCGGCGCATGAATTCCGGAATGTGTTTCACGGTGCTGATCTCTTCCAGCATCTTCAGCGCAGCTTCGTTAGCGCCGCCGTGTGCCGGTCCCCACAGTGAAGCGATACCTGCGGCGATACAGGCGAACGGGTTCGCGCCAGAAGAGCCCGCAGTACGCACGGTAGAGGTTGAGGCGTTTTGTTCATGGTCAGCATGCAGGATCAGAATGCGATCCATCGCGCGTTCCAACACCGGGTTTACTTCATACGGTTCACACGGCGTGGAGAACATCATATGCAGGAAGTTACCGGCGTAGGAGAGGTCGTTGCGCGGGTAGACGAACGGCTGGCCAATAGAATATTTGTAACACATCGCCGCGACGGTCGGCATTTTCGACAGCAGGCGGAACGCGGCAATCTCACGGTGACGTGGATTGTTGACGTCCAGGGAATCATGGTAGAACGCCGCCAGCGCGCCAGTTACGCCGCACAGCACCGCCATCGGGTGCGAGTCGCGACGGAAACCGTGGAACAGACGAGTGATCTGCTCATGGATCATGGTGTGGCGTGTGACAGTCAGTTTGAACTCGTCAAACTGCGCCTGCGTCGGCTTTTCGCCGTACAGCAGAATGTAGCAGACTTCCAGAAAGTTGGATTCAGTCGCCAGTTGGTCGATAGGGAAACCACGGTGCAGCAGAATACCTTCGTCACCGTCGATAAAGGTGATTTTCGATTCGCATGATGCGGTAGAGGTAAAACCTGGGTCAAAAGTGAATACCCCTTTTGAACCGAGACTACGGATATCAATAACATCCTGACCGAGCGTGCCTTTTAGCACATCCAGTTCAATAGCAGCGTCACCATTGTAGGTGATGGTTGCTTTCTTATCAGCCATTTACGGTCTCCTTAGCGCCTTATTGCTTAAGACCGCCAGTCACCGGATTTGCATTCAACTGTCCGTCAACGTTACCAGTTTGTTATTTAGCTCGCAGCTCTGTTGAGAGGAGGTACCAGGGTACAGAGCGATGGGCGCGTGCAAGTACACATTGAAAACACAGTGAAAAAACAGCAAATCAGCGTCTTAGCAGTCCGAATTTATCAAACCTGTATATCACTAATAACTGTCCTGATTACATCGGTCAATACCATCACACTGTTACATAACTTATTCTCAGGTGAAAGCAAGACCCCATAACTTTTGCGAATTATAAGCCCTTTCTGGCGTTGTTTGTAACAAGAATGTTTAACTTTTGTCAAATCAGATGATTAAAATTTAAAAGAATGTTGTTATCGTGATGGGGGTCACTGTTCTGCATAAAACCCGACAAACTATATGTAGGTTAATTGTAATGATTTTGTGAACGACCTATACTGCCGCCAGGTCTCCGGAATACCCTGCAATCCCGAGCCACCCAGCGTTGTAACCTGTCGTTTAGCATCTGGAAGCTAATTTTTTGCATGACGAGCAGTTATAGAAAAGGACGCTGTCTGACCCGCACGCAGACCGGAGGAAGGAAACTATAAGAATAGCATGTGGGCGTTATTCATGATAAAAAATGTGAAAAAACAAAGACCTGTCAATCTGGATCTGACAACAATTCGGTTTCCTGTTACGGCTATAGCTTCCATTCTCCACCGTGCTTCCGGCGTCATTACTTTCGTGGCGGTTGGCATTCTGCTGTGGTTATTGGGCCTGTCGCTGTCATCTGAAGAGGGCTTCCTGACCGCCTCTGCCATCATGAACAGCTTTTTCGTTAAATTCATTCTCTGGGGCATCCTGACGGCGTTGGCTTATCACGCTGTGGGCGGCATTCGCCATATGTTAATGGATTTTGGCTGGCTGGAAGAAACCTTCGAAGCAGGAAAGCGTTCCGCTAATCTCTCTTTTGTAATTACTGTCGTGCTTTCAATTCTCGCAGGAGTCCTCGTATGGTAAGCAACGCCTCCGCATTAGGACGCAACGGCGTACATGATTTTATTCTTGTCCGTGCTACTGCCATCGTCCTGACGTTATACATCATCTATATGGTCGGTTTTTTTGCCACGCATGGCGACCTGACCTGGGTGGTATGGACTGACTTTTTCTCCTCTGCTTTCACGAAAGTCTTCACGCTGCTGGCCCTGTTTTCGATTCTGATCCATGCCTGGATTGGCATGTGGCAGGTGTTGACCGACTACGTTAAACCGCTGGCTGTGCGCCTGACTCTGCAATTGGCTATCGTCATTGCACTGGCGGTTTACGTAATTTATGGATTCGTTGTGGTGTGGGGTGTGTAATGAAACTGCCAGTCAGAGAATTTGATGCTGTTGTTATTGGTGCCGGTGGCGCAGGTATGCGCGCGGCGCTGCAAATTTCCCAGAGCGGGCAAACCTGTGCGCTGCTCTCTAAAGTCTTTCCAACCCGTTCTCACACCGTATCTGCGCAGGGCGGCATTACCGTTGCGCTGGGTAATACCCATGAAGATAACTGGGAATGGCACATGTATGACACGGTAAAAGGTTCCGATTACATCGGTGACCAGGATGCCATTGAATATATGTGTAAAACCGGCCCGGAAGCGATTCTTGAGCTGGAACATATGGGCCTGCCATTCTCCCGTCTGGATGATGGTCGTATCTATCAACGCCCGTTTGGCGGTCAGTCGAAAAACTTCGGCGGCGAGCAGGCGGCGCGCACGGCAGCAGCAGCGGACCGTACCGGTCATGCGCTGTTGCACACCCTTTATCAGCAAAACCTGAAAAACCACACGACGATTTTTTCCGAGTGGTATGCACTGGATCTGGTGAAAAACCAGGATGGCGCGGTGGTTGGTTGTACCGCACTGTGTATTGAAACCGGTGAAGTGGTCTACTTCAAAGCGCGTGCAACCGTGCTGGCGACCGGCGGCGCAGGCCGTATTTACCAATCCACTACCAACGCGCATATCAATACCGGCGACGGCGTAGGCATGGCGCTGCGCGCAGGCGTGCCGGTGCAGGATATGGAAATGTGGCAGTTCCACCCGACCGGTATTGCGGGTGCGGGTGTGCTGGTAACTGAAGGTTGCCGTGGTGAAGGTGGTTATCTGCTGAACAAACATGGCGAGCGCTTTATGGAGCGTTATGCGCCTAACGCCAAAGACCTGGCGGGTCGTGATGTGGTGGCGCGTTCCATCATGATCGAAATCCGTGAAGGTCGCGGCTGCGACGGCCCATGGGGTCCGCACGCTAAACTGAAACTCGATCATCTGGGCAAAGAGGTGCTGGAATCGCGCCTGCCGGGGATCCTTGAACTGTCGCGCACCTTCGCGCACGTCGATCCGGTTAAAGAGCCGATCCCGGTCATCCCGACTTGCCACTATATGATGGGCGGTATTCCGACCAAAGTAACTGGCCAGGCGCTGACGGTGAACGAGAAGGGCGAAGATGTCGTCATTCCGGGGCTGTTCGCGGTAGGTGAAATTGCCTGCGTATCGGTACACGGCGCTAACCGTCTGGGCGGCAACTCACTGCTGGATCTGGTGGTGTTTGGCCGTGCAGCGGGTCTGCATTTACAAGAATCAATCGCCGAGCAGGGCGCACTGCGCGATGCCAGCGAGTCTGATGTTGACGCGTCACTTGAGCGTCTCAACCGCTGGAACAACAACCGCAACGGCGAAGATCCGGTCACTATTCGCAAAGCGCTGCAAGAGTGTATGCAGCATAACTTCTCGGTCTTCCGTGAAGGCGATGCGATGGCGAAAGGGCTTGAGCAACTGAAAGTGATTCGCGAGCGTCTTAAAAACGCCCGTTTGGACGATACGTCCACCGAGTTTAACACCCAGCGCGTTGAGTGCCTGGAGTTGGATAACCTGATGGAAACCGCGTATGCAACGGCGGTCTCCGCAAACTTCCGTACTGAGAGCCGTGGCGCGCATAGCCGCTTCGACTATCCGGATCGTGACGACGCAAACTGGCTGTGCCATTCCCTGTATCTGCCAGAAACGGAGTCCATGACGCGTCGTAGCGTCAATATGGAACCGAAACTGCGTCCGGCATTCCCGCCGAAGATTCGTACTTATTAATGCGGAGACAGGATTATGAAACTCGAATTTTCGATTTATCGCTATAACCCGGATGTTGATGACGCGCCGCGCATGCAGGATTACACGCTTGAAGGTGAAGAAGGGCGTGACATGATGCTGCTGGATGCGTTAATGCAACTGAAAGAAAAGGATCCTACGCTGTCGTTCCGCCGCTCCTGCCGTGAAGGGGTATGCGGTTCTGATGGTTTGAACATGAACGGCAAGAATGGCCTGGCGTGTATCACTCCGATTTCTGCACTGGGTAATGGCAAACAGAAGATTGTGATTCGTCCTCTGCCTGGCCTGCCGGTGATCCGCGATTTGGTGGTGGACATGGGACAATTCTATGCCCAATATGAGAAGATTAAGCCTTACTTATTGAATAATGGGCAAAATCCTCCAGCAAGAGAACATTTGCAGGCACCCGAGCAGCGTGAAAAACTCGACGGTTTGTATGAATGTATTCTCTGCGCCTGCTGCTCGACATCTTGCCCGTCGTTCTGGTGGAACCCGGACAAATTTATCGGCCCGGCTGGCCTGCTTGCGGCGTACCGTTTCCTGATCGACAGCCGCGATACGGAAACCGATAACCGCCTGGAAGGTTTAAGCGATGCTTTCAGCGTATTCCGCTGCCACAGCATTATGAACTGCGTCAGTGTATGCCCGAAAGGGCTGAACCCGACGCGCGCCATCGGTCATATTAAGTCGATGTTGTTGCAACGAAGCGCATAAATGTCAGTGCCGGATGGCGCTGACGCGTATCCGGCCTACATTAATAGTGATGTTTTTTTTTGCCCGGTAGCGTTAGCGCCGCCGGGTAACAAGGAAGCAGGAAACCTTTAAAAACCGCCACAGTAGACATAATCGAGATGTCTGGTGCGAGACAAGGCGGCAACTGAGCGCATCCCGGGGAGCATAGTTAACTATGTGACTCGGGTAAGCAAAGGCAGCCAACGCAGTCGCAGCCCGGACAGCGAAGATTAGGCAGTTTTTAAAGGTTCCTTCGCGGGCCACCAAGAGCCCGCAAGTGAACCCTGGGACGTGCGCTAACGGGTGTACGTCGTAGTTATCCACGGCGAAGTAAGCATAACAATGCTTAAGGGATCACGATGCAGAACGGCGCAATGAAAGCCTGGCTGGACTCTTCTTACCTCTCTGGGTCTAACCAGAGTTGGATAGAACAGCTCTATGAAGACTTCTTAACCGATCCTGACTCGGTAGATGCAAACTGGCGTTCTATGTTCCAGCAGTTACCGGGCACCGGAGTCAAACCGGATCAGTTCCACTCCAAAACACGTGATTATTTCCGTCAGCTGGCGAAAGATGCTTCACGTTACTCTTCCTCTATTTCCGACCCCGACACCAATGTGAAGCAGGTTAAAGTCCTGCAACTTATCAACGCATACCGTTTTCGTGGCCACCAACATGCGAACCTCGATCCGCTGGGATTGTGGCAACAAGAAAGGGTTGCCGATCTCGATCCGGCTTATCACGATCTGACGGAAGCGGATTTCCAGAACAGCTATAACGTGGGTTCTTTTGCGATTGGCAAAGACACCATGCCGCTGGGCGAATTGATTAACGCACTGAAAGAGACCTATTGCGGTTCGATCGGTGCGGAATATATGCATATCACCAGCACTGAAGAGAAACGCTGGATCCAGCAACGTATTGAGTCCGCAACCGGCAAATCCAGCTTTAGCAGCGAAGAGAAAAAACGCTTCCTGGCTGAACTGACGGCTGCTGAAGGTCTTGAACGTTATCTGGGCGCGAAATTCCCCGGTGCGAAACGCTTCTCGCTGGAAGGCGGCGATGCGCTGGTGCCGATGCTCAAAGAGATGATCCGTCATGCTGGCAAGAGCGGCACTCGTGAAGTAGTGCTGGGTATGGCGCACCGCGGACGTCTGAACGTGCTGGTTAACGTGCTGGGTAAACAGCCGCAGGATCTGTTTGACGAATTTGCCGGTAAACATAAAGAGCATCTGGGCACCGGTGACGTGAAATACCATATGGGCTTCTCATCCGACGTTGAAACGGAAGGCGGCCTGGTACACCTGGCGCTGGCGTTCAACCCGTCACACCTTGAGATTGTCAGCCCGGTGGTTATCGGTTCCGTTCGTGCGCGTCTTGACCGCCTTGACGAACCGAGCAGCAATAAAGTGCTGCCAATTACCATTCACGGCGACGCGGCTGTTGCTGGCCAGGGCGTGGTGCAGGAAACCCTGAACATGTCCAAAGCACGCGGCTACGAAGTCGGTGGCACGGTGCGTATTGTCATTAACAACCAGGTGGGCTTTACCACGTCGAACCCGCTGGATGCGCGCTCTACGCCATACTGTACCGATATCGGTAAAATGGTGCAGGCACCGATTTTCCACGTCAATGCGGACGATCCGGAAGCGGTGGCGTTCGTCACTCGCCTGGCGCTCGACTTCCGTAATAACTTCAAACGCGATGTCTTTATCGACCTGGTGTGCTATCGCCGTCACGGCCATAACGAAGCCGACGAGCCGAGCGCAACCCAGCCGCTGATGTACCAGAAAATCAAAAAACACCCGACGCCGCGCAAAATCTACGCCGATCGTCTGGAGCAGGACAAAACCATTACGCTGGAAGATGCTACCGAAATGGTTAACCTGTACCGCGATGCGCTGGATGCGGGGGAATGTGTGGTCGCCGAATGGCGTCCAATGAATATGCACTCCTTTACCTGGTCGCCGTACCTCAACCACGAATGGGATGAGAGCTACCCGAACAAGGTGGAGATGAAGCGTTTGCAGGAGCTGGCAAAACGCATCAGTACGGTGCCGGAAGCCATTGAAATGCAGTCCCGCGTGGCGAAAATTTACGGCGACCGCCAGTTGATGGCGAACGGCGAGAAGTTGTTCGACTGGGGCGGCGCAGAAACACTGGCATATGCCACGCTGGTTGATGAAGGGATCCCGGTGCGTTTGTCCGGTGAAGACTCCGGTCGCGGCACCTTCTTCCATCGCCACGCGGTGATCCACAACCAGGCGAACGGTTCCACTTATACGCCACTGAGCCATGTGCATAATTCACAGGGGCCGTTCCGCGTGTGGGATTCGGTGCTCTCTGAAGAAGCGGTGTTGGCGTTTGAATATGGTTACGCTACCGCAGAACCGCGCACCCTGACCATCTGGGAAGCGCAGTTCGGTGATTTCGCCAACGGCGCACAAGTGGTTATCGACCAGTTCATCAGCTCCGGTGAGCAGAAATGGGGCCGTATGTGTGGCCTGGTGATGCTGCTGCCGCACGGTTATGAAGGGCAAGGCCCGGAACACTCTTCAGCACGTCTGGAGCGTTATCTGCAACTGTGCGCAGAACAAAATATGCAGGTGTGCGTACCGTCCACTCCAGCGCAGGTTTACCACATGCTGCGTCGCCAGGCGCTGCGCGGTATGCGTCGCCCGCTGATCGTGATGTCGCCGAAGTCGCTGCTGCGTCATCCGCAGGCGGTTTCTACGCTGGATGAGCTGGCGAACGGCACCTTTATGCCGGCGATTGGCGAAGTGGATGATCTTGATCCGCAAGGCGTTAAGCGTGTGATCCTTTGCTCTGGTAAGGTCTATTATGATCTGCTGGAACAGCGTCGTAAAAACGACCAGAAGGATGTCGCGATTGTGCGTATCGAGCAGCTTTACCCGTTCCCGCACCAGTCGGTGCAGGAAGCGCTGAAACCTTACACTCACGTACATGATTTTGTCTGGTGCCAGGAAGAACCGCTGAACCAGGGCGCCTGGTACTGCAGCCAGCATCACTTCCGTGATGTGATTCCGTTTGGGGCCGCTCTGCGTTATGCAGGTCGCCCGGCCTCCGCCTCTCCGGCGGTGGGATACCTGTCCGTTCACCAGAAACAGCAACAAGATCTGGTAAATGACGCGCTGAACGTCGATTAATTAAAGGATAAATAATGAGTAGTGTAGATATTCTTGTTCCCGATCTGCCCGAGTCCGTTGCTGACGCGACCGTTGCGACCTGGCACAAAAAACCAGGCGATAGCGTACGACGCGACGAAGTGTTGGTCGAAATCGAAACTGACAAAGTGGTACTGGAAGTACCGGCGTCGGCAGACGGTATTCTGGACGCGGTGCTGGAAGATGAAGGCACTACTGTGACTTCCCGTCAGATCCTGGGTCGCCTGAAAGAAGGCAACAGCTCCGGTAAAGAGAGCAGCGCCAAATCTGAAGAGAAAGAGTCCACACCAGCGCAGCGCCAGCAGGCCTCGCTGGAAGAGCAAAACAATGACGCACTGAGTCCGGCGATCCGTCGCCTGCTGGCTGAGCACAACCTCGAAGCCAGCGCTATCAAAGGCACGGGCGTGGGTGGCCGTATTACGCGCGAAGATGTTGAGAAACATCTGGCGAAAGCGCCAGCGAAAGAAGAAAAACCGGCTACCGCTCCGGTGAGCAGCCCGGCGGCGCCGGCGCCGGTGGCTGGGCGTACAGAAAAACGTGTGCCGATGACTCGTCTGCGCAAACGCGTTGCTGAACGTCTGTTGGAAGCGAAAAACTCCACCGCCATGCTGACGACGTTCAACGAAGTCAACATGAAGCCGATTATGGATCTGCGTAAGCAGTACGGTGACGCGTTTGAAAAACGTCACGGTATCCGCCTTGGCTTTATGTCTTTCTACGTGAAAGCGGTAGTTGAAGCGCTGAAACGCTACCCGGAAGTGAACGCGTCCATCGATGGCGATGACGTGGTTTACCACAACTATTTTGATGTCAGCATGGCGGTGTCCACACCGCGTGGTCTGGTAACACCGGTGCTGCGCGATGTCGATACGCTCGGAATGGCCGACATCGAGAAAAAAATCAAAGAGTTAGCCGTGAAAGGCCGTGACGGTAAGCTGACTGTTGAGGACCTGACAGGCGGTAACTTCACCATCACCAACGGTGGTGTGTTCGGTTCGCTGATGTCGACGCCGATCATCAACCCGCCGCAGAGCGCGATCCTTGGCATGCACGCCATTAAAGATCGCCCGATGGCGGTTGATGGCAAGGTCGAGATCCTGCCGATGATGTACCTGGCGCTCTCTTACGATCACCGTCTGATTGACGGTCGCGAATCTGTTGGTTTCCTGGTGGCCATTAAAGAGCTGCTGGAAGACCCGACTCGCTTGCTGCTGGACGTCTAGTGTCCTTAGCCCGGCGACGTCCGTTGCCGGGCCACTATAACGAACACCTGCTTTGTAGGCCGTCATCCGGCGTGACAAATTAAATGAAGGATGGATAGAACACATGAACTTACACGAGTATCAGGCGAAACAACTGTTTGCCCGGTCAGGTCTGCCGACTCCGGTTGGTTACGCCTGTACTACCCCGCGTGAAGCAGAAGAAGCGGCATCCAAAATCGGTGCAGGCCCGTGGGTCGTAAAATGCCAGGTCCATGCAGGCGGCCGTGGTAAAGCGGGCGGCGTTAAGGTCGTCAACAGCAAAGAAGATATTCGCGCCTTCGCGGAAAACTGGCTGGGCAAACGCCTGGTGACTTACCAAACAGACGCGAACGGCCAGCCGGTAAACCAGATTCTGGTTGAAGCGGCAACCGATATCGACAAAGAGCTGTATCTGGGCGCGGTGGTTGATCGTAGTTCTCGCCGTGTCGTGTTCATGGCCTCCACCGAAGGTGGCGTGGAAATTGAGAAAGTGGCGGAAGAGACCCCGCACCTGATCCACAAAACCGCTATCGACCCGCTGACCGGCCCAATGCCGTATCAGGGGCGCGATCTGGCGTTCAAACTGGGTCTGGAAGGCAAACAGGTTCAGCAGTTCACCAAGATTTTCATGGGACTGGCGACCATTTTCCTTGAACGTGACCTGGCGCTGATTGAAATCAACCCGCTGGTTATCACCAGGCAGGGCGACCTGATCTGCCTCGATGGCAAACTGGGCGCTGACGGCAACGCACTGTTCCGCCAGCCGGAACTGCGCGAAATGCGTGACCAATCGCAGGAAGATCCGCGCGAAGCGCAGGCGGCACATTGGGAGCTGAACTACGTTGCGCTGGACGGCAACATCGGTTGTATGGTCAACGGTGCAGGTCTGGCGATGGGCACCATGGACATCGTGAAACTGCACGGCGGTGAACCGGCAAACTTCCTGGATGTGGGCGGCGGTGCGACCAAAGAGCGCGTGACCGAAGCGTTCAAAATTATCCTTTCCGATGAGAACGTGAAAGCGGTGCTGGTTAACATCTTCGGCGGTATCGTTCGTTGCGACCTGATCGCTGACGGTATCATCGGCGCGGTAGAAGAAGTGGGTGTTAACGTACCGGTGGTTGTACGCCTGGAAGGTAACAATGCTGAACTGGGCGCGAAACGCCTGGCGGACAGCGGCCTGAATATTATTGCAGCGAAAAGTCTGACGGATGCAGCACAGCAGGTTGTTGCCGCAGTGGAGGGGAAATAATGTCTGTTTTGATTGATAAGAACACCAAAGTTATCTGCCAGGGTTTCACCGGAAGCCAGGGAACTTTCCACTCCGAGCAGGCGATTGCCTATGGTACGCAAATGGTTGGCGGTGTTACGCCGGGCAAAGGCGGCACCACGCACCTCGGTCTGCCGGTGTTTAACACCGTGCGCGAAGCGGTTGAAGCGACCGGTGCGACAGCAAGCGTTATCTATGTTCCGGCACCGTTCTGCAAAGACTCGATTCTCGAAGCCATTGATGCGGGCATTAAGCTGATTATCACTATCACTGAAGGTATTCCGACACTGGATATGCTGACGGTGAAAGTGAAGCTGGACGAAGCTGGCGTGCGCATGATTGGCCCGAACTGCCCGGGTGTTATCACCCCAGGCGAGTGCAAAATCGGTATCATGCCTGGCCATATTCACCAGCCTGGCAAAGTCGGTATTGTTTCCCGTTCCGGTACGTTGACCTATGAAGCAGTTAAACAGACCACCGATTACGGTTTCGGTCAGTCCACCTGCGTAGGCATCGGCGGTGACCCGATCCCGGGTTCAAACTTTATCGATATCCTGAAACTGTTCCAGGAAGATCCGCAGACTGAAGCGATTGTGATGATCGGTGAGATCGGCGGCAGCGCGGAAGAAGAAGCGGCGGCGTATATCAAAGAAAACGTGACCAAACCGGTGGTGGGTTATATCGCGGGCGTGACCGCGCCAAAAGGCAAACGTATGGGCCATGCGGGCGCCATCATTGCCGGTGGTAAAGGCACTGCGGATGAGAAATTCGCCGCACTGGAAGCGGCAGGCGTGAAAACCGTGCGCAGCCTGGCCGACATTGGCGAAGCGCTGAAATCTGTTATCAAATAAAACCTCATTGCTCCTCCATGTAGGGGAGCAAGTATCCTTTCGACATGGTTGGCCGCTCCCGTAGCGGCCTTTTTTATGGCTACAGTTTTCGTACCTGCGTGTTTGCGGCGGTAAGGAGATGTCCGTCTGCCGCTTGCGGTTGCATCGGGGGAATGGCTTCTCCGCTTTGGCTATCGATCAATACTGAATGCGGTTCGTTTGGCGCGAAAAGATGCTGTTCGCCCCACTGGCGTAACGCCACGACCACCGGAAACAACGACTCGCCTCTTTTTGTCAGCACATACTCCTGATATGCAGAGCCATCTGATACGGGCTGCGTGGTGAAAATACCCGCGTCAACCAGTTTGCGTAGCCTGTCGGTAAGAATGTTGCGCGCCACGCCAAGACCTCGCTGAAAGTCGCCAAAACGCCGCGCGCCATCGAAAGCATCACGTACGATGAGCAATGCCCAGCGATCGCCAATCAAATCGACAGAACGCGCGACCGGGCAAGGTTGAGAATTCAGTGCCATAGCGAGTTTCCTGTTTGTTATTTTGGTTGCATTTTAAAACTAGATTGCCTACGCTTCAACCAGTTTCACTTTGCAACCAGGTTGAGGCTATGAATAAAAATACGCAGGCAACGCCACGTGGTTTAATCGCTCTGTTTGCGATAGCCAGCGGTTTATGTGTAGCGAATGTCTATTACGCGCAGCCATTGCTGGATGCACTGGCGCAAAGCTTTGGGATCAGCCAGGCGGCTGTCGGCGGTGTAGTGACGGCAACACAAGTGGGATCGGCGCTGGCATTACTGCTGTTAGTGCCACTGGGCGATCTTGTTGAGCGACGCCGGTTATTGTTGGTGCAGTTGCTGGCGCTGGTGGTTGCGCTTGCCGTTGTCGCGCTGGCGCAATCGGCTGCGATGTTGCTTTTCGGCATGTTGGCGACAGGGTTACTTGGCACGGCAATGACACAAGGGTTGATTGCCAGCGCGGCCAGTATTGCAAACGACCAAGAGCGGGGCAGGGTAGTGGGCGCAGCGCAAGGTGGTGTTTTTATCGGCCTACTGCTGGCGCGGATTTTTGCAGGGGTTATTAGCGATTTAGCAAGCTGGCGAGCGGTTTATGGCCTCTCAGCATCGCTGATGCTGGTGTTATTGCTACTGCTCTGGCGCCGGTTACCCGTCATGCGCAGCACGATGATTTCTGTCGGCTGGTTGCGTTTGATGGCCTCGATGCTGGGGCTGCTACGTACGGATCGCGTCCTGCAAATCCGTGGTGTGTTGGCGTTGTTGATGTTTGCCGCCTTTAATATTTTCTGGAGCGCAATGGTGCTGCCGTTAAGTGCGGCACCGTTTGGTTTCTCCCATACGGTAATTGGCTTGTTTGCCCTGGCGGGCGTTGCGGGCGCGCTGGTGGCAGCAAAAGCCGGGCGCGAAGCAGATCGCGGTAATGCGCAGCGCACAAGTATGCTGGCGCTCCTCTTGCTACTTCTGGCGTGGTGGCCGCTGTCACGGCTGGAATACTCTTTACCGTTGCTGATCGTGGGCATTGTTTTGCTCGATCTCGGCGGGCAGGCCTTACATGTCACAAATCAAAGCCTGATTTTGCGTACCGACGCATCTCAGCACGGCAGACTGGTGGCGTTATATATGCTGTTTTACGCCATCGGCAGCGGGTTGGGCGCGATGGCAACGACGGCGGTGTATGCTGTTTTCGGCTGGCAGGGGGTTTGTTTGCTTGGCGCAGCAGTAACTTTGCTGGCGCTTATCGTCTGGGTCGCATCCCGGCGCTGGATGCTTGTCAATAATAACCTGTAAAATAAAAGGGTATTCGTGTGCCAGGAAATAGTAAGAATAATCACTGAGCGGTGTTAAGTCTGATAATCGCGTAAGTGAAATAATTGTAAAATAAACAAGATAAACACCCGTTTTAATTCTACGACACCCTTCAGATGCCACGGTTGTCCCATTTTTTACATGAATGATAAACGTTAAATAAAGTCGCCATTATTTATCTTTAACCGCCGATTGATAACCATGGATGGCGTTAAAATGAACATGCTGTTAACAATGTTTTTACTGCGGTTATACATCGGATACAAAATTAACAATACCGAATAAAATTGATTTAAATCAATATTTAAAAGCTTGGAAAAGAAGCTGAAAATCGTTAAATTGTCGCCGATCAAATTGGTGCAAAAGTAGTAAATTCACTATAAATTGATCACTGTCGAAAAACGTAAAACTAACTCAATAAAAACCTTTTTATTGTAAGGGTTTTACGGAGTAATATATGCGTGAGATCAATTCGAGTTTTTTATTAACCTGGTTGTAACTTTTTTCATTCATTGTCACGCTTTATGTGATGTGAATAAAACAGTGCAGCAATTTTGTATTGGGGCATGCGTGTGAACCTTCGCTAACGGGGTTTACTCTCGGAGTCTTCATGCGATGAGCAAGGAGTCATAATGTTAGATATAGTCGAACTGTCGCGCTTACAGTTTGCCTTGACCGCGATGTACCACTTTCTGTTTGTGCCACTGACGCTTGGTATGGCGTTTCTGCTGGCAATTATGGAAACGGTCTACGTCCTCTCCGGCAAACAGATTTATAAAGATATGACCAAGTTCTGGGGCAAGTTGTTTGGTATCAACTTCGCACTGGGCGTGGCTACCGGTCTGACCATGGAGTTCCAGTTCGGGACTAACTGGTCTTACTATTCCCATTATGTTGGGGATATCTTCGGTGCGCCGCTGGCCATTGAAGGTTTGATGGCCTTCTTCCTCGAGTCAACGTTTGTAGGTCTGTTTTTCTTCGGTTGGGATCGTCTGGGCAAAGTACAGCACATGGCAGTGACCTGGCTGGTGGCTCTTGGCTCTAACTTGTCCGCACTGTGGATTCTGGTTGCAAACGGCTGGATGCAAAACCCGATTGCTTCTGATTTCAACTTTGAAACCATGCGCATGGAGATGGTGAGCTTCGCTGAACTGGTACTTAACCCGGTTGCACAGGTGAAATTCGTTCACACTGTGGCATCTGGTTATACCTGTGGCGCGATCTTCATTCTTGGCATCAGCTCCTACTACCTGCTGCGTGGGCGCGACATCGCTTTTGCTAAACGCTCTTTTGCTATCGCTGCTAGCTTCGGTATGGCTGCGGTGCTGTCTGTTATCGTGCTGGGTGATGAATCCGGTTACGAAATGGGCGACGTGCAAAAAACCAAACTGGCTGCGATTGAAGCAGAATGGGAAACTCAGCCTGCACCAGCGGCGTTTACCCTGTTTGGCGTGCCGGATCAGGATAAGCAAGAAAACAAATTTGCTATCCAGATCCCATACGCGCTGGGTATCATCGCGACCCGTTCTGTTGATACCCCGGTTATTGGTCTCAAAGATCTGATGGTGCAGCATGAAGAGCGCATCCGTAACGGTATGAAAGCGTATCAGTTGCTGGAGCAACTGCGCGCAGGTTCTACCGATCAGGCCATTCGTGACCAGTTCAATAACATCAAGAAAGATCTTGGTTATGGCCTGCTGCTGAAACGCTATACGCCGAATGTGGCTGACGCGACAGAAGCGCAGATCAAGCAAGCGACTAAAGACTCTATCCCACGCGTTGCACCGCTGTACTTCGCGTTCCGTTTGATGGTGGCCGCTGGCGTACTGATGCTGCTGATTATCGGTGCTTCTTTCTGGACCGTGATTCGTAACCGCATCGGTGAGAAAAAATGGCTGCTGCGCGCTGCGTTGTATGGTATCCCGCTGCCGTGGATTGCTATTGAAGCGGGTTGGTTTGTTGCAGAGTACGGCCGTCAGCCGTGGGCGATTGGTGAAGTGCTGCCGACCGCAGTTGCGAACTCATCGCTGACCGTTGGCGATCTGCTGTTCTCCATGATTCTGATTTGCGGCCTTTATACGCTGTTTATGGTGGCGGAAGTGTTCCTGATGTTCAAATTTGCTCGCCTTGGGCCGAGCAGTTTGAAAACAGGTCGCTATCACTACGAGCAGTCCACCGTGGCTTCTCAGCCGGCACGCTAAGACAGGAGTCGTCAAATGATTGATTATGAAATATTACGTTTTATCTGGTGGCTGCTGGTTGGCATTCTGCTGATTGGTTTTGCGGTCACCGATGGCTTCGACATGGGCGTGGGTATGCTGACCCGCGTGCTCGGTCGTAGCGACACCGAACGCCGCGTGATGATCAACTCCATCGCGCCGCACTGGGACGGTAACCAGGTTTGGCTGATCACCGCCGGTGGCGCGTTGTTTGCTGCCTGGCCGATGGTTTACGCTGCCGCTTTCTCCGGTTTTTATGTGGCGATGATCCTGGTGCTGGCTTCACTGTTCTTCCGTCCGGTTGGTTTTGACTACCGCTCGAAGATTGAAGATATGCGCTGGCGTGGCATGTGGGACTGGGGCATCTTCATCGGCAGCTTTGTACCGCCGTTGGTGATCGGTGTGGCATTCGGTAACCTGCTGCAAGGCGTGCCGTTCCACCTCGATAACGATATGCGCCTGTTCTACACCGGTAACTTCTTCCAGTTGCTGAACCCGTTTGGTCTGTTGGCAGGCGTGGTGAGCGTGGCGATGATCCTGACCCAGGGCGCGACTTATCTGCAAATGCGTACCGTCGGCGAACTGCATCTGCGTGCTCGTGCAACGGTACAGATTGCTGCGCTGGTTACACTGGTTTGCTTTGCATTGGCCGGTGTATGGGTGGTTTACGGTATCGATGGTTACGTGGTGACTTCCGTGATGAATCATCACGCAGCGTCTAACCCGTTAACCAAAGAAGTGGCGGTACAGGCTGGAGCCTGGCTGACCAATTTCAACAACATGCCTGTGCTGTGGCTTGTGCCGGCGCTGGGTGTGGTGTTGCCACTGCTGACCGTGCTGACGGCGCGTCTCGATAAAGCCGCCTGGGCGTTCGTGTTCTCTTCACTGACGCTGGCGTGCATCATCCTGACTGCTGGTATCGCCATGTTCCCGTTCATCATGCCGTCAAGCACCATGCTGAAAGCAAGCCTGACCATGTGGGATGCGACATCGACTCAGTTGACGTTGAACCTGATGACTTATGTGGCGTTGGTCTTTGTGCCGATCATTCTGCTGTACACCACCTGGTGTTACTGGAAAATGTTTGGTCGCATCACCAAAGAGCACATTGAAAGCAACACCCACTCTATGTACTAAGTAAGGAGCAGAATATGTGGTATTTCGCATGGATTTTAGGAACGCTTCTTGCCTGTGCTTTTGGAGTGATTACCGCGCTGGCGCTGGAACATGTTGAAGCGACCAAAGCCGGGAAAGAAGAACACTGATGGAAAAAATTATCGCAAACCTGTATGCGGTAATGGATAAGGGCCCGTTAAGGGCCCTTTCCTTAATAATGGCATTACTGCTGGCGGGCTGTATCTTCTGGGATCCCTCCCGTTTCGCGGCCAAAACCAGCGAGCTGGAGATTTGGCACGGGCTGTTATTAATGTGGGCGGTATGCGCCGGTGTTGTTCACGGTGTCGGCTTTCGCCCGCGCGCGCTTCACTGGCAGGTTTTTTTCTGCCCGCCAGTCGCTTTTCTGGCCCTGCTTGCGGGACTTGTTTTTTTCTTCGTTTGAATAAGAAATATCCGTTATCCTCATGGGCTTGCAAAAGCCCATAAATTTTTACTCTCTGTTTACCTCAACCCATTCCAAAGCCTCTTGCCCGCGCGTATAGTAGCGAAGTTTAAAAGCTCTAACTTTTTTTGCATTACCGGGATGTAAAGTGAATACAACGCTGTTTCGATGGCCGGTTCGGGTCTATTACGAGGATACCGATGCCGGTGGCATGGTTTACCACGCCAGCTACGTTGCTTTTTATGAAAGAGCCCGCACTGAGATGCTGCGCCACCATCACTTTAGCCAACAGGTTCTGTTGGCTGAGCGCGTTGCATTCGTGGTACGCAAAATGACGCTGGAGTATTTTGCACCCGCCAGACTCGACGACATGCTCGAAGTCCAAACGGAAGTTACATCAATGCGCGGGACCTCGATGGTTTTCTCGCAGCGGATTGTCAACGCAGAGAATAAAGTGCTGAACGAAGCTGAAGTGCTAATTGTCTGTGTTGATCCACTCTTAATGAAGCCTCGTGCGCTTCCCAAGTCTATTGTCGCGGAGTTTAAGCAGTGACTGACATGAACATCCTTGATTTGTTCCTGAAGGCTAGCCTTCTGGTCAAACTTATCATGTTGATTTTGATTGGTTTTTCTATCGCATCCTGGGCAATCATCATCCAGAGAACGCGCATTCTCAACGCAGCAGGGCGTGAAGCGGAAGCCTTTGAAGACAAGTTTTGGTCTGGTATTGAACTGTCTCGTTTGTATCAGGAAAGCCAGGGACGCCGCGATAATCTAAGCGGTTCGGAACAAATCTTTTATAGCGGTTTCAAAGAGTTTGCTCGCCTGCACCGCGCTAACAGCCACGCGCCAGAAGCGATTGTTGAAGGGGCATCAAGAGCGATGCGTATTTCGATGAACCGCGAACTGGAAACGCTGGAAAACCACATTCCTTTCCTTGGTACCGTGGGTTCTATCAGCCCGTATATTGGTCTGTTCGGTACGGTATGGGGGATCATGCACGCCTTTATCGCGCTGGGGGCGGTGAAGCAGGCGACGTTGCAAATGGTTGCGCCAGGTATCGCCGAAGCGTTGATCGCAACAGCCATCGGTCTGTTTGCTGCTATTCCAGCGGTTATGGCTTACAACCGACTGAACCAGCGCGTGAACAAACTGGAACTGAATTACGACAACTTTATGGAAGAGTTCACGGCTATTCTGCATCGCCAGGCATTTGCCAGCAGCGACAGCAACAAGGAGTAAGCCATGGCCAGATCGCGTGGACGAGGCCGTCGTGACCTCAAGTCTGAAATCAACATCGTACCGTTACTGGACGTGTTGTTGGTGCTGCTGCTGATCTTTATGGCGACGGCACCGATCATTACGCAAAGCGTTGAGGTTGATCTGCCGGATGCGACACAGTCGCAAACCGTCAGCACCAATGACGACCCTCCGGTCATTATTGAGGTTTCCGGTGTTGGACAGTACAGCGTGGTGGTGGAAAAAGATCGTATGGATCAACTGCCGCCGGAGCAGGTGATTGCGGAAGCGCAGCGTCGCCTGCAGTCCAATCCGAAAACCGTGTTCTTAATCGGCGGGGCGAAAGATGTGCCGTACGATGAAATCATTAAAGCGCTGAACCTGTTACATAGCGCGGGTGTGAAATCAGTCGGCTTGATGACGCAGCCTATCTGATCACCGGCTTAACAGGCGGACAGTTTTTGGGAACCGAGAGTGTCAAAGGCAACCGTACAAAACGACAAGCTTAAGCGAGCAATAATCATTTCGGCTGTGCTGCACGTAATCCTTGTGGCGCTGCTGATCTGGAGCTCGTTTGATGAGCATATTGATGCTTCTTCAGGCGGCGGCGGTGGCTCTGCGATTGATGCGGTGATGGTCGATCCGGGCGCTGTGGTGGAAAATTACAATCGCCAACAGCAGCAGCAAGCCAGTGCGCAGCGCGCTAAAGAGCAGCGTGAAAAACAGGCGCAACAGCAAGCGGAAGAACTGCGTGAAAAACAGGCTGCCGAGCAGGAGCATTTAAAACAGCTGGAGCAGGAACGTTTGCAGGCGCAAGAAGCAGCACGCGAACAGGCTGAACAGCAGAAAAAAGCGGAAGAGGCGGCAAAACAGGCTCAACAGCAGCAAAAACAAGCTGAAGAGGCTGCCGCGAAAGCTGCCGCTGACGCAAAAGTAAAAGCTGACGCGCAGGCAAAAGCAGCGGAAGAAGCGGCGAAGAAAGCGGCTGCCGACGCACAGAAAAAAGCGGAAGCCGAAGCCGCGAAAGCGGCCGCTGACGCACAGAAAAAAGCCGAAGCGGAAGCCGCGAAAGCAGCTGCTGATGCGAAGAAAAAAGCCGAAGCGGAAGTCGCGAAGAAAGCGCAGGCTGAAGCGGCTAAACAAGCCGCCGCCGAGAAAGCAGCGGCTGAAAAAGCCGCTGCAGCAGAGAAGGCCGCCGCTGAAAAAGCTGCCGCTGAGAAAGCAGCAGCGGAAAAAGCCGCCACTGAGAAGAAAGCCGCGGCGGCAAAAGCGGCAGCCGACAAAAAAGCGGCTGCAGAGAAGGCCGCAGCAGCCAAGAAAGCGGCAGCACAGAAAGCGGATGCCGCTGGCGTTGACGATCTGTTTGGCGATTTAAGCTCCGGTAAGAATGCACCGAAAACGGGTGGTGGAGCGAAAGGGAGTAATGCAGCGCCCGCCGGTTCTGGTAACACTAAGAACAATGGCGCGTCCGGTGCAGACATCAATAACTATGCAGGGCAGATTAAATCGGCTATCGAAAGCCGCTTCTATGACGCCTCCTCCTATGCGGGGAAAACCTGTACGTTACGTGTCAAACTGGCGCCAGACGGTATGCTGTTAGATATTCAGTCGGAAGGTGGCGATCCGGCGCTTTGCCAGGCTGCACTTGCTGCAGCGCGACAGGCAAAAATGCCGAAACCGCCAAGCCAGGCTGTATACGAAGTGTTCAAAAATGCGCCGCTGGACTTTAAACCTTAAGGTACACTTTCCCTCGCAATCTGCGGGGGTGATCGTGCAGAAGGTGTCCTGACGCGGGTAGTTTTGTCTTATTGAGTTTGTTAAAATTCTGCTAAATTATCGCGGGTTTTCCGCCCGGATAAGGGAGATATGATGAAGCAGGCATTACGTGTTGCATTTGGTTTTCTGATGCTGTGGGCAGCTGTGCTGCACGCAGAAGTACGTATCGAGATCACCCAGGGGGTGGACTCGGCACGCCCGATCGGCGTCGTGCCTTTCCAGTGGGGTGGTCCTGGCGCTGCGCCTGAGGATGCTGGCGGTATCGTTGCTGCGGATCTGCGCAACAGCGGCAAATTCAATCCACTCGATCGTTCACGTCTGCCGCAGCAGCCGGGTAGCGCTCAGGAAGTACAGCCAGCCGCATGGTCAGCGCTGGGCATTGATGCAGTGGTTGTCGGCCAGGTGACCCCGAATCCTGACGGCAGCTACAATGTTGCTTACCAACTGGTGGATACCGGTGGCGCACCGGGAACCGTACTGGCACAAAACTCCTTTAAAGTGAACAAACAGTGGTTGCGTTACGCCGCTCACGCTGCCAGTGACGAAGTATTCCAGAAACTGACCGGCATTAAAGGTGCGTTCCGTACTCGTATCGCTTACGTTGTGCAGACGGCGAACAGCCAGTTCCCGTATGAACTGCGCGTTTCCGACTATGATGGTTACAACCAGTTCCTGGTGCATAAATCTCCGCAGCCGCTGATGTCTCCGGCATGGTCACCAGATGGCTCCAAACTGGCATACGTGACGTTTGAGAGCGGCCGTTCTGCACTGGTTATCCAGACACTCGCTAATGGCAGTGTGCGTCAGGTTGCTTCGTTCCCGCGTCACAACGGTGCGCCGGCGTTCTCTCCGGACGGTTCTAAACTGGCATTCGCACTGTCGAAAACCGGTAGCCTGAACATTTACGTCATGGATATCGGCTCTGGCCAGATCCGTCAGGTGACCGATGGTCGCAGCAACAACACGGAGCCGACCTGGTTCCCTGATAGCCAGACACTGGCTTTCACCTCTGACCAGGCTGGGCGTCCGCAGGTTTATAAAGTGGGTATTAATGGCGGCGCAGCGCAGCGTATTTCATGGCAGGGTTCGCAGAACCAGGACGCGGATATCAGCAGCGACGGCAAATTTATGGTGATGGTTAGCTCTGACGGTGGTCAGCAGCACATCGCTAAACAAGATCTGGAAGCGGGTGGCGTACAGGTTCTGACGTCAACGTTCCTGGATGAAACGCCAAGTCTGGCACCAAACGGCACAATGGTAATCTACAGCTCTTCTCAGGGGATGGGATCCGTGCTGAATCTGGTTTCTACAGATGGGCGTTTCAAAGCGCGTATTCCGGCGACTGATGGACAGGTTAAATTCCCTGCCTGGTCTCCGTATCTGTAATAATAAATAATTGATTATAAAGGAATCAAAGAAATGCAACTGAACAAAGTGCTGAAAGGCCTGATGCTGGCTCTGCCTGTAATGGCGATCGCTGCATGTTCTTCTCACAAGAATGCAAGTGACCAGAGCGGCGAAGGCATGATGGGTGCTGGCACTGGCATGAACGGTAGCGGCAACATGTCCTCCGAAGAACAAGCGCGTCTGCAAATGCAACAGCTGCAGCAGAACAACATTGTTTACTTCGATCTGGACAAGTATGACATCCGTTCTGACTTCGCAGCGATGCTGGATGCTCACGCTAACTTCCTGCGTAGCAACCCGTCCTACAAAGTTACCGTTGAAGGTCACGCTGACGAACGTGGTACTCCGGAATACAACATTTCCCTGGGCGAACGTCGTGCTAACGCCGTTAAAATGTACCTGCAGGGTAAAGGCGTTTCCGCTGACCAGATCTCCATCGTTTCTTACGGTAAAGAAAAACCTGCAGTACTGGGTCACGACGAAGCGGCTTACGCTAAAAACCGTCGCGCCGTACTGGTTTACTAAGAGAATTGCATGAGCAGTAACTTCAGACATCATCTGTTGAGTCTGTCGTTACTGGTTGGCATAGCGGCCCCCTGGGCCGCTAATGCTCAGGCGCCAATCAGTAGTGTCGGCTCAGGCTCGGTCGAAGACCGCGTCACTCAACTCGAGCGTATTTCCAATGCTCACAGCCAGCTTTTAACTCAACTCCAGCAACAACTCTCCGATAATCAGGCCGATATTGATACGCTTCGTGGGCAAATCCAGGAAAATCAGTATCAATTGAACCAGGTGGTTGAACGCCAACAGCAAATTTTGCAGCAGATAGGCAATCTTAGCAGTGGCGGTGCGGCGGGACAGACGCAGCAGACGTCCGGCGATCAGAGCGGTGCGGCAACGCAGGCTCCGGCAGCGGATGCTGGTGCAAATACGGGGGCGACAACCAGTGGCGCGCCCGTACAAAGCGGTGATGCTAATACCGATTACAATGCGGCGGTTGCGCTGGTGCAGGATAAAGCCCACCAGGAAGATGCTATCGCTGCATTCCAGAATTTCGTCAAAAAGTATCCTGATTCAACCTACATACCGAATGCCAACTACTGGCTCGGCCAGTTGAATTACAACAAGGGTAAAAAAGACGATGCTGCTTATTACTTCGCTTCAGTGGTGAAAAATTTTCCGAAGTCGCCTAAAGCGCCAGACGCTATGTACAAGGTCGGTGTGATTATGCAAGACAAAGGGGATGCAGCAAAAGCGAAGGCGGTCTACCAGCAGGTGGTCAGTAAATACCCTGGCACCGAGGGTGCGAAACAAGCGCAAAAACGTCTTGGTTCGATGTAATGCATACCACAAGACCAGAAATCGAGCTTTTTCTGGTCTTGTCGCATGAATCATAAGCAGTTAAGTGATATACATCGAAATTGTTGTTGCGCTGAGTTCTTAAATCAGTAATATATGCCGCCGTTGCCAAGGGATATCACACAGACCTGAAGCAATGCGAAAGTGGGTCGTTAGCTCAGTTGGTAGAGCAGTTGACTTTTAATCAATTGGTCGCAGGTTCGAATCCTGCACGACCCACCACTTTAACATCCTGGCGAAGATGTTAAGCGTGAAGGATAGCGTTGCGTAGCAACGGCCCTTGGGCCGGGCAAAGCCTAAGCATCCTCACGAATACCGCTTAAAGTAGTATCCAGCGTAATATCGGGTGATTAGCTCAGCTGGGAGAGCACCTCCCTTACAAGGAGGGGGTCGGCGGTTCGATCCCGTCATCACCCACCACTCGGGTCGTTAGCTCAGTTGGTAGAGCAGTTGACTTTTAATCAATTGGTCGCAGGTTCGAATCCTGCACGACCCACCAATTTAACATCCCTGTAATGATGTTAAACGTGAAGGATAACGTTGCGTCAGTAGCGTCCGGCTAAAACCGAACTATCCTGCACGATCAACCACTTAATGTGGTCATAATAAAATTATCTTCGAAGTCGCTACCCGTATGGGTCGTTAGCTCAGTTGGTAGAGCAGTTGACTTTTAATCAATTGGTCGCAGGTTCGAATCCTGCACGACCCACCACTTTAACATCACGTTGGTGCTGGTTAACTTCGAAGAACAATCCCGAAAGGGTCGTTAGCTCAGTTGGTAGAGCAGTTGACTTTTAATCAATTGGTCGCAGGTTCGAATCCTGCACGACCCACCAATGTAAAAAAGCGCCCTAAAGGCGCTTTTTTGCTATCTGTTCAACTTAAAGATTCGACAAAATTGTCGGGAACAATTTTGAACAACGCGCAGCGTTGGCACGCAGGGCGAGCAAAGAGAGTCATCCTCCACGATCCACCAATGTAAAAACGGCGCTAGCGGCCCTTTTCTGCTTTCCACTCTCTCGCAAAATTTCCCACGACATTTTTTGCTCAATCAGCTATCTTGTTTAGTATATAAAACACCAGTGCGCTAATGACGTCACACATTCGCATTGTTCTGGTAATTAAGTTAAGCAAGCAAAACGAGTAAGCATGATGAGCGTAATGTTTGATCCTGAAACTGCAATCTATCCGTTTCCGCCAAAACCCACACCGCTAAACCTGCACGAGAAGCAGTTTTACCGCGAGAAAATCAAGCGCTTGCTCAAAGAGCGAGATGCGGTGATGGTTGCGCACTACTATACCGATCCGGAAATTCAGCAACTGGCGGAAGAAACCGGCGGCTGCATCTCTGATTCGCTGGAGATGGCGCGTTTTGGTGCCAGACATTCCGCCTCAACGCTGCTGGTAGCAGGCGTACGTTTTATGGGGGAAACCGCCAAAATCCTCAGCCCGGAAAAAACCATCCTGATGCCGACATTGCATGCGGAATGCTCGCTTGACCTTGGCTGCCCAATCGAGGAGTTCGGCGCTTTTTGCGATGCACACCCGGATCGTACCGTGGTGGTTTACGCCAACACCTCTGCGGCTGTGAAAGCGCGTGCCGATTGGGTTGTGACCTCAAGTATTGCGGTGGAGTTGATCGAGCATCTCGACAGCCTTGGCGAGAAAATTATCTGGGCTCCGGATCGTCATCTTGGCAACTATGTACAAAAACAGACCGGCGCGGATGTGCTGTGCTGGCAGGGCGCGTGCATCGTACATGACGAATTTAAAACGCAAGCGCTAACGCGCATGAAAGCGCTTTATCCTGATGCTGCCATCCTCGTGCATCCAGAATCGCCGCAGTCAGTCGTGAACCTGGCAGATGCTGTCGGCTCAACCAGTCAGCTTATTGCCGCGGCAAAAACGCTGCCAAATAAGGAACTTATCGTCGCGACCGATCGCGGTATCTTTTATAAAATGCAGCAAGCCGTGCCGGAAAAAGAGTTGCTGGAAGCGCCTACGGCAGGAGAGGGAGCAACGTGCCGCAGTTGCGCGCATTGTCCGTGGATGGCGATGAACGGTCTAAAAGCGATCGCTGAAAGCCTGGAAAACGGTGGTGCGGAGCATGAAATCCACGTTGATGCCGCGCTGCGTGAAGGCGCGCTGTTGCCGCTTAACCGCATGCTGGATTTTGCGGCTACACTACGTTCTTAGTGAATAATCAATGCGTAGCAATACGCTGTGGGGAAAGAATGGATTTTTTTAGTACACAGAATATCCTGGTGCATATTCCGATTGGCACTGGCGGGTACGATCTGTCATGGATTGAAGCCACAGGCACACTGGCAGGCTTATTGTGCATCTGGCTTGCCAGCCTTGAGAAGATCAGCAATTACGCGTTTGGTCTGATCAACGTCACGCTGTTTGCGATTATTTTCTTCCAGATCCAACTGTATGCCAGCTTACTGCTGCAGCTGTTTTTCTTTGCCGCCAATATTTACGGCTGGTATGCCTGGTCGCGGCAAACCTCGCAGAATGAAGCTGAATTGCAAATCCGCTGGCTGCCGTTACCCAAAGCGATGAGCTGGCTGGCGGTATGTGTGGTAGTGATAGGCTTGATGACCTTTTTTATCGATCCGGTCTTTGCTTTCCTGACGAAAATCGCCGTTGCCGTCATGCAAGCGTTGGGGCTGAACGTGGTCATGCCGCAATTGCAGCCCGATGCGTTCCCGTTCTGGGACTCCAGCATGATGGTGCTCTCCATCGTGGCGATGATCCTGATGACGCGCAAATACGTTGAGAACTGGCTGCTCTGGGTGGTGATTAACGTGATAAGCGTGGTGATCTTCGCGCTGCAGGGCGTCTGGGCGATGTCACTGGAATATCTGATCCTGACCTTTATCGCCCTTAACGGCAGCAGGATGTGGATTAATAGCGCGCGTGAGCGGGGTTCTCACGCGCTTTCGCATTAATGTGAGTGTGAATGGTGGTGGTCAGGCTGCGTCTCGCCCAGATGGCAATCTGGCCCACTACAGGGCTGGTACTCCATCTGCACCGTCGCATGCTCTATCTCATAATGATGCGCCAGAAAGTGGTGGATCTCACCCAGCAACTTGTCATGGTCGCGCGGTGGGATCACCTGTACATGCAGCGTCATGAGCAGTTTTTCGCCGACCAGCCAGACATGTACGTGATGAACATCGCGAACCTCAGGGATAGCGCGTCTCAGATGTCGCTGCAACGCGCCAATATCCATCGAGCCCGGCGCACCTTCCAGCAGTTCGTTAACGCTCTCTTTCATTAGCCGCCATGCACTGCGTAACACCAGCGCAGAAACCAGCACCGAGAGTATCGGGTCAATCGGTGTCCAGCCAGTGAACAAAATCACCAGCGCTGCAGCGATGGCACCAACAGAACCCAGTAAGTCACCCAGCACATGCAGCGCGGCGGCGCGGACATTGAGGTTCTTCTCTTCGCTCCCCCGGTGCAGTAACCAGAATGCCAGCACATTGGCCACAAGTCCCGCAATCGCGATAACCATCATGGTCAAACCTGCAACGGGTTGCGGATGGGTGAAACGCTGAATCGCTTCCCAGACAATCCATACGGTAATCAGCACCAGCGCCAGTGCATTTATGAACGCCGCCAGCGTGGTCAGACGCAACCAGCCAAACGTGCGATGCGCACTGGGTGGCTGGCGCGCAAAATA
This sequence comes from Kosakonia sp. YIM B13571, assembly GCF_042788095.1. Lineage (NCBI taxonomy): Bacteria > Pseudomonadati > Pseudomonadota > Gammaproteobacteria > Enterobacterales > Enterobacteriaceae > Kosakonia > Kosakonia sp. YIM B13571. The sequence continues at coordinate 469,170 of NZ_JBHZPL010000001.1, read as the reverse complement.
GACCGCTAATAACGCAAAAAGCAGCGCAGCGGCGTCGGTCAGCATATGGCCGGCATCGGCAAGCAACGCCAGAGAGCCGGACACCAGGCCGCCAACCACTTCGATAACCATAAAAACAGCGGTAACGACAAAGGCCAGCAACAGGCGGCGGGCGTTGGCATCAGCGGGAGTATGCGAGTGTGAATGCGCCATGGGCGGGTCGTTCCTTGTAATTATTTTAACGCCTTACATCATTACAGATTTTTCAGTTTGCGGGGGAGATCGGAGAGAAAAAAGTAAGGAGAGCCGAAGCTCTCCCAGGTCGTTTATGCACCGGATTTTACTGTGTTGTGCCATCGGTTTTCTTATCGACGCTATGGTTGTTACCGCTTTCGGTTTCAACCTTTTTATTCACATCCGGGCAGCGACCGTCTTTACACATGGTGTTTTTATGCACCTCATCTTTGCTCATATGCTGCTTTGCGCTGTGATGGGTGGTCGAATTGGTATTCATGCTACCGTTGTTAATCTGGCTGTTATCCACGTTGTTTGGCGCAACATTCTGTTTTGCGTCCGGTGCCGGTTGACCCGCAGCCGCTGCGGCATTGGCATCGCCGTTACTGTCGTTGGAAGATGCTGCATCGGCAGCGTAAGCTGCGCCACCTGCGAACGTCAGCGTCGTCGTTAGTAAAAGTGTCGCTAATTTATTCATTTTCATCATGATGCTCCTGTTGCGGTCGTTTTTACCGCCCTTGAGGCCAGTAAAAGCAGCGCGAACGAATTATCACGCTCAGTGGTTTAAGATGCCATTCCTGTGCAATATGGCAGCATGGAATAGCGATAAAACGAAAAATAAAAGTGTTAACAGTTAAAAAGTGTAGTGCTGATATCTCCACTCGCTACTTTTTAACGCAATTTGCCCGTATTCCAGGAATTATCCGGCTGAAGTGTAAAATCGCGTTTACACTTCGCGGCTGACGAGATAGATTGGAAAGATTGCATTCATCAAAAAAAGTATGGCCAGACTGGAACGAACATGAATTATCAGAACGACGACTTACGCATTAAAGAGATCAATGAGTTATTACCTCCTGTAGCACTCCTTGAAAAATTCCCCGCCACTGAAACCGCCGCCAACACGGTCTCACATGCCCGCAAAGCGATTCACAAGATCCTGCGCGGTAATGACGATCGTCTGCTGGTGGTTATCGGACCGTGTTCCATTCATGATCCTGCGGCGGCGAAAGAGTACGCTTCGCGTCTGCTGGCACTGCGGGAAGAACTTAAAGGCGATCTGGAAATCGTTATGCGCGTTTACTTTGAAAAACCGCGTACCACGGTGGGCTGGAAAGGGCTGATTAACGATCCGCACATGGATAATAGCTTCCAGATTAACGACGGTTTGCGTATTGCGCGTAAGCTGCTGCTGGAAATCAACGACAGCGGTTTACCGGCGGCGGGGGAATTCCTCGATATGATCACCCCGCAATACATGGCCGATCTGATGAGCTGGGGGGCGATTGGCGCGCGAACGACGGAATCTCAGGTGCACCGTGAGCTGGCTTCCGGTCTCTCGTGCCCGGTGGGGTTCAAAAACGGCACCGATGGCACGATTAAAGTCGCCATTGACGCGATTAACGCCGCAGGTGCGCCGCACTGCTTCTTATCCGTCACCAAATGGGGCCACTCCGCCATTGTGAACACCGCCGGTAACGGTGACTGCCATATTATCCTGCGCGGTGGTAAAGAGCCGAACTACAGCGCAAAACATGTTGCGGAAGTAAAAGTTGGCCTGCAGAAAGCGGGGCTGGAGCCGCAGGTAATGATCGACTTCAGCCATGCCAACTCCAGTAAACAGTTCAAGAAACAGATGGAAGTGGGCGCGGATGTTTGCCAGCAGATCGCCGGGGGTGAAAAAGCCATTATCGGTGTGATGATTGAAAGTCATCTGGTGGAAGGCAACCAGAGCCTGGAGAGCGGTGAACCGCTGGTATACGGTAAAAGTGTTACCGACGCCTGCATCGGTTGGGAAGACACTGAAACTCTTTTGCGCCAACTTGCGGCGGCGGTAAAAACGCGACGCAGTTAACGGTTGCACAAATAAAAAAGCGTGGAGGGCTCCACGCTTTTTTTATGGGCGAAAACTTACTTCGCTTTGCCCTGGTTCGCTACCGCAGCAGCTTTCGCGGCGATCTCATCCGCATTACCCAGGTAGTAGTGTTTCAGCGGTTTGAAGTTTTCGTCGAACTCATAGACCAGCGGCACGCCAGTTGGGATATTCAGTTCGAGGATCTCTTCTTCGCTCATGTTATCGAGGTATTTCACCAGCGCGCGCAGGGAGTTACCGTGAGCGGCGATGATCACGCGCTCACCGCTTTTCAGGCGCGGCAGAATGGTGTCGTTCCAGTAAGGAATGACGCGATCGATGGTCAGCGCCAGGCTTTCGGTCTGCGGCAGCTCGGCATCGGTCAGTTTTGCGTAGCGCGGATCGTGGCCCGGGAAACGTTCGTCATCTTTGGTCAGCGCTGGCGGAGTCACAGCAAAGCCGCGACGCCACTGTTTAACCTGATCGTCACCGTATTTTTCAGCGGTTTCAGCTTTGTTCAGACCCTGCAGCGCACCGTAATGACGCTCGTTGAGTTTCCAGCTTTTCTCTACCGGTAACCATGCCTGATCCAGCTCGTCCAGCACGTTCCACAGCGTATGGATGGCACGTTTCAGCACCGAGGTATAAGCAAAATCGAAGGTGTAGCCTTCCTCTTTCAGCAGTTTGCCTGCCGCTTTCGCTTCGCCAACGCCTTTTTCAGACAGATCAACATCGTACCAACCGGTGAAGCGGTTTTCGTTGTTCCACTGGCTTTCGCCATGACGAACCAGAACCAGCTTAGTAACAGCCATACACTTACTCCTGTGAGCCTGATTGAATGATAACAATTCTCATTATATTGCCGTGAAGATGCTCCCGGCAACGGTTACCCATAACCATAGCGAAAATAGCCGCCGAGTGTAAGGTGCTTGTGAATCGGGGGTTATGGTTTTGTCGACAAGTGGCGCTTATTTCAGCAAAGCGGGTAGAAAAAGCCCTCCAAACGGAGGGCGGGGGGATTATTACTGCGCAATAAAGTGGTATTCCGTCAGGCTGACATAAACATCGCCGGGAAGTAAGAAGCAGTCCGGCTGCGGGAAATCCGGGCGGTTCGGGCTGTCAGGCAAAAATTCGCTCTCCAGTGCCAGTCCTTGCCACGCATTATAGGTTTTGCCACCGCGCGCTGGCGTTCCTTCCAGATAATTACCGGAATAGAACTGGAGCGCAGGCGCGCTGGTATATACCGTCATTTGCAGCTGTTTATCCGCTGACCACAGATGCGCGGCGGGCTGGCTGACATCGCCTTTTGCCTGCAATAAAAACGCGTGATCGTAACCTTTCACAACGCGTTGATCGTCCTCGGCCAGAAAATCCTGCGCCACGGTTTTCGGTGTGCGGAAATCAAAACTGGTCCGCTCAACGTTTTTTAACCCGTCAGTCGGAATGCCCATCTCATCAACAGGCAAGTAGGCATCCGCCAGCAGTTGCAACGTGTGGTTGCGAACATCTGACTGATCGCCATCAAGGTTGAAATAAGCGTGGTTAGTCAGATTGACCGGGCACGGTTTATCGGTGGTTGCACGGTATTCAATGGCGAGCCGGTTATCGTCACCGAGGCGGAAATGCGCCCGTGCATGAACGTTACCCGGGAATCCCTGATCGCCATCCGGCGAATTTAGAACAAAGACCACTTCGTCATCATTCTGCCGCTCTATCAACCAACGCCGTTTATCGAACCCTTCCGGGCCGCCATGCAGCTGATTTTCACCCTGGCTTGGCGTCAACGTAAAGGTGTGACCATCCAGCGTGAAGCGACTTTTGGCGATACGGTTGGCGTAACGACCTACCGACGCGCCCAGATACGCCGATTGTTGTAAATAGTGTTCCGGTGTGGCGCAGCCCAGCAGCGCTTCACGCACGGAACCATCTTTTAACGGTACGCGCGCGGATAACAGCGTCGCGCCCCAGTCCATCAATGTCACCACCATCCCGGCGCTATTGCGCAGGGTGATCAGGCGAAAGGGCAGCCCGTCCGGGGCTGCTGCAGAAGCTTCGTTTAGCACTGTCCTGCTCCCTGTGAAGGTTTGCAAACATAGAAGGTTTCTTTGATACCGGTTTTAGCTTCGTACTGGCTTTCTACTGCCTGTTTCACCGCCGGTACCAGTGCTTCCGGTACCAGTGCGACAACACAGCCGCCGAAGCCGCCGCCCGTCATGCGTACGCCGCCCTGGTCACCGATGGTCGCTTTGACAATCTCAACCAGCGTATCGATCTGCGGGACGGTAATTTCAAAATCATCACGCATTGAAGCATGAGATTCGGCCATCAGCACGCCCATGCGTTGCAGATCGCCTTTCTCCAGCGCTGTCGCGGCTTCTACAGTACGGGTGTTTTCGGTCAGCACGTGGCGCACGCGTTTAGCGACCAGCGGATCCAGCTCATGTGCCACTGCATTGAACTGGTCGATGCTAACGTCGCGCAGCGCTTTTTGCTGGAAGAAGCGCGCACCGGTTTCACACTGCTCGCGGCGCGTGTTGTACTCACTGCCAACCAATGTGCGTTTAAAGTTACTGTTGATGATGACAATCGCTACGCCTTCTGGCATCGACACCGCTTTGGTGCCCAGCGAGCGGCAATCGATCAGCAGGGCGCTGCCTTTTTTGCCCAGCGCCGAGATAAGCTGATCCATGATGCCGCAGTTACAGCCGACAAACTGGTTTTCCGCTTCCTGACCATTGAGCGCAATTTGCGCGCCGTCCAACGGCAGATGATAAAGCTGCTGGAACACGGTACCGACTGCCACTTCCAACGAGGCCGATGAACTTAAACCCGCGCCCTGCGGTACGTTGCCGCTGATGACCAGATCCGCGCCGCCAAAACTGGCATCGCGTTTTTGCAGGTGTTTCACCACGCCGCGCACGTAGTTTGACCACTGCTGGCTGTCGTGAGTCACAATCGGCGCATCCAGCGAGAACTCATCGCTCTGGTTGTCATAATCGGCAGCGATCACCCGAACGATGCGGTCAGTACGCGGTGCGCAGCTAATGACCGTCTGGTAATCAATGGCGCACGGCAGAACAAAACCGTCGTTATAGTCGGTATGTTCGCCAATTAGGTTCACACGACCCGGAGCCTGAATGGTATGGGTGGCAGGGTAGCCGAATTTTTCAGCAAACAGGGATTGTGTGTTCTCTTTCAGACTCATTGTTATTCTCCGGATTCGCGAAAATGGATATCACTGACTGCGCGCAGGCGTTCTGCGGCTTGCTCTGCCGTCAGGTCACGCTGGGTTTCGGCCAGCATTTCATAGCCGACCATAAATTTACGCACCGTGGCGGAACGCAGCAGCGGCGGGTAGAAATGCGCGTGCAGTTGCCAGTGGTCATTCTCTTCACCGTTAAACGGTGCGCCGTGCCAGCCCATCGAGTAGGGAAACGAGCACTGGAACAAGTTGTCATAACGGCTGGTTAGTTTTTTCAATGCCAGCGCTAAATCGTGGCGCTGTTCATCGCTTAAATCAGTAATGCGTTGCATATGCGCTTTCGGCAGCAGTAAGGTTTCAAACGGCCATGCCGCCCAGTAGGGAACCACTGCCAGCCAGTGGTCGGTTTCTACTACGGTACGGCTGCCATCGTTCAGCTCGCGCTTTGCATAGTCCAGCAGCATCGGGGACTGATACTGCGCGAAATAGTCGCGTTGCAGACGGTCTTCACGATCGACTTCATTTGGCAGGAAGCTGTTGGCCCAAACTTGTCCATGCGGGTGCGGGTTGGAACACCCCATGGCCGCACCTTTGTTTTCAAATACCTGTACCCACGGATACTGCTGACCCAGCTCGGCGGTTTGCTGTTGCCAGGTTTTTACAACTGATTCCAGCGCATTGACGCTTAGTTCCGGCAGCGTTTTGCTGTGATCCGGCGAGAAACAAATCACCCGGCTGGTGCCGCGCGCACTCTGGCTGCGCATCAGCGGATCATCGCTAACCGGCGCATCCGGCGTGTCGGTCATCAACGCGGCAAAATCGTTGGTGAACACATATGTGCTGGTGTAATCCGGGTTTTTATCTCCGGTTACGCGGGTATTGCCTGGGCAGAGGAAACAGTCCGGATCGTGTGCCGGCAGGGTTTGTTTCGCAGGCGTTTCTTGCGCCCCTTGCCAGGGGCGTTTTGCGCGGTGCGGAGAAACCAGGATCCACTGGCCGGTCAGCGGGTTGTAACGGCGATGCGGGTGATCGACCGGATTAAATTGCGTCATTACCATTCCTTTAATCGGGATAGCCCTGCGGGTGGCGTGACTGCCAGCGCCAGGTATCTTCTGCCATTTCGTCAAGTGTACGGGTTACGCGCCAGTTCAGCTCTTTATCGGCTTTGCTGGAATCGGCCCAGTAGGCCGGGAGATCGCCTTCGCGGCGCGGTGCGTAGTGCCAGGCCACCGGTTTGCCGCAAGCTTTACTGAAGGCGTTTACCACATCCAGCACGCTGCTGCCGACGCCCGCGCCGAGATTGTAAATATGCACGCCCGGTTTACCGGCCAGTTGTTGCATGGCGGCTACATGGCCGTCTGCCAGATCCATCACGTGGATGTAATCACGCACGCCGGTGCCATCTGGCGTTGGGTAATCGCTACCGAAAATAGCCAGCGAATCGCGGCGACCCACTGCAACCTGGGCGATATACGGCATCAGGTTGTTCGGGATGCCCTGCGGATCTTCACCCATATCGCCTGACGGATGTGCGCCAACCGGGTTGAAGTAACGCAGCAGCGCAATGCTCCACTCCGGCTGCGCTTTTTGCAGGTCGGTGAGGATCTGTTCCACCATCAGTTTGCTTTTGCCGTACGGGCTTTGCGGCGTGCCAGTCGGGAAGCTTTCCACATAAGGAATTTTTGGCTGATCGCCGTAAACAGTGGCGGAGGAGCTGAAAATGAAGTTTTTAACATTCGCTCCGCGCATGGCGTTAATCAGGCGCAGTGTGCCGTTCACATTGTTGTCGTAATACTCCAGCGGTTTCGCCACGGATTCGCCGACGGCTTTCAGCCCGGCGAAGTGAATCACCGCTTCAATGGCGTGATCGTGCAGGATCTCTGCGAGCAGCGCTTCATCGCGAATGTCGCCTTCGACAAACAGCGCAGCTTTTCCGCCAAAGCGCTCGATCTCATTGAGCACGCTGCGCTTACTGTTACAGAGATTGTCGAGGATGATAACGTCGTGGCCGTTTTGCAGCAGTTGGACGCAGGTATGACTTCCAATGTAACCGCTACCACCTGTAACCAGAACTCGCATAATTCCCTCCATAAAGCATTTGATATGAATAAACCTTAGCATAACAGAGAGGTGAAAACTGTGACATGGGATAAATTAGTGGAATCGTTTACACTCAATTTTCTGCTAGCCGGTTTGTGGGGTAAACGCCAGAAAAACCCCGCAATAGCGGGGTTCGTCCGACGCAAGTAAAAAGTCTTAAAATGGTGTCACTGCGGTGCAGCAACGCAGGCGGCGTCAGCGAAAGCCGGATAACGCCTCGTGGAGGTTATAAGTCATCAGGGAGAGCCAGGCAATCAGCCCAAAGTACAAAAGCGTATATTCCAGACGTTTGCCAGGGGTCAGCGTGTCGATATTTGGTTGATCATGGCGCCGCGCCCAGATTTGCGATGCCGCAAGAAAGCACACCAGCAGTAACAGCGGGCTCGGGTGAAGGTAAAAGAAACCTAACAGTACAGGAATGCCTAAATACCAGATCTTGCGCGAGATGGCGACCGTAATGCGCCCGCCATCCAGCGGCGGCACGGGGATCAAGTTAAACAGATTAAGCACAAAACCTGAATAGGCCACCGCCATCAGCAGTGAACTGTGGAAATACTCTGCCAGATAGTAGCACCCCAGGGCGGCCAGTGAGCCGAGCAGCGGGCCGGCAACGCCGACCCAGGCTTCGGTTTCCGCATCTGGTAGCTCATCTTTCAACGCGATCCATGCACCCACGAAGGGGATAAACATCGGTAATCCCGTTGCTAACCCGCGTTGACGCGCCGCCAGATAGTGCCCCAGCTCATGGCAAAACAGCAGCACCACAAACCCTGTCGCATAAGGCCAGCCGAAGGCAAGCGCATAGGTTGCAATCGACAGCAGCATGGTGGCCCCGGAAAGAAAAAACTTCCCGAGGCTTGCTCCTTTAAGCAGCATTAAGAGCATGCTCATGGTTTACTCGGCTTTTTTGCGAAACAGCATTTTTTTCAGACCCATACCGAATGCTGCTACGGCTATCAGACCCAGTTTCCAGAATTTCAGCAACGTCACACCGATAAGTGCCAGCAAGCCCAATTTTTTCGCCGCCAGGCCGCCAATCAGCGCTGCCAGGCCATATTCGGCAATCTTGTCGGTAGAGGCATTAAAGTCGCTGTATTTTTTGCCGTCGTTAAAGCTCACGGCATCGAGTAACGTTTTGGCGAGCGGTTTTTCCTGCTCAACGGTGCCGCGATCGGTCACCAGGTTTAATGACAGATAACCTTCGCGACCCAGCAGGTAAGTGTTGTAGTTAACCCCCTGGTCTTTTTCCGGCACGTTGCTGCCAATATCGCGGATAGCCGCAGACCAAATCAAGCGGTGCGAGGCCGCCTCGTAGGTGGGTTTTTCTACCCAACCCAATACTTCAATTGGCGGGATACCTTTTTCGCTACGCTCTTTATTGCCCGCTTTAGTCCCTTCCTGCAAATTACTCAGCAGTTCGTCGGCATCCCAGTCTTTGGCATCGTCATCTTTGATATAACCGGCGCCGGCATATTCAATAGAAACAAAGCCAGAAATATCATTGCTAAATACCAGACCATAAAATGAGTTGTTATCAACATGGTTACCCAGCGCGCGCATAAATACCGCTGCCTGTTGTGGCGGAATATAGGCGAAGCCTTCCGGTAGGTTCAGGATCGCCTGATTACCAAGATCAATTTTATGCGGGCCGTGAATGCTGGCTCGCTGCATATTTTCAACGGCTTGTTTTAATTGTGTTTCCTGCCCGGAAGCGGGTGTTTGCGCACTCTCATCGGCGAAAGCGACACTGCACAAACCCAGTAACAGCGCCGCAGCCAGAGAAACGGCGCGAGTCATGCGGAAGAATTGATTCATCATAGTCCCGTAATTTTTTACCCGGCGTCCATCGACGGGCTTTTTTCTTGCCATAACAAAAACTGGCCGCCGACAATTTTATGTTGCCAACTGACCAGTCAGAGATCGTTATTATGTTGCTTATTTAAAACGGGGCTATTACATCATATCCGGCTAAATTGAATCATCCCCCTAATTATTGTGGTGCAAGTTCATAGCGATAGCCGTCGCCTTCTGGCACAAATTCCAGGCGATGAGTAATACAAGCGGGCGCGTCTCCAGCATGGTGCGAAACAAATAAAAGTTGGGTTTCGCCTTCGCTAATTAATACATCAACAAAGCGGCGAATAAGCTGGCGGTTTAAAGGATCAAGACCTTGTAACGGTTCATCAAGAATGAGCAGCGTCGGATGCTTGACCAGCGCACGTACAATCAGCGCCAGCCGCTGCTGACCCCAGGAGAGGCTGCTAAACGGCGCGTCGGCGGTACGTGCATCGAAACCTAAAATATCCAGCCAGCGCTGTGCCAGTTTGTGTTGTTTGTCCGATACCGCCTGGTAAATGCCAATCGAGTCGAAATAACCAGAGAGGATGACGTTACGTACGTTGGTGCTGACGCGGTAATCCAGATGCAGGCTGCTGCTGACATAGCCAATATGCTTTTTGATATCCCAGATGGTTTCACCGCTGCCGCGACGACGACCAAACAATGTTAAATCGTTGCTGTAGCCTTGCGGATGATCGCCGGTTATCAGGCTCAGCAGGGTGGATTTGCCCGCGCCGTTCGGGCCGACGATTTGCCAGTGCTCGCCAGGGTTTACCGTCCATGAAAGGTGGTCGATTATTGGCCGGTCGTTATAGGAGACAACGCCATCGTTCAGCACGATAAGCGGCGCATCTGCGCTCAATGTTTCGCGCGCAGGGGGCGCGTCGGGTTCTGGTAATGCGATACCGGATAATTTTTCGCTGTGGGCCAATTGGGCGATCAGCGCCTGTTGCAGCAGCGCGGATTTTTCTCCGGTTTCCGTGAGCACGCAATCCACCAGAACCCCGGCGTGCTGCACGAAATCCGGGATCTCATCAAAGCGATTTAGCACCAGCACTAATGTATAGCCATCGGCATTGAGGCGCGCGAGTAACTCTGCCAGTTGCTGGCGTGAGTGAACGTCAAGCCCGTCGAAAGGTTCATCAAGGATCAGTAAATCCGGTTCGGCCATCAGGGCTTGGCACAGCAGCGTTTTGCGGGTTTCGCCGGTCGAGAGGTATTTAAAGCGCCTCTCCAGCAGATGCGAGATGCCAAACTGCGCCGCCAGTTGCGCACAGCGCTGCGCGTCTTGCACCTCATCCTGAATAATCTCGGCGGTGGTACGCCCGGTATCCTCTTCATCGGGGCTGAGCATATCGGTGTTATTGCGTTGCCACTCGTCGATGACCAGCTTTTGCAACTGTTCGAAAGAGAGGCGGGTGAGGCGGGTAAACTGGCACTGGCGTTCACCTTTCAGTAAGGTCAACTCCCCCGCCAGTGCGCGAGCCAGTGCCGACTTGCCGCTGCCATTCGCGCCGACAAAAGCCCAACTTTCGCCAGCGCGTAGCGCCAAGTGTTCAATGTGCAACGTGCGGGTGTCGCTAAGACGAAACGTACCTTGCGAAATTTGCAATGATAACATTATGTATCCCATTTTTTGCAGCGTAGAAACTCAGGGATACGTGCAATGCGTTAGCTTGTCAATGCCATCAGCATAACGTGGCGATAATCACGCGATCGGCATTAAAATATGCGGTCACTTCGCTCTGTTCCTGCAAATTATCCATCTTCTGGGTTGGCACGGTGGCGCATAGGAGTTGGCCGTCCGGCAGCGTCATCAGTACTTCGCTTTGCTGCTCGCCGCGCTCGATATGGCTGATGCGCCCGGTAAGCTGGTTATCCGCCTGCGCAGCATTTTTGGCATCCTGCGTGATATTCACCCATGGCGCTTTCAGCAGCACCAGCACCTCTTTACCTTCATCAAGGCCCAGGCGTTCGCCGCTTTGCGCGGTAATAGCGACTTTGAGGCGGGTTTCGCCGTCCGCCAGCAGCACGTCGACATGTTGCTGCACATGGTTGTGGTCGCGCGCTGTGATGGTGCCAAACCACTGATTGCGCGCGCTGGTCTGCAACGAGAAACGCGAAATCGCCGCCAGCAGGCTGTTTAACGGCAGGGCGTCATCGTCACTTAGCACGTCAAAGGCTTTTTGCTGGATTTGTGCCAGCAGATCGTAAAGCTGAATCAGGCGTTGCCCATAGCGCGTCACCACCGCACCGCCGCCGCCTTTACCGCCTGTTGCGCGGTCAACCAGCGTTTGTTCGCTGAGTTGGTTCATCTCATTAATGGCATCCCAGGCGCTTTTATAACTGATGCCTGCGTTCTTCGCGCCCTGGCTGATAGAGCCGGTTTCAACAATCTGCTTGAGCAGGGCGATCCGGCGCGGATCGGCAAAAAGGCGCTGCTGGAGTTTGAGTGTGAGGAGAATTTCAGCCTGCATTACGCAATGTCCTGGCAAAAGAACTATTGTGAATGAAAACCGTCACTAAGCCTAGCCTGATGCCGGTGAATGCGCGTAAAGCTGCGAGGTCAATCGCACAAAAGGCGAGTGTTTTTCACCTGAATCAGGCTAGAATGCCCCGTTCACATTTTCTGGAGACGACTATGTTTGAGTTGTTGAAAAGCCTGGTGTTTGCCGTCGTCATGGTGCCTGTCGTGATGGCGATTATCCTGGGGCTGATTTATGGCCTGGGTGAAGTGTTTAACGTGTTTTCCGGCGTCGGTCGCCGCGACCAAAGCCGTCAGCAACGCTGATCCTCTCTTGCAAACGCCCGCTTTCGCGGGCGTTTATCTGTCAGATATTCAAGATTTCGCCACTTCCTGCCGATATATTTATATAGGTTGCTAATTCTTGATGGGTATTACCTAACTGCTGAGAATCTCTGGTAATATCGTTATGTTTTTTTATATATAACGATACTCACAGGAGTTACAAATGGCACGTACATGGTTACGCCTTTTTGCAGGGGCAACATTAACGCTTTCCGTTGCCGGGCATGCTCTGGCTGATGAAAGTAAAATTACCGTTTTTGCAGCAGCGTCACTGACCAATGCGATGCAGGATATCGCGGCGGCCTATAAAAAAGAGAAAAATGTCGAGGTGGTTTCCTCGTTTGCCTCTTCTTCTACACTGGCGCGCCAGATTGAAGCGGGGGCGCCTGCGGATCTGTTCATTTCTGCCGATCAGAAATGGATGGATTACGCGGTAGAGAAAAAATCTATCGATACCGCCACCCGCGCAACACTGCTCGGTAACAGCCTGGTGGTTGTGGCACCCAAAAGCAGTGCGCAGGGCGATATCGTCATTAATGCTAAAACCGACTGGAACAGTCTGCTGAACGGCGGACGTCTGGCCGTTGGCGACCCGGAACATGTTCCGGCGGGGATTTATGCCAAAGAAGCATTGACCAAACTGGGCGCATGGGAAATCCTGTCGCCGAAGCTGGCTCCGGCGGAGGATGTGCGCGGTGCGCTGGCGTTAGTGGAACGCAGCGAAGCGCCGCTCGGCATTGTCTACGGCTCTGACGCGGTTGCCAGTAAAGGGGTGAAAGTGGTCGGGACCTTCCCGGAAGATTCACACCAAAAAGTTGAGTACCCGCTGGCTATTATCGAGGGCCATAAAAACGCGACGGTAACGGCGTTTTATGACTACCTGAAAGGCCCGCAGGCTTCTGAAATCTTTAAACGTTACGGATTTACAACGCACTAATGATATTGACGGATCCCGAATGGCAGGCGGTATTGCTGAGCCTGAAAGTCTCATCCCTGGCAGTGGTCTTCAGTTTGCCATTTGGGATCTTCTTTGCCTGGCTGCTGGTGCGTTGCACATTTCCGGGCAAAGCGCTGCTCGACAGTTTGTTGCACCTGCCGCTGGTGCTGCCGCCGGTGGTGGTGGGGTATTTGTTGCTGGTGGCGATGGGGCGACGCGGTTTCATTGGTCAGTGGCTGTATGACTGGTTTGGCATCACCTTCGCCTTTAGCTGGCGCGGCGCGGTATTGGCAGCAGCGGTGATGTCGTTCCCGCTGATGGTGCGCGCCATTCGTCTGGCGCTGGAAGGCGTTGACACCAAACTGGAGCAGGCGGCGCGCACGTTAGGTGCCGGGCGCTGGCGCGTTTTTCTCACCATCACGTTACCGCTTACCTTGCCGGGGATTATCGTCGGCACCGTTTTAGCCTTTGCCCGTTCACTGGGCGAATTCGGCGCGACGATCACCTTCGTTTCCAATATTCCGGGCGAAACCCGCACCATTCCCTCTGCGATGTACACCTTGATTCAGACGCCCGGCGGTGAAGGCGCGGCGGCGCGGTTATGTATTATCTCAATTGTGCTGGCACTGGTTTCGCTGCTGGTTTCCGAATGGCTGGCCCGTATTAGCCGCGAAAGGACAGGGAGGTAAGTTATGCTGGAGCTTAATTTCACCCAGACGCTGGGTACGCATCGCTTACACATTGCTGAAACACTGCCTGCCAGCGGCATCACCGCGATTTTTGGCGTTTCGGGGGCCGGTAAAACCTCGTTAATTAATGCGATTGGCGGTCTGACACACCCGCAGCAGGGGCGGATTGCGCTGAATAATCGCGTGCTGTTTGATACCGAAAGCAAAATTTGCCTGCCGCCGGAGAAGCGGCGTGTCGGCTATGTTTTCCAGGATGCGCGGCTGTTTCCCCATTACAAAGTGCGCGGCAACCTGCGTTACGGCATGGCTAAATCAATGGCTGGCCAGTTCGATAAGCTGGTGGCGTTACTCGGTATTGAACCGTTGCTCGATCGCTTACCCGGCGGGCTTTCCGGCGGGGAGAAACAACGTGTAGCTATTGGCCGTGCGTTGTTAACCGCGCCAGAATTGATGTTGCTGGATGAACCGCTGGCGTCGCTGGATATCCCTCGTAAGCGCGAACTGCTGCCGTACCTGCAACGGCTGGCGCAGGAGATCAATATCCCGATGCTGTACGTCAGCCACTCCCTGGATGAAATCCTGCATCTGGCGGATAAAGTAATGGTGCTGGAGGCGGGAGAAGTGAAGGCCTTCGGTAGCCTGGAAGATGTCTGGGGTAGCCGTGTGATGAATCCGTGGTTGCCCGCAGAGCAGCAAAGTAGCGTGTTGAAAGTGGTGGTGCTGGAGCACCATCCGCACTATGCGATGACGGCGCTGGCGCTGGGCGACCAGCATATCTGGGTCAACAAAGTCGATCTGCCGCTGCAAAGCGCGCTGCGGATCCGTATTCAGGCAACGGATGTTTCACTGGTGCTGCAGCCGCCAATGAATACCAGTATCCGTAATATTCTGCGTGCGAAAGTGGCACAGTGCTTTGATGTCGATGGTCAGGTGGAAGTACAACTGGAAGTGGGCAGCCGCACGTTATGGGCGCGTATCAGTCCGTGGGCCAGAGATGAGCTAGCCGTGAAACCGGGTCAATGGCTTTATGCGCAAATCAAGAGCGTATCGATAACTTCGTGATTGTCCGGGATATAAATGCGCGCAGCCAGGCAAATTCATCTTCCTGCGGTCAATCCCTAAGCCCCTGCGTAAGGGGCTAAACCTGAACCATCGGGCAAATCTGAACGGGCGTTTATAGCAGCTCTTGGTAGATAAATTTCGCGATGCTGTCGACGGTGTTATCGCCAATTACCACGTTGGCATGGGCTTTTACCGCGTCGTCGGCATTACCCATCGCCACGCCAATACCGGCGGCTTCTAGCATGCTGATATCGTTATAGTTATCCCCAAATGCCACCACGTCCCTCATCGATAATCCCTGTGACGCCACCCATTCGCTCAGACGTCTGCCTTTGCTGTTGCCCGCACGGGCGATATCCACCTGGTCATGCCATGACCACTCGCACTCCAGCCCCAGCGTTTGTTCCACGTGGTGGGCAAAATTTTTCAGTTTCTGCGTGTCTTCATCGGTGAGCGCGAATTTCCAGATAGACTCAACTTCCTGCGCCGCTGTGCGCAGAGACGTCACTTGCTGGAAGACCGGGCGCTGCTCTGGCGGCAACTGTTGCGCCCAGGTGTTGGTGCGTTCAACATGACCGGTTGGTTTTTCATACAGCATGGCGTTGTCGACGTACATCAGGCCGTGAACTGCGTGCTCATCAAGCAGTGTGATTAACTGCTGGGCTTGTGAAACCGGCAATGGATCGGCGCTTAACACTTTTTTTGCATGATAATCATACAAATAAGTGCCATTACAGCAAATTGCAGGTGTATCCAGCGCCAGTGCCTGATAAAAAGGATGGATGGCAACATGATGTCGACCGGTCACGATAATGAGTTGATGTCCGGCGGCTTTTGCGCGAGCCAGCGCTTCAAGGGATGAGGGCAGAAGCGTTTTTTTCGGGGTCAGTAGCGTACCGTCTAAATCCAGTGCAATCACGCGCGAAGTCATATCGTATTCCGTGGTCGATGTTGAAATTCAAATGTCCGGGGATGGTACACCGGGTCAACGGATGCGCAAAATCTCCGGGTAAAATTCAGCATCAACCAACAAAAGCAGCTATCCTGGTTACTTAATGCAAAAAAGAATTAGAGGAAAGGAGCGTTCATGAAACAAACCGTTTATACCGCCAGCCCGGAAAGTCAGCAGATCCACGTCTGGCGCTTGAACTCTGAAGGTAGCCTGACGCTTGTCCAGGTGGTGGATGTTCCCGGCCAAGTACAGCCGATGGTCGTTAGCCCGGATAAACGTTACCTCTATGTCGGGGTTCGCCCTGAATTTCGCGTTCTCGCGTATCGTATTGCGCCGGATGATGGTGCCCTGACTTTCGCTGCGGAATCTCCGTTGCCGGGCAGCCCGACGCATATTTCGACCGATCGCAGCGGGCGCTTCCTGTTCAGCGCATCCTACAACGCGGGCAGTGTGAGTGTCGTCCGTCTGGACGACGGTCTGCCGGTCGGGATTGTTGATGTGGTGGAAGGGCTGGAAGGGTGCCACTCGGCGAATATCTCCCCGGACAACCGCACCCTGTGGACACCGGCACTGAAACAGGATCGCATCTGCCTGTTTACGCTGGCCGATGACGGCAACCTGACGGCGCAGGATCCCGCTGAAGTTACAACTGTTGAGGGCGCTGGCCCGCGTCATATGGCGTTTCATCCGAACCAGCGTTTCGCCTACTGCGTCAATGAGCTCAACGGTTCAGTGGATGTCTGGCAGCTCAGCGACGCGCACGGTAACATCGAGTGTGTGCAGACGCTGGATATGATGCCTGCGGATTTCAGCGACACGCGCTGGGCGGCGGATATTCACATTACGCCGGATGGTCGTCACCTGTACACCTGTGATCGCACCGCCAGCCTTATCACCGTGTTCAGCGTTTCTGAAGATGGCAGCGTACTGTCTATCGAAGGCTTCCAGCCGACAGAAACGCAGCCGCGCGGCTTCAATATCGATAATCGCGGTCAATACCTGATTGCCGCCGGGCAGAAATCGCACCACATTGCGGTGTATGAGATTGGCGGCGAGCAAGGTTTGCTGACCGAAAAATTCCGCTATGCGGTAGGTCAGGGGCCAATGTGGGTAGTGGTTAACGCCTTCTGATGCTGCATTTCGCGCATAAAAAAACCTCGCCGCGGCGAGGTTTTTTATTGTCAAGAGCGGCTTATTTCTTCGGGATCGCCACAACCTGGCTGCCAACGCCGCGGTTGTTGAACTCCCACATGCGGTTGAACTGCGGGTTGTTCAGCTCGCGCTGCACGTTGCCTTTATCGTCAACGGCTCCGGTGTTACCGGCGTAAGCACGACCAGAAACGGCGGCATCGGCCCACGGTTTCGCCACGTTAAAACCTTCGTTGATCACGCTATCGCGGATCACTACCTGGCCGTTGGTGTTGCCATCAACGTCCAGTGAACGGCCGAGCTGTGCCACACCGTTACCGGCGGCGTTAAAGCGGCTGTTCACGGCGAGGAAACCGTAATAAAGGTTAGACAGGGTCGCCGGTGCGAACACGTAACCTTCCTGCTGGGTGCGCGAGTTCACTACGCGGAAATCAGTGTTATCAAACACCACCGCGCCGCGACCAGCCACGATATCAACATCGCCTTCAAGGTAGCTGTTAGTCACCAGCGTGCGGGTCTGACGATCGGTGCGCAGGGTGTTATCCACGCCGCTGTTGGTCACAAAGAAGGTGTTCTGGCGGCCCAGAATATTAACGTTGTTGATCTGCACTTTATCGCCATCGCTGCGCAGCGCCACTGCCTGGTGATTGCCCGCGTCAACGCTGTCGCCCAGCGTATTTTCGATGGTCAGGTTTTGCAGTTGCAGGCCATTGTTCTGTGACCAGAATACTGCCGAGCACATCACACCAACGGTGGCAGTACGTTTGCTCTGGCAGTTATCGAACATATACCACGCTGGTTTGCCCGGCATGTATTTGCCCGACGGATTGACCAGACGACGCCAGCTGTTCGGGTCCATTTCGGCGTCGATGGCCTGTTTGATTTTCACATCCAGCGCTTTCTCGCCGGTACCGTAAATGGTCACACTGCCCGACGCAGCAGGCACGTACACGGTACCTTCATATTCACCCGGCATCACCGCGATGTACTGACGATCGCTGGCGTGTTTATTGATCGCCGCGTCTACCGCTGCCTGAATGGTGGTGTGCGTCACACCCGGCGTACCGGCCGGGCCGACCACGAAGTTCGCTTTTTCCGGCAGACGAATGGAGACCGGTTTCCATGCCGCGCTATCTGGCGTCATGGCGGTAAAATAGCGGTCCGCTACAAAGTTTTTCGCTTCACCTGCGCTGAGGATTGGGCGCGCGGCGGTGCCAGGCGCTTTCTGTTCAGACGGACGTTCCGCCGGCGGAGTTGAGCTACAGGCGGTCAGTGTCACGCCAAAAGCGAGCGCCAGCGCCAGACGGGAAACCGATGATGTGTTCAAGGGGAGCTCCAGACTATGCAAAAGTTGAAAGAGGACTTCAAAGCCTGCTTTTTTATACTAAGTTGAGCGAAACGGGAAGCCGATTTGTACAATCGGCTGTAAATCCCATCTTTTTAGCTAAAAAGAGCGGTGATCGCGGCGCTGGATAGCGTATGGAAGTGGACATTAAAACCGACCATCGCGCCGCTGGCGTTTTCATCGACCTCAATTTGCTCCACATCCAGGGCATACACGGTAAAGATATAGCGGTGGGTTTCGCCTTTCGGCGGTGCTGCGCCGCCATAACCAGCTTTGCCGAAATCGGTGCGCGTCTGCACCGTGCCATCCGGTAATGCCGCCAGGCCGGAACCTGCGCCTTGCGGCAGAACGCGCGTATCGGCGGGAAGGTTCGCTACTACCCAGTGCCACCAGCCGGAGCCGGTCGGCGCGTCCGGATCGTAGCAGGTTACGACAAAACTTTTGGTTCCGGCAGGAACCTCATCCCACGCCAGATGCGGGGAGATATTGTCGCCATCGTAGCCCATGCCGTTGAACACATGGCGATGGGGCAGTTTTTCGCCGTCGCGTAAATCATGGCTGACCAGCTTCATATGCACTCCTGTTTCTGCTTTTTATGCGTGCGGGAAGTGTAGCCGATCCCCGGCAAAACCTCAGGCAAAAAGGTCATCGCGCAGCACGGCAGCATTGACGGCGCGGGTCAAACGGGAGAGCTGCTCCGGGGTGATGATATACGGCGGCATCAGGTAGATCAGGCGACCAAATGGGCGAATCCACACGCCTTGTTCAACAAAGAAGCGTTGTAGCGCGGCCATATTGACTGGCGAGCGGGTTTCCACCACGCCGATGGCCCCCAGCACGCGCACGTCGGCAACATTGACCGCGTCGCGCGCGGGAGCCAACTCCGCGTTTAACTGTGCTTCAATCGCTGCCACCTGCGTTTGCCACGCGCCGCTTTGCAAAATCCCGAGACTGGCGTTGGCGGCCGCGCAGGCCAGCGGATTGCCCATAAATGTTGGCCCGTGCATAAAGCAGCCCGCTTCACCGTTGCTGATAGTTTCTGCCACGTTGCGTGTGGTGAGCGTTGCCGAAAGCGTCATCGTGCCGCCGGTCAAGGCTTTGCCAAGGCACAGAATGTCCGGGGCGATCCCGGCATGTTCGCAGGCAAACAGCTTGCCGGTGCGGCCAAAACCGGTGGCAATTTCATCGGCAATCAGCAAGATGCCTTCCCGATCGCACATCTTACGGATGCGCTTCAGCCATTCCGGGTGGTAGATGCGCATGCCGCCCGCGCCCTGCACGACAGGCTCTAAAATCACTGCGGCAATGTCATGGCGATGGGCCGCCATCAGCCGCGCGAAAGCCACCATGTCGTGCTCGTCCCACTCGCCGTCAAAACGGCTTTGCGGCGCGGGTGCAAATAGGTTTTCCGGCAAATAGCCTTTCCACAGGCTGTGCATGGAGTTATCCGGATCGCAGACCGACATCGCGCCAAACGTGTCGCCGTGATAGCCGTTACGGAAGGTGAGAAAACGTTGCCGTGACTCGCCTTTCGCCTGCCAGTATTGCAGCGCCATTTTCATCGCCACTTCGACCGCAACTGAACCGGAGTCTGCCAGAAAGACGCACTCCAGCGGTTCCGGTGTCATCGCGACCAGCTTGCGGCACAGGTCGATTGCCGGTTGGTGGGTGATGCCGCCAAACATCACATGAGACACCGCGTCGATTTGCGCTTTCATCGCTGCGTTAATGTCCGGGTGCCCGTAGCCGTGGATCGCAGCCCACCAGGAGGACATGCCGTCCACCAGGTGTTCGCCGCTGCTGAGTATCAGTTCGCAACCCTGTGCGGACTGTACCGGGTAAACGGGCAACGGGGAGGTCATCGAGGTGTAAGGGTGCCAGATATGTCGCGTGTCAAAGGCGAGATCGTCCAGGGTCATAATCGACTTGTAAACCAAATTAAAAAGTTTTAGGTTTACAAGTCTACACTGAATAACGATTTTACAACACCCTTTGGAGACGCCCGATGGCTCACCACGCACGCTGGACAATGTCGCAAGTGACTGCGCTATTTGAAAAACCTTTCCTTGAACTGCTGTTTGAAGCGCAGCAGGTACATCGCCAACACTTCGATCCGCGCCAGGTTCAGGTCAGCACGTTGCTGTCGATTAAAACCGGTGCCTGCCCGGAAGATTGTAAATACTGCCCGCAGAGTGCGCGCTATAAAACCGGGCTGGAGTCCGAACGGTTAATGGAAGTTGAACAAGTGCTGGAGTCTGCCCGCCAGGCGAAGCGCGCGGGATCGACGCGTTTTTGCATGGGCGCGGCGTGGAAAAACCCGCACGATCGCGATATGCCCTACCTCGAAAAAATGGTCGAAGGGGTGAAAGCGATGGGGCTGGAAGCCTGCATGACGCTGGGCACACTCAACGAAAACCAGGCGCAGCGGCTGGCTTCCGCCGGGCTTGATTACTACAACCACAACCTCGATACCTCACCGGAATTTTACGGCAACATCATCACCACCCGCACCTATCAGGAGCGCCTCGACACGCTCGATAAAGTGCGCGACGCGGGGATTAAAGTCTGCTCCGGCGGGATTGTCGGTCTTGGCGAAACGGTCAACGATCGCGCCGGTCTGTTATTGCAACTGGCGAACCTGCCGACACCGCCGGAAAGCGTGCCGATCAATATGCTGGTCAAAGTGAAAGGGACGCCGCTGGCGGATAACGAGGATGTCGACGCCTTTGATTTTATCCGCACTATTGCTGTTGCGCGCATCATGATGCCGACCTCGCATGTGCGTCTTTCTGCCGGACGCGAGCAGATGAATGAGCAAACTCAGGCGATGTGCTTTATGGCTGGGGCGAACTCCATATTCTACGGCTGCAAACTGCTTACCACGCCGAACCCGGAAGAGGATAAAGATCTGCAACTGTTCCGTAAGCTTGGCCTGAACCCGCAGCAGACCGCGGTGCAAAACGGCGACAATGAACAGCAACAGCAGATAGAGCAACAACTGTTGCACGCCGATACCGACCAGTATTACAACGCGGCAGCCGTATGAGCTGGCAGCAGCGCATAGACACCGCTCTGAGTGAACGCCGCGCGGCGGATGCGCTGCGCAGAAGGCAAACCGTCACGCAGGGCGCGGGGCGCTGGCTTACGCTTGGCGAGCAGCGCTTTTGCAACTTCTCCAGTAATGATTACCTCGGTTTAAGCCAGCATCCCGCCGTGATCCGCGCCTGGCAACAGGGCGCGGAGCGTTATGGCGTGGGCAGCGGCGGTTCCGGGCATGTGAGTGGTTATACCACCGCGCACCAGGCGCTGGAGGAGGAACTGGCCGACTGGCTCGGTTACTCGCGTGCGTTGCTATTTATCTCTGGCTTTGCCGCCAATCAGGCGGTGATTGCTGCGCTGACGGGCAAAGAAGACCGGATTGTCGCTGACAAATTAAGCCACGCATCGCTGCTGGAGGCCGCCAGCCACAGTCAGGCACAACTGCGACGTTTCGCGCATAACGATGCCGGGCAACTGACCACGCTGCTGGCAAAACCGCTTGCCGGGCAGCAACTGGTGGTTACCGAGGGCATTTTCAGTATGGATGGCGACAGCGCACCGCTGGCGGTCATTGCTGATGCCTCGCGGGAAGCACAGGCCTGGTTGATGGTGGATGATGCGCACGGCATTGGTGTGTCCGGCGAGCAAGGGCGCGGCAGTTGTCACTTACACGGCATCAAGCCGGAGGTGCTGGTGGTGACCTTCGGCAAAGGTTTTGGCGTCAGCGGTGCGGCGGTGTTGTGCAGCAACACGGTAGCGGATTACCTGCTGCAATTTGCCCGCCATCTGATTTACAGCACCTCAATGCCCCCGGCGCAGGCCGTGGCGCTGGGGGCGGCATTGCAGGTTATTCGTAGCGACGACGGTAATGCGCGGCGTGAAAAGCTGGCGGCGCTGATTGCCCATTTTCGCCACGGCGTGGCACATCAGGCCGTGACGATGACCGATTCCTCCAGCGCAATTCAACCGCTGATTGTCGGCGA
Organism: Kosakonia sp. YIM B13571; assembly: GCF_042788095.1. Classification (NCBI taxonomy): domain Bacteria; kingdom Pseudomonadati; phylum Pseudomonadota; class Gammaproteobacteria; order Enterobacterales; family Enterobacteriaceae; genus Kosakonia; species Kosakonia sp. YIM B13571. The sequence continues at coordinate 446,999 of NZ_JBHZPL010000001.1, read as the reverse complement.
GAATAGCCGCGCACTGTGGCTGGCAGAACGCTTGCGCCAGCGCGGCTGTTGGGTGACTGCCATTCGCCCGCCCACCGTACCGCCGGGCACGGCACGTTTGCGCCTGACGCTGACCGCAGAGCACCAGTTCGACGATATCGACCGCTTGCTGGAGGCCTTGCATGACAGTGAATAAACAGGCGGTCGCCGCTGCTTTTGGCCGCGCGGCGAAGAGTTACGCTCAGCACGACGAATTGCAGCGCCGAAGCACCGATCTGCTGTTATCCAGGTTGGGCGCTGTCACGCCCGCTCAGGTGCTGGACGCCGGTTGTGGACCCGGCACGATGAGCCGCTACTGGCGCGGGCAGGGCAGTGAGGTAACGGCGTTGGATCTCTCAGTGAATATGCTTGATGAAGCGCGCCGCCAGCACAGTGCCCAGCGCTATGTCCGTGGTGACATTGAAGCCATGCCGCTGGCGGATGCGCAATTTTCGCTGGTCTGGAGCAACCTGGCGGTGCAGTGGTGTGATGATTTGCGCCAGGCTATCGGGGAGATGTATCGCGTCACCCAGCCCGGCGGTTGTGTTGCTTTTACGACACTGGTCGCGGCCTCGCTGCCGGAGCTGAACGAAGCGTGGCGCGCGATTGATGACCATCCGCACGCCAACCGTTTCTTAACTTTGCCCACAATCGAGCAGGCGTTACGTGGCTGGCGTCTGCGCAGTGGGGTTGAAACGATAACCTTGCATTTTGACGATGCCACCGCCGCACTGCGCTCGCTAAAAGGTATTGGCGCAACACATTTACATGCGGGCAGGCAGCAGGGGCTGACTCGCGGCAAACTGCAACGCTTGCAGCTGGCCTGGCCGCAGCAGCAGGGCAAATACCCGCTGACATACCATCTTTTTTGGGGAGTTGTTGTCCGTGATTGAACGTTATTTTGTGACCGGTACGGATACGGAAGTTGGGAAAACAGTCGCCAGTTGTGCGCTGTTGCAAGCGGCGAACCTACGCGGTTTACGCAGCGCGGGGTATAAACCGGTGGCTTCCGGGAGTGAGATGACCGCAGAGGGGCTGCGCAACAGCGATGCACTGGCGCTGCAGCACCACAGCAGCCTGCCGATGGCGTATAAAACCGTTAATCCGTATACCTTTGCAGAACCGACATCACCGCATATTGTCAGTGCCGATGTGGGTGAACCGATTGATGTGCAGGTGATGTCTGCCGGGCTGCGCGCGCTGGAAACGCAGGCGGAGTGGCTGCTGGTTGAAGGTGCGGGAGGCTGGTTTACACCGCTTTCCGAGACGTTCACCTTCGCCGATTGGGTGGCGCAGGAACAGCTACCGGTGATTCTGGTGGTCGGGGTGAAACTCGGTTGTATTAACCATGCCATGCTAACCGCGCAAGCGGTGCGCCAGGCGGGGTTACGGCTGGCGGGGTGGATTGCCAACGATGTGGTGCTGCCGGGTAAGCGGCACCAGGAGTATCTGGCAACGCTTCGGCGCGTGATGCAGGCTCCGCTGATTGGCGAAATTCCCTGGTTTGCCCACGCACCGGAAAAAGAAAAAACGGGTCATTATCTTGATCTCAGCGTCCTGACTCCGACGTCATCCATTTTGAAAGCAACGGATCATCAAGTTGTTTAACATCGCCCTGCGCGACATTGCGCCCACGGTGCAGCAGACAGAAACGGTCGGCGACCCGGCGAATAAATGACAAGTGCTGTTCAGCCAGCAGAATGGTCATGCCAAACTCCTGGTTGAGCCGCACGATCAAATTCCCCAGTTTGTGAATAAAGGCCTGACCCAGACCGCGGGTCGGCTCATCCAGGATCAACAGCCGTGGGTGCGTAACCAGCGCTCGCGCCATCGCCAACTGTTGTTGATTATCCTCTGATAGCTCCGCGCCACGTACCTGGCGCAGCTCATACAGTTCCGGGAACAAATCGTAAATATCCCGGCGCACTGCGCTGCCCGGTTCACTTCCGGCGCGCATGGCGACATGCAGATTTTCCTCAATGGTGAGTTGCGAAAAAATCCGCCTGTCCTGCGGCACATAGCTGATGCCGATGGCGCTGCGATGTTCGGCTTGCAAAGAGAGCAGGTCGCGCGGCGGAGCGCCCGCGTCCTGCCAAATCATGCTACCGCTTTCAATCGGCAAATAGCCGGTGATGCAATTCACCAGTGTCGTTTTGCCCATGCCTGGCAACCCAATAACTGATGTGCAGACCCCGGGGGATAAATCGAGGTCGACATTCCACAATGTATGCTGATTACCGTAATACTGATTTACTGCGCGTAAGCTCAACATTGTCCGCTCCTTGTTTCGGATCTGATGACCAAGATGATTCTGCAAAAGGCTTGCCAGAACATAAAAAAGGCTTTTTTTTCGGATGCCGCTGAGAAAAGTGGCTTTTAAAACGCGAGGAGGGAAGAAGCCAGGTAAAAATTCTGCACTTTGCCAGTGCTTGCAGTGTTGAGTTGTGGTGCAGTAATGGCCGGATCTGTGAGAACGATCTCATGCGGATCCTGCGTTTCGTTTGCTGATAATTATCAAAAAGAAATGATAAAAAATTTTTAGCGGCACCTGCCTGGGACAAAATGGGATTTGGCGGGAAGGCGAGGTGTCCGGCCTGGCGGCAGTTATCCACTATTCCTGTGGATAACCTTGTGTATTAGAGTTAGAAAACATGCGGCAAGCGAGAAAGGACGCGGGTTGCGCCTGAATTGGTGTTAAACACGTCTTTTTGAAATTATATCTAATAATCAAAAGGTTATATAAAAGCAATGCCTGTAAGAAAAGTGTCACTCGCTGCCACAAAACTTTCAAAGGCTCGCTTGACAAATGTTAAAAGAGGAAAAATTTTGGGGATAACCTGAAAGGGTTGGTGTTTTATCTTGTCCGCGCTGAAATTTGAGGGGAGAAGCGACGCCCTAACGGGGAGTAGAACAGATTGCCTATTTCGCTACTGTTTTTTCATCCAGTGTTATTTATTGGCAAAAGTGAACAGGGTGAGTAAAATGTGTTACCTGCCCGCTCATTCCTTCATCAGGTAGCCGTTCATGAGTAAACCGTTCAAACTGAATTCCGCTTTTCGTCCTTCCGGCGATCAGCCTGAAGCTATCCGCCGCCTCAAGGAAGGTCTGGAAGACGGCCTTGCGCACCAGACGCTGCTCGGGGTGACGGGTTCAGGGAAGACATTCACCGTTGCTAATGTGATTGCCGATCTCCAGCGCCCAACAATGGTGCTGGCACCGAATAAAACGCTGGCTGCGCAGCTGTATGGTGAAATGAAAGAGTTCTTCCCGGATAACGCGGTGGAGTATTTCGTCTCTTACTACGATTACTACCAGCCGGAAGCGTATGTCCCAAGTTCCGACACCTTTATCGAAAAAGATGCCTCGGTGAATGAACATATCGAGCAGATGCGTCTGTCAGCAACGAAGGCGTTACTGGAGCGTCGCGATGTGATTGTGGTGGCATCCGTCTCTGCCATCTACGGTCTGGGCGATCCGGACCTCTACCTGAAAATGATGCTGCACCTGACTAAGGGCATGATCATCGATCAGCGCGCGATCCTGCGCCGCCTGACGGAGCTGCAATATACCCGCAACGATCAGGCGTTCCAGCGCGGCACTTTCCGCGTGCGTGGCGAAGTTATCGATGTGTTCCCGGCGGAATCTGACGATCTGGCGCTGCGTATCGAATTATTCGATGAAGAAGTTGAACGGCTGTCGCTATTCGATCCGCTGACCGGTCATATTGAATCGGGCATCCAGCGTTTCACCATCTACCCGAAAACGCACTACGTGACGCCACGCGAGCGTATCGTGCAGGCGATGGAAGAGATCAAAGTTGAGCTGGCTGAACGCCGTAAGTCGCTGCTGGCCAATAATAAACTGCTGGAAGAGCAGCGGCTCAGCCAGCGTACTCAGTTCGACCTGGAGATGATGAACGAGCTGGGCTACTGCTCGGGGATTGAAAACTACTCGCGCTATCTTTCCGGTCGTGGGCCGGGCGAGCCGCCGCCGACGCTGTTCGACTACTTGCCTGCTGATGGTCTGCTGGTGATCGACGAATCACACGTTACCATTCCGCAGATTGGCGGGATGTATCGCGGCGACCGCGCGCGTAAAGAGACGCTGGTGGAATATGGTTTCCGCCTGCCGTCGGCGCTGGATAACCGGCCGTTAAAATTTGAAGAGTTTGAAGCGCTGGCACCGCAGTCGATTTATGTTTCGGCGACGCCAGGTAATTACGAGCTGGAGAAATCAGGCAGCGAAGTGATTGATCAAGTGGTGCGCCCGACTGGCCTGCTCGATCCGGTGATTGAAGTGCGCCCGGTGGCGACTCAGGTGGACGATCTGCTTTCTGAAATTCGCCTGCGCGCCGCGATTAATGAACGTGTTTTGGTCACGACGCTGACCAAACGCATGGCGGAAGATCTTACGGAATATCTGGAAGAGCATGGCGAGCGGGTACGTTATCTGCACTCGGATATCGACACCGTTGAACGTATGGAGATTATCCGCGATTTGCGCCTTGGCGAGTTCGACGTGCTGGTCGGCATCAACTTGCTACGTGAGGGGCTGGATATGCCGGAAGTGTCGCTGGTGGCGATTCTGGATGCCGACAAAGAGGGGTTCCTGCGTTCCGAGCGTTCGCTTATCCAGACCATTGGCCGCGCCGCACGTAACATTAACGGTAAAGCCATTCTTTATGGCGACAGGATCACGCCGTCAATGGCGAAAGCGATTGGCGAAACCGAGCGCCGTCGTGAAAAACAGCAGCAATATAACGAAGAGCACGGTATTACGCCGCAAGGTCTGAACAAGAAAGTGGTGGATATTCTTGCGCTTGGCGAAGGGCTGGCGAAGACGCGCGCGAAAGGGCGTGGCAAAGCGCGCACCCCTGCTCAGGTGGAAGCTGCTGAACTGGCGCTCACGCCGAAAGCGCTGCAGCAGAAAATCCACGAGCTGGAAGGCCAGATGATGCAACATGCGCAGAACCTGGAGTTTGAAGAGGCGGCGAAAGTGCGCGACCAGCTGCACCAGCTGCGCGAGCTATTTATTGCCGCATCGTAATCTCTTCAGGTAATTTGATCGCACAAAATAACAAAAAAGAGAGCCGGTTAGGGCTCTCTTAATGTTGGCTTAACCTACGCCTGACACACTGCCCACCGGTATTCTGGAGGGCAATCTGATGCAGCAATTTAAGGTTCGTGAATTTTTTGCCGTCGCTTTCGCGCTGGCGTTAGTCATTGGGTTTGCCCATCTTTGGGTGCTGACTTATTGATTTATACCTGGCGAGCAGCCGGGAGAAATTTAACCCACGCCCGCACGCCAGACTGTGTCAGCCGATTGTGTAAAAAGAACTGCGCATCATGCAGTTGCGCGATACGCGACACAATGCTTAATCCCAGACCTGCGCCGCCATAGCGGCTGTCCATGCGTACGAAGGCTTTACTGAGCTCTCCGCTGCGGCTTTCATCAATGCCTGGTCCTTCATCTTCTATCGCAAGTACCGGTGTGGCAGCGTTTTCGATACGCACGGTAATCGCCGATCCTGCTGGGCTATAGCGGTGCGCGTTTTCCACCAGGTTTCTCACCAGCAGCCGCAGCAGCGTGGCATCCCCGGCGACCGCAATGTCACTTTCTGGCTCTGCGATTTCCAGCCTCTGTTCGCGCGCGGTCAGCATGTTTTCCAGCTCACTACGAATTGGTTGAACAACATCCTGCAACAGCATCACTTGCTGATAGCTGCCAGCGGAGAAAGACTGCCCGACGCGCGCCAGCAGCAACAGCTGGGCAATGTTTTCCGTCATTTGTTCAAGGCGCTGTACCAGCGGGTCGACGTTGATACCGCTGGTTTTCGCCATCAATTCCAGATGCAGACGTAACCCCGCCAGCGGTGTGCGCAGCTCATGGGCAACGTCGGCGGTGAACAACCGTTCTCTGTCGAGGGTTAGCGTCAGGCGGGAGACCAGCTCATTAATCGATGAGGTAACAGCTTCCACTTCGCTGACGCTATTGTTCAACGTGATGGGTTGCAGGTTGTTTGGTGTACGTTTATTCAGCTCTTCCTGCAACTCAAGCAGCGGGCGGGTAATGGCTTTTACCGCCTGCATACAGAGCAGCAACGCCAGGCCGATGATCAGCAGGCTTGGCACCAGCAGGCTGGCCACCGCTTCGCGGACTTCATGCTCGATATGTTTGCGATTGTTGTGGTTATGAATGGCTGCCTGTACCAGTAACTGGATTTGCTCTTCGCTTTCATGCCACAGCCAGAACACGCTAACTAACTGGCAAAACACCAGAATGCCACCGATGGTGAGTAACAAACGGCGGCGCATGCTCCAGCGCCTGAAATTGAAGAGCGCCATCAATCAGCTCCGTTCCTGCGGTTGCACCAGCATATAGCCAAACCCACGTACGGTACGGATGCGCGATTTGCCGATTTTGTCGCGCAAATTATGGATATGTACTTCCAGCGTATTCGTCGACGGTTCGTTATCCCAGTTGTAAATATCGTTATAGAGGATCTCCCGGTGTACCGGGCTTTCGGCTTTTAGCATCAGGCGCGACAGCAGGGCGTACTCTTTCGGGGTCAGCTCCAGCAACTGTTCATCCAGCCACGCCTGGCGGCGGGTTACATTCAGCGTCAGATTACCGTGGCTGATTTCGTTATCGCCCTGGTTATTATGGCGGCGCAGCAGCGCGCGAATGCGGGCGTTCAGCTCGTCCAGCGCAAAGGGTTTGACCAGGTAGTCGTCTGCCCCGGTATCCAGCCCCGCAACGCGATCTTCAAGCGTATCGCGGGCGGTGAGGATCAATACCGGCAGCGTATATTTTTCGCGGCGCAGACGGGTGAGCAGATGTAAACCGTCTTCATCCGGCAGACCCAAATCGAGCACCAGCAGGCTGTAATGACCGTTCGCCAGACACAGCGCAGCTTCATGCGCGGTAGAAACGCCATCGCAGGCGTACCCTTCGCTTTGCATCGCCAGAATCAACCCCTGCAACAGCAGAGCATCGTCTTCAACCACCAGAATTTTCATTTCAACTGCCCCCGACACGCGGTTAACAGATCGTCTTCAGCACGGTACTCTTTTGTGCTGACACCCAGTATACCCAACATCGTCGGGAAGAGGTTGTCCTGTGAAATCGCCTTCTCCCGCGCATTTTTTTGCAGACACTGACTGTTCACGCCATAGCGCGTTTCATACTCCTGCGACAGCCAAATCAGCAGCGGAACATGTTTTTGTGTTTCCGGCGCGATGGAGTACGGCAGGCCGTGCAAGTAAACGCCATTTTCGCCAAGCGACTCACCGTGATCGGAGAGATAAACCAGGCTGGTGGTAAATTTATCCTGCTTCGATTGCAGCAATTTTATCGCTTTATCAACAATATAATCGACGTACAAAATGGTGTTGTCATAGGTATTAATCAGCTGCTGCTGTGAGCAGGTCTGAATTTCATTGGTATCACAGGTCGGTGTAAACTTACGGAACTGCGCCGGGTAGCGGTTGTAATACGTCGGCCCGTGGCTGCCGATGGTGTGTAATACAATCAGCCCGTCACCCTGTAATTTATCGATATAACTGGCGAGATCGTGGAATAAAATCTCATCCTGGCATTCGCCTTTAATACAGTAATCCGGCAAGTTTAATTGCGTCATATCCTGGTGCGGAACACGATCGCATGCGCCTTTACAGCCGCCATCGTTTTCATTCCACAACACATTGACGCCCGCACGTTGAATAATATCCAGCAACCCTTCCTGATGCGCCGCCAGTTGATCGTCATAGTGAGCGCGCGGCATGCCGGAAAACATGCACGGCACGGAGACGGCGGTCGCGGTTCCACAGGAAGCGGTGTTCGGGAAGTAGATGACGTTATCTTGTTTTAACAACGGGTTGGTTTCACGCTCATACCCGCCGAGCGAAAAGTTTGCCGCGCGCGAGGTTTCACCCAGCACCAGAATGGTGAGGTTTTTACGCGCACCGTGCTGCATTTCAGGGCGTTGACGCGCATCTTCGCCAATGCGTACCAGTGGCAGATTGGCGGTGCGATTATGGGAATACCACGACAGTGAAGCAGTAATTGAGTTTGACGGGCTGAGTGATTTCACCAGCTCTTTATTATTGCGAAACAGCGAGGCGTAATCTTTATAAAACAACAACGCGACTGCCACGATAATCAGCACAGAAATAATGATGCTGGCAACGCGCAACATCACGCTGCGTAACGCTGAACGGGCGGGTTTAATATTAATCCACCAGGCGATAACCACTGCCAGAATGCCTGTCAGCAGCAGCGTCAGCACCAATTTAGTCGACAGCAGGGCGAAACTTTCCGCTGGGGTGGTGTCGAGAATATTGGTGATCATCGAACGATCGATAATGATGCCAAACGTCGAAATGAAATACTGTGCCGCCGAACTCACCAGCACAAAGAGTGAGATAACCAGGCGATCAAGACGCACAAACGACGCCAGAGACAGCACAATATTAATAACGCTGAAAGCGACCAGCGGCATGGAGAGAAAAACCAGCCAGCTATGCAATGAGTTCACCGGCAATAAAGTGAATGCCTGGTGATAAAACGCAATATTCAGGCCCAGCGCAATATAAGCCGCAAAGATCAGAATAAAATGTAGACGGCTTAAGGTTGGCCGACGAAGATGAAGCATACGCATAGACAGATCCTGCAATGAAAGTAGCGCTATGCTGACAGCCGTTTTTTAAGACAACCTTAAGAAATTAAGCAAAGCGCTGGGGCGAGAGAAAATTCCCTCGCCCGCGTCTTAACCCAGATGTTGCACTGCTTTCTCTAGCGCAACGCGCAACAGATGTCTGTCGTGGCGGTAGGGAATGTCGCTGGCTTCCAGCACTTCCTGAATGATTAACCTATCGCTAACGGCCTGCGTGTCGACTTTTGGGCCAACAATGGCGGCATCGATGATTTTTTTGCCGACATACTGCTCCATAATTGCCAGTTTGTCTGCCAGCGTCAGGCTGGCGGCGGCCGGGCTGAGTTCTTTACCGAGGTTACCAATATAAACTACCGGTGCGGGTGTCCGGCGTAATGCCTGCGCCAGATCGTCCAGCAGCAGCAGCGGCAGCAGGCTGGTGTAAAAGCTGCCAGGGCCAATGATAATCAAATCCGCTTCTGCAATTGCCTGTACCGCTTCGCGAGTTGCATGCACCTTCGGAAACAGCATTAATTCCTGGATTGGCGCATGAAGCTGGTCAATATTGACTTCGCCATAAACCGGATGTCCTTCACTGTCGGTGGCCATCAAATCGACAGGTTGCTCAGACATCGGGATTAAAAACGCGTCCACCTTTAATAAATTTCGAATTAAATTGATGGCTTCCAGAGGCCGCACACTGAGGTGATCGAGCGCCTTTAACATTAAATTTCCAAGGTTATGCCCGGAAAGTTCGCCATTACCGCTAAAACGGTATTCAAACATGGCAGACGCCACACTCGGTTCGGTAATGAGCTGGTTTAAACAATTACGCATATCGCCCCAGGCAATTCCGCCTTCAGAGCGGCGAATACGCCCGGTTGAACCGCCGTTATCGGTGGTGGTGACAATGCCGGTAAGCCGCGATCCCAACGATGCAAGCGAAGACATCACACGCCCGAGGCCATGTCCGCCACCGAGGGCGACAACACGATCCAGGTCTGCAAGTGTGCGATTACGCATAATGGTTCCTTAAGAAAATTTACCGCGCTACGTTAGCCTAAATACCACTAAAAGACGATGCCGCGCAGAGAGTAAAATGACGCATATCAAAGCAAAAAGGCGATTTTCGCGTACTCTGTTGCGAAAGTGCACGATCATGTCGCTATGTATGTGTTTATATAGCGGTGATCGTGATGGCGAAAGCCCGACGATCGCGCTACTATCGCCTAAGCAATTTTAGCGTTACTGACAAAACATACACTCAAGCCTAAGCAACCTAACTCTCACGACATGGTGCTTTGGCCGTAGCAAAACCGAATGGTTTCGCTGCCAGGGTGCAGAAAGAAATGACTGCATCTCCCGTACTTGGAAAGGTGTACATGGCCTCACAACTTACCGATGCGTTCGCGCGTAAGTTCTATTACTTGCGTTTGTCGATCACTGATGTGTGCAATTTTCGTTGCACATACTGTCTGCCCGACGGCTACAAGCCGAGCGGCGTCAACAATAATGGCTTCCTGAGCGTCGAGGAAATTCGCCGGGTTACGCGCGCGTTTAGCGCCATGGGCACAGAGAAAGTGCGCCTGACCGGTGGGGAACCCTCCCTGCGCCGCGATTTTGCCGACATCATCGCGGCGGTGCGTGAAAACAGCGACATCCGCCAGATTGCCGTCACCACCAATGGATACCGCCTTGCGCGCGACGTTGCCGAGTGGCGCGATGCTGGCCTTACCGCCATCAACGTCAGCGTCGACAGCCTCGATGCGCGCCAGTTTCACGCCATTACCGGGCAGGATAAATTCCGCCAGGTAATGGATGGCATTGATGCTGCTTTCAGCGCCGGGTTTACCAAGGTCAAAGTCAACACCGTGCTAATGCGCGACGTGAATCACCATCAGCTCGACACCTTTCTGGCGTGGATCAAATCGCGCCCCATCCAGCTACGCTTTATTGAACTGATGGAAACCGGCGAGGGCAGCGAGCTTTTCCGTAACCATCATATTTCCGGCATGGTGCTACGCGATGCGCTGCTAAAACGTGGTTGGATCCATCAATTGCGTCAGCGCAGCGACGGCCCGGCGCAGGTTTTCTGCCACCCGGATTATGAGGGTGAAATAGGGCTTATCATGCCGTATGAAAAAGATTTCTGCGCCAGTTGCAACCGCCTGCGCGTCTCCTCGACCGGTAAATTGCATCTGTGCCTGTTTGGCGATGGTGGCGTGAATCTGCGCGATCTGCTGCAAGACGATGCGCAGCAAACAATGCTGGAACAGCGTATTGCCGTGGCGTTAACGCACAAAAAGCAGACACACTTCCTGCATCAGGGCGATACAGGCATTACGCAAAACCTTTCATACATCGGCGGTTAAACCGCAAGGAGAATGACATGAGTCAGGTCAGCGCTGAGTTTATCCCGGTCAGGCTAGCTATTTTGACGGTCTCCAGCCGTCGCGGTGAAGAAGACGATACTTCCGGTCACTGGCTGCGCGACGCCGCGCATGAAGCCGGTCACCAACTGGTCGATAAAGCCATTGTCAAAGAGAACCGTTACGCCATTCGTGCCCAGGTTTCCGCGTGGATCGCAAGCGATGATGTGCAGGTCGTGTTGATCACCGGCGGCACCGGTTTGACGGAAGGCGATCAGGCACCGGAAGCGCTATTGCCGCTGTTTGATCGCGAAGTTGAAGGGTTTGGCGAAGTGTTCCGCATGCTCTCTTTTGAAGAGATTGGCACGGCGACACTGCAATCCCGCGCTGTCGCCGGTATGGCGAATAAAACGTTGATTTTTGCCATGCCCGGTTCGACCAAAGCCTGTCGCACCGCATGGGAAAATATCATTGCGCCGCAGCTGGATGCGCGCACGCGCCCGTGTAATTTCCATCCCCATCTTAAGAAATAAGTTATGTCACAACTGACCCATATTAATGCCGACGGCGAAGCGCACATGGTGGATGTCTCCGCCAAAACGGAAACCGTCCGCGAAGCTCGTGCTGAAGCGTTCGTCACCATGTCGGCGCAAACGCTGGCGATGATCGTCGACGGTAGCCATCACAAAGGCGATGTCTTTGCGACCGCGCGTATCGCCGGGATCCAGGCGGCGAAACGCACCTGGGAGCTGATCCCTCTGTGCCACCCGCTATTGTTGAGCAAAGTCGAAGTGCTGTTACAGGCGCAGCCGGAACAAAACCGCGTGCGTATCGAAGCCGTGTGCCGCCTGAGCGGCAAAACCGGCGTGGAGATGGAAGCGCTCACGGCGGCCTCGGTCGCGGCGTTAACCATTTACGATATGTGTAAAGCGGTGCAGAAAGATATGGTGATTGGCCCGGTGCGCTTGCTGGCAAAAAGCGGCGGCAAATCAGGTGATTTCAGGGCGGATGACAATGATTAAAGTCCTTTTTTTCGCACAGGTGCGCGAGCTGGTCGGCTGCGACAGCACCACCATCGATACCGTTTTCCCTTCGGTGGAGGCGCTGCGTCAGCATCTGGCCGCGCAAGGCGAGCGCTGGGCGCTGGCGCTGGAAGAGGGCAAACTGCTGGCGGCGGTCAACCAGACGCTGGTCAGTTTTGATCATCCGTTGCAAAGCGGCGATGAAGTCGCTTTCTTCCCGCCGGTTACCGGAGGCTGAAATGAGCGAAACGCGAATTTGCGTCGATCATGCAACGTTCAGCGTCGGTGACGAGTACGCCTGGCTGGCCGCTCGTGATGAAGACGGCGCGGTGGTGACGTTTACCGGCAAAGTGCGCAATCACAATTTAGGTGACAGCGTCAGTGCGTTGACGCTGGAACATTATCCAGGCATGACGGAAAAATCGCTGGCGGAAATCGTTGATGAAGCGCGCAGCCGCTGGCCGCTTGGGCGCGTCACGGTGTATCACCGCGTGGGCGAATTGTGGCCGGGCGACGAAATTGTCTTTGTTGGCGTAGCCAGCGCGCACCGCAGCAGCGCTTTCGAAGCCGGGCAATTTATTATGGATTACCTGAAAACCCGTGCGCCCTTCTGGAAACGCGAAGCGACGCCGGAAGGCGATCGTTGGGTGGAAGCCCGCGACAGTGACAAGCAGGCGGCGAAACGTTGGTAATCCGTTGAGCAGGGATGTGTTAACCTTAAAAGGCTAACCCATCAATCTGGAGTGATTATGGACCGTTTCCCTCGTTCTGATTCAATTGTTCAGCAAAGCCGTACCGGCTTACAAACGTATATGGCGCAGGTCTATGGCTGGATGACCTGCGGCCTGCTGCTGACGGCGTTTGTCGCCTGGTACGCCGCGCGCAGCGAAGCCATCATGTCGTTCGTTTTTTCCAGCCAGATAACCTTTTTTGGCCTGGTAATTGCGCAACTTGCGGTGGTGTTTGTGCTCTCCGGGCTGATTCATAAGCTAAGCGCTGGGCTGGCGACTACGCTGTTTATGCTCTATTCAGCGCTAACCGGGCTAACGATTTCCAGTATTCTGCTGGTCTACACCGCGCAATCTATTGCCGCGACCTTTGTTGTCACCGCCGGGATGTTTGGCGCGATGAGCCTGTATGGTTACACCACCAAACGCGATCTCAGTGGTCTGGGCAGCATGCTGTTTATGGGGCTGATTGGTATCCTGCTGGCCTCATTGGTCAATTTCTGGCTGAAAAGTGAAGCGCTGATGTGGGCGGTAACCTATATCGGTGTGGTGATTTTCGTTGGCCTGACCGCCTACGACACGCAGAAGCTGAAAAATATCGGTCAGCAAATCGATGTTCGTGACGCATCACAGCTGCGTAAATCGACTATCCTGGGCGCGCTGACGCTGTACCTTGACTTCATCAACTTGTTCCTGATGCTGTTGCGTATTTTCGGCAACCGTCGTTAATATCCCACTCCTCGATCCCGGCGTTTGCCGGGATTTTTTTGCCTGACGGATAGCCCATTTTCAAGGAAGAACCCGGTGAAACCCTTTGGCTGGATCCAGCCTGTACAGGTCGCGCCCACTGAGCTGATGGTCAATATTTGCTTATGGCTGGCGGCAGGGATGGCGCTAAGTATCGTAACTGCCTGGCTGGTGCTGGATGTCATGGCGATCCCCGCGTTTATCGAACACAGCGCGATTATTGTGCTGCTGGTGATCCTCTGGTTTGTTGCTGCATTTGTGCTCAATGTTCTTTTTGACCGCTTCAAAGCCTGGTCGGCGTTAGCCGGTCTGGCGCTGATGAGTATCCTCTCGGGCTTGCTGCTCGCCAGCCTGTTTCCGCTCGCCGGGATTGTGGTGCACCTGGCGATTACCGGCGGGATGTATCTGCTTGGCGCTGCGATTGCCCATTTTGCCGGTTCATCCCTGTGCGGCAGCGGTTACTACTGGCTGATGGCGCTGGCAGGTCTGGTACTGGCGATAGCCGTAAACAGCCTGCGTCACAGCGGTCTGCTGCTGTGGTTCGGTAGCATAATGGCGGTACTGTTCTTTAGCGCGGTAAGCGCATACAAAAGCAAGTCCATCGCCGTGAGCACGCGTGAGCTCTACGCCCGCGAGTTTACCACTGTGCAGAGCGGTGCGATCCGTGGTGCTCTGGCTATCTGGCTTGGGGTAATCACTGCGTTTTTCAGAACGCTGGAACTGCTGACCTATCTCTTGCCAGGCACCAGCTCGCGCTAAAGACTCACTGCTGTGCCATCGCTTTTTCGTTTTTCGCCCGCAGTTTTTTCGCCCGGCTCTCCAGCAACAGGTAGCAAACCAGCGCCAGCAGCAGCGGCAAGAAGTAGTAAAGCACGCGGTAGGCGAGTAGAGCGGCGATAATCATGCCTTGTGATACATGCTCACTGGCGAGCAGGGCGATGAACACCGCTTCGAGCACGCCGATGCCCGCCGGAATATGCACAATCACGCCCGCGATACTGCTGACCAGCAACACGCCAAGCACGAAGAAGAAATCGGCCTGCATGCCCATCAGCAGCCAGATAATCGCCCCCATGGCTATCCAGTTGGCGCTGGATATGGTCAGCTGCGCAACGGCAAATTTCCACGATGGCAGCACCAGCTTATGGCCTTTAATCGTCAGATGACGGCGTTTGGCGAATGCGCAGCCCCACAGGTAGACCGCTATCACCAGCAACAGCACCACGCCGACAATGCGCAGCGTCGTGTCGTCGATATACCAGTGCGCCGGGATCTGCACCACGCCGAAGGTAAAAATCACCCCGCCGAGCAAAATGTAGCCCAGCCAGTTGGTGGTAATGCTCAACGAGAAAATCCGTGTGATCGTGCTGCCCGGCAGGCCAAGGCGTGAGTAAAGCCGGTAGCGCATACCGATGCCGCCCACCCATGTACTGAGCGTCAGGTTAAAGGCATAACAGATAAACGACACCAGCATCACCTGGCGTTTTGCCAGTTTGTGCCCACAGTAAGCACGGCCCAGTAAGTCGTAGCAGCCATACAGCAGGTAACTGATCACTACCAGCGCCACGGCGCTCAGCAGCGCGGTACGGTTGTAGTCGCGGATGACTTTCCACACATCGTCCCAGTTCACTTTTTGTGCATACAGCACCAGCAGCACCGCAACGGCGATAAAGAACAGCACCGTGAGGACTCTTTTCGCCAGCTTCCAGCGGGAATGAGCGCGTGATGTCATGGTTTCCCCCCTGAGTGCTGCGCTTCAGCCCGATCCTGGGTTTCGATTGCGGGCTGAACGGGCGGCTCCACCTCCGCCAGCCTTGGCGTGTGCGCCGGTAACCAGCCGACCATCGCCGGGAAATGGCGTAAAAAGTGGAACACCACCACGCTTTTTCCGAGGTTCCACCACGTTCGTTTTGGCGCCATGGACTCATTCACCCGCACGCAGTCGTTTTCAATCAGCCCCTGCAAATTGTCGCGCAGTGTCTGGTTAAATACGCGGTCATGAATAATCAGATTGGCTTCAAGGTTGAGTGACAGGCTCAACGGGTCAAGATTACTGGAGCCGATAGTGGCCCAGTGATCGTCCATTAGCGCCACTTTGCCATGCAGCGGGCGGCGGCGATATTCATACACCTGTACGCCACCTTTCAGCAGATAGTTATAAAGCAGCTCCGCCCCGACTTTCACAATCGGCATATCCGGTTCCCCCTGCACAATCAGCTTTACGCTGACACCGCGCCGGGCGGCGCTGCGCATGGCATGCAACAAACGGTAGCCTGGGAAAAAGTAGGCATTCGCGATAATCACTTCGCGGCGTGCGTTCGCCAGCATTTTCAGATAGTGGCGTTCAATGTCGTCGCGGTGGTCATCGTTGTCGCGCCAGACAAAGAGCGCCTGCGCTTCGCCCGGTTTGCGGTTTTCTTCCGGGCGATGACGTCGCCGCTGCCACCAGCGTTTAACCGGCGCGTTATCCGGCAGGTTCTCCAGCTCAAATTGTAAAATATCCAGCACCACCGGGCCTTCAACCCGCACGGCATAATCTTGCTTCGCTTCCGGGCCGTAGCTGGTGACATGCTCTGCCGAGTAGTTAATGCCGCCAACAAACGCCACCGTGTTGTCGATTACAACGATTTTACGGTGCATGCGGCGAAAGAGATTGGTGCGCATACCGAACAGTCGTGGGCCGGGATCGTAGTAACGGAAAATCACCCCCGCCGAGGTCAAGGCACTGACAAACGGCTCGCTCAGATCCGGCGACCCGTAGCCGTCCAGCAACACTTCAATGCTGATCCCACGCTGGGCGGCGCGCAACAACACCTGCTGCAACTGACGTCCAACATCGTCTTCAAACCAGATAAAAGTTTCCAGAATAACGCGCTGCTGCGCATGGTCGATGGCGTCAAACAGCGCGGGGTAATAGTTATCCCCATTTTCCAGCAACTGAATGCGATTGCCTTCCCGCCAGCTACATTTCATAGATGGATCTCCGCGCTCAGTGGGGCATGATCGGACAAATGACGCCAGTTACGCAGCGGCAACGCGGTCGGTGCGCTGGCGTTCGCGTTTTTCACATAAATGCGATCGAGGCGCAGCAGCGGCAGGCTCACCGGAAACGTGCGGGCTGGGCGGCCATGCGCACGGGTAAAGATCTCTTCCAGACCGGCCTGCGTTTTCAAAGGATGGTTAGCTTTTTGCCGCCAGTCGTTAAAGTCGCCTGCGACTACCACCGGCTCGTTTTCCGGAAGCGAATTGACCCACTCCGCCAGCATCGTCAGTTGTGCCTGGCGGTGCACTTCCCGCAGCCCAAGGTGGACACAAATCACATGCAAGGCGTGGCCAAGATCCGGCGGCACAATCCGGCAGTAAAGCAGGCCGCGTTTTTCGCTGCCGCCAACGGAGACATCGCGGTTTTCATAATGCTCAATCGGAAAGCGGGAGAGCACCGCATTGCCATGATGCCCTTCCGGGTACACCGCATTGCGCCCGTAGGCGTAATCGCTCCACATGGTATCGGCCAGGAATTCGTAATGGGTGGTGTCCGGCCAGTTTTCCACATGTAACGGATGGACTTCATGCGCGCCCATCACCTCTTGCAGGCAGACGATATCGGCGCTAACGGTGCGTACCGCGTCGCGCAGCTCGGGCAAAATAAAGCGGCGGTTAAACGCAGTAAAGCCTTTATGGGTATTAATGGTGAGCACTTTTAATGAAAAATTTCGCGCGTGTTGGGTCATAACTCTCCTGCCAGCGTCACTCTCCTGATGAAAATAAATTGTAGTCCCTGTCACAAAAAAGGGCGGGGTTACGGAATTTTCCGTAAATGTGAGTACTCTTCATACAGATAAAAATTCTTCAGGAGAGAAGCCATGAAGTGGCAACAACGTGTTCGTGTCGCGACTGGCCTGAGTTGCTGGCAGATTATGTTACACGTACTGATTGTTACGCTGCTGGTGATGGGCTGGATGAGCGGCACGCTAGTGCATGTTGGCTTAGGGCTGTGCGTACTGTACAGCATCTCCGTGTTGCTAATGCTGTTCCTCCAGCGTCACCACGAAGCGCACTGGCGCGAGTTCGGCGATGTGCTGGAGGAACTGACCACTACCTGGTATTTTGGCGCGTCGCTGATTGTTATCTGGCTGCTCTCCCGCGTCTTGCAAAATAACTATTTGCTGGCGGTTGTCGGACTGGCGATCCTCGCAGGACCGGCGGTGGTGTCGCTGCTCACCAAAGAAAGAAAACTTCCTGCTAAATCCTTCGGCCTGCATCAACGCGGCAGCGCAGCCAATCCTCACGATCACCACTAATGCGGTGAAACAAACGGGCAAGCAAACTTGCCAGGATGCAGGCCCAAAAGCCAGTCACATGATTTTGCGTCTGAACAGCGCATACGCCGCTGAGCCGGTGGTCGCCGCAATCACCAGCAGCGGCCACAAACTCTGCCACACAATCGTAAAGCTGGCGTCCTTCAGGTAAATCTGCTTAGTAATATCGGTAAAGTGGCGGATCGGGTTAGCCCAAGTGAGATCCTGTAGCCAGACCGGCATATTCTCCACCGGCGACACATAACCAGAGAGCAAAATCGCGGGCATCATAAAGACAAACACGCCAATAAACGCCTGCTGCTGGGTCGAGCAGAGCGACGAAATCAGCAAGCCAAAGCCCACCAGCGACAAGCCATACACCAGCATGGTGAAATAGAACAGCAGCAGCGAACCGGCGAAGAGGATTTTGTACGCCAGAATGCCCACGCCGAGCACAATCGTTGCCTGGAAAGTGGCAACGATCAGCGCGGGCACCGCCTTACCGACAAAGATTTGCCACGTCGCCAGCGGTGAAACCAGCAGTTGATCGAGCGTGCCTTGTTCACGTTCACGCGCTACCGACAGCGAGGTGACAATCATCACGCCGATGGTGGTAATCATCGCAATCAGCGACGGCACCACAAACCATTTGTAGTCGAGATTCGGGTTATACCAGTTGCGCACCACCAGCCCGCTGTTGTTCGGTTTTTCCCGCCCGCTGAGCAGCTCCTGTTGATAATCCTTGACGATCTGCTGCAAATAATTGGCGGCGATTTGCGCGCTGTTCGAGTTACGCCCATCCAGAATCAACTGAATCGGCGCGGTCATGCCGCTGTCGAGATTGCGCGAGAAATCCGCCGGGAAGCGCACCAGCAACAGTGCCTTTTGCGTGTCGATTGTTGAGCGGATTTCATGCGGGCTGTTCAGCAACAAAACGTGGGTAAACGCTTTCGCACGGGCAAAACGCTGGGTCAGTTCGACGGCGTGTTTGCCGTTATCTTCGTTATAGATAGCGATCGTGGCGTTGGTCACTTCCAGCGTGGCGGCGAAAGGAAACAGCAACACCTGAATCAGCACCGGCAGGATCAAAATTGCGCGCGTTTGTGGCTCGCGCAGCAGCGATTGCAACTCTTTGCGGATAAGCGTCAGTAAGCGGTAAAACATGGCTTTTCCTTAATCCAGTCTGCGTTTGGTTTTCAGCCACGTCAGGCCAATAAACATCACCGCCGACGCGACTAAAAACAGCACGTTCACCAGCAGTACCACCGGGATATTGCCCGCCAGAAACAGGCTTTGCAGGGTGCTGACAAAGTAACGTGCCGGAATAATGTACGTCACCACGCGGATAATGGCAGGCATGCTGTCTATCTGGAAAATAAAGCCAGACAGCATAATCGACGGTAAAAACGCGGCGTTAAGCGCCACCTGCGCGGCGTTAAACTGATTGCGCGTGATGGTAGAAATCAACAGCCCCATGCCTAAAGTGCTCAGCAAAAACAGGCTGGTAATAAAAAAGAGGATCAGCAACGAGCCGCGATACGGCACGCCGAGAATAAACACCGACACCAGCATGCACAGACCCATCGCCAGCATGCCGAGAAAATAATAGGGAATGAGTTTGCACAGCAGCAGTTCCGCGCGGGTGATTTCGGTGGAGAGCAGCGCTTCCATGGTGCCGCGTTCCCACTCGCGCGCCACCACCAGCGAGGTGAGGATCGCGCCAATCACCGTCATGATAATGGTCACCGCACCAGGGATAATAAAATGCTGGCTGATAGCCGCCGGGTTAAACCAGTAGCGCGTCTGTACATCAATCAGTGGCTTAAACGTTTCCCCGTTATCTTCCGCGCGTTGCTGCTGCCAGAGTTGCCAGATACCTTCGGCATAACCCTGCACAAAGTTGGCGGTGTTCGGTTCGCTGCCATCGGTTATCACCTGAATCGGCGCACTGTCGCCGGGGCGCGCCATTTGTGCGGCGAAATTCACCGGAATGACTATCAGCCCACGAATGCGCCCGGCCTGCATCATCTGAATCAGTTGTTGGCGGTTATCGCTAATGGTGGCATCAATATAGGGCGAGCCGGTCAGCGTATGGGTAAAATCCAACGCCTCTTCGCTTTGCTGTTCGAGCAGCACGCCAACGCGCAGTTTGCTGGAATCGAGGTTAATACCGTAACCGAAAATAAACAGCAGCAGCAGCGGGATCACCACCGCAATCAACCAGCTACTCGGGTCGCGCACAATCTGGCGCGTCTCTTTCACACACAGCGCGCGCACGCGCCGCCAGGAGAGGGCTTTAACGCTCATCGTGGTGCTCCTTATCCCAGTTATGGATAAGCGTAATAAACGCATGCTCCATTGTCGGGTCCGGGTGATCCGCATCGGCGGTTTGCGCCTTCAGCGCGTCTGGCGTGCCGCTGGCGATTAATTTCCCGCGATAGACCAGCCCAATGCGATCGCAATACTCCGCTTCATCCATAAAGTGGGTGGTCACCATCACGGTGACGCCTTTTTCCACCATGCTATTGATATGCAGCCAGAACTCGCGCCGTGTCAGTGGATCGACGCCGGAGGTGGGTTCATCCAGAAACAGAATATCCGGCTCATGCATCAGCGAGCAGGCCAGCGCCAGCCGCTGCTTAAAGCCGAGCGGCAGTTCGTCGGTGGCATGACTGGCGATACTTTTCAACCCAAAAGCCTCACTCATGCGGTCGATTTTCTCGCTCTGTGCTCGTCCGCGCAGACCATAAACGCCGGAAAAGAAGCGCAGGTTTTGTTCCACCGTCAGGTTGCCATAGAGGGAGAATTTCTGGGCCATATAACCCAGGTGTTGGCGCGCTTTGCCCGAACTGACTTTCAGATCCATGTTCAGTACCAGCGCCTGACCATCGGTTGGCACCAGTAAACCGCACATCATTTTGAAGGTAGTGGATTTTCCCGCGCCGTTCGGGCCGAGCAGGCCAAAGATCTCCCCGCGTTTGACGGCAAAATTGACATTGTCGGTCGCGGCGAAATCGCCAAATTTTTTGGTCAGCGATTTGGCTTCAATCACCGTCTCTTCTGCGCTGCCTTCCACCGTATGCAGAATTGCCCCCAGCGGGGATTCGGACGTGCCCGCGCCGCCAAGCAGGTCGATAAAGGCATCTTCAAAGCGCGGTGCCGTTTCCTCTATCTCTAAAGCAGGCATATTTTCTGCTTGTTGCAGGGCCTGCGCTTGCGCTCCTTTTTTCAGGATCACACGAACGGAACGTCCCTGAATCATGCCGTCGCTGACCTGCGGCTGCTTAAGAATACGGCGCAGCAAACGCCGGTTATTCTCCTCGTTACTGGTGACGAGGAAACTGCGTCCGGCCATGGTCTGCGTCAGCGCTTTCGGTTCGCCCTGATACAGCAATTCCCCTTCGTTCATCAACAACACATCGCGGCACTGCTCGGCTTCATCAAGGTAAGAGGTGCTCCAGAGGATCAGCATGCCGTCGCCTGCCAGTTCATGCACCATCTGCCACAGTTCGCGGCGGGAAATAGGATCAACACCGACGCCCGGCTCATCCAGCAATAACACTTTCGGCTCGCCGACCAGTGTGCAGGCCAGGCCCAGCTTCTGTTTCATGCCGCCGGAGAGTTTCCCGGCCAGCCGCTCGGTAAACGGGGCGAGGGCGGTGAATTCCAGCAGCCGCACAAACGTCTGGCGGCGCTGCTCGCCGGTAACGCTGCGTAAATCGGCATACAGATTGAGGTTTTCCATTACCGTCAAATCTTCATACAGGCCAAACTTCTGCGGCATATAACCGAGCATGGCATGCAGTTCGCTGTCATTGGCGATAGGATCGAGACCCATCACCTGTGCGCTGCCTTCATCCGGGCGCATCAGCCCGGCAAGCATGCGCATCAGCGTGGTTTTCCCGGCACCATCCGGACCAACAAGGCCAGTCACGTACCCGGCTTGGATGTCACAATCCAGCCGCGCCACGGCAGGCTTTTCCATGCCACCAAAGCGCTTTACTAACCCGCGCAGGTGGATAGCCGCTTCACTCATGGCGCGCCTCGCCGCTAAAGCGCAGCGTAACGGGCATGCCCTGGCGCAGGCTGTCATCGGCATCGGTCACAATAATGCGCAGGCGATAGACCAGATCGGTACGCAAATCCGGGGTTTCGACGGTTTTGGGCGTGAATTCGGCGGTGGGCGAAACAAAGCCAATTTTGCCGTGATAAGGCTTATCCGGGCGACCATCGGTATACAGCAGAATCTCTTGCCCCGGCTGCGCCTGGTGCAAATTGCGCTCATCTACATAGGCGCGAACCCATACCGGGCGCGTCAGGGAAAGAGTGAATACGGTGCTTCCGGCGCTGAGCATGCTGCCGGGTTCGACGGCACGCGTCAGCACGGTACCGTTACTTGGCGCGACCAGTGTTGTGTCATGCAGATCCAGTTGCGCTTGCGCCAGCGCGGCTTCGGCCTGTTCAAGGCTGGCTTTGGCCTGGGCGATTTCCTGCGGGCGGTTACCGGCGCGGTACTGGCTCAGTTTATCTTGTGCAGATTTCAGCGTTGCCTGGGCCTGATCCCGTGAAGAGCGGGCATTTTCCAGATCGTTTGCCGAAATCGCCCGGCTTTTCATCAGACCCTGCTGGCGCTGATAGAAATTCTGCGCGTAATCATACGCTGCTTGCGCCTGGCGTACGGCGGCGACGGCTTGAGCTATCTCTTCATCGCGGTAACCGGCGGTCGCCAGCGAGTATTTCGCCTGTGCCGTCGCGACATTGGCTTGCGCCTGCATGAGCGCGTTTTCGTAGGGCGCTTTGTCTATTTCACCAAGCGTTTGTCCGGCGCTTATCGTATCCCCTTCATCCACATTCAGCGCAGAGAGCCGCCCGCCAACGCGGAAGCTTAAATTCACCGTGCGGATGTCGACATTCCCGTACAGAGTAAGCGTGCGGTCTTGTTTGCTTTGATACCACATCCAGCCGCCGCCCAGCGCGGCCAGTACCACCACAACTATCAATACCACGACGATGGGTTTTTTCATCACGTTGAACTCCTGTTCGTTAATCCCTGCAAGATAAGGTCGATATGGCAGGTGATGACTTGATAAATCTGTGTCGTTTTCTCTTCATCAAACTGCGTCCAACCGGCGCGCAACAAAATGGTTTCCCGCCCGAGGCGAAAGGCGAGGATCTGGCCGATAAGCGCATGGGTGTGAATAATGGTTTGCGTATCTTTGGCGTCGCGCCCGGTGTAGGCCGCGAGCAGCGCCGTGAAATGGCTGTGCAGCGGCGCAATCACCTGGTTATGTATTAACTGGTAAGCGCGCGTGGGTGAGAGCTGCTCGCGGGAGATAAATTTGCTCAGGTTGAGCGTCTCGTCATGGGTGAGCAACACAATCATATTTTTACAGGCGCGGTGGATCAGCTCACGAATGGCCGTTTTATCCGGCGCGGGCTGCGCGAACAGCTCTTCGGCGGCTTGTACATGGGGGCGAAAATTGTCGCTGATAAAATCGGCAATCCACTGCGCGCAGGCGAGATATAAATCCTCTTTTGAGCCAAAATAGTAAGTAATCGCGGCAATATTCTGCCCGGCTTGTGCGGCGATGTCCCGCGTGGTGGCATGCAAGCCATATTCACCAAACTGCGCCAGCGCGGCGGCAATCAGCTGGTTTCGGGCCTGTTCACCTCTGCTGGTGGTGGGTGTTGTATGCATGGCGATTATAAAAGTTAATCAATCGATTGATTAACTTTATGGCTAAATTTTAGGCTTGTCCAGTTGGCGGTGCGTTATCCACTCCCGGAGGGATATTTTATGCGTGCGATCACAAAAGCTGATACACTCCGCCCCTTCATGACACTGTGGTTTTTGTCATCAATCAAATTATTATCTCCTCGAAAACTACACCTGTTCACAGGTCGGGGCGGTGTGGAGTTGTTATGTCTTTTGATGCCCTTGGCCTGAATCCGGAAATCCTGCGCGCTGTTGCCGAGCAGGGTTATCTTCAGCCGACCCCTATTCAGCAGCAGGCTATCCCGGCAGTGCTGCAAGGCCGCGATCTGATGGCGAGTGCCCAGACCGGCACCGGTAAAACCGCTGGTTTTACGCTGCCGCTGTTGCAACGCCTGATCCAAAACGATCCGCACGCCAAGGGCCGTCGCCCGATACGTGCGCTGATCTTAACGCCAACCCGTGAACTGGCGGCGCAGGTGGGTGAAAATGTTCAGGAATACAGCAAGTACCTGAATGTCCGCTCGCTGGTGGTATTCGGCGGCGTGAGCATTAACCCGCAGATGATGAAACTGCGCAGCGGCGTTGATATCCTGGTGGCGACACCGGGGCGTCTGCTGGATCTGGAACACCAGAACGCGCTGAAACTTGATAGCGTGGAAATTCTGGTGCTGGACGAAGCCGACCGCATGCTGGATATGGGCTTTATTCACGATATTCGCCGCGTGCTGGCAAAACTGCCGGCGAAGCGCCAGAACCTGCTGTTCTCCGCAACCTTCTCCGATGAGATCAAACAGCTGGCGGAAAAGCTGCTGCGTAATCCGCTGGAGATCGAAGTGGCGCGCCGCAACACCGCTTCTGAGCAGGTGACACAGCATGTGCATCTCGTCGATAAAAAACGCAAGCGGGAACTGCTGTCGCAGATGATTGGCGAGGGCAACTGGCAACAGGTGCTGGTGTTCACCCGCACAAAACACGGTGCTAACCACCTGGCGGAGCAGCTCAACAAAGACGGTATTACCAGCGCTGCGATCCACGGGAATAAGAGCCAGGGTGCGCGTACTCGCGCACTCGCGGATTTTAAATCTGGCGACATTCGTGTGCTGGTGGCGACCGACATCGCTGCGCGTGGTCTCGACATTGAAGATCTGCCGCATGTGGTGAACTACGAGCTGCCGAACGTGCCAGAAGACTATGTTCATCGTATTGGCCGTACCGGTCGCGCGGCGGCAACTGGCGAAGCGCTGTCGCTGGTGTGTGTTGATGAATATAAACTGCTGCATGATATCGAACGTTTGCTGAAAAAAGAGATCCCGCGCATTGCCCTTGAAGGTTATGAGCCGGATCCCTCCATTAAAGCCGAGCCGATTCAGAATGGTCGCGGTCAGGGCGGCGGTCGTCAGGGTGGCGGTCGCGGGCAGGGCGGTGGTGGTGGTCGTGGTCAATCTGCGCCGCGTCGCAGTGAGGGCGAAGGGCAAAAACCACGCTCGCCGCGTCGCGCCGAAGGCGGAGCCGCGAAACCGGCAGGTGGCCGTCGTAGTGAAGGCGGAGCCGCGAAACCGGCAGATGGACGCCGTAGTGAAGGCGGAGCCGCGAAGCCAGCAGGTGGACGCCGTCTTGATGGCGGCGCCGCGAAACCTACCGGTGGGCGTCGACTCGATGGTGGCGCAGCTCCGGCAGGCAACCCGTCTCGCCGTCGTCGCCCGCGTAAGCCTTCCTCCGCTGAGTAATTAGCGGTTAAAACGCGCCAGCCAGTTCTGGCGCGTCTCTCTGGCCCGCTGTGCGATGCTCGCCTGCGGGTCGGAATGAAAGCCGTGGTACGCACCCGGCCAGACATTCAGCTCCACCTCGACTCCCGCACGCATTAACCGCTGCGCATACGCCATATCTTCATCAAGAAACAGATCCAGTGTGCCAACGCCAATCCAGGTCGGCGGTAGTCCAGCCAGGTTGTCGGCGCGCGCGGGTGCAGCATACGGCGATACGTCAACGCTACCGGGTTTGCAGCCAAGCAGCGCGCGCCAGCCAAAATCGTTGTTTTCCCGCGTCCAGATAAATTCGCCCGTCACCGGGTTTCGTTCAGCCTCGACGACCGTACGATCATCGAGCATCGGGAACATCAGGTTCTGAAACGCCAGTGTCGGCCCACCGCGATCGCGCGCCAGCAGCGCCAGAGCGGCGGCAACGCCCGCGCCTGCGCTGTCGCCCATCAGGCCAATATTATTTGCATCAACCCCTAATTGCGCCGCGTTTTCCACCATCCATACTAGCGCGGCATAGCAGTCATAGAGCGAACCAGGAAAGCGGGTTTCTGGCGACAGGCGATAATCGACAGAGACGACTACGCAGTCATGTTGCGCGGCTGTCGGGCGGGTAAGCGACAAAGATTGCTCCGGGCTACCAAACAGATGGCCGCCGCCGTGTATATGCAAAATCCCCATCCGGTTGGCACGCCGTGTCGTTGGGGTGATAACACGCACACGCACGGCAGGCTCACCACCGGCAACCGCAATGTGCTGTTCATGCATCACCAGCGCCAATCCATCATCGGTGTGCATGGCTTGTAGTGCGGCTTGCTGGCGCTGCGCGCGTATTGCAGGGAGTGCGTCGGCTTTCAGCGTGGAAGGTGTCCAGGATTGCAGGGCGGAGCGAAGCTCGGGGTCAACCAAATGCCATGTACTCATGCGTGAACCTTTATCATCAACAGGCCAAAGTAAGGGAAGCGCCTTAGCGCTTCCCGTTTTTAACCTTACAGCACTTCACCGTTGCTGGCGATAACCTGTTGATACCAGCCAAAACTTTTCTTCTTACTGCGCTTGAGCGTACCGTGGCCGTCGTTGTCTTTATCGACATAGATAAAGCCGTAGCGTTTTTTCATCTCACCCGTCCCGGCGCTGACAATGTCGATGGGTCCCCACCACGTGTAGCCCATGATGTCGCAGCCATCTTCAATGGCTTGCGCCATGGCTTCGATGTGGCGACGACCATAATCGATGCGGGCGTCATCGTTAATTTGTCCGCTGGCATCCGGTTCATCCACGCCGCCATAACCGTTTTCAACAATAAACAGCGGCTTACGGTAGCGGTCTGCCAGCTCGTTACAGACAATGCGAAAACCCTGCGGGTCAATCGGCCAGCCCCATTCGGTTTTCTCCAGATACGGATTATCCAGCCCGGCTGTGCCGCCAGTATCAATGCGGAACTGGCCGCCTGCCTGGTGCAGCACGCTGCGGTAGTAGCTAAAGCCAAGATAATCAGAAGGGTAATCTGCCAGCAGTTGCAGATCACCCCCGGCAATCTCCAGTTTTACGCCCAGTTCGCGGAACAGACGCGGCGCAAACGCCGGGTATTGCCCGAACATCATCACGTCCGAGAAAAACAGCGAACGACGGCGCAACTGCATGGTGGAGAAAATGTCGTCCGGATTACTGGTTGCCGGGTAGACGGTGCTCAGCGACAACATGCAGCCGATTTTCGCTTCAGGGATAATCTCGTGGCACAGCTTGTTGGCCAGCGCGTTGGCAACAAACTGGTGATGATTTGCCTGCCAGATCGCCTGCGCGCCGGCATCGGCATCTACCGCGCCGGTGGCGAATGGCATGCGGTTCATGTTGTTCAGCTCGTTAAAGGTCATCCAGTATTTGACCTTGCCTTTGTAACGGCGAAATACCGTTTCGCAGTAGCGGCTAAAAAAGTCAATCAACTGGCGATTCTTCCAGCCACCGTACTCCTGATACAGCGCCAGCGGCGTTTCGTAGTGGGAGAGCGTGATAACCGGCTCAATGCCATACTTCAGCAACTCATCAAACAACGCGTCATAAAACGCCAACCCGGCTTCGTTGGGCGTGGTTTCATCACCGCGCGGGAAGATGCGCGACCAGGCAATCGAGGTGCGAAAGCACGTAAAACCCATCTCGGCGAACAGCGCCACGTCCTCTTTGTAGCGGTGATAAAAGTCCACCGCTTCGTGGCTGGCGTAGTAAAGATTGGGGTCAATCACGGCATCATGTTTGCCAGAGGCGATACCGCCGCGTACCACGTCGGCGATGGACGGCCCTTTGCCGTCTTCATTCCACGCGCCTTCCGCCTGGTTGGCGGCAATTGCGCCACCCCATAAGAAATCTTTCGGGAAAACAGACATATCAGCTCCTTAATCCGCTAAGTCTTCGCCGTTCGAGGCGATCAGTTTTTTATACCAGTGGTAGCTTTTCTTCAGCGAACGCTTCTGCGTGCCGTTGCCCATGTCGTCCTGGTCGACATAGATAAAGCCGTAGCGTTTGGAGATTTGCGCTGTACCCGCGCTGACCACGTCAATTGGCCCCCACCAGGTGTAGCCGAACAGATCCACGCCATCACCGATGGCCTCTTTCATCTGCTCAACGTGCTGGCGCAGGTACTCGATGCGGTAATCGTCATCGATGGAACCGTCCGGATTAACGGTGTCCACCGCGCCGAGGCCGTTTTCGGCAATAAACAGCGGCTTCTGGTAACGGTCATACAGCTGATTGAGCGCCAGACGCAGCCCTTTCGGGTCGATTTGCCAACCCCACTGGCTGGTGGGCAGATAGGGGTTGCGGATACCGCCGGTGACCAGGTTGCCTTCTGTGCCTTCCAGCGTTTCCGGGTGTGCGCTGACGGTGCTCGACATGTAGTAACTAAAGGAGACGAAATCCACCGGGTGCTGGCGCAGGATCTCATCATCGCCGACCACTTTTTTTAGCGTCACGCCTTTTTCTGCCAACATGCGGTCAGTGTAAGCAGGGTAATAACCGTGCGCCTGGACATCGCTGAAGAACAGCGACACGCGCTGCATCTCTTCGCAGGCTTGCAAATCGTCCGGGTGGCAGGTATGCGGATAAAGCATCTGATAGCTGATCATGCAGCCGACCTGCGAGCCAGGAATTATGTCATGGCAGGCTTTGGTGGCGAGCGCACTGGCAACAAACTGATGATGCGCGCCCTGGTATTTATCCTGCTCCAGATGCGGGTTCTCCTCTTCAATCACGCCCACGCTGACATACGGGTGATGTTTCACGCAGTTGATCTCGTTAAAGGTCATCCAGTACTTCACTTTCTTGCGATAGCGGGTGAAGACCGTAGTGGCGAAACGCACATAGAAATCCACCACCTGGCGGTTCGGCCAGCCGCCGTAATCGGTCACCAGCGCCAGCGGCATTTCATAGTGTGAGAGCGACACAATCGGCTCAATGCCGTGTGCCAGTAGCGTGTCGAACACCTCATCGTAAAATTTCAGTCCCGCTTCGTTCGGCGTGGTTTCATCGCCACGCGGGAAGATACGCGTCCAGGCGATTGACATACGGAAGCAGCCAAAACCCATGCCGGCAAACAGGGCGATATCGTCTTTAAAGTGGTGATAGAAGTCGTTGCCTTTGCGTTTTGGGTAATATTTTTTGCTGTTCGGATCCTGTGCTTCCTGCACCTGCGCGTGAGTCATGCCCAGCCACTGATCGAGCCAGCGCTCACGCGGCAGGTTGCTATCGAAGGTATAAACATCCGAGACGGAAAGCCCTTTACCGCCTACATTCCACGCGCCTTCCAGTTGGTTGGCGGCGGTTGCGCCACCCCATAAAAACCCTTCCGGAAATGCTTTCGAAAATGCCATGCCTCTGCTCCTTACGCCGCACTTGCGGTCAGTGTGAGAAATGCGTCCCGGCTGGCGACATCGCCATTCGCTTTCACCGGGCTGATATCGCCGTATTGTTCGCTATTGGTGACCACCACAATCACGCTGGGATCGATGCCTGCCGCCTGCAATGCCGCCAGATCGAAGCTCACCAGCAAATCACCGACCTCCACGTTTTGCCCGGCAGCAATGTGGCTGGTGAAGTGCTTACCGCCGAGTTTCACCGTGTCGATGCCGATATGAATCAGGATTTCCGCCCCGGTATCACTTTGCAGCGCCAGCGCATGGTGGGTTTCAAACAGGGACTCCACCTTGCCATTAACCGGTGAACGCAACTCGCCGCTGGTGGGATAAATGGCGATCCCTTTACCAAAAATTTCATCGGCGAACACCGGATCGCTAAGGGTATTGAGCGGTTTCAACTCGCCGCTGACCGGCGCGAAGAGTTTCTCCTCGCTGCGCTCTACCGGCATCGGGCTGACGCCTGCCACCACGGTCTCTTCAAAACCAAGCACCACGGTGACAACCGCCGCACAGACAAAAGAGATAGCAATGCTGACCAGTGCCCACATGAATGTCGGGCCAACCAGCGCCGGAAGGCCGGGCAAACCGCTCAGGGCGAAGGCGTAGGTTTTGACGCCCATCGCCATCGCGAAACCGCCACCGCAGGCACCGCCAATCAGCGCGGCGGCAAACGGGCGTTTATAGCGGATGTTGATGCCGTACATCGCCGGTTCGGTAATGCCCATCGCGGCACTAAAACTGGTGGTCAACGCCAGTGATTTCAGCTTCTTATCGCGGGCGCGCAGGAACACGCCAAATGCCGCCCCTGCCTGACCGAGGTTGGCGACATAGAAAAGAATTTTGAACGGGTCAAAACCCATGGTGCTGATGTTGTTGATCATGATAGGCACCAGTACATAGTGCATCCCGGTGATGATGATCATCGACAGCGTACCGCCGACCACCACGCCTGCCACGACCCCAGCGTTTTCCACCAGCCAGATAATGCCGCTGGAGAGCTCGTTCCCGGCGAAAATCCCCAGCGGGCCGATGGCAATCAAGGTGATGGGCGTGACGATAACCAAGCTTAACAACGGCACGAACATGGTTTTCAGCACGCCGGGCATCACGCGATCTATCAGCTTTTCCACCCGGCTAAGCAGCCAGACGGCGAGCAAAATGGGGATCACCGTAGAGGCGTAGTTCACCGTTGGCACCGGCAGGCTCATAAAATTGACTGGTGCGCCGGATTTAAACAGCGTTTGAATCGCCGGGTGGAAGAGGGCGGCTGCCAGCGCAACTGCCACATAGGGGTTCGCGCTAAACTTACTCGCCGCGCTGAAGGCCAGCGCCAGCGGCATGAAGTAGAACACGCCATCGCTGATGGCGAGCAGGATTTGGTAGGTCTGATTGCTGGTTTCCAGCCAGTGCATTGCCACCATCAGTGCCAGTACACCTTTCAGGATACCGGCCCCGGCAATCGCCGGAATGATCGGCGAAAAGATGCTGGATAACCCCTCCAGCACCACCGATACCGGGTTGCGCCGTTTTCCGGGCTGCGCTGCGCTGGTGGCAGAGACACCCGGTAATTTCGCCAGCAATGCATCGCACAGCGGTGCGACGTCATTACCGATGATGAGTTGATACTGATCGCCGGAAATGTTTACGCCAATCACGCCATCCAGCGCTTCCAGCGCCGCGCGATCGGCTTTATCGTTATCTTTCAGTAAGAAACGCAAACGGGTGATGCAGTGAAACAATGACAGAATATTGCCCTTGCCGCCGATCTTATTGATTATCTGCTGCGCGGTATCCTGATAGTTCATGGTCATTCCTCCAGACTGACACCTGCGGTGCAGGTGTCATAACAATTACCGGTTACCCACCGGCGCTTTGTTCTTCTGGGGTTTGCCTGATTTAACAGTAACAAGCCTGGAAAGAATTCATACACTTCATACTTCAAACCACAGGAGGGCTGGCTTTTGCCCGGCTCATCCATGCGCCGTGTTCAAATCGGCGCCTTGCCGATTTGGCACTCACCCTGTCACTTACTTTTGTAAACTCCGGGGATTTACGGCGCTGCCACGTTCCTGTGATTCACACTCTCTGTACCTGACTAACAACCGTGATTACGGCTCTGCCCGCTGTACCACGTTTTCGATATGCACGGTCAGATAAAGTTTTTCCGAATTGCTCATCGTGTGGTGATAATTCTTGCCGACAAATTCGTTAATCGCGTCAACGCATTTCAGGGTGGTTTGATAACGACGCTGCACCATGGCAAATAACTCTTCGTCGTCATTATTTAACACCACACCATCAATCACCCGTTGAGCGAAAAACTTTAAATGGGTAATGAAACGCTGGTAATTCAGACTGTGCTCGTCGAGCGGCAGGGTGAAAAAGTATTTAACGATATTCTGTAACTGATAAATAAGCCGTGTAATTTTTGTGGTTTTACCCATCGTATCATTCAGCCCGGCATTCACTATATGCAACGCGATACTACAGGCTTCACTGTCGGGTAATAATGTGCCGGTACGCGCAACAATCATGCCGATCGCCTGGCGGCCAATGGCGTACTCTTCGGTGTAGAAATGGCGCACTTCCCACTCTAACGGATTGGGTAAAACTTCATTTTTTTCTACGCGTTGTAGCGCGAAGTGCAAGTGATCGGCCAGCGTAACGTACAGACCTTCGCTTAATTTATGCGAAAGCGTGGAGCGTGCCAGCGCAACAATATCGGCGGTGAGTTGCACTATTTCCACCGGCACTTCGCTAACCAGATCTTTAAAACGTGCGGAGACTTGAGAGTCCTGCAAATGGAATATTTTCTCGATGGCTTGCGCATCGACGCGTGCGCCGCTTTGAGTATTAAACCCTAAGCCGCGCCCAGTCAGAATAACCTCAAGGCCATGCTCATCAATGGCGCTGACAACGTTATTATTTAATATTTGTTTGACCAGCATCGCCAACTCCTGCAAACAAAAACGGGCAAAACGTAAATACAGCAGCGAGCGGATGTCGCCCTCTTTCTCTGCATTTAGGTTTTGCCCGATATTCGGTAACAAGCGTAATGCAGGTAAAAACTAGCATTGCCTGAATAAATGATCAACGCGACCTGAAGGGCAATGGCGAATGGATCTGCCAATTTGTGATCGGCGTTGTGAAAAATATCCTGTATCCGATCAGTGACGCGTGGAATATGTGGACGTGCTTCCAGCCAGGCAAAAAGGGTTATCCTACGGGCGCTAAAAATGCCACAATAGTGTCTGTTTATACAGTATTTCAGGTTTCCTCATGGCCCTTACCGCCGCGCTAAAAGCGCAGATTGCCGCCTGGTATAAGGCGTTGCAACAACAGATCCCGGACTTTATTCCCCGCGCGCCGCAGCGGCAGATGATTGCTGACGTGGCGAAAACGCTGGCGGGGGATGAAGGGCGTCATCTGGCGATTGAAGCGCCGACCGGCGTGGGGAAAACGCTCTCCTATCTCATTCCGGGCATCGCCATCGCGCGTGAAGAGCAAAAAACGCTGGTAGTTAGCACGGCTAACGTGGCGTTGCAGGATCAGATATTCAGTAAAGATCTGCCGCTGCTGCGCAAAATTATCCCCGATTTACGCTTTACCGCCGCGTTTGGCCGTGGGCGCTATGTCTGCCCGCGCAACCTGGCGGCGCTGGCAAGCAGCGAGCCGAACCAGCAGGACCTGCTGGCATTTCTGGACGATGAGCTGACACCTGGCAACCAGGAGGAGCAGAAGCGGTGTGCGGCGCTGAAAGCTGACCTCGACAGCTATAAGTGGGATGGCCTGCGCGATCACACCGATAAGGCGATCACCGATGATTTGTGGCGACGTCTCAGCACCGATAAAGCCAGTTGCCTGAACCGTAACTGCCACTACTACCGCGAGTGTCCCTTTTTTGTCGCGCGCCGCGAAATTCAGGAAGCTGAAGTCGTGGTCGCCAACCACGCGCTGGTGATGGCGGCGATGGAGAGCGAAGCGGTGCTACCGGAGCCAAAAAACCTGCTGCTGGTGCTGGATGAAGGCCACCATCTACCGGATGTGGCGCGTGATGCGCTGGAGATGACGGCGGAAATCACCGCACCCTGGTATCAGCTCCAGCTCGATCTGTTCACCAAACTGGTGGCGACCTGCCTTGAGCAGTTTCGCCCGAAAACGCTGCCGCCGCTGGCGACACCGGAGCGGCTCAACGCCCATTGTGAGGAGCTTTACGCACTTATCGCTTCTCTTAACAACATTCTCAATCTTTACCTTCCGGCGGGCCAGGAGGCGGAATATCGCTTTGCAATGGGCGAGCTGCCAAATGAAGTGATGGAGATTTGCCAGCGGCTGGCAAAACTGACGGAGATGCTGCGTGGGCTGGCAGAACTGTTCCTGAATGATTTAAGCGAGAAGACCGGTAGCCAAGACATTGTGCGTTTGCACCGGATCATTTTGCAGATGAACCGCGCGCTGGGCATGTTCGAAAGCCAGAGCAAACTCTGGCGGCTGGCCTCAATGGCGCAGGCGTCCGGTGCGCCGGTGACCAAATGGGCCACTCGCGAGGCGCGTGACGGACAGCTGCATCTGCTGTTCCACTGTGTGGGCATTCGGGTGAGCGATCAGCTGGAAAAGCTGCTCTGGCGCAGCGTTCCGCACATCGTGGTGACCTCGGCGACGTTACGTTCGCTGAACAGTTTCAATCGTCTGCAAGAGATGAGCGGTTTAAAAGAGAAAGCCGGGGATCGCTTTGTCACGCTTGGTTCGCCGTTCAACCATGTTGAGCAGGGAAAAATTGTTATTCCGCAGATGCGTTATGAGCCGCTGATGGAAAACGAAGAGCAGCACATTGCGGAAATGGCGACCTGGTTTCGCGAGCAGGTTGAGAGTAAAGCACACCCTGGGATGCTGGTGCTGTTCGCCAGCCAGCGTGCGATGCAGCTGTTTTTAACCTATGTCGCAGACTTGCGTTTATTGCTGCTGGTGCAGGGCGATCAACCGCGTTATCGACTGGTGGAACTGCACCGTAAACGTATCGATAACGGCGAGCGCAGCGTGTTGGTCGGCTTGCAGTCATTCGCTGAAGGGTTGGATCTCAAAGGCGATTACCTGACGCAGGTTCATATCCATAAAATTGCCTTTCCGCCTATCGACAGCCCGGTGGTGATCACTGAAGGCGAGTGGCTGAAAAGCCTGAATCGTTATCCTTTTGAAGTGCAGAGCCTGCCCAGCGCGTCGTTTAACCTTATTCAGCAAGTGGGGCGGCTTATCCGTAGCCACAGTTGCCGTGGAGAAGTGGTTATTTACGATAAACGGCTGCTGACCAAAAGCTACGGTAAACGCCTGCTTGATGCGCTACCTGTGTTTCCTATTTCACAACCGGTGATGCCGGACGTTA
The DNA here is from genome assembly GCF_042788095.1 of Kosakonia sp. YIM B13571. Classification (NCBI taxonomy): domain Bacteria; kingdom Pseudomonadati; phylum Pseudomonadota; class Gammaproteobacteria; order Enterobacterales; family Enterobacteriaceae; genus Kosakonia; species Kosakonia sp. YIM B13571. Next base: position 412,403 of record NZ_JBHZPL010000001.1, on the reverse strand, counting down.
TAGTGAAGAAACCCGTGAAAAAACCAGAACAGAAGCGTCGCAAACGCCGTTAACGATGTGAGCCCGCAAGGAGTCGCTATGGATTACCGCAAAATCATTAAAGAAATTGGTCGTGGGAAAAACCACGCCCGCGACCTCGATTTCGACACTGCTCGTGGTCTGTATACGCAGATGCTGAAGGGGGAAGTGCCGGATCTGGAGATGGGCGGCATTTTGATTGCTCTGCGTATTAAAGGGGAAGGGGAAGCGGAAATGCTCGGCTTTTACGAGGCGATGCAGCAACACACCCTGAAACTGACGCCGCCGGTAGCTAAGCCGATGCCGATTGTCATTCCCAGCTATAACGGCGCGCGTAAGCAGGCGAACCTGACGCCGCTGCTGGCGATTTTGCTCAACAAACTCGGTTTTCCGGTCGTGGTGCATGGCGTCACTGAAGATCCGACACGCGTCGTAACGGAGAGCATTTTCAAACTACTGGGAATTGATGCCACGCTGCACGCAGGCCAGGCGCAGGCGAAGCTGGAGGGACATCACCCGGTCTATATTCCTGTGAGTGCACTCTGTCCACCGCTGGAAAAACAGCTGGCGATGCGCTGGCGGATGGGCGTGCGCAACAGCGCGCACACGCTGGCAAAGTTGGCAACGCCCTTTGAAAAAGACGCCGCGCTGCGTTTGTCCAGCGTTTCGCACCCGGAGTACATCACTCGGGTGGGGAAATTCTTTGCCGATATTGGCGGACGCGGCCTGTTGATGCATGGCACGGAAGGGGAAGTTTATGCTAACCCGCAACGATGCCCGCAAATCAACCTGATTGATGCGCAGGGTGAGCGCGTACTTTATGCGCGTGACGATGCTGCACCCGCGGCAAGTGACGGAGCAGCGAAAGACGCGGAAAGTACAGCGCGCTGGACAGAACGCTGCCTTGCGGGAAGTGAAGCGGTGCCGGAGTCGCTCAAAATTCAGATCGCCTGCTGTCTGGTGGCGACGGGTGAAGTGGCGACGCTGGAAGAGGGTCTGGCGCGGGTTGCGCAGAGTTTCTGACAAAAAAAAGCCCGTCACATCTCTGGACGGGCAAAAAAGGGTAACAACAGGGTTAATGAGGGGGGAGCACCTGACAGAGGGTTAATTTGCCAGGGGTAAAACGCGGTTTTCGGTTATTTGTAGATAACCGCAGTGCCGCTCAGTTTGTTATTGCCTGTAGCGGAAGTCATGCTGTAGCCCGTTGCGCCAGCGGCTTGTGCTTTCTCTGCCAGTTTGGCTTCCAGCCCGTCCAGCGTGGTCGCGCCTTCAGCGGAAACAACACCGATTTTATTCAGATTCTCTGCCTGAGCAGCGGTGACTGATTGTGCCGCGAAGGCACCGAAAGAGAGGGTGGACAGCGCGATAGCAGCAACAGCATATTTGATGGTTTTCATCGTTAATTTCTCGCAGGTTATTCTGTATGGGGGACAATGTTCCGTCGATGTGATGAGTATCACGTTTTTTGGCGGGAGATAAAATCGAAGAGAATTGACGGCCTTATTCTAAAAAATTGAACAACGATTAAAGTTTTGAATTCAAAGAAATTTAGTGATGAAAAAAGCGCAATTTACCACCAGTCGGTCTGGCACCGTTTTTCGTGGCACAATTTGCTACGTTCAGGGCGGGGTTTCGTGGATGTAAAGGCAACCGCTTGCGCTGGTTACAGACGTCAGGAAAGGTCAACGTAGCTGGCTGTCTTTCGATCCTCTGCGATTATATCCTGCAAATGTAGAATTATGTAAATCTTTCTCCTGTTGGCAGGTAATGCATAAACGTACGCCGGGAATGGCTTTACGCCGTGCTTCCGGGATTGGCTCTCCGCACTCTTCGCAAACTTTTAAACTTTCGCCAGAAGGTAAACCGCTGCGCGCACGTGCTACGGCATCATCAATGGTGCTGTCGATTTGCTGCTGCACTGCGCCATCATTTGCCCAACCTGAAGCCATAATGTGTCCTCCAAAGCCAAAACCATAATTATAGCAAACTGGACGGCGGCGCTGATGTCGAACCGGGCGAACTGTGCAATCGTTGCCCGGCAAGAGGCTAGCGGTTATCCGGGCGCGTTAAATCGAAACGCTGCGCTTCGCTAATGCCGTAATAGGCCGACGGACCACCTGCGCGTAACACTGGCTGCGCTTTCGCCGTCTGGTAGATACCGTTTTCCAGCAGCATTTCATCAATATGCACGGCAACCACTTCGCCGAGCACCAGCCAGCTATCGACCGGTGTACCGTCTGCGGCAGTAAGCTGAATACACTGCGAAAGGCGGCATTCGAAATTGACCGGGCTTTCCGCCACGCGTGGCGTCTTGATGATACGGCTGGCAACGGGCGTCAGGCCTGCGCGAGCAAACTCATCTTCGCCGTGCGGCAAAGAGGCAGACGTTTCGTTCATTGGCACAGCCAGCGCACGCGTGGTCAGGTTCCAGACAAACTCTTTGGTTTCGGTAATATTGCGCACGCTATCTTTCCAGCCGCTACTGGCAAAGCCGATAATCGGCGGGCGATAATTGAAGCAGTTAAAAAAACTATAAGGGGCGAGGTTGCGGCGGCCCTGCCCATCCAGCGAGGCAATCCAACCAATGGGGCGCGGGCCAATAATGGCATTCAATGGATCATGAGGCAGCCCATGTCCTTTTGCAGGTTCATAAAAATACATAGCGCTTTCCGGTCGTTAAAAACAGATTCTTCAGCCTCACTTATTTACCCGACCAACGTCAACGGGTATCTTACGCCGCTGCTAACAGGAGAATGCCATGAATGCCCAGAAGCCGGGTCTGCACCCGCGTAACCGCCACCACAGCCGCTACGATCTCGACGCGTTGTGCGTCGTGAACCCGTCATTGCGTGCGTTTCTTACCACTAATCCGCACGGTGAGACGACCATCAATTTTGCCGAACCGCAGGCAGTCAAAGCCCTGAACAAAGCGCTGCTGGCGCAATTTTATGGCGTTCGCGAGTGGGATATCCCTGACGGCTTTCTCTGCCCGCCGGTACCGGGGCGCGCGGATTACATTCACCATCTGGCGGATGTGCTGGCGGAAAGCAACGACGGTAACGTGCCGACGCACGCCAGCGTGTTGGATATCGGCACTGGTGCAAACTGTATTTACCCGCTGATTGGTGCGCATGAGTACGGCTGGCGTTTTACCGGCAGTGAAGTCAACGATCAGGCTCTTGCCAGCGCACAAGCTATCATCAACGCAAACCCTGGGTTGAGCCGCGCAGTGCGGTTGCGTCGGCAGAAAGATCCGGCCTCGATTCTCACCGGCATTATTCATAAAAATGAGCAGTATGATGCGATTCTCTGCAACCCGCCGTTTCACGACTCCGCGCAAAGCGTGCAGGCCGGGAGCGAGCGTAAGCGTCGCAACCTCGGGCAATCAGCCAGCGACGCCGCTAACTTTGGCGGACAGCAGCAGGAACTGTGGTGTGAAGGCGGCGAAGTGGCCTTCATCAGCAAAATGATTGCTGAAAGCCAACAGTTCGCGCGCCAGGTATTGTGGTTTACCTCGCTGGTGTCACGCGGCGATAACCTACCCGAACTGTATCGCGCGTTGACGCAGGTTGGCGCAGTGAAGGTAATAAAAAAAGAGATGGCGCAGGGCCAGAAGCAGAGCCGTTTTATCGCCTGGACATTTTTCGATGAGGCCCAGCGTAAGCGCTGGGCGCAGACACGTTTTAAAGGGTAGGTTCTGTCGGCGGTGGCGGGCTGGCGGGTGACGCTGGCTGTACTGCGTTTCCCGGTGCCGGTAACATTTGGTATGTCTGCACCGGCGGGCGCACGCCCGCGCGGTCGAAATGTTTTTTCACCATCGTGTCGAGGGCAAAACGCACCGTCCACTGTTTCAGCGGCAGAGTAGTGCAGGTGACGCGAAGCGTGAATGCCGTGTTGGTCAGCCCGACCAGCCCGGCAAACGACGGTTCGCCAATAATCAGTCCGCGGATCTCTTCCTGCTCCATCAGTTCCGCCACGGCGTCTTTTAGCGCCTGATTTGCTTTATCGGTGTCCTCCTGGCGATCAACATCATAATTCGCCACCACTGAGCCAATGCCGCGAACAAAGTTGGCAAAAGTGGTTATCGATGACCACGGAATAATGTGGTACGCGCCGGTATCCTGACGCACGCCAACGGAACGAATCGACATTCGCTCCACGGTGCCGGTGAGCGGGCCGATAGTAACCAAATCTCCGGTGTTCATGCCGTTTTCAAACTGGATGAAAATGCCGGTAATAATATCTTTCACCAGCGTCTGCGAACCAAACGAGATAGCCAGCCCGAGCGCCCCAGCCCCTGCCAGTAACGGCGCGATATTCACGCCAACTTCCGACAGCACAATCATCACCGTTATGGTGCTTATCACCACCGCCAGCGCGTTGCGAAACAGCGTCAGCAGTGTGCGGGTGCGCGCACTCGGCAGCGGACGGCCGTGAATATCCGACGCCAGCCGGTTTTCAATAATGCTGGCAAGCAGTGTCCAGCCAACGGCGGAGAAGAAGAGAATTAACGCAATGCGGATCAGGATATCGACGGTTTTCTCACCCGCACCGTAATTCAGCCAGTGCCAGACATCAAACAGCCCCCAGGCGTTCAGCAGCAGCATGATGGTTGCGCAGACCACCAGAATGCGCGCGGTTTTTAACGACGCGGAGAGCCAGCCATTGAGCCGCTTTTGTAACTCGGGGTAGTTGCGCTGTACCGGCGGCGACAGGGTGATAGTTTTATTCAACCAGCGCGACAACACGCCAGAAAGAAACGCGGCAATGCTCAGAATCGCCAGGCTATTGACCGTCGCACCCATCATAAATTTCAGGCTGTTGCCGGGGTCGAACAGCGAAAAGAAGAACAACACAATAAAGTAAGCGCTGGCCAGCCAGTGCCAAACCAACGCAAAAGCGCGGATAAACAAGCTAAAAAAGGCCAGCGAGTGATCCGCCAGTACAATCAAGTTGTGCTGAATTTGCTTCTTATTATGAAAGATAAGGTACAACGCCCATACGGTGATGCAGAGCATGATCACCACATTGGCCAGCGCGCCAAACTGCACATTGATTTGGTTGGAGATAATCGGTACGGCAACCAGCAAACCGTAGCCAATCAGGCTGCTCAGCGCACTCAGGCGCATATGCCAGTAGCGGGCGGTTTCATCGGTAATGCGAAATGGGCGCAGATCGGCAATACGCGGGCAGAAAATCAGCCGCAAGATCGCTTTAAAAAACTCAATCAGCGCAAAGGCGTTCAGAAACAGGCTTTGTTGGAACGCGATGGTACTGTTGCCCGCGTTAAGATTCGCGCTAAGCAACTGACCGACAAAAAGTGTCAATGCCAGCAGCATCAGGTCGATAATAAACGCGCTGATAATCATTGAGGGCAGTTGCAACCAGTTACTGCGGTCGCGGTTTTTACGCCTTCCCCAGGCGCCCATTTTGCGATACAGCGGCGAGACCGCTAAACGAACAAGGAACCAGAAAGCAAAAACCAGCGCGGCTAATAACAAAAAATGGCTGGCGGCATTGCTGAATGTTTGCGGGTTAAAGGTTTTATGGGGTGAACCAGTGATATTGCGATAAAGCTGAGCAAAACGTGCTGCCAGCTCTTCGCCATAATGTTCGCTAACCTCGGTCACGTTTTCCAGCACCGTTTTTTGCTCTTTCACCTCGGGCGGAGTGAGCTCCGGTACCGGTTCTTGCGGCGGCGTGGTGGCAACTTTACGTAGCTGATCAATCAGCTCCTTGCGCGAATCATCATTTTCCAGCACGTCGGCGAGTGCGGCATAAGCCGCTTTTTTCTGTTCGACATTAGGTTCGCTCGTTTGTGTGGAAGGTTGAGCGCCAGAGGCTGCGGAAGTAATACCGGGTATTGTCGCGGCCTGTAACGGCGCACACAGCAGGCCAATCAATAGCAGGATCCACGGCATTTGCTCCTCCGGTGAGAAAGTTCAGCAAAATGATAAGTATAGATGCCGTAGCGCAGCCGCGATGAAATGAGAGGAATCTGGTGAGCGCCCCTCCAAAAGGAGGGGCAGGGTAAATCAGGATACGTGTTGCAGGAATTCCTGCAGGCGCTGACTCGGTGGATTTTCGATCAGCTGTTGCGGGTTGCCATCTTCGGCAATGCGGCCTTTATCGATGAAAATCAGGCGTGAGGCCACTTTCTCAGCGAAGCCGATTTCGTGGGTCACGATAACCATGGTCATGCCTTCTTCGGCCAGATCTTGCATCACTTTCAGCACTTCGTGGCGCAACTCTGGGTCGAGGGCAGAGGTTGGCTCATCGAACAACATCATTTTCGGTTTGACCGCCAGTGCGCGAGCAATCGCCACACGCTGCTGCTGCCCACCGGAAAGCTCAGACGGATAGTGATGCCCGCGTTCGGCGAGGCCGACTTTCGCCAGCAGCTCTTTCGCCAGTTTTTCCGCATCTGCTTTCCTGGCGCCACGCACACGAAGTGGGCCGAACATGACGTTCTCCAGCGCGGTCAGGTGCGGGAACAGATAGAACTGCTGGAACACCATGCCTGCTTCCTGGCGGATCAGGCGTTCGTCCACTTTCGGATCGTTAACTTTCAGGCCATCGACAATCAGATCGCCGCTGGTGATCTCTTCCAGTTTGTTGATGCAGCGCAGTAGCGTAGATTTACCGGAGCCGGACGGCCCGATAATCACCACCACTTCACCCTGACTAACGTTCAGATCGATATTATGCAGCACCTGGGTTTGACCGAAGTGCTTGGAAACGTTTTTAAATTCAATCACAGGATTTTCATCCTTTTTTCAAGACGACGGAGCACGATGTTCAGCGCCTGGGTGATGATCAGATAAATCACCCCCACGGCGGTCCAGATTTCCAGCGCACGGAAGTTACCGGCAATGATTTCCTGGCCCTGGCGGGTTAATTCGGCTGCGCCGATAACAATAAACAGCGACGTATCTTTGATGCTGATGATCAGCTGGTTACCCAGCGGCGGCAGCATGCGACGCAGCGCCAGCGGCATGATCACGTGGCGGATAGTTTCAACGCGGGAAAGTCCCAGCGCCTGACCCGCTTCGCTGAACCCTTTATGGATCGACAATACGGAGCCGCGAGTGATTTCGGCGATATAAGCTCCGGAGTTAATCATGATGGTGATGACAGCGGCGCTGAAGGTATCGATACGAATATCGGGGAAAGCCATCGGTAAGGCGAAGTAAATGTACATCACCTGAACGACAATAGGCGTGCCGCGAATAATTTCGATGAATACCAGCGCGATGTGGTTAGAAATCCAGCCGCCATACGTACGGGCTAAACCGGCCAGCAGGCCGATAATGATGCCGCCAGCCAGACCGAGGATCGAAATCCATAAGGTCATTTTGGCCCCGTCAAGCAAAAGCGGAATGGCGGGCCAGATGGCGCTCCAGTCAAACTGCATGATGTGTTCCTGTATACCGTGGTTTTAACAAAAAGCATCGGAGGCGAAAGCCGCCTCCGAGGTTTAACGCATTATTTTTAATAATTATTTAGGTTCAGAACCAAACCATTTTTTGTAGATTTCGTTGTAAGTGCCGTTGTCGCGCAGCGTTTTCAGCGCACCGTTCACTTTCTCGCGCAGTTCATCACTGCCTTTCGGGAAGGCAATACCGTACTGCTGCGCTTCCAGAGAGTCGCCGACCGCTTTGAACTGGCCGTTGCCCGCAGTTTTGATGAAATACAGGATGTTCGGTGTGTCGTGCAATACTGCATCAGCGCGGCCGGTGCCCAACTCCATGTAGGCGTTGTCGATGTTAGGGAACTGACGCAGGTCTTTGGTTTTGATGTTCGCTTTCGCGTAGTCAACAGAACCGGTGCCGCTCTTCACTGCCAGCACTTTACCATCGAGGTCTTTCACGCTTTTCACGTCGTTATTGTTGGCTTTCACCATTACCAGCAGGCCGCTTTTGTAGTAGCCGTCAGAGAAATCGATGGCTTTTTTACGCTCTTCAGTAATGGTGATGCCTGCCAGCGCCAGATCGATATTTTTGGTTTGCAGCGCAGGAATGATACCGCTGAAGTCCATCGGCTTCAGTTCGTAGTCCAGTTTCAGTTCTTTGGCGATAGCTGCCCACAGGTCCACGTCGAAACCCACATATTTGTTGCCTTGTTTGAATTCGAAAGGAACGAACGCAGTGTCGGTGGCGACAACCAGTTTTTTATCAGCAGCCTGAGAGGAAACGGCAAAAGCGAGAGCGAGTGCAGCCAGGGAAAATTTCAATACAGACTTCATAGTTTTTCCTTTTGTATCCGGGGAACGAACCCCTGCGAGAATGAACGCAGTATGAAAAAATCATGCCAGGTTTACAACCTATTGTTTTGTAAAGGCGAACCTTTACCCGGTTGCACAATAAGTGTAGCAACAATACCCATACGCACCATTTTGAGTCACTGTTTTGGTGCACTGTGGCGGCGTGGCCTGTTTTGCTTTTTTTTAGCGCAGATCGCGGGGCAAAAACAATCACTTATTAACAATTTTGTGATGGGATAATTACGAAGTGGTAACTTTGTGTGTGGGAAGGGGAAAAATGACGCACTGTAATAGTGCAAAACCCTGCGCGGGATGCGCAGGGGATATAGGCAAAACTTATGGATTACTCAATGTTGGACTCAATGAACCACAAGAATTGATCCAGGTCGCGGGAAGCAGCGGTAAAGATATCAGCGGTATCTTCGTCTTTCGCTTCGCCAATGGCTTTACGCACATCGTTGGCGACCACCGCGTAACGATCGGCAAGTTCTTTGAGGTGATCCTGCACACTGTGAATATCCAGCGGATAGCTTTTCAGCGCGGTTTTGCTGTTAATCACCTGCGTGGTGCCCAGTGCGACACCGCCCAGCTGTACGGCACGTTCAGCCATGGTATCAAGGTGGTTTACCAGCGCAGTACGGAAACCATCCAGCATTTCATGTACGGCAATGAAGTTAGCACCGCGCATATTCCAGTGGGCCTGTTTAGTGATCAGAGACAGGTCAATGAACTGGATCACCTGGCGATTCAGCAGCTCAATGGTCGCTTTTTTATCGCTATCCGATACATCGTTACGGGTATAAAGCAGATTAGACGCTTTCGTTTTAACCAGTTTAGCGGTACTCATAATCTCATATCCTCTTGATGTTTGTGTCCCAGAAAATTACCGAAACTAAGTATAGCACCAGATTTTTCCTGACAGTCTTGGCTGTACCTATCAGTTCGATAGCGAATATAAAATATAGGAAACGATTTCAGGATAACGCAACTAATCAAATGAAATGTAAGATAATTCTAATGAGTTATTATTTCTAAAATGCGAATCGTTCTATTTGATGCAGGATGCTGGGAAAAGTAAGAAATAATGTCTACTGCTTGATGTGGATATTTGGCATAAGGAGGACCTCATGCCAAATAATACTTATTTAGCCAATATCAATTTCTTTGACTGTCGCTTCTCGACGCAGCGTGAGAGTCGAGCCCATTGATGCGATAATAATCGCCGCCAGCGCCAGCGCTTGCTGGAATGTGAGTGTTTCCCCGAGAAAAATCATGCCGGAAATTGCCGCCATCGCTGGCTCCATACTCATTAATGTGCCGAATGTGCGAGTAGGTAAACGCGTCAGAGCAATCATTTCGAGCGAATAGGGCAGAGCGGTAGACAAAATCGCCACGGCGATCCCCAGCGGCAGAACAGACCAGTGCCACAACACTTCACCCGCCTGGAATGCACCAAGCGGCACAAAAACCAGCGCCGCAATGAGTGAACCCAGCGCCACTGTCGCCGGGCCGTGCTCCTCCCCGGCGCGCTGCCCGGAAAGGATATAGATTGCCCAGCAAGCACCGGCACCAAGGGCAAATGCTGCGCCCGTGAGGTCAACATGTGACACATTTTCGCCCAGCGGCAGCAGATACCACAGGCCAAGTACCGCGAGGATCACCCAGATGAAATCCACCGGGCGGCGTGACGCGAAAAGCGCCACTGCAAGCGGGCCGGTAAACTCCAGCGCCACGGCGATGCCGAGCGGTATCGTCTGGATCGATAAATAGAACATATAGTTCATTGCGCCGAGCGACAGGCCGTAAAACAGCAGCGGCAGGCGTTGTTCGTGGGTAAAACGCAAGCGCCAGGGCTTGAATACCACGACCAAAATAAGGGTGCCAAGTGCGAGACGCAACGCGGTGACGCCGGGTGCGCCAACAATCGGAAACAGTGATTTCGCCAGCGACGCGCCTCCCTGAATGGACATCATCGCGACAAGCAATATTAATACCGGCAACCACACCGGCAATTTACGAGACTGCGCAGGCATCCTTTCTCCCGTCAATTTCTGTCAAATAAAGTAAAAGAGGCAGTCTACTTGAATTCCCCCCGGCTGGTTGAGCATTTGTTGAAAAAAAGTAACTGAAAAATCCGTAGAATAGCGCCACGCTGATGGTTAATTAACCTATCCAATTAAGAATTATCTGGATGAATGTGCCATAAATTGCGCAGCATAATGGTGCGTTGTGTGGGAAAATTTCTGTTTTTTGAAAGGGTTGGTCAGTGGCGGAAACTTTCTGTTACATCAAATGGCGCATTAGACCCCAATTCCCGCAAAGAGTTTCTTAATTAATTTTGATATATTTAAATACGTAGGACGTAGGATTTACTTGAAGCACATTTGAGGTGGATTATGAAAAAAATTGCATGTCTTTCAGCACTGGCCGCACTTCTGGCGGTTTCTGCAGGTTCCGCAGTAGCAGCAACTTCAACCGTAACTGGCGGCTACGCTCAGAGCGACGCTCAGGGTATCGCCAACAAAACTAACGGTTTCAACCTGAAATACCGCTACGAGCAGGACAACAACCCGCTGGGTGTTATCGGTTCCTTTACTTACACTGAAAAAGATCGTACCGAAGACAGCGTTTATAACAAAGCGCAGTACTACGGCATCACCGCCGGCCCGGCTTACCGCATCAACGACTGGGCGAGCATCTACGGTGTTGTGGGTGTTGGTTACGGTAAATTCCAGCAGACTGTAGACACCGCTAAAGTGTCTGACACCAGCGACTACGGTTTCTCTTACGGTGCTGGTCTGCAGTTCAACCCGATGGAAAACGTTGCTCTGGACTTCTCCTACGAGCAGAGCCGTATCCGTAGCGTAGACGTTGGCACCTGGATTGCCGGCGTTGGTTACCGCTTCTAATCGCTTCGGCGATAATGAAAAATCCGCCCAGTGGGCGGATTTTTTTTGTCTGCCATCTAGCAGAAATTACCGCTTACTGCGCGTATCGAAGAGATCCGTACCGAGATGGTTATAGTCAACTTTCTGTAACTTAAAGTTGGTAATGTACGCTGGCCCGGCTTTTTGCTCTGATATAAAACGGTAAGGATTTTTAATCTGCTCTGCGCTAATCCCGGTCCACTGCGAAAAGAAGCTTAAAAAGTCGTTCGCTGAACGGCGAGCTTTAATTACCCGATGTTTGGTATCGTCGCTGGAAAGCACCATAAACGGCACCTGGAAGTCCTGTTGAAAAGTATCGGCATGCGCCAGGTACTGCACCTCTTTTCCGCGTTCTTTAATCGCCAGTCCGTGATCCGAGAAATAAACCATTGAAAAACTTTCGCCGGTATTGACCAGTTGCGAATACATTTTCCCGAGGAAATCATCGGTCTGCTTGATGGAATAGAGGTAGCAGGAGGTCTCTTTTGACTGCACAAACTCGTCGTACTTGCCGCCGGTGCGATCGCAGGCCTGCGGGTGCGAGCCCATCAAATGCAGCACAATCAGCTGCGGCTGGGTGCGTTTAGTGCTCAGGACCTGGTTGGTGAGTTTTAACAGATCCTCGTCACGGGTGTTTTTATCCGCCTCGAAGTCACCGCGTTTCAAAAACTGCACTTCATCGGCACGCTTAGCGATACTGGCGATGGCGGTGTCGTATTCGCCTATCTGCCCCTGATTAGAAAACCACCATGTCTGGAAACCGGCGCGGTTAGCCAGCGTGACAAAGTTATCCTGATACTGCGGTTTATCTTTCTCCACGCGGTTTAAAGTCAGCCCAAGGGATTTTTGTGTTGAACCGCTCGCGGAAATGTAATCCGTAAATAGCGTGCCGTTTACCTGGCTGGCAAACGGTGTGTTATTCCAGTGGCCGCCAAAGGCGCCCAGCGCATCGCGACGCGCACTTTCGCCAATCACCACCACGTAAGTATGGTATTTCGGTTTGACCGCCAGCACATTCCAGGTGTCTTTCACGCTGGCAAGCGCGGCCATATTTTTCTGTTCTTCTTTGACCACATAGTAGTTAAACGCTACATCACGCACGAAACGAAGCACCGGAACGCCAGTATCAATAATCCTGAATTCGTACCCTTTGAAATGGTTTTGCACCGGGCCAATAAAATAAGAAGCGATGCACACAATCGTGCCCAGCGTGTCCCATTTCAGCCATGGCGTGGAACGCACGATTACCCGGCGGCGCAGCGAAATAACGCCCAGCGCAAAAATGAATACGCCGACAGCGTAGTGATACCACGGGAAGATAGTCAGAATTTCCGTCGACTCTTCCATGTTTGTCGACAGCAGCGCCAGCAACGTGTTGAAATTCGGTGCGCCATATGCGCGGCCAAAGGGGAAATAGCATGCGGCAACCAACGAGATAACCCCGATAACGGTTTTTTGTGTGCGAGGTGCATGTCGCCAGAGAACCAGTAGGGCGCAGGTTAAAAGAACCGCATACATCACGCTAAATTCATAACCCAGAGCGAAGTTAATCAACATCGATTGTAAAAAATAAAAACCCGTCCACGGGTTGAGCGTCTGGCTGCGAAGGGCCACGGATTCTTTAAGGATTAGGCTCATAGATTACTGTCATGAAAACGCCATGTGCTCACCCTGGCGTTAAGGGTCAAAACCTGCCGGACAGTGCGTGTGAAGAGGGGAGGGGGTCCGCATCTGCGAGCCGCAATTTGTGCAGGGCAGCGCAAAGATAGAGCGAGGCGCGACGAAGGTCAACAGGGGCTAAGCGGTTGTTTTGAGAGAGTGATTGCAAATCCAGCAAAAATACGCTGATTTTTAGGCGAATAGGTCAGTATGACGGGGGATTGTGACAGAAAAATGAAGCGGCGTACCGCGACGCCGCATTAGTGAGAAGATTTGTCGGAGTCCTGCTGAGGTTTGCCGGTGATCATTTCGGACAACATACTCAACAGCATTAAACGCACTTTAAAGGGAGAGTGACTAAACACGCGCATACACCTCTTGAACTCATTCATCGTTACCTCCTGCCATTTACATGCCCTTCGTTCCATGAAGAGCGAACACATTACATACAGATATAGCACAGGCTATGTTCTATAGCTATGGCTAAGACGTTAATTTTTTGTACTGATTCACGGATGGTTTACAATGGCGCTTCTCTTATATGATGCTGCACAGGTGTCACACCCTCAGAGGAAGCACAATGAACCGTCGCGCAGGTAAGCAAACAATAAAAAAAGTGACGCTGGTAAATGTTGAAGAGCACGTTGAAGGCTTTCGTCAGGTGCGTGAAGCGCATCGTCGCGAACTCATTGATGACTATGTTGAACTGATTTCAGATTTGATCCGCGAAGTGGGCGAAGCCCGCCAGGTGGATATGGCCGCCCGCCTTGGCGTTTCACAACCGACAGTTGCCAAAATGTTAAAAAGACTGGCAACGGTGGGTTTAATTGAACAGATTCCCTGGCGCGGCGTTTTTCTGACCCCGGAAGGGGAGAAGCTGGCGCAGGAGAGCCGTGAGCGGCATCAAATCGTCGAAAGCTTCTTGCTGGTGCTTGGCGTGAGCCCGGACATTGCGCGCCGCGACGCCGAAGGCATGGAACACCACGTTAGCCAGGAAACGCTCGATTGTTTCCGCCGCTTCACTCTGCAACACGAGCAATCACCTGAATGACTATGCCCCTCATTCGCGCCCTGGCGCGCGATCGCTTCCTGCATCTGTTACTGATTATCGGCGTTGCGCTGTGCTTTTTTGCCCCGTTTGCGCCCAAAACCTGGCCGGCTGCGATTGACTGGCACACCATTATCACCCTTAGCGGCCTGATGCTGTTGACCAAAGGCGTCGAGCTGAGCGGCTATTTTGATGTTATTGGGCGGCGTATGGTGCGCCGTTTTCATCATCAACGCAGGCTGGCGATGTTTATGGTGCTGGCGGCGGCACTCCTTTCCACATTTCTCACCAATGACGTGGCGCTGTTTATTGTCGTGCCGCTGACCATTACGCTAAAGAAACTGTGCGAAATTCCGGTTAACCGGCTGATCATTTTTGAAGCGCTGGCAGTAAATGCCGGATCGTTATTAACGCCTATCGGAAACCCACAAAATATTCTTATTTGGGGCCGCTCTGGCCTCTCTTTTCCTGCGTTCATCTGGCAGATGGCACCGCTGGCGCTGGCAATGATGGTCACGCTGTTGGTGTTGTGCTGGTTCTGTTTTCCGAAAAAAGCGCTTAACTACCACAGCGGCGTACAAACGCCGGACTGGCAACCCCGGTTGGTATGGAGCTGCCTCGGTTTCTACTTAATCTTTATTACCGCGCTGGAGCTGAAACAGGAACTGTGGGGGTTGGCAATAGTCGCCGTCGGGTTCTTGCTTCTGGCTCGCCGGGTAGTGCTGAGCGTGGACTGGACGCTACTGCTGGTCTTTATCGCCATGTTTATTGATGTGCACCTGCTTATCCAGCTCCCGGCGCTGCACTCGGTGTTGGCCAGCGCCAGCCAGTTGTCACCTTCTGGTTTGTGGTTGACGGCCATTGGCCTGTCGCAGTTTATCAGTAACGTGCCTGCCACCATTTTGCTGCTCAATTATGTGCCGCCGGATACGCTGCTGGCCTGGGCGGTGAACGTTGGCGGCTTTGGTTTGCTGCCCGGTTCGCTGGCTAATCTTATCGCGCTGCGTATGGCAAACGATCGCCGCATCTGGTGGCGCTTTCATCTCTATTCCCTGCCGATGCTGCTGTGGGCGGCGCTAGTTGGATACGGATTACTCTTATTCAGATAGTGCTGATTTGTCAGTTTATCCTGGCAAATGTATAGCAACCGCCTAACTTTAGGTAACGGTGCAAACCTGGCGCCGTTACCTGACAGGACTGTTGCGAAACTATGGCAGAAAACACAACGCATCCTGACGATGTTCAGGAAGATAACAATCAAAACACACGTAAACGCCCCGGAAAGAAGCCACTGATTATCCTCGCCATTGTTGTTGGCGTGATGGTGATTGTTGCGCTGGTGTGGTGGCTGTTAACCCGTAATGAAGAAACCACAGACGACGCCTTTACCGATGGCGACGCGGTGACGATTGCGCCGAAGGTGGCAGGTTATGTCACCGAGCTGCGGGTTAAAGACAACCAGCGCGTCAAGAAAGGGGATTTACTGGTCACCATTGACCCGCGCGATGCCACTGCGCAGCGCGATCAAGCACAAGCGCAACTGGGGCTGGCGACCGCTCAGCTACACCAGGCGCAGGCGCAACTGGACTTATCTAAAGTGCAGTATCCGGCACAGCGTGACGAAGCGCGCGCGCAGGTGCTGAAAGCAAAAGCCGACCTGGCGAACGCCGAAGCCGCTTATCGACGTCAGCGCGGTGTCGATCCTCGCGCCACCACACAACAGAATATCGATAGCGCCAATGCCCAGTTGCGTAGCGCGCAGGCACAGCTTGCCAGCGCACAGGCACAGCTGGAAGTGGCCGACCAGGTGCAACTGCAAATCCGCCAGCAGGAAACCAATGTAGAAGCGCGCCAACAGCAAGTGGCGCAGGCAAAAGCGCAGCTGGAAACCGCCAATCTAAATTTATCCTGGACAGAAGTTCGCGCCCCGTTCGATGGCTTTATCACCAAACGCAACGTGCAAAACGGTACGTTAGTGCAGGCGGGCAGCGCATTGTTTTCTCTGGTTTCACCGGACGTGTGGGTGGTGGCGAACTTTAAAGAGTCGCAACTGGAACGCATGCGTCCGGGGAATAAAGTCAGCGTCAAAGTGGATGCGTGGCCGGATCTGGAGCTGGAAGGGCATATCGACAGCATCCAGCAGGGCAGCGGGTCGAAGTTCGCCGCGTTTCCTTCAGAAAATGCCACCGGCAACTTTGTCAAAATCGTCCAGCGCGTGCCGGTGAAAATCGTCATTGATAAAGGCCTGGATCCCAACAAACCGTTGCCGTTAGGCCTTTCCGTTGAACCGAAGGTAACGCTGGAATGACCGATCACAGCCACGAGAACTGGAAACCCGCCAGTAACCCGTGGGCGGTGGCGTGGGTCGTCACCCTTGCGGTGTTTATGGAGATCCTCGATACCACGATTGTCAACGTGGCGCTGCCGCACGTCGCCGGGTCGCTCTCCGCCAGTTATGACGAATCGACATGGGTGCTGACCAGCTACCTGGTGGCGAACGGTATCGTTCTGCCGATCTCCGCTTTTCTCAGCCGCACTTTTGGGCGCAAACAGTTTTTCCTGATCTGCATTGTGATGTTTACCGTCTGTTCGTTTCTGTGCGGCATCGCCACCGAGCTTTGGCAGATCATTCTGTTTCGTATTTTGCAGGGCTTTTTTGGTGGAGGCCTGCAACCCACGCAGCAGTCGGTGCTGCTGGATTATTTCAAGCCGGAAGATCGCGGCAAAGCGTTTGGTCTGTCCTCTATCGCCATTATTGTCGCCCCGGTGCTGGGGCCGACGCTGGGCGGCTGGATAACCGATAATTACTCCTGGCGCTGGGTCTTTTTTATCAACATTCCGGTGGGTATTGTCACGGTTCTTGCAATTTACCAACTGCTGGAAGATCCGCCCTGGGAGCGCAAATCAAAGCAGAAATTGTCCATCGACTGGCCGGGTATCGGCCTGATTGCGCTGGGGCTGGGTTGCCTGCAAGTGATGCTCGATCGCGGTGAAGATGAAGACTGGTTCAACTCCGATTTCACGCGCATTTTCGCCGTTCTCACTGCGATAGGTATTGTCGGTGCCATTTACTGGTTGTTGTACGCCAAAAAACCGGTGGTCGACTTGCGCTGCATGGCGGATAAAAACTTTACGGTTTCAAGCCTGCTGATGGCGGGCATGGCAATGATCCTCTATGGCAGCTCGGTGGTGATCCCGCAACTGGCGCAGCAGGATCTGGGCTACACCGCCACCTGGTCCGGGCTGGTGCTCTCGCCTGGCGCGGTGTTGATTGTGCTGACCATTCCGTTGGTGTTGAAATTGATGCCAATAGTGCAAACGCGTTGGATAATCGCCTTCGGCTTTTTCTGCCTGGCGGCCTCATTCTGGTGGTCGCGCACCCTGGCGCCGGATATCGATTTCGAAACGCTGATGCTGTTTCGCAGTGCGCAGTCGATTGGGCTGGGTTTCCTGTTCGTTCCGTTGACAACCATCGCCTTTATCTCGATCCCGCGCCAGCTAAATGCCGATGCGGCGGCGCTGTTTACCATGTTCCGTAACGTGGCGGGATCGGTTGGTATTTCGCTGTCAACGGCGGCGATCACCGAGCGCTCGCAGGCGCATATGTCGCACTTATCAGACCATACGTCTCCCTTTAATGAACCATTCCAGCTGGCGCTGCGTGAATCCGCCGAGGCGATCCGTAACTTCACCAGCCTGGTCGGCGATCCGCTGAGCAGCGCCACCGGGCAGATGTACAAAACGATGATCGCCCAGTCGCGTTTTTTGGCCTATATCGACGTTTTCACCGTGCTCAGTCTGGTGGCGATGTTGCTGATCCCCTTTTGTTTATTGCTTTCGCCGATCAAAAGCGAAGGCAGCGCAGGAGCACATTAATATGACGTGGTGTCGTTTTCCCGTAACCCTGTTGTCGCTGTGGCTTGCAGGCTGTGCTGTCGGGCCGGATTACCAGGCGCCCAAACCGCAAACGCCTGCGCGCTGGAACGATCCGGGTGACAAAGCGGTTAAATCGCAGACCTCTTCGCAGGCGGTGAATCCGCGCTGGTGGACAACCTTCCAGTCACCGCAGTTGAACAGCCTGATTGAGCGGGCGATTAAAGATAATCTCTCGCTCCAGCAAACCGTGTTGCGCATTGCTGGCGCGCGCGAACAGATTAATCAGGCGGGCGGCGCGTTTCTGCCAGCGGTTAACGGTTCGCTGAAAGCGACTCGCCAGCAGTTAGGCATTGAAGGCGAGCTGAAATCCCATAACGTGGAAGGTCAGTTGCAGAACGCCGACCCGGCAATCAGCGGGGCGCTCGGTGCGCTTACCCAACCGGTGAATCTCTATCAGGGCAGTTTTGACGCGCAGTGGGAGTTGGATCTGTGGGGCAAAGTGCGACGCCAGGTTGAAGCGGCATCGGCACAGCAACAGCAAGCAATTGAACAACGTAACGACGCACTGGTTTCGCTGGAGGCTGAAGTCGCGCGTGCGTGGCTGCAACTGCGCGGTGCGCAGCACATCATCAGTACGCTGAAAACGCAAATCGATAGCGCGCAGCAGACATTTTCGCTCACTGAAAACCGGCAAAAGGGCGGCCTTTCTCCACAGTTGGATGTGGAAAATGCCCGCGCCCAGGTCGGCAATCTGGAAGCGCAACTCCCGCAATATGAAGCGCAGGAGCGCCAGGCGATGAACGCGCTAGCTATCCTGCTCGGTAAACCGCCCGGTGCGCTGGACAGCGAATTGCGTAATGCGCAGCCGTTACCCGCGCTGCCGGACATTGTACCCACCGGAATTCCGTCGACGCTGGCGCGTCGTCGCCCGGACGTTCGCGAAGCGGAAGCCAGCCTGCATGCGGCGACGGCACAGATTGGCGTTTCAGTCGCGCAGCTATTCCCCAGCTTGTCGCTGAGTGGCCAGTTCGGTCTGCGCAACAGCGAAACCAACTGGCTTACCGACTGGAGCAGCCATTTTTATAGCGTCGGCCCGCAGATTTCGATTCCCATTTTCCAGGGCGGGCGGCTGGTATCCAGCGTCAAGCTGGCGCGAGCAGAGCAGGGCGCAGCGGTGCTGAACTACCGCCAGACGGTGCTCAGCGCACTGGGCGATGTGGAAAATGCGCTGGTCAGTTACCGCGCCGATCAGCAGCGGGAAGCGGGGCTGGATAAAACGCTCAGTGCGCTGCAAAACGCCTTCTCGCTTGCCACCGACAGCTACCGTCAGGGAATTGCCAGCTTTATCGATGTGCTGGATGCGCAGCGCCAACTGGCGCAGGCCAGCCAGCAACGCGAGCAAGCGCGGGTGCAAAGCAGCCTCGATCTGGTGGCGTTGTATAAAGCGCTCGGCGGCGGCTGGGAGCCGTATCAGAATATGCAACTACCTGATTATAAAGTGTTTGGTGATGCACCGCGCGGATAATCAGAGAATTGGGCAAGAAACAGGCAGGATCCTCACATTCGCCGCCGCAGAGGATTGCGTATAACTGTCTGGGTTAACTAAACAGATGAGGAGACGCCACTATGCGCTACAAAAAACTGGGTAATACCGGACTGTTTGTTTCTGAACTGTGCCTCGGCACCATGACATTTGGCGGTGACGACAGCGAGAGCATGTGGAGCAAAATCGGCCAGTTGCAACAGGCGCAAGCCGAGCAACTGGTCGGCAGCGCACTCGATGCTGGCATTAACTTTATCGATACCGCGAACGTCTATTCCGACGGGCGTTCGGAGGAGATCACCGGCCAGGCGCTGAAAAACCTGAAAGTGCCACGCGAAAACGTCATCGTCGCCACCAAAGTGTTTGGCGAAACCGGCACCGCCGGGGTGAACTCGCGCGGCAGTTCGCGTTATCACATCATGAATAGCGTGAAAGAGAGCCTCAAGCGCATGCAACTGGATCATATTGATCTTTACCAGTTGCACGGCTTTGATCCGGCCACACCCATTGAGGAAACGCTTTACGCGCTGGATAACCTCGTGCAGCACGGCCATGTGCGCTATATCGGCGTCTCTAACTGGGCGGCGTGGCAAATCGCCAAAGCGCTGGGGATTTCGGAGCGTCTTGGGCTGGCGCGCTTTGCCTCGCTACAGGCTTACTACACCATCGCCGGTCGCGATCTGGAGCGTGAACTGGTGCCGATGATGCAGAGCGAAGGCGTGGGGCTGATGGTCTGGAGCCCGCTGGCAGGCGGCTTGCTGAGCGGTAAATATAGCCGCGATGGTCAGGCGGAAGCCGGTGGACGCCGCCTGGCGTTTGATTTCCCGCCGGTGAATAAAGACCGCGCCTTTGATTGCGTGGACGTTATGCGCACCATCGCCGACAGTAAAGGGGTTTCCGTGGCGCAAATCGCGCTGGCCTGGCTGCTGCATCAGCCGGTGGTCAGCAGCGTGATTATTGGCGCGAAACGCGCGGAACAACTGGACGATAACATTGCGGCGACGGCGATCCGCCTGAGTGATGACGAACTGCAACAGCTGGATGCGGTGAGCGCACTACCGCGCGAATATCCCGGCTGGATGTTTGAGCGCCAGGGTGAATATCGCCGTAACCAGTTAAAACAACAGTAATTATCCTTCCTCTCAAACGCGACGCTCACCCCGTCGCGTTTTTCTTTTCTTTCGAATAGCGTCACAAAAACACACCCTTTCCTTTGCCCATTTTTTCGCCATTATCTATATGACTAGTCATATATAAAAAATGACTAGTCATGGAGAAGCGAGATGAACAAAACGTTACCGAACGGCTTTTTATGGGGTAACTCTGTATCCAGCATGCAGACCGAAGGTGCCTGGAACGAGGGCGGGAAAGGGATGTCGGTTTACGATATTCGCAAAGCCAGTGAATTTGCCTCCGACTGGAAAGTCGCCACGGATTCCTACCACCGATATCAGGAAGATTTCGACCTGATGCAGGATCTGGGCATGAACTGCTACCGCTTCCAGATTTCCTGGAGCCGTGTTTGTCCGCAGGGTGATGGCGAGTTCAATGACGAAGGCATCGCATTTTATGACCGCTTTATCGACGATTTGCTGGCGCGCGGCATTGAACCGATGATCTGCTTGTATCACTTTGATATGCCGCTGGCGCTGGCCGAGCAGTACAACGGTTTTGCTGACCGCCGCGTGCAGGATGCTTTTGTGCGCTACGGCAAAAAGATGATCGACTGCTTTGGCAGTCGGGTGAAGTACTGGCTGACCTTTAACGAGCAAAATATCTACCATATGCCTGGTGCGTTTCAGGTCGGTGGCTATCTGAAAGGCGAGAAAACCCTGCGTGAGCTCTATCAGATTCAGCACCATGTGATGATGGCGCATGTGTTGCTGACCCACTATCTGCACACCACCCAGCCCGGAAAATTAATGGGCGGCATGCTGGCGCATCAGTTGGTTTATCCGGCGACCTGTAAACCGCGCGATGTGTTTTGCGCCACGCAATATGACGAATTCCTCAATCAGAACTTGTTGCGAGTCTATGCCGGGCAGGGTTACAGCCCGGAAGTGCTGGCGGTGGTCGACAGAGAAGGCTTCCGTGATATCTACCGCGATGAGGATTTGGCGGAAATCGCACGGGTCAAAAACGACTTTATGGCGTTTAGCTACTACGCCAGTAAAACCCTCGACAGCGATGCTATTGCGCCCGGAACGCCGGTCAATTATTTCCTGCAACAGGGTGATAAAGCGAACCCATATCTTGAGGCGACCGAATGGGGCTGGCAAATCGATCCGCTCGGTTTTCGCGCCATTATCACCCGGTATTACAACGACTGGCGCTTACCCGTGTTCCCGATTGAAAACGGCATCGGCGTGATTGAGGAGTGGGACGGCGTTAACCCGATCGAGGACGATTACCGCATTGCTTATCACCGCGACCATATCCAGGCGATGCAGGACGCCATCTTTGAGGACGGCGCACAGGTATTGGGCTACCTCGGTTGGGGTTTGATCGACATTCTCAGTTCCCAGGGCGATATGCGTAAGCGCTACGGCGTGGTGTACGTCAACCGTGAAAACCATGACCTGAGAGACTTAAAACGCGTACCGAAAAAGAGTTATCGCTGGCTGCAACAGCTGATTCACAGCGACGGCCGCGACATGTAAGTAACGACTGAGAGGGTAGCCGCAATGTCTGACAGCAACATCACGCCGAAAATGCAGTCATTCGTCGATAAATTTGTCGAGTTCTCCGCCCGGCTGGCAAACCAGGTGCATCTGCGATCGCTGCGTGACGCGTTCGCGGCGGTGATGCCGATTTTTATCCTCGCCGGGCTGGCGGTATTGATTAATAACGTGGTTTTCCCCTGGGTGCTGGAAGGGGAGACGCTGGCGCGTTTTAAAGTATGGGGCGAGGCGGTGATCAACGGCACGCTGAATATCGCCGCGCTATTGATTGCGCCGATGACCGCCTGGTCGCTGGCACGCAATAAGAACTTTGACAACCCGGTGTCGGCGGTGGTCATTGCGCTTTCCAGCTTTATCATCATGATGCCGATGCAGTTGGATGTGGTGCCTGTTGGTGGCAAAGCGACAGTGAGCGTGACGCAGATGTTGGCGTTCACCAACATTGGCTCGACGGGAATTTTCGCCGGGGTGATTATTGGTTTGCTCTCCACGGAGCTGTTTATCCGCGTCGCCAGCGTGAAGAAATTCTCTATTTCGCTCGGGGAAAATGTGCCCTCGGCGGTGGGGCAATCTTTCTCCTCGCTGATCCCGGCAATCATTACCTTATCGCTGTTTGCTATTGTCGCGGCGCTGCTGGCGAACGTGCTGCACACGGATTTGATCCACCTCATCACCACACTTATCCAGCAACCGTTGCGGCAGATTAACACCAGTTTACCGGGCACACTGTTTATCTACAGTTTTGGTAACTTTCTGTTTACGCTCGGTATTCACCAGACGGTGGTCAACGGCGTGATCCTTGAACCCCTGCTGTTGATTAACACCAACGAGAACATGCTGGCATTTGCCAACGGGCAGCCCATTCCGCATATCATCAACAGCATTTTTGTACCCACGTTCGGTATGATTGGCGGCACCGGCAGCACCCTTTCACTGCTGATCGCCATCTTTATCTTCGCGAAACAGCAGTCGGCGAAGCAGGTGGCGCGGCTCGCCATTTCGCCGGGCTTATTCAATATTAATGAACCGGTGATTTTCGGCCTGCCCATCGTTTTTAACCTGCCATTGATGATCCCGTTTGTGCTGCTTCCGGCGCTGGGTATCTGGTTTGCCTGGCTTTGTACTACGCTGGGGTGGATCTCGCGCTGCGTGGTCATGATCCCGTGGACAACGCCGCCGATTTTAAGCGCCTGGTTGGCCACAGCAGGCGACTGGCGGGCAGTGGTAGTTCAGTTGATAATCATCATCTTTGGTGTATTCTTCTACCTGCCTTTCCTCAAAATTGCCGAGAGAGTGGCCTTAAGAAACAATGGGATAGACTAAAAATGAAGGAAGGCTATGGCGGCAAAATACATCACTATCGCGCGGGAAATTAAGCGGCGCATTCTCAGCCAGCAGTACGCCGCCAGTGCGCCATTGCCGGAGCAGTTTGCGCTGGCGGCGGAGTTTGAAACCAGCCGTATGACCATCCAGCAGGCGATGCGCCAGCTGATTGTTGAAGGGCTGGTCTATACCCGCCAGGGGCAGGGCACGTTTATCCGCAAGAATTTCCTGCAACTGTCGCGCTGGGATCTACCCGGTAGCGACTATTTCGGCGCCACCAAAACCTGGGAAAACGTGGGTGAAGTCACCAGTAAAATCATCCGCTTTGAACTGCGTTTTCCCACGGAAAAGGAGCAGGCCTCGTTGTTGGTGGGGCCGGATGACCCGGTGTATGACTTTATTCGCCTGCGAATGCTGGAAGGCGAACCGATGTCACTGGAGTTTACCCTGATGCCGGTGAATCTGGTGCCGGGATTAAACCGTGGACATCTCGAAAGCTCAGTATTTCGCTATGTGCAGGACGATCTGGCGCTGAAGATTATGGGCTCATATCGCATTGTGCGTGCGTTAAAACCCTGGGCGGAAGATAAGCTGTATCTGAACTGCGAAGAGACCGATCCGGTGCTGGAAGTCGAGCAGGTGATTTATCTGGAAGACGGAACGCCGCTGGAATATGCCCATTGTCATTACCGTTACGACCACGGCGGCATTATCGTGGTGAATCACGGGTAAAAAAAAAGCGGAGCCATTGCTCCGCTTTTTTATGCGATGAACCGCAATCAGTTCAGACGAACCGGCATACCGGAACGGTTCTGCAACGCCTGATCGACAACATTCGAATCGACATCAGACTGGTTGGTTACGGTCTGCACCGCTTTGGTCAGCGCAATCGGCACAATCTCACCACCGGTGAACTGGGCTTCAGTGGTCGACAGCGGGTTGTGAACTTCGATGTAACGGCTACCATCCGGCTCGGTGGTCGCTTTTACCGGCTCATCAATAAACTGTACGCGCGTACCGACCGGCACGTTTTCGAACAGGAATTTGATGTCGTCGTTACGCAGACGAACACAGCCGTGGCTGACGCGCAGGCCGATACCGAAGTTAGCGTTAGTGCCGTGAATCGCGTACAGGCGGCCGATATAGAGTGCGTACAGACCCATCGGGTTATCCGGGCCAGCCGGTACCACCGGCGGCAGCGGTTGACCCATTGCGACGTATTCCGCGTGCATTTTCGCCGTCGGCGTCCAGGTCGGACCGGCTTTTTTACGTTCTACTTTGGTCGTCCAGGCAATCGGGGTGTCTTTGCCCAACTGGCCAATACCGATTGGCAGCACGATTACCGTGTTGGTGCCTTTCGGATAGTAGTAGAGGCGCATCTCTGCACTGTTGATCACGATCCCTTCGTGAACCGTATCCGGCAGGATCAGCTGCTGTGGAACGTTCATCACAGTGCCGCCTTTCGGCAGGTAGGCATCAATGCCCGGGTTTGCTTCCAGCATGTTGGACAGACCCATTTGGTATTCAGCCGCAAAATATTCCAGCGGTTGGCTATTGCCTTCCGGAATAGTGACGACCTGGTTCTGGCCGATCAAACGGCTGCCATCAGTGGGCAGCGGATATGTAACAGCAGACGCGCTTTTGCAAAATCCCACGACAGCAAACGCCGCCGCTAAAAGGGTTGTTAATTTCATGTTCATCTTATGCAAGATTTATTGCCACACTGGCCGTTGGGTTGAGAATGCAGGAAGCGCATTATATGTGCATTCCACCGTCCAGGGAATTCAGATGTGTACGAAATCACACTTTTTTCCCTTTGCTTGCATTTTAGCGGCCTGACACCGGGCAGGAATCTAATTCGGAATTGTGGCATAATAGGGTGTTTGTCACATATTTCAGGATACCTCTGTGTTAGTCACCAGCAACGTCACCATGCAATTCGGCAGCAAGCCGCTGTTTGAAAATATCTCCGTCAAATTTGGCGGCGGCAACCGTTACGGCCTGATCGGGGCTAACGGGAGTGGTAAATCCACCTTTATGAAAATCCTCGGCGGCGATTTAGAGCCGACGCTGGGTAACGTCTCTCTCGATCCGAATGAGCGCATCGGTAAGCTGCGCCAGGATCAGTTTGCTTTTGAAGAGTTCAGCGTGCTCGACACGGTGATCATGGGCCATGCGGAACTGTGGGAAGTGAAACAGGAACGCGACCGTATTTATGGCCTCGCGGAGATGAGCGAAGAGGACGGCTACAAAGTGGCCGACCTCGAAGTGCTGTACGGCGAAATGGACGGCTATTCGGCGGAAGCTCGCGCGGGCGAACTGCTGCTCGGCGTCGGCATTCCGGTTGAGCAACACTACGGCCCGATGAGCGAAATCGCGCCAGGCTGGAAGCTGCGTGTGTTACTGGCACAGGCGCTGTTTGCCAACCCGGACATTCTGCTGCTCGATGAACCGACCAACAACCTGGACATCGATACCATTCGCTGGCTGGAACAGGTGCTGAACGAACGCGACAGCACCATGATCATCATTTCGCACGACCGCCATTTCCTCAACATGGTCTGTACGCACATGGCGGATCTCGATTACGGTGAGCTGCGCGTTTACCCAGGTAACTACGACGAATACATGACGGCGGCAACTCAGGTTCGCGAACGTCTGCTGGCGGATAACGCCAAGAAAAAAGCGCAGATCGCCGACCTGCAATCGTTCGTCAGCCGCTTTAGCGCTAACGCCTCCAAATCTCGCCAGGCAACATCCCGCGCGCGCCAGATCGACAAAATCAAGCTGGAAGAAGTTAAGGCTTCAAGCCGTCAGAACCCATTTATCCGCTTCGAGCAGGACAAGAAACTGTTCCGTAACGCGCTGGAAGTGGAAGCCCTTACGAAAGGGTTTGATGAAGGCCCGCTGTTTAAAAACTTCAACCTGCTGCTGGAAGTGGGCGAGAAAATCGCCATTCTGGGTGCGAACGGTGTGGGTAAATCCACCATGCTGAAAACGCTGGTTGGCGAGCTTGAACCTGATCATGGGACGTTGAAATGGTCTGAAAACGCGCAGATCGGCTACTACGCGCAGGATCACGCCGAAGATTTTGATAACGATCTCACTGTGTTCGACTGGATGAGCCAGTGGAAACAGGAAAGCGATGACGAGCAAGCGGTGCGCAGCATCCTTGGCCGTCTGCTTTTCAGCCAGGACGATATCAAGAAACCGGCGAAAGTACTCTCTGGTGGCGAAAAAGGCCGCATGTTGTTCGGCAAGCTGATGATGCAAAAACCGAACATCCTCGTTATGGACGAACCGACCAACCACCTGGATATGGAATCCATCGAATCGCTGAACATGGCGCTGGAGATGTACCAGGGCACATTGATCTTCGTTTCCCACGACCGTGAGTTTGTTAGTTCGCTGGCGACCCGCGTGATTGAGATTACACCGCAGCGTGTGGTGGATTTCTCCGGGAATTATGAGGATTATTTGCGTAGTAAAGGTATCGAATAAATTTACCGTCGTCTTTCACGCTACAGGTGCGTTGGCTGCACCTTCGTACCCCGGTCACTTACTTATGTAAGCTCCCGGTGATACTCAGCTTTGCCGCCTTCCTGTTGCGCGAAATCCTTAGGTAAATAATTCACCGACCTCTCTCATGCTACAGGTGCGTAGGCTGCACTTTCGTACCCCGGTCACTTACTTATGTAAGCTCCCCGGGGATACTCAGGTTTGCCGCCTTCCTGTCGCGCGAAATCCTTAGGTAAATAATTCACCGACCTCTCTCACGCTACAGGTGCGTTGGCTGCACCTTCGTCCCCCGGTTACTTACTTATGTAAGCTCCCGGGGATACTCAGATTTACCGCCTTCCTGTCGCGCGAAATCCTTAGGTAAATAATTCACCGACCTCTCTCACGCTACAGGTGCGTAGGCTGCACTTTCGTACCCCGGTCACTTACTTGCGTCTTGAGTAATTTTCCGGAATACCCCGACTTGCCGCCTGTCTGGGATGCGAAATATTTAGGTCAATGAGAGGAAAAAAGCCCGGTAAGCACATGGCTACCGGGCTTTTCACATTAAGCAAAGGTCCACTCGCTGGCCGCTACGCCATTAATTAATAACTGGCGTTTTTCACCCGCCGGAAGCGTCACTTTTAGTGACTGCCAGGCCGGGCGATAGTCGCCGCGCGCGTGTACCTGCAAATCAATGACGCTGCCCGTACAGAGCATTTCCCACTCCAGCCACAGCGCGTTGCCCTCTTTATAACCCCAGGACTCGCCGTCATCCTCAAACAGCAAGCCGCTGGCGCGCCCTGTGCCTTTTATCGGGAACAGGTGCAGTTCACGTGTGGTATCCGTTTTTGCATCCACATGCTTGATGCGATCGCTGAGCGGCAGGCCGGCACCGGCGCGCACCAGCAACGGCAGCGTTTCCAGCGGTGCATCGAGCGTCACCCACTGGCCTGGTGCATACCAGCAACCGGTGTAAAAGTCGTACCAGCCTGTATCGTTGGCTGGCAGCCAGACGCGGCGCTCGCGTTGACCGGGCTCGACAACGCTTGCCACCAGAAGATCGCGGCCGAGCAGGAAGTCGTCACACTCTTCGAACGTCTGCTCGTCATGTTCGTGATCGAGGAACGTCGGGCGCAGCATTGGTTCGTCGTCGGCATGCGCCTGCCACAGCAATGTGTAGAGATAGGGCAGCAGGCGATAGCGCAGCTCAATCGCACTGCGGATCGACGGGGTGATCGCCGGGTACATCCACGGCTCATTCACCGTGTGATCATCGTTCCATGAATGGATGGTAAAACGCGGGTGCATCACGCCGTTTTGCACCCAGCGCACAAACAGTTCCGCATCCGGTTTATCGCCGGAAAAACCGCCGACATCGTGACCCACGTTATACAGGCCGGACAAACTCATGCCCACGCCCATACGGATGTTGTAGCGCAATGTATCCCAGTTGGTGCGGTTATCACCGCTCCAGGTTTGCACATAGCGCTGCATGCCCGCACAGCCGGAACGTGAAATCAGGTATGGGCGCTTTTGGGGAGCAAACCGCTGCTGCGCTTCCATCGAGGCGCGCATCATCAACAGTGGCATCACCGGGCGAATGTGTTTAATGGCGATTTCCTGGCCAAAGCCGTGGCAGCGCGCTTCACCGTCCCATACTTCAAATTCGTTGTTATCGTTCCAGGTCGAATCGATCCCCATCTCCAGCAACTGGGTAGTGACGCCTTCCTGCCACCAGTCGACAGTCTGCGGGTTGGTGAAATCGAGGTGTGAGCCTTCGTCATCCCAGAAACTGGAGCGTTCCGGCGCATCGGTTTCGGAGTCGCGAATAAACAGACCGCGCTCCGCCACGTCGCTATAATGCGGGTGATCTTGCAACAAGCAGGGTTTGATATTCGCCGCCAGCTTCAGGCCCGCATCGTGAAACGCCTGGCTCATCACCTTCGGCTGCGGCACTTTGTCGTAGTTCCAGTTAAAGACATAGCGCTTGCCGTTAATCGAGGTGTAGCCGGAAGAGAGCTGGAACGAATCGCACGGAATGGCGTGTTCTTCGCACAGACGAATAAAGTTCATCAGCTGGTTTTGCGCATCCGGCGCATCGGTGTAATGCATGGTGGAGCCGCTATAACCGAGGCTCCATTTCGGGCCGAACAGCGTTTTCCCGGTGAGGCGCACAAACGCTTTGGTGACATCCAGCGCACGCGCGCCAGTAAAAATGTAGTAATCAATATCGCCCGCTTCCGCTTGCCAGCGGCGATAAGCGGTGTGGTAGTTATCGATCTCGTTACCCAGATCCAGCCAACAACTGCTGAGGTTGTCATACAACAGACCGTAGCTGATGTCATCGCGGCGGGTGAGGGTAAACGGAATGTGCTTATACAGCGGGTCGGTGCTGGCTGCGTTATAACCCATCGCATCAAGGTTGCGCATCTCGTAGCGCTGGCCGGTACGTTGCAGGTTACCCGCTTTCTCGCCGAGGCCGTAGAAACGCTCCTCTTTTTTTCGGCTGAGATAGTGTGCCACGCCGTCGCCATGCGCGTTTACCAGATAAGCGCTGGTCGGGCGATCGCTTGCCAGCCATTGCCAGACGCCTGCGCCATCGCGGTAGTGCCACTCCAGCGACAGCGGCTGGTGCACAGTAACGCGCAGTTTTGCGCTCTCAATGGTTAATGTCTCCTGCTGTTGCGTCAGTGACCATTGCGGCAGGCTAAAACCCGAAAGATCGTCGCGTGAGCGACCTTCCCATGGCACGTCATCTTTCGGCGCGATGCTCCAGGTCCTGTTCAGCGCCAGCTCACCTTTACGCTTGAGCAGCACGCGAAATAGGTTCTCTTCCAGCACATACAGGCACAAGGTATGTTGCCCGTCTACCAGCAGCTCAACATGGTGAGCTGACTGTTTTTGTAACGTCCAGTTCTTCAGGGTTTTCATATCAGACATCCACAATCAGGCGCGTTTTGCGCGTCGTTCAGCAATAAATGCCACCAGGAAACAAGCGCCAATCAGGTCAAAGAAACCCATGGCAATAAACAGCGGGTTGAAGCCAATTTTGTCGGCGGTAACGCCAATCAGCAGTGAGAAGAGGAAGCTGGCGATCCACGCTGCTGAACCGCGCATGCCGTTCACCGTCGCCATCTGGCCTTTATCGAAGGATTCCACCACCAGCGCGCTCAACATGCAGGAGATGATTTGGTGACCAAAACCGCCAATCGAAATCAGCACAATGGTGAGGTACGGATCGCGGGTGATGGCGACAGCGGCAAGTGAAATCATCAAAAACGCGCCAGTTACGGAGCTGGCAACCACCGAGTTCACGCGGGTGCAGCCAAACCAGCGGGTATAGAGTTTGGTCAGGTAACCGCTGGCGACGCTGCCGAGATCGGCGGCGAGGAACGGCAGCCAGGCGAACATAGCGATCTGTTTCAGATCCATACCGTGTTCTTTTGCCAGATAGAGTGGCACCCAGAAACTCAGCACCGCCCAGGCGGGTTCTGCCATAAACGCCGGGATGGCGATACCGTAAAACCGTTTGTTTTTCGACACGTTTTTCAGGGCGGTAAAGAAGGGCAGTTTGACCGCTGGCGGTTCATTATCCTGCTGAATAAATGCCAGCTCGTCTTTACTGAGGTTCGGGTGTTTTTCCGGGTTGTGGTAAAACGCCCACCACAAAATCACCCACAGCAGCGCCAGAACACCAGTAAACATAAACGCGCCCTGCCAGCCAAATGAGGCGTGAGCGAAGTAGATAATCGGCGGGGCCAGCATGGCGCCAATCGAGAAGCCAACGCCTGCCCAACCGGCAGCCACCGGGCGTTCTGATTTCGGGAACCATTCGCCGATCGTTTTGGCGTTCGCCGGCGTTGCCGCTGCTTCGGATGCGCCCATGGTGAAACGCAAAATCGCCAGATGTATCCAACTGCTTGCACCGGCGTGGAAAATACAGGCCAGCGCCCAGATGATGGCGCACACCATAAAGCCGACTTTCAGACCAATCACGTCAATCAACCAGCCACACAGCGGCTGGAAAATGGTGTAAGCCAACTGAAATGCACCGACAATCCACGAATATTGTTCAGTGGTGATCCCCAGACTGGTTTTTAATTCCGGTGCCAGAATCCCCAGCGAGTTACGCGTGATGTAGTTCACCGTCACGCCGAATAAAAACAGGACTAATACCCACCAGCGTAAATTTTTGACTATCCGGCGGCTTTTACTGGCCGCCATTTCATTGTTGATTCCCTGGCTCATTTTTTTCTCCGCACATCTTCTTGTAGGGAAGTCGGGGCAAACTCTCGCGGAGTTGTTATACCGCACAGGTTTGCGTGATGATTTATCTGCGTTTTTTTGGTTATTGTTCATACAACTAGTATGGAAGTTGTATGACACATTTACGTTAGGCGAGAAAAATCGGCAGCTAAAGTGGATTTTGTGCAAGGATTCTCATCAATTAGCGACGGCATGCGGCAAACTTATATTGATGCCATGAATATCAGGCTTTTCGATTCATGAAAATTTTCCCATTTCGGAAACGGAGCAAGATCACAGAATGGATAAAAAGCTCAAAATCAACGAAATTGCCCTGCGCACTAACCTGTCGACCAGTACGGTTTCCCGTGTGCTTGCAGGTAAGGCGAACACCAGCGAAAAAGCGCGTGCAGCAGTGCTGGCCTGCGCGCGTGAGCTGGGGGTAATGGAGGGGATTGCCGCAGGACGGCTGCTGCTGAATAACCTGGTTGTTTTCGCACCGCAGCGGGCATTTGATGAGCGTTCCGATATCTTCTATTACCGTGTGATCCAGAGTATTAACAAAGCGTTGGCACCTCATGAAGTGCGGCTGCGCTACTGCGCGCTGGAAGAGCTGGACAGCGACGCCAATGAATTTCTCTCACGTATGAATGCGCCGGAAACTCAGGCGGCGATCCTGCTGGGCATTGATGATCCCCATATTCATGATCTGGCGGCGGATATGGGTAAACCCTGCGTGTTGATCAACTGCCGCGACGGGCGTATGCGTTTGCCTTCCATCGCGCCGGATCACCGGACCATCGGCGAGTTTGCGGCAAATTATCTGTTTGATATGGGCCACCGCGATGTGGTGAATGTGATGTGTCTGCGTCGCTACACCATGGATCTGCGCCTGGCAGGGATCAAAGAGGCCTGGCAGCGGCGCAATCTGCGTTTTCAAAGTAAGCGGGATCTGATCACCGTACCCAGTTTTAGTGCCAAAGAAGCAGGAATGCGGGTAGCGGAATGGCTTGATGATCCGGCGCATAAATCACCGCCCACTGCGTTTCTGGTTGGTGGCGATTTTATGGCTGAAGGCACGGTTCATGCGCTCCAGCAGCGCGGGCTGCGCGTGCCACAGGATGTCTCGGTGATGAGCATTGATGCGTTTAATCTGGCGGCAATTCAGGATGTGCCGCTCACGGCGGTGCATGTCCCGCGTGATGAACTGGGCGTGGAGGCAGTACAACTGCTGCAACAGCGTTTGATCCGCCCGCAGGCTACCACCGGTTCGCTGTTACTCAACGGCACGCTTGCGGTGCGGGAATCGGTACGGCGGATACGTTCGGGACAGCAACGTACCGCCGTGGAGCGCGAAGGGTTATACGATGCTTAAACGTCCATACCCAGTGCGCGCTTGCCATGAATATTCAGATCGCTCAGCGTAAAGCGGCCTGACCAGTCGCTTTCGTAGTTCTCACGCGGGAAATCATCCGGCGAAGCACCTTGCTCCAGCGCGACCTTCACTTTGCGCGCATACGCGAGGTTTTTCGCGCACAGTGGTGCGGCGGGAATGTACATCACATTGCCCCAGCCTTGCTGGTTTTCCACCGGCGCAACGGAGTGGATCACATCGCAGTGCCACCACACGGAATCTCCCGCTTCCAGCGCTGGAATAGTGCTCAGAGCTTCCATCAACAGCGGATGCCACTTCTCTGAAACCGGTAATACCCGGCCAGGCGCCACGCCGCACAGTTCATCCTCCGGTACATCATCGAGCAGCGGACGTAGCAGGATGTACGCCATTGCTTCCGGGATCGGCACCACGTGCAACAACCCCTGGCCGGGGATCATGTCTGACAATGCTGTCCAGCCCTGAAAGGTGCGGAACACCGAACATTTGGTGGTGTTATCCACCGTGTACTCTTCCACTTCGGTGCGGTGCGCCGCATCCCACGGGTCATACTCCTCAACTTTGCCGTTAAACACATTGGCAAATACTCGCTGGTAAGCAGGCAACAGCCAACGTTCCAGCGCACCGGAATCTGTATGCGCGCCGAGGCCTTTCGAGGTGGTTCCCGGCGGTCGGCGTCGAATGCGATCGGGGTAGATAACGCTGACATCCGGGTTGAACCACTGCTGGCCTTCGCTCTCAAAGCGCCACAGACGGTTAAGGAAGGATTGCACGGCGGCCATTTCATTGCTCTGGCGCGCCTGCATCTGCGCCTGCGACCAGTAAATAGGGTAGATTTCCGGGCGCGAGGCTTCCAGCGTACCAAAGAAGCTGTCACCAGGCCCTTTGTACACGTCATCAAAATGGTTGTTGTCGAGATAATCCAGCATTGAGCGATCCCAGCCCAGCGCTTGCTCACGCGGGAAATGCCCCTTGATGACCGCACAACCGCGCCGTTTGATCAGCGCCCGCTGCGCCTCGCTGACCTTGCCTTGTGCAATGTCGCTGTAGGCAATTTGCGGCCACACAGATTTACCTTGTGCTTTAAGGGCATTGATATCAGCCACGCGGGCAGCAATTTGCTCACTCAGGCGGTTAAATACCTGCTGTACATCGCCGATCTGCGCGCGCAGTTGCTGTTTCATCTGACGGATCGATGCTTTGTGATCGGTAGGCAGCGTTTCACTGGTAAAAGCCATATTGACCCTCTCATTCTTTCATTCGAAAGTTATTTAACTTACAAGTGATAAAATAAGTTAAAAATAAGTTAATGCAAGTTTAAAAACTTGATGCGGAGCACAAAGCGGAAAAGTAGCAACAGGAACGGCCGGAGCGGGCGCTCCGGCGGAGGATCAACGATCGAATGGCGCAGCGTTATCAAGCACAGCCTGAATCACATTCAGCGCGCCCTGGTGGTTATTATCATCGGTTTGATGGTGGGCAATGGCTTTAATGGCTTCACTGGCGTTGCCCATAGCGAACGAGAAATCGGTCATGCGCAGCATTTCCGCGTCGTTACCGCTGTCGCCAATGGTGACGCACTGTTGCGGCGATATACCCCAGCGTTTAAGCAGGCGCGTTATGCCGTTAGCTTTATGCAGGCCAGGGATTATCAAATCGACAAAACCAAAGCCGCTGGTGACTGGCTTCATGATGCCATCAAGCGAGACATGCAGGGCGTCAATCAATTGCGGGATGTCGCTGTCCGGCAAGTTCAACGAGAACTTGAACAGGGTATCGTCAATCTGTTGAAAATCGCGCACCGGTTTTAAGCGGTAATAGTGTTTCGACATCAGGTCGACGAATTCAGCCGGAGCGTTTTCGCTGACGTAAGCGCTTTCCAGGCCGCAGGCGACAAAGTTGAGGCTGCTGTCTTTTAACAGCTCGCCAATCACCACTTGCGCTTCATGGCGGGTCAGCTCACCGTGGAACAATTGTTGGCCGTGCTCATACACCAGCGCGCCGTTTTCCGCGACGAACGAAATGGTCTCTTTTAGCTCCGGGAAGAAAGAGATCAGCTGGTAATACTGGTTGCCACTGGCGACAACGAACTCAATATTCCGCTGACGAAGTTGCTCGAATTGCGCCATAAATCGCGTACGATCGTACTGTTTGGCGTCATCAAGGAAGGTTCCGTCCATATCAGTGACGATAACTTTGACGGTCATACATAGCGCTCCTGAATGTAACTGCGACGAGAAACATTCTAGAGATAATGTGAGGGGAAGCACAAATTTTATTTCATTCGAAAGTAAACCTGTGGTCTTTTCTGGTCATTGATGTTTAACCGTCGTCTTTCGAACTGTAGGTGCGTTGGCTGCGGCGACACGGCCCGGTCACTTACTGATGTAAGCTCGTTTAACCGTCGTCTTTCGAACTGCAGGTGCGTTGGCTGCGGCGACACGGACCGGTCACTTACTTATGTAAGCTCGTTTAACCGTCGTCTTTCGAACTGCAGGTGCGTTGGCTGCGGCGGTGCGGACCGGTCACTTACTGATGTAAGCTCGTTTAACCGTCGTCTTTCGAATCGCAGGTGCGTTGGCGGCGGCGGCAAGGCCCGGCCACTTACTGATGTAAGCTCGTTTAACCGTCGTCTTTCGAACTGCAGGTGCGTTGGCTGCGGCGGCGCGCCCCGGTCACTTACTTATGTAAGCTCCCGGGGACTTACCGTCTTGCCGCCTTCCTGCAATCCGAAATCCATAGGTTAAACATCAGGAAGTAGACTGACAAAAGGCGGCTGTTAGTGGATATCGAATAACGGTCACCCGGCCATCACTTCATAAGGTATGTTCGGTGCGGGCGATAATGTCGTCCTGCGCATCTGGCGACAGCGCGGTGAAGAACGCGGAATAACCGGCGACACGCACCACCAAATCGCGATACTGATCCGGGTGTTTCTTCGCCTCCAGCAGCGTTTCGCGCGACACAATGTTGTACTGAATATGCCAGCCCTTATGCACCTCAAAGAACGTGCGCAGCAGCACCATCAGTTTTTGCTTATCGCTCTCGTTTTCCAGCGTCGACGGATTCAGTTTCTGGTTCAGCAACACACCGCCGAGAATCGCTTCCACCGGCAATTTACCCACGGAACTTATCACCGCCGTCGGTCCCAGATGATCGGTGCCGGATGCCGGGCTGGCGCCTTCCGCCAGCGGCGTATGCGCTTTGCGGCCATCCGGTGTCGCCATCGTTGCCGCGCCAAATGGCACGTTAGCGGAAATGGATGAAGTTCCAGCGTAATAATTGCCGCCGATCGGGCCGCGACCGTAACGCGGGTTGTGGTACTGCTTCAGCTCGTCAATATAGGTTTGATAAGCGCGTACCAGCAGCGTATCCACACTGTCATCGTCGTTGCCGTATTTCGGCGCGCCGTTGACCAGCCGCTGGCGCAACTGTTCCTGCGTCAGGCCGTCGAAATCTTCTGCCAGCGCCTGCGCCAGTTGTTGTTGCCCGATAGCGCCCTGGTCAAAGACCAGCTTTTTCACCGCCGCGAGGCTGTTACCGAGGTTGGCAATCCCGACCTGCAAGCCGGAAACCCAATCATATTTCGCGCCGCCCTGTTTAATGCTTTTCGCCCGTTCAATGCAGTCATCAACCAGCGCGGAGCAGAGAATATCCGGCACGTTCTCTTCCAGCATGGTGTCGACCACATACTCAATCTCAATCGATTTACGGGTGTAATAACGAATCTGCCGATCCCAGGCGTGCATGACCTCATCGAACGCGGTGAAATTACCCGCCGACAGCGCCTGGGTCTGCGGCAGAAAGATTTTGCCGCTGGTGGCATCGCGGCCACCTTCCAGCGCTGCCAGCATCACGCGGGCGAAGTTGATAAAACTCATGCCGGTGCAGCGGTAGCCCCATTTGCCGCCAACGGCGGTTTCAATGCAGCCAATGGCTGCGTAGTCGTAGGCATCTGCGGGTTCAACACCGAGTTTGATAAATTCGGGAATAACGATTTCATCGTTATTGAACGCGGGCATGCCGAAGCCGCAGCGAATCACCTGCACGCAGGCGTCGAGGAAGTCGTTGCTCATGCCGGCGTGGTAACGCACGCTCAGGTTCGGCTGGGTAGAACGCAGGCGTCCGCAGGACTCCAGAATCGCGTAAGAGAGCGGGTTAACCGCGTCTCGCGCTTCACCGTTATGCCACTGCTGACCGCCGATGGTGACGTTCTGATACAGCGGGCTGCCCGCCGAGGCTTTCGAATGGGAGCCGGAGCGAATTTTGTTCACTTCCAGCAGCTTCAGCCAGCAACTGTGCAGCAGTTCAATGGCCTGTTCGCGGGGCAGAGACTGTTGCAACTCGACATCGCGGCGATAGTACGGATACAGATACTGATCCATGCGTCCGAAAGAGACCGAATGCCCGTTGGATTCAATCTGCAAAATCAGCTGGATAAAGTAGCAGAGCTGCAATGCCTGCCAGAAGGTGCGCGGCGGTTCGTGGGCGATAATCAGGCAGTTTTCCGCCATCGCCAGCAACTCATCGCGGCGGTTTCGCCGCGTCTCTTCCCCGGCCATTTGGCGCGCCAGATCGGCAAAGCGTTCGATATGCAGGCTGACGGCTTCCAGCACAATATCAATCGCTTTTAAGAACTGCTCACCGTGCAGATCCTCAAGCACCGTCAGGTTGATGCGCGCGCGGCGCTCATCCACTTTGTGGCGCAGCCCGTCGAGACCCAATTCCAGCAGCAGCGGGAAGTTCACCGCCAGGTGCGCGTCGCCAGACGTCATATTGCCTTCGGCTTTAATAATGCCGGTTTCCAGCAGCGCTTTTTGTTCGTCGGTAAACATACCGTAACAGCGGTCCTGCACCGTCTGACCGCGCCACCATGGGCAAATCTCATGCAGCACGCGTTTGTTCTCTTCGCTAACCGCAAAGCCTGCGCCGGGGCGGTCGGCGAGCGCATCGATCTCTTTTTCGATCCACGAAACGGTGTATTCAGGGAAGATTGGTGCGGCGCGCACTTCGCTTGCCTGGTTACCGATAATCAGCTCGTCATGTTTGATCCAGATAGTCCGCTCGGCCAGGTGATGCGCCAGCGCCAGCGCGCGGCGTACCGGCAGCGGTTTGTCCATATTTTGCTGGTAAATCTGCGTGTAATGCCGGGCGCGCTCGGTGCAAACCGGTGGCTTCACAATATGCACCAGCGCGGTTTTGTGCGCGTTGATTCGGTCAGTTAGCGTGTTGAGTTGCAGCGTGGTCATGGTTCTATCCTCGTAATGTCGCCGTCAGCCCTTTGCGTTGGGCACAATCCTGCGCAAACGCCAGCAGTTGCGGGGCGTCGAGCGGCTTCTCTGGGGCGGTGTAGGGTTCGCCGAGCAGGTGATATTTGTTCATGCCCAGCGTGTGGTAAGGCAAAAAATGAATATCGCTGACCTTCAGCTCATCGGCAGCGAAGGCAGTAATGGCGCGTATGGTGTCTTGATCGGCATTAAAACCGGGGATCAGCGGCACGCGGATGGTGAGTTTTTTCCCCGCCTGCACCAACCGCTTCAGGTTATCCAGCACGCGTTTTGCCGAGCCGCCGGTCCACTGGCGAAAGGCGGCGGCGTCGACATGTTTTAAATCCGCGAGAAACAGATCAACAAAGGGCAGGGAAGGTTCGATATAGCGCCACGGCACATGCAGGCAGGTTTCCACTGCCGTGTGAATGCCGTGCTGATGGCTGGCCTGAAGCAGTTGCAGCGCCAGTTGCGGGTTCATAAACGGTTCGCCGCCGGAAAGGGTGATGCCACCGCCGCTGCGGTCATAAAAGGGTTTATCACGCAAAACGGTAGCCATGATATCGCTCACCTCTGGCGTTTCACCGCAGATGCTCAGTGCCTGCGTCGGGCAACAATCGGTGAGCGCATCAAGCTGCGTATCATCAAGTTTTTCGCGGTGGATAACCAAACCGTTCAACGCACGTTCAATGACCTTTGGCGCGGCGTGCTGGCATAAATCACACCCGGCAAGGCACAGACGGTTGTCAAACAGCAGATCCCGTGTGCGGCTGCGGCTCTCCGGGTTCTGGCACCAGCGACAGCTTAGCGAGCAGCCTTTCAGGAACACGACGGTGCGAATGCCGGGGCCATCATGAGTGGAATAGCGCTGGATATTGAAGATCATAATTTATCTCCATTAATTTCATATGGAGATTAAATTACTTTCGAATGAAAGTTTTTTTGATTGGAATCAACTTCGCGATCATTCGCAGAAGTGGAGAGAGAAAGTACGTGAACCATCACATTTTGAGGAAAGCTAAGGTATTGCCACACTGATGATACGTAGCGAAAGCGTTTTACAGTTTGCCTAAATGTCGGAGTTTCTACGCCAACACTATAATGTGAGCATCGGTTCCTCAGCACACAGCGGATACCGATGGGACAATTCTTTATTGGAGAAACTTATGAGCACATCCCTTTACAGTAAGACCCCGACAGTTTCGATACTGGATAACCGGGGCCTGGCGGTGCGTGAAATCGCATATCACCGCCATCCCGACACGGCGGACGCCACTGACGAGCGCATCACCCATCACCAGTTCGACGTGCGCGGTTTACCGTCACAAAGTGCCGACCCGCGTCTTGATGCCGCCGGGCTGGCGAACTTCAGTTACCTCCATGATCTGAACGGTACGACGCTGCGCACGCAAAGTGCGGATGCTGGTACATCCGTTGCCCTGAACGACGCAGCAGAGCGGGCTTTTTTGCAGATCAGCAATATCGGTGCAGGCAATGAGCGCAGCGCCGCCGTCACCCGAACTTTTCAGTATGAAGAGGCCAGCCTGCCGGGGCGACCACTGAGCACGACGGAACAGATTGCCGGAGACAGCGCGCACGTCACTGAGCGGTTTATCTGGGGCAGCGCGTCGGCGGATGAACAGAGCCACAACCTCGCCGGTCAACTGGTCAGCCATTACGACCCGGCAGGACTGCTTTCGACGGACAGCGTTTCCCTGAACGGCGTGCCGCTTTCCGTCACCCGCCAGCTGCTGCCGGATGATGTACTGGCCGACTGGCAGGGCGCGGATGCCTCAGCGTGGAATGACCTTCTGGCGGGCGAAACCTACACCACGCTTAGCACGGTAGACGCCGCCGGAAATGTGCTGACCACGCTTGATGCGAAAGGCAATATCCAGCGCGTGGCGTTTGATGTGGCGGGTTTGCTGAAGGGGAGCTGGCTGACGGTCAGCGGCGGTTCAGAGCAGGTCATAGTCAAATCCCTGACATACTCCGCCGCCGGGCAGAAACTGCGCGAGGAGCACGGCAATGGCGTGGTGACAACCTACAGCTACGAAGCGGAAACCCAGCGTCTTGTTGGCATTAAAACTGAGCGTACGACAGCCACGAAAGTGCTGCAGGATTTGCGCTACGAGTACGACCCGGTGGGCAACGTGCTGGTGATTACTAACGATGCCGAGGAGACCCGTTTCTGGCGCAATCAGCAAGTAGTGCCCGAAAACACCTACGCCTACGACAGCCTGTACCAGCTGGTCAGCGCCACCGGGCGCGAAATGGCCAGTGCGGCACAGCAGAACAGCAACCTTCCTGATTTCACCTCCTTCGATAACGCCACCTACACGAACTACTCCCGCACTTACACCTACGACAACGCCGGTAACCTGACAAAAATCCAGCACAGCGCGCCTGCATCCGGCAACAGCTACACCACGAGCATGACGGTGTCCGACCGCAGCAACCGCGCGGTACTCAGCACATTCACCGAAAACCCGGCGGATGTGGAGGCGCTGTTTACCGCCGGCGGTCAGCAGAAACAGCTTTTACCAGGGCAGAACCTGCTTTGGACGGCGCGCCAGGAGTTGCAAAAAGTCACGCCCGTCACCCGCGATGACTCAGCGGACGACAATGAAAGTTACCGTTACGACGCCAGCAGCCAGCGCGTGCTGAAAATCACCTCGCAGTTGACCGGTAACAGTACGCAGACGAAAAAGGTGATTTACCTGCCGGGTCTGGAACTGCGCAGCAGCAACACGGAAACCCTCCAGGTGATAACCGTCGGAGAAGTCGGGCGCGCCCAGGTGCGGGTGCTGCACTGGGAAAGCGGTCAGCCCGCAGATATCAGTAACAATCAAATTCGTTACAGCTACGACAACCTCACCGGCAGCAGCGCGCTGGAAGTGGACGGCAGCGGCGAGCTTATCAGCCAGGAAGAGTATTACCCGTATGGCGGCACGGCGCTGTTTGCCGCGCGCAGCCAGCTGGAAGCGGATTACAAAATCCTCCGTTATTCCGGAAAAGAACAGGACGCGACGGGACTGTATTACTACGGTTATCGTTATTACCAGTCGTGGGCGGGCAGGTGGTTAAGTGCCGATCCTGCCGGGACGGTAGATGGACTCAACCTATTCAGGATGGTATGGAATAATCCGGTCACGGCCAACGATCCTGATGGCTTTAGCGCGGCTCTTTCTGGCAGAGAGGAAATGCGTATTATTGATGAAATTATGGCTGAAAATCCGCGTTCGATGAACCATGTATTACATGAAATAAACAAAAGGAACCTTAGCGGAGTCGCCGCTTTTCGTATCTTCGGTCATATTAAACATTTGCGACCTTTTTCCGGCGCCTCTGCACCATCGAAAAAATTCGCCTTTCGGAATCTCAGCGATGTGGATAAGAAAGCGTTGGATTATATCGCCAGTCGCGAAAATTTTAGCCATTTATTGATGAAGTTTATAGGAACGGAAGAGGTCCGCATCGAATCGAAAAGTGTACATACCGATAAAAATGTTTTTCTCAATATATACACTAAAGATAAATGGACTTTTGGTTATAATTTTAGAGAAGATCAATCAGAACCTTATTTCGCAACACATATTGCGCAATATCAATATAAATATGTCGCTGAAAATATTGGGTTCTTAGGCAAAATGCCAAAACAGATTGTACGCAGTGAGGTTATCAATAAAACCACTTTGCAGGCGACGGAGGGGCTAACTGGCGAGGCGTTGTTCGATGCGTTTTTCCAAAAAACGCCAAACGGAAAATCGACTGCTCGCATATTAACAGCGTTCAATCTTAAAGCTACTTCAGTGATCCGTAAGGAAGCAGAAAAGGGTGATGCGGGGCCATCTTTCTTTATCAATGTTACTTCACAAAAAACGACATCAAATTTCGGAGCAAGAATGGCTGGGGTCTGGAGAAGTATTTCCGCGAAAATAACAGGATGGTTCCACAGACCAAAACCTGCTCACGAAGTGTATGGTTAATAAGGTGGTCTCAACAGCTTGAGAACGCGTAAATTGTGCTAAGTGGCCTACGTAAGTAGGCCACCTTTAACAAAATTGTATGGCTTTTTTATTACTAACTTTATGCATATCAACGTTCTTTATTAGCGAGTAAGGATTGTTTAAAAATATGCTGATGGCATTTTCTTGTTGCGGAAAATATTAAACGCTAGCAAGTGGAGTAATTATTTAAAATGAAGCGTAATCGACAACATTAATTTATATCCCCCGAAACCGGGGGGATGTAAATTAATGTCCGCAGACTTCGCAGGTAGGGTTGCGCAGCAGTTTCATTTCGCGGAACTGACAGGTCATCGCATCGTACATCACGATTTTTCCGGCCGCAGGCGTACCGTAATGGGCCAGCACTTTGATGGCTTCCATCGCCTGCAACGAACCAATCACCCCGACCAGCGGCGCCATGACACCCGCTTCGACACAGGTCAGCGCGTTATCGCCAAAAAGACGGCTCAGGCAGCGATAGCACGGGTCGTTTTCGCCCCAGGTAAAGACGCTGATCTGGCCTTCCATGCGAATGGCCGCACCGGAAACCAGCGGCACGCGATGCTGAAAACAGCCCGCGTTGAGCTGGTTACGAATGGCGACGTTATCGGTGCAATCCAGCACCAAATCGTGGGCGGCAATCTGTGTGAGCAGCGCCGTGTCATCAAGCAGGGCGTTGAGTGCGATGTAGTGCACATTCGGGTTGATACGCAGTAACGACTCGTGCGCCGAGTCCACTTTTGCCACGCCGATATCCGCGTCGCTGTGCAGCGTCTGGCGTTGCAGGTTGGAGAGCGCCACCGTATCAAAATCCAGCAGCGTCATGTGCCCGACGCCTGCCGCTGCCAGATATTGCGCGGCGGCGCAGCCGAGGCCGCCGAGGCCGACCACCAGTACGCGAGCGGCTTTTAACCGCTCCTGGCCGTCGAAATCAAAACCGCGCAGAATAATCTGTCGGTTGTAGCGCATCATCTCCACATCGCTGAGTTCTTCAGCCATGTTTAGCCTCCGAAGAGATGGTTAAACATCTCGACATCCACCCATTCACCGGCTTCCACATTGCCGCGTTCGCGCTCCAGCACCACAAAGCAGTTACCCTGGCTAAAGGAGCTGAAAATATGCGAACCCTGGTGACCGGTGCTGCGCACTTCCAGCGTGCCATCTTCGCCACGGCTCACTACGCCGCGCTGGAAATCGAGACGCCCTGGCGTCTTTTTCAGGCGCTCCACCGCACGGGCGCGAAAACGCAGCGGCTGTATACCGGCGATGTTACCGCCAAGCTTCGCCAGCAGCGGCAATACCAGCTGATAAAACGTGAGCGTCGCGGAAACCGAGTTACCCGGCAGGCCGCAGAACCAGCTGTTTTTAAGCTTGCCAAAGGCGAACGGTTTACCTGGTTTGATCGCCAGTTTCCAGAACGCAATTTCGCCCAGCTCATCAAGAATAGCTTTGGTGTAATCCGCTTCCCCCACCGACACGCCGCCGGAGCTTAGCACCACATCAGCCTGGCTATCGGCAGCGATAAAGGTGTCGCGCAATTTCTGCGGGTTATCCGGCACGATGCCAAGGTTAATCACCTCATAACCGAGCTGGCTCAGCATCAGGTGAACGGACAAGCGGTTGGTATCGTAGATTTGCCCGTCAGCCAGCGGCTGGCCCGGCAGTTGCAGTTCGTCGCCGGTGGAGAACAGCGCCACGCGCACTTTGCGCAGCACGTTAACATCAGCAATGCCCAATGAAGCAATGACCGGCAACTCGGCGGCCGTCAGTTTTGTGCCAGCGGCGAAAACGCAGGCACCTTGTTGAATATCTTCGCCCGCGCGGCGGATATTCTGATTGGCTCGCACCTCAGCGGTAAAACGAATCCCAGCGTCAGTCTGTTCCGTCTGCTCCTGCATCACTACCGCGTCGCATCCGGCGGGGATCGGTGCGCCGGTCATAATGCGTACGCACGTGCCCGCAGGCCACTCGCCATCAAATGGCTGCCCGGCAAACGCTTTGCCCGCCACCGGCAGAGCGTTACCGCTTTGTACCTCC
The DNA here is from genome assembly GCF_042788095.1 of Kosakonia sp. YIM B13571. Taxonomy (NCBI): domain Bacteria; kingdom Pseudomonadati; phylum Pseudomonadota; class Gammaproteobacteria; order Enterobacterales; family Enterobacteriaceae; genus Kosakonia; species Kosakonia sp. YIM B13571. Next base: position 368,612 of record NZ_JBHZPL010000001.1, on the reverse strand, counting down.
GCCAGCCGCACGGCGTAGCCGTCCATCGCCGAGTTATCAAAACCCGGTACGTTCAGCGGAGAAATAATATCTTGCGCCACCACGCGACCAAAGCAGGCCACCAGCGGCAGGGTTTCGCTTTCAGTCAGCGGTGAAATGCGTGACAGCATCTGTGACAGGGCCGTATCGAGCGAGATCAGGCCGTTTGATGATTCCATAATTAATATCCAGTCAACGCGATGAAGCGGCCATTATGGCAGAAAAGGGGAGGTCTCAACATGCCTTACGCCTACCCCATTGGAATGACATTGCTTTACATCGTTGTAACGACTTTCTATATTCAGAAATCCCTCCAGGCGCAGAGAAATCCAGGCGGCACAAATGGTTAAAGCGGTAATCGCAATACACGGCGGTGCGGGTGCTATCGGCCGTGCACAGATGAGCCCGGAAAAAGAGCAACGTTACGTACACGTACTTTCGTCCATTATCGAAACCGGGCAGCGCATGCTGGAATCGGGCGTTAGCGCACTGGATGTGGTGACGGAAGCAGTGCGGCTGCTGGAGGAGTGTCCGTTATTTAACGCCGGTATTGGCGCGGTGTTTACCCGCGATGAAACCCATGAACTGGATGCCTGCGTGATGGATGGCAACACGCTACAAGCGGGGGCGGTGGCGGGTGTCAGCCGCTTGCGTAACCCGGTGCTGGCGGCGCGTCTGGTGATGGAGCGCAGCCCGCATGTCTTCATGATTGGCGAAGGGGCGGAACAGTTTGCCTTTTCCCACGGCATGGAAGCGGTATCGCCAAGCCTGTTTTCCACCCCGGAACGTTTTGCACAACTGATGGAAGCGCGGGACGCCGGGCACACGGTGCTGGATCACGGCTCCGCGCCGCTTGATGAGAGCAAAAAATTTGGCACCGTGGGGGCAGTAGCGCTGGATAAACAGGGCAATCTGGCGGCAGCAACTTCAACCGGTGGCATGACCAATAAATTACCGGGCCGCGTGGGGGATAGCCCGTTACCCGGCGCTGGCTGTTATGCCAATAACGCCAACGTGGCGGTCTCCTGCACCGGCACCGGTGAAGTATTTATCCGCGCGCTGGCCGCTTACGACATCGCCGCGCTGATGGAGTACGGCGGTTTGAGTTTGCAGGAAGCCAGTGACGCCGTGGTGATGGAAAAACTCCCGGCGCTGGGCGGCAGCGGCGGGCTGATTGCGGTTGATCGCGAAGGCAACGTGGCCTTGCCGTTCAACAGTGAAGGGATGTATCGCGCGTGGGGTTACGCGGGCGATGCGCCAAGCGTGGGCATTTATCGTGAATAAAGTGAGTGAGGTTGGGCGGGTAGAAACTGACGCGGATGTGGTGCTGGATGTCAGTAATCTGAACGTCGCCTTCAGCCATGATAAACAACTGCTCCCGGCGGTACGCCATCTCTCCTTTTCCCTCAAACGCGGCGAAACGCTGGCGATCGTCGGTGAATCCGGCTCCGGTAAATCCGTCACCGCGCTCTCTTTACTGCGCCTGATTGAACAGGCAGGCGGCGAAGTGAGTTGCGATCATATGCGCCTGACACGGCGGAACCGGCAGAATGTGGAACTTACCCGGCTGAGCGCATCGCAGATGCGCAGCGTGCGCGGTGCGGATATCGCGATGATTTTTCAGGAGCCGATGACCTCGCTCAACCCGGTGTTTCCGGTGGGTGAGCAGATCGCCGAGTCGATTCGCCTGCACCAGAAACTGGGGCGCGAAGACGCCATGATTGAAGCGCGGCGTATGCTCGATCTGGTGCGCATCCCGGAATCTCAGGCGATTTTATCCAGTTTTCCACATCAGCTTTCCGGCGGCATGCGTCAGCGCATAATGATTGCCATGGCGCTCTCCTGCCGCCCGGCGGTGCTGATTGCCGACGAACCCACGACCGCGCTGGATGTCACGATTCAGGCGCAGATCCTGCAACTGATCGCCGTGCTGCAAAAAGAGATGTCGATGGGGGTGATTTTTATCACTCACGATATGGGCGTAGTCGCTGATGTTGCCGACCGCGTACTGGTGATGAACCAGGGCGAAGCGGTGGAAACCGGCAGCGTCGAGCAAATTTTCAATCATCCACAGCACCCGTATACCAAAGCGCTGCTGGCGGCGGTGCCAAAACTGGGGGCGATGAATGGCAGCACGCTGCCGCGCCGCTTTGCGCTGATTTCGCCGAAAAACCCGCCACATCAGGAAGCGGAAATTGAGCAGGATACGGTGGTACCGGGCGAGCCGATTTTGCAGGTGCGCGATCTGGTGGCGCGCTTCCCGCTGCGCAGCGGCATTCTCAATCGCGTCACCAAAGAGGTGCACGCTGTGGAAGGGGTGAGCTTTGATCTCTGGCCGGGCGAAACGCTGTCGCTGGTGGGAGAATCCGGCAGCGGTAAATCGACCACCGGGCGCGCGCTGTTGCGGCTGGTAGAGCACCAGAGCGGCGCCATCACCTTTAACGGTGAGCGCATTGATACGCTGGCGGACAACAAAATGAAGCGGATCCGCCGCGATATTCAGTTTATTTTTCAGGACCCTTACGCCTCGCTGGATCCGCGCCAGACCGTTGGCGATTCGATTATCGAACCGCTGCGGGTGCACAATTTATTGGGGGCAGAAGAGGGGCGGCAGCGCGTGGAGTGGCTGCTGGAACGCGTCGGTCTGAAGCCGGAACACGCCTGGCGCTATCCGCATGAGTTTTCCGGCGGGCAGCGCCAGCGCATCTGCATTGCCCGTGCGCTGGCGCTCAACCCGCGCGTGGTGGTGGCGGATGAAGCCGTTTCGGCGCTGGATGTTTCGATTCGCGCGCAAATCATCAATTTACTGCTCGATTTGCAGCGTGAGATGGGCATTGCATTTCTGTTTATCTCTCATGATATGGCGGTGGTAGAACGCATCAGCCACCGGGTCGCGGTGATGTACCTTGGGCAAATTGTTGAGATCGGCCCACGGCAGGCGGTGTTTGAAAACCCGCAGCATCCGTATACACGTAAGTTGATGTCGGCGGTTCCGGTTGCCGATCCGGCGCATCATCACGCGCAGCGTGTGTTGTTGTCTGATGACATGCCCAGCAATATCCGCAAACGCGGCGAGTCAATGCAACGCGTGCAGTTGCAGAACGTGGGGCCGGGACATTTTGTCGCCCGTTCAACGCCCGGTAGCACGCAATCCCGTTTTTAACTAAGCACTGGCAGGGTTCTGCAGGAGAGCAACATGACACAATTCGTTTCACGGCACTGGCGGGTATTCGCTGGCGTGATGTTCGCGCTGACCACTATCCCGGCCTTTGCGGCGAAAGATGTGGTTGTCGCAGTGGGATCCAATTTCACAACCCTCGACCCTTATGATGCTAACGACACACTCTCGCAGGCGGTGGCGAAATCCTTTTATCAGGGCTTATTTGGCCTGAATAAAGATATGCAACTGGAAAACGTGCTGGCAGAGAGTTACAGCGTTTCCAATGACGGCATGGTCTATACCGTCAACTTGCGCCACGGGGTGAAGTTCCAGGACGGCACTGACTTTGACGCCGCAGCGGTAAAGGCCAACCTCGACCGCGCCAGCAACCCGCGCAATAGCCTGAAGCGTTATAACCTGTACAAAAATATCGCGAAAACCGATGTGGTGGATGCCTACACGGTAAAAATTACCCTTAAGCAGCCCTTTTCCGCGTTTATCAATATTCTTGCGCATCCGGCCACTGCCATGATTTCTCCGGCGGCGCTGCAAAAATATGGCAACGACATTGGTTTTCACCCGGTTGGCACCGGGCCGTATGAGCTGGAAGCGTGGAACCAGACCGATTACGTGAAAGTGAAGAGATTCGCCGGGTACTGGCAGCAAGGTTTACCCAAGCTGGACTCGATTACCTGGCGGCCGATAGTGGACAACAACACCCGAGCGGCAATGCTGCAAACCGGCGAAGCGCAGTTCGCGTTCCCCATTCCTTACGAACAGGCGGAAGTGCTGAAAAGAAACAGCAAACTGGAACTGGTCGCCAGCCCGTCGATTATGCAGCGTTACATCAGTATGAATATCACGCAGAAACCGTTCGATAACCCGAAAGTGCGTGAAGCGATCAACTACGCCATCAACCGTCCGGCGCTGGTGAAAGTGGCATTCGCCGGTTTCGCGACGCCCGCCACGGGCGTTGTGCCGCCAACCATTGCCTATTCGCAGGCCTATCAACCCTGGCCGTACGATCCGGCAAAAGCCCGCGAGTTGCTAAAAGAAGCCGGTTATCCGCAAGGATTCAGCACTACGTTATGGTCATCACATAACCACAGCACTGCGCAAAAAGTGTTGCAGTTTACCCAACAGCAACTGGCGCAGGTGGGCATCAAAGTGCAGGTCACGGCGATGGATGCCGGGCAGCGCGCGGCGGAAGTGGAAGCCAAAGGGCAGCAGCAGAGCGGCGTACGCATGTTCTACACCGGCTGGTCGGCCTCGACCGGCGAAGCAGACTGGGCGCTGTCGCCGCTGTTTGCCTCGTGGAACTGGCCGCCAACGCAATTCAACACTGCGTTTTACAGCAACCCGCAAGTGGATAAAGACCTGGCCGACGCGCTAAAAACCACGGATGCCGTGGAGAAAGAGCAGTTGTACAAACAGGCGCAGGATCTCATCTGGCAGGAATCGCCGTGGGTGCCGCTGGTGGTGGAAAAATTGGTTTCAGCGCATAACAAGAAGCTCACCGGTTTCTACATTATGCCCGATACCGGGTTTAGTTTTGATAACGCGGATTTGGTGAAATAACTCACTCCACCTCGCAGAGCAAAAGGAGGCGTGAGGGAACGCACAATGCAAAATTATATTATTAAACGCTTGCTGGGCCTGATTCCGACGCTACTGATCGTGGCGGTGCTGGTGTTTCTGTTTGTCCACTTACTGCCGGGCGATCCGGCGCGGTTGATTGCCGGGCCAGAAGCCGACGAGCAGGTGATTGAGCTGGTGCGCCGCCAGCTTGGGCTGGATCAGCCACTGTGGCGGCAGTTCTGGCACTACATCGGCAATGTGCTGCAGGGCGATTTTGGCATATCGATGGCCTCGCGCCGCCCGGTAGTGGACGAAATCGCCAGCCGTTTTATGCCAACGCTGCTGCTGACTATCACCAGCATGTGTTGGGCGATGCTGTTTGGGCTTGGCGCGGGGATTGCCGCCGCCGTGTGGCGTAACCGCTGGCCGGATCATCTGGGGATGGCGCTGGCGGTAACGGGCATGTCATTTCCGGCGTTTGCGCTGGGCATGTTGCTAATGCAGATCTTCTCAGTGGAACTCGGCTGGCTGCCGACCGTCGGTGCTGACAGCTGGCTACACTATATTTTGCCATCATTAACGCTCGGTGCGGCAGTGGCGGCGGTGATGGCGCGTTTTACCCGCGCCTCGTTTGTGGAAGTGCTCAACGAGGACTATATGCGTACTGCGCGCGCCAAAGGTGTCAGCGAGCGATGGGTGATCCTCAAGCATGGCCTGCGCAACGCGCTGATCCCGGTGGTCACCATGATGGGGCTGCAATTTGGCTTTTTGCTCGGTGGCTCCATTGTGGTGGAGAAAGTCTTCAACTGGCCGGGGCTGGGCCGTTTGCTGGTGGACTCGGTGGAAATGCGCGACTACCCGGTGATTCAGGCCGAGGTGCTGCTCTTCTCGCTGGAGTTTATTCTTATCAACTTAGCGGTGGATGTACTCTACGCCGCCCTTAATCCCGCGATCAGGTACAAGTAAGGATGCGATTATTAAACTGGCGTCGACAGGCGGTTTTAAACGCCATGCCCGTAGTCAAACCGGGGCATGTGCGCACGCCGTGGCATGAATTCTGGCGGCGTTTTTGCCGACAACCGCTGGCGATGGCCGCCGGGATTTTTGTGCTGCTGCTGATCCTGCTGGCGATTGTCGCCCCGTGGATAGCCCCGTTCGATGCGGAAAACTATTTCGACTATGACCGCCTTAATGAAGGGCCATCGTTGGTGCACTGGTTTGGCGTTGATTCGCTGGGGCGCGATATCTTAAGCCGCGTGCTGGTCGGCGCGCAGATTTCGCTCGCGGCGGGTCTCTTTGCGGTGCTCATTGGCGCGACTATCGGCACGGTACTGGGTCTGCTGGCGGGCTACTACGAAGGCTGGTGGGATCGCCTGATTATGCGCATCTGCGATGTACTGTTCGCGTTCCCTGGCATTCTGCTGGCAATTGCGGTGGTAGCGGTGATGGGCAGCGGCATGGCGAACGTGATCATCGCCGTGGCGGTGTTCTCCGTGCCGGCGTTTGCCCGCCTGGTGCGTGGTAATACGCTGGTACTCAAGCAACAAACCTTTATCGAATCCGCGCGCAGCATTGGTGCCAGTGATGCAGTGATCCTGTTCCACCATATTCTGCCGGGCACGGTTTCATCGATTGTGGTCTATTTCACCATGCGCATCGGCACGTCGATTATCTCAGCCGCCAGCCTCTCGTTTCTCGGTATGGGCGCACAGCCGCCAACGCCGGAGTGGGGGGCGATGCTCAACGAAGCGCGTGCAGATATGGTGATTGCGCCGCATGTAGCGCTGTTTCCTTCGCTGGCGATTTTTCTGACGGTGCTGGCGTTTAACCTGCTGGGTGATGGCCTGCGCGACGCGCTCGACCCGAAGATTAAGGGATAGGAAATTCCCTCTCCGTGTGCAGAGAGGGAAAAGGTGTTAAACGCGGCAGCCCCACAGATCGTATTCGTCGGCGTTTTCCACTTTTACGCGGATAACGTCGCCCGGTTTTACACCGGTTTCGCCGTTCAGGTACACCGCGCCATCGATTTCCGGAGCGTCTGCCATGCTGCGGCCAATCGCGCCTTCTTCGTCCACTTCATCGATGATCACCAGAATTTCGCGGCCGATTTTTTCCTGCAAGCGCTCAGCGGAGATCTGCTGTTGCAGTTGCATAAAGCGGTTCCAACGCTCCTCTTTCACCTCTTCCGGCACCTGATCTGCCAGTTCGTTGGCGGTTGCGCCTTCTACCGGGCTGTATTTAAAGCAGCCGACGCGATCCAGGCGCGCTTCTTTGAGGAAATCGAGCAGCATCTGGAAATCTTCTTCCGTTTCGCCAGGGAAACCGACGATAAAGGTGGATCGCAGGGTCAGTTCCGGGCAGATTTCACGCCACTGTTTAATGCGCGCCAGTTGCCTGTCGACCGCGCCGGGGCGCTTCATCAGCTTGAGAATGCGCGGGCTGGCGTGTTGCAGCGGGATATCCAGATACGGCAGGATTTTGCCTTCCGCCATCAGCGGAATGACGTCATCAACGTGCGGGTACGGGTAAACGTAGTGCAGGCGCGTCCAGACGCCGAGTTTCGCCAGTTGCTCGCACAGGCCAACCATGCTGGTTTTCACCGGCTCGCCGTTGTGAAAGCCCATGCGATGTTTTACATCCACGCCGTAGGCGGAGGTGTCCTGCGAGATCACCAGCAGCTCTTTCACGCCCGCATCGACCAGACGCTTGGCTTCGGCTAGCACGTCGCCAATCGGGCGGCTCGCCAGATCGCCACGCATCGACGGGATAATACAGAACGTGCAGCGATGGTTACAGCCTTCGGAAATTTTCAGATAAGCGTAGTGGCGCGGCGTCAGTTTTACGCCCTGTGCCGGCACCAGGCTCAGGAACGGGTTGTGCTGCGGTTTCGGCACATAGTGGTGAACATGTTCCAGCACCTGCTCATAGCTGTGCGGCCCGGTTATCTCCAGCACTTTCGGGTGCACTTCGCGGATTTGATCCTCTTTCGCGCCCAGGCAGCCGGTCACAATGACTTTGCCGTTTTCATTCAGCGCTTCGCCGATGGCTTCCAGCGACTCTTGCACCGCGCTGTCGATAAAGCCGCAGGTGTTGACGATAACCATATCGGCGTTGTCATAGCTTGGCACCACGTCATAGCCTTCGGTGCGCAGCTCGGTGAGAATACGTTCGGAATCCACCAGGTTTTTCGGGCAGCCAAGAGAGACAAAGCCGATTTTCGGCTGCAGGTTTACATTGCTCATAGTTCAAAAATTAATCAGTTATAGGATCTTAGGGCAGGGATTGTACAGGGCTCTCGCCTGGATTTATAGGGTAATTAAGGGGGAGCTCAGGGAATTATGAACAGCAACAGTCGGCTTTTGGCGGGAAGGGTGTCGCTGACGCGGTAATGCGGGGTGAAGCCACATCAACGGCTCCTGGGTTGACAGCCTGCTGCGTTGATGGTTGTATTACACAACTATCTATTTCCCCCGTGAGGCAACAACGTGGCCGTCGACCAACTGATCAACGATATCCGGGCAGCATCAAGGCGGATGGTGCGTGAGCTGGGCTTCATGAACAGCACACTTGCGGCGACAGATTATTCCCCTTCCGCCGTGCATACGCTGCTGGAAGTGGAAAAGCAGGGGGCGATGACGGCCGCGCAACTGGTGCAGATCCTGGGGCTGGAGAAATCAAGCGTCAGCCGTATGCTGAGCCGGCTTATCGCTGCCGGTGAATTACAGGACGTTCCCTCGGCTGAGGATGCCCGCTATAAAACGTTGCAGTTGACCGCGCAGGGCAAAGAGAGCGTCGCGCGCATTAATAGCTACGGCGCAATGCGTGTGCGTGAAGCGCTGCAACATCTTAATGCTGCTGAGCGGGAGACGGTTGCTCGTGGTTTGTCGGCCTATGCCGCCGCACTTGAAGCCTGCCGCCAGGGCGCGCCGCTTCCTGCCCGTGAAAAACCGGAAATCGTTACCGGTTATCTGCCGGGAATGATTGGCCGCATCAGCGAAATGCACGCCAGCTACTATTCGCAACATTATGGTTTTGGCTATTTTTTTGAAAGCAAAGTGGCCGCTGGCCTGGCCGAATTTACCGGGCGTCTGGAGAATGCGCGTAATCACATCTGGCTCGCGGTGTCTCAGGGCAAAATCGTCGGTTCGGTTGCCATCGACGGAGAGGATTTAGGTAATAACGAGGCGCATCTGCGCTGGTTCATTCTTGCTGATGAATGCCGTGGCACCGGCGTGGGGCGACAATTGCTCGCCAAAGCGATGCAGTTTTGCGATGAACAGCAGTTTTCCGCCGTGCAGCTCTGGACATTCAGCGGGCTGGATGCCGCGCGCGCACTTTACGAATCTTTCGGCTTCACTCTAAGCAAAGAGTGGCTGGGCGAACAGTGGGGAAGCGCGATGCTGGAACAGCAATTTACTCGTAGCAGGGAAATAGCGCAGCGTTAAATGCGTTGCGCTATTGGCGGTTAGGGGCAGATCTTACCGCCTTTTATGTCCAGAGAAGGCTGGCTTTTAATCGCTATGCGTGGCCTTTATTTTCCCGTTTTTTCGGCGATCTTTTTATCAATATAGGTTTTAAGGAGCTGCTGCTGCGCCGCAACGACATCACTTGATGACACCGCCTGCAACAGCCCGGCGAGCGTTTCATTGTCTGGCCCTTCCGTTACCGTAATTTTCAGGGTATACGGCGTCACTTTTGCCAGCTCAATGGTCTTGCCGTGCGTAATTACTGCTTTTTGATTGTAATAACGCCCGACATATAATTTATCAAACTCGATCGTGGCATCATTACCGCCAAAATCTATCGCCACGGTTAACCCATGGTGATTATTAATGCCGTATGGCCGCAGTTGTTTGGGGTAAAAAAGAGAATACGGAACAAACGATAATCGCTCTTCGCTACGCTGTATTTTAATTTGCATGGCAAAACCGAGATCGCTGGTTAATTGCCCGGCCAGAAGTTTGTTATTGTAATATTGATAGGGTAATTCGGGGGTCGCCAGATTATTTTTCCCCGTGCCGCCAAACTCACCATAAACCAGCGTTAAACATTGCGCGTTGGAAATTAGCGTGGTTTCATTCGGATAAATATAGGCATTTAACGGATAGGGCTTCGCCATATTGCTGCCAACTTTTGATATTAGCGCAAATCCATATTTAAGGGTTTCACTGAGGATCGGTGTTGCCACCGCTAATAATAGCGCGGCGGCTTCATTGGAGCCTCTGTCCTCATTTATTGCAGCAGGGCAGGGATCTGCGGATATAAACGCACGCATTTCTTCAATTCCGCCCTCTTTTATTGTCTGCGGGTTATAACTGACGTTGTTTGCATGCTCACCTGCACACCCTGCCAGGAGTGCACTGATAAACAGAAGTGTTCTTTTCCCGGGCATATGGTTACCTCTTAAAAGGGTAGTTTTGATTTTGGTACACCGTAATTAGCCAGTAATTTTTCGGTGTCTAATTGGCACATCTTTTTACTGAGAGTTTGTTCCGATGATATATGTATGCCACTTATTACAACGCTATTTTCTTTTTTGCTTTTAGTCATATTAACGATTGGCGCACCGGAAAATCCCTGCAGCACCGTACACAGATGAATAAGACAGTTATTGTTGATATAAACCACTTTGCAGCTTTTATTTTGTTGGTTATCGGTTGCCGCCATAATAGAAGTTGGATAACTTTTTGGGATAGTTTCAAGGGAGGAAATAGCAACGCCTGGGATCCATAAATCGTCATTGACATCAGCTTGTTGCCACTGAATAGGGGGCAATGCAATGTTAATTTTATCAATAGTTAATGCAGCATAGTCGCAATAACTGCCCTCAGTTTGAAAACACACTTTACCATTTTGTTTGCTGACTTTTCTCGATTCGCCGTTGCTAAAATAAGCCGTGTCGACATTACAATGCGCTGCTGTTACCACGGTGGTGTTATTAATTAAAAAGCCTGTGCACATTTCTAATGGCGACCGTAAGTAAACGATTGAGGGAATAAATTTATCCGCAGACGTGAATGTCCCGAAATTATTCTTTTCCAGCTTTTTTTGACAACGGTTAATGACAGATTGCGCCGATTTTTTATCGCCATAGCCACGATAATATTCAACTGTAGCTGAATTACAGACTGGTGTATTTTCAGCAATGCTGCCTGGCGGTAAATTCAATTTCTCCATTACGTTTTTATTATCTTCATTACGCGTAGGGTATTGGTTAATACCTTCCTGCTGCATGTTGCGGATGGCCAGATTGAAGATAGTTGATTCATATTCAGCTGATTTTATTCTCGTTTCAAACGGATGTTCTTTGAGTAAATCATCCGTCTGGTGTGACTCAATATCTAACCTATCATTGCTGAGGGTGCTGGTTTCTCGAGCATCCACACGATTGATTATGCTACATAAAATGAGCAACAGAAGCGGGAGAATTGCTCGCATGGTAACGGTCCAGAATGTAGGGGTATTGCTGAATTATTAGACGCAGCGGCGCAAAGTTTTCTCATACAAAAGTATGATTTTTGTTTCCGGGTAAGAAGCCAGTTGCCGTTATCAGGCGAAGCTGCAGCAAAGGCCATTTTGGTTGCAATCAATAATGATTCGCATTAACTTTACTGCTGTTTGTTTCTGCGCCAGGGAAGGATAATGTTCACGCGTTCAGTTGAAAATAACTATATATTCATGCAGTTAAACTCGTTTAATGCAGCCAGTTTAGTTAACTCTTGTGTTACCCATATCGCAGTGATTCGCCGCCTGGCGGCTTTTTTGCTGCTGCTCTGCGCGGCAAACAGTTATGCCCGCCCGGACATGGCACCTTTAGGGCCGAATATCGCCGATAGAGGCTCCGCGTTTTACCATTTCACCGTCAGTACCTTTGATTCCGCCGATGGCAAACGCCACTACAAAGTCTGGACCGCCATCCCGAATAAAAAACCGCCCGCTAGCGGCTACCCGGTGCTCTATCTGCTGGACGGCAACGCGGTGATGGACCGGTTATCTGATGATCTGTTGCAAAAACTGTCGCAGCGCGATCCGCCCGTGCTGATAGCGATTGGCTATCAGACCGATCTGCCGTTTGACTTAACCGCCCGAGCGTATGATTACACGCCTGCAACGCAAAGTAGCCCGCAGAATTTGCGCGGCAGGGCCGGTGGCGGTAGCGCTGTTTTCCGCGTGTTGCTGGAGCACACCATTGCGCCGCAGGCTGAAAAAAATCTCAATATTGACCCACAAAAACGGGCGCTGTGGGGGCACTCTTACGGCGGATTATTTGTGCTGGAGAGCTTTTTATCGTCCGACTTCTTTCACACATTCTACTCAGCCGTTCCTTCGCTGGATCGTAATAACACAACGCTGCTCAACGCTCTTGAACATACCAACAAAGCGCAGGGCAGCCAGAAATCTGTGTGGTTTATGGAAGGCGATGGTGACAGAAAATCCCGTGACGAAAACGCCACGTCGGACGCGTTAAATGTGGCAAGCCAGACGGCTTCACACCTGCGCAGTGTGGGAATACCGGTAACGTATCGGCTTTATCCCGGCCTGACGCATGGCGCGATGTTTACCGCGTCGATGCATACGGCGCTGTTGCACGTTTCCGGCGAGACACTTTCCTGCGCGCATTAAAAGAGGCCGCATATGCGGCTTTCTGCTACTCAGCTCAACGCAGAAATTGCGCAGAAAATGGTGGCGGGGATGCACCAGTCTTTGGTGAACTCTTCAAGGGCTTCAGTATTTTCTTTGAAATGCGCTAGCATGATATCGATTGCCTGCGCTTCGTCTTCCGCTTTGGTTTCAAACGGCATTTTGCGAAAGCCTTCAGCTTTAAGCTGGCGCACTTCCTCGGCCGACAAGGCTTTTTTCTCATAGACATTCACGGCAATGTCACTGGAGTAGAACACATAGGTTTTCATGGCATCTTCCTTGTAAATGAAGCGCTTGGGGGTAGTTGTATTATCGGCACCGGGCAACGTTCGTTTACCCCTTCGCGAGTAAATCATTACTATGCGCTTCGCTTACCCGGTAAAAAAGCCCCAGGTTTTCGTCTTTTCTCGTGCTCACTGGTGCGCAAAATTCGTGCTAATTTGAACGTTTTCCCCACGTGATAAAGGGCAGGCGTTATGGCAGGTTTCGAGGTTCAGGAATGGCGTAAAGAGGATTATCTGATAACAACCGACGCCGAAAAGCAGGATATTGCAGCGATTCACCGTTACCTGACGCGATCCACATGGGCGGCGGGTATTGACCGAGAAACGGTGGCAATCTCCGTGCAAAATAGCCTTAATTTCGGTCTTTTTCACCAAGATGCACAAATAGGGTTTGCCCGATTTGTGACCGATTACGCCACTTTTGCCTACTTGTGCGATGTCTATGTGCTGGAAACGTATCAGGGGCAAAAACTGGGGAAATGGCTCATCGCCTGCTGCCATGCGCATCCGCTTTTTGAAAAATTGCGCCGGATTGTCCTTTTTACCTCCACCGCCCCCTGGCTGTACGCGCAAGCCGGTTATGTGCCTATCAATCGGCCCGATTATACGTGGACGATTGCCCGACCGGATATTTACAAACAGGCCGAACGGCCTGAAAAGTAGTTCGCCAGCATGATTGCGGCGAAAAATGGCCAGAACGCGTATTCATTGAAATGCGCCCCACGCGCTGGTAAAACGTCCGGTTTATCAACACCGGAAAGGGAAAAACGATGCGGGCGGCAATCATAAAGGTGCTGGCGGGGCTATTGTATGTGGTGCTCGCCTTTTTCATTTGCGCTGTCATCAAGCCGATTAACTGGTTCTGGCAATGGTCATCGAACTGGCTGTTTGATCTGCTCTGGCGGCACCAACTTATTACCGATACCTATGAATGGGGCATGGATCCGCCGAGCACCATTATGCTGGTGGTGATTGTGCTGGTTATCGCCTGGCTTTTAGCCCGCGGCGTCAAGGTGCTGCGGGCTAAAATCGGGCGCTGATTGCTCGCTTATAGCAGGGTTGCGCACTCCTGCGGCAGCCAACCCCTTTCCCCATCCGCTTTCTGCGCGTAGTACCAACCATTGAGAACGTTGAGGATCGTAAGCGTTTCCCCGGTGCGCACTGTCAACTCGTGCGCGCAGTAATCTTCCCGGCAAAGCCCTTCATGGCTGCTGAGTGCCGAGAAAAGCTGCTGCGGCGCCCAACCACTTTTCCCCGACGCTAACGTCACCCACACCCAACCGCGCCACTGCAAATCGCAATGGCTTATCAGTACGCGCTCGCCTTTGCTCACCGCAATCGGGTCGGGATACGCTGACGTGTAATCGTGGGTGACGCTCGCCGGAGATAGCACCGCTTTACACCATGCCATTATTGCCGTGGCGCAAAAACGCCGGACGCTGGTTTAATCGCGCAAACCACGCATCGATAGCGGGTACGTGCGGGTGTTCAAACGGCGTCATCTTCCAGCGGTTGACCGACAGCCCCAGCACCACATCCGCCAGCGTAAAGGTGTCGCCCGCAGCGAATGCCCCGGTGCGCTGCAACTGCTGTTCCAGAATGCCGATGCAGTGATTCCACTCTTTGATGCCTGCTTCGATGGCTTTCGGGTCGTTAAAGGCCGGGTTTTTGCGCGCCAGCGCAGGGAAAACATAGCGCCAGGCGTTGTTGAACTCGGTGGCTTGCCAGTCCATCCAGTGCTCAACGTTGGCACAGGCTTGTGGCTCATTGGGGAGCAAATCCTCACGCCCGGCTTTACGCACCAGATAACGGCAAATCGAGTTGGACTCCCACAGTACAAAACCGTCGTCTATCAGTACCGGCACCATCGCGTTGGGGTTCATGGCGCGGAATTCGTCCGTTTCCGTGGAGGCAAAACCGCTGCCGTAATCCTCCTGCACATAATCCAGCCCGGCTTCTTCGCAGGTCCAGAGCACTTTTCGCACATTGATCGACGTCGTTTTGCCAAGAATCTTAAGCATATTGCAGGTGTCCATGTTTGTGATTAATCGTTTAAAAACAATACACCAGACAAATGCTTTCTGACCACTGGCCTGAGAGCACCAGCCTGGTGCAGCGCGTTGCAGTGGCTCACCAAAACAGGGAGTTCGCCGTGGCGCGTTCTGTTAACTCGCTGATTACAATTAAAAAACAATTTGGCACAGGCCTTGCAGAAGGGGAATCGCAGTGCAACACACAATTTGAAAAATAGCTGGCTAGGGTTCCGGTTCACTTATGTGAATGTCTGGTCCAAGAGCTGGCGACCTCTGCGAGGTTACACGGCGGGACAAAAACCCGGGAGACAGCAGCACCAATGGGTGTCGCGCTGCCCCCTAATTTTGTGCCAATCAGAGGTCAAGAATGAAAAAAACGCCGTTACTCCGCTCCCTTGTGCTGTCGCTGGTGATGCTGGTCAGCCTCCCCACTTTTGCCGCCGTAAAAAAAGAGTTCAACGTCTGCTGGACGATCTACGCCGGATGGATGCCGTGGGGCACCATCAGCAGTAGCAAGATCATTGATAAATGGGCCAGCAAATACGGCATCAAAATCAATGTCGTTCAACTCAACGACTATATCGAATCCATTAACCAGTACACCGCTGGCCAGTTTGATGGCTGCACCATGACCAACATGGATGCGCTGACCATTCCGGCGGCGGGCGGCGTCGATACCACGGCGTTGATCCTCGGCAGCTACTCCGAAGGTAACGACGGCGTGGTGATGAAAGGTGAAGGCAAAACCCTTAAGGACTTGAAAGGGATGAAAGTTTACCTGCCGGAACTGTCTGTTTCTCACTATCTGCTGGTGCGCGGACTGGAAAAAGCGGGGTTGTCGGAAAAAGACGTGACCGTGGTAAACACCTCGGATGCCGATATCGTGTCGGCGTTCGCCACGCCAAATGTGCAGGCCGCTGTGGCCTGGAACCCGCAGCTTTCCGTCATTAAAAGCACGCCAAAAACCACTGAAGTCTTCAGTTCTTCGCAGGTGCCGGGCGAGCTTATCGACATGATGGTGGTTAACAGCCAAACCCTGAAAGACAACCCGGCGCTTGGCAAAGCATTGACCGGTGCGTGGTATGAAATGATGGGGTTAATGAAAGCACAGGACAACACCGTTCTGAATGCCATGGCCGCCGCTTCCGGCACTGACCTTGCCGGTTATCAGGCGCAGTTGAAAACCACGCATCTGTTCTATACCCCGGCGGACAACATTGCGTTTGTTACCTCGGGCGAACTGGCGAAAACCATGCAGCGCGTTGCGTCGTTCTCCTTCGCAAAAGGGCTGCTCGGCGATGGCGCGCAGAGTGCGGATTTCATTGGTATGACGTTCCCCGGCAATATCAGCCAGGGGGATGCCAACAATGTGAAACTGCGCTTTGACGACAGCTTCGTGAAAATGGCCGCCGCCGGCGCGCTGTGATCACTGACGGAGCCCGCCATGCGACAAATTAACCGCCATCCCACGCCCGGCATGCGGATGATGCTCGTGCTGCTGCCTTTTGTTTTGCTGCTGGCTGCCTACTTTCTGGGCTCAGCAGTGCGGCTGGAGGCCAACCCGCAGGACAAGCTGTTACCCGGCTTGCAGCAGATGCTGGACGCCTTTTCACGGATGGCGTTTACCCCGGATAAACGCAGCGGCGAATACTTGTTCTGGGTGGATACGCTGGTGAGCCTTGCTCGCTTGCTGACGGGGCTGGCGATTGCCTCGCTGCTGGGCTTGTGCATTGGCGTCACATCCGGCGTATTCCCGCTGTGGCGCGCTTCGCTGTCGCCGTTGATGACGGTGTTGTCGATGATCCCGCCGCTGGCGATTTTACCGGTGCTGTTTATCGTTTTCGGGCTGGATGAGGTGTCAAAAGTGATGCTGATAGTTATCGGCATCACGCCGATGCTGGCGCGTGATCTCGAACATCGTGCTTGTGAAATTCCACCCGAGATCCTCATCAAAGCGCAAACGCTGGGAGCAAACAGCTGGACGCTGGTGCTGCGGGTCGTGTTGCCGCAGTTGCTTTCGCGCCTGCTGACCTCGCTGCGCCTGTTGCTGGGATCGGCATGGTTATTCCTGATTTCTGCTGAAGCCATCTCTTCCACTGCCGGGCTGGGCTACCGCATTTTCCTGGTGCGCCGCTACATGGCGATGGACGTCATTATCCCGTACGTACTGTGGGTGACGCTGCTGGCGTGGTTGATGGATCTGGCGCTGCGCCAGTTACATAAAGCCTGTTTTCCCTGGGCGGAAGGAGGGAAGGCATGAGCTTTATCACCATCAACAACATCTGGCAGGAGTATGGCGATCACGTGGTACTGGAGCGCCTGAATTTGCAGGTCAAAGAGGGCGAGTTCTGCTCGATGGTGGGAGCGTCCGGCTGCGGTAAATCGACCTTTCTGCGCCTGCTGCTTGGTCAGGAAGCGCCCAGCCGTGGTTCCATCACGTTAGACGGTAAACCGCTCAGCGCTGAACCGGACAGCAGCCGTGGTGTGGTATTCCAGCGCTACTCCGTATTTCCGCATCTTAGCGTGCTGGATAATGTCGCCATTGGCCTTGAATTACCGCAATCACCCCTTTTCGGGCGGCTATTTGGCGCGAAAAAACGGGCGGTACGCGAACAGGCAAAACAGATGCTGGAAAAAGTCGGCCTTGGTCACGCGCTGGATAAATACCCGGCGCAGCTCTCGGGCGGTATGCAGCAACGCTTAGCTATCGCTCAGGCATTCATTATGCAACCGCGCGTGTTGCTGCTGGATGAGCCGTTTGGCGCACTCGACCCCGGTATTCGCAAAGAGATGCATGCGCTGCTGTTACAGCTGTGGAGTGAAACCCGCATGACGGTCTTTATGGTCACTCACGATCTTTCCGAAGGGTTCAATCTCGGCACCCGCTTGCTGGTGTTCGACAAGGTGCGCATCGACCCGCACGCCCCCAATGCCTATGGCGCGCGCATCACCTATGACATTCCGCTTAATGAGACGCGGCTCTCCGCGTTGAGCGGTTCTGAGCCCGATAACGTTTACGCATTAAGGAGTTAATCCTGTGACAACCTTAACCCCATTTCGCGAGGAGATGCTGCCGGGCGGCGGGCATCTCTCTTTTATCCTCAAACGCGGGCAGATCCTGCGCATGACCGACACGCAAGGCGGCGCGAACATCAGCCTGATGATGTTCAACGCGCACGAGAAAAGTGAGCGTCTGAACCTGCCGGACACCTTAAAAGGCCAGCACACCGCGCGGCTGACTGCCGGGCACTGCTTTTATTCCGATATGGGCCGCGTGCTGGCGGGCATGATTAACGATACCTGCGGCTGGCATGACCCGTTTGGCGGCGTGCTGAATGCCGCCGAAGTGGCGGAAAAATATGGTCAGGGGCGCTATCAAGAGCTGCGCAACGGCTTTTACCGCAACGGCACGGATAACTTGCTGGTGGAGATGGGCAAGTGGGATCTCAATCTTGAAGACCTGCTGATGGTGGTTAACTTTTTCAGCAAGGTGACGGTCGATGAACAAGGCCAGTTCCACTTCCATCCCGACCATTCGCAACCGGGCAGCTATGTCGATCTCTACGCGCCAATGGATGTGCTGATCGTGCTGACCGCGCTGCAACACCCGATGGACCCCTCCCGCGCCTATGCGCCGCGCCCGGTTGCGCTTAGCTGGCGACAGGCGGAGGACGACCAGGCGGCAGTAAACGCCTTGCTGACGCGCCCGGAAAACGAACGCGCCTTCACCAATACCGAACTTTTCGCCCTGTAAGGAGGCGCAACATGACTGAGTCCTGTGAAAAATCTGCTGAGCAGGCCACGTTCCGCCATGTGATCCCGGCGGGCGAACCGTATCTGTTTGAGGTGAAAAAAGGCCAGACCCTGCGCTTGCGCGATCTTGAAGGTAACCAGGCCGTCGATACGCTGTTCTATAACGCCGATAACCCGCGTGAACGCTACGATGCTCAGCGCACACTGCGCCGCCAGAACAATGCGTATCTCACCACCGGCAGCGTACTTTATTCCAACCTTGGCAACCCGTTACTGACAATTGTTGCCGACACCTGCGGTCGCCACGACACACTCGGCGGTGCCTGCGCGCAGGAGAGCAACACCGTGCGCTACGCGCTCGACAAGCGCCATATGCACAGTTGCCGCGACAATTTCCTCTGCGCCTGCTTGCATGACGGTCGCCTGCAAAAGCGCGATATTGGCGCGAACATCAACTTCTTTATGAACGTGCCGGTCACTGAACAGGGCGGGCTGACCTTTGAAGATGGCATCTCCGCGCCGGGCAAATATGTGGAATTGCGCGCCGAGTGCAATGTCATTGTGCTTATCTCCAACTGCCCGCAGCTCAATAACCCGTGTAATGGCTGGAACCCAACCCCCGCTGAGGTGCTGATATGGAACTGAAACCGACCCGCTGGCAGCGCCTGCGTCAGGTGATTTACCACCTGTTTGCCGTTCGCGCCGGGCGCATCGTGGCGTAAATGTATTTTCCCCATGGACGACCATGCGGTGAGCCGATTTTCGGCGGGACGACCCGCCACGATTGAGTCTGACCTATGTTGACGAAACTCCTGATCGCAAACCGCGGGGCGATTGCCTGCCGTATTCTGCGCACCTTGCGCGCCATGAACGTGGGCGGCGTGGCGGTCTACTCTGAAGCGGATATCAGTAGCCTGCATATCCGCGAAGCCGACGAAGCTATCAGCCTTGGCGACGGTCCGGCGGCGAATACCTATCTGGTGAGTGAGAAAATTATTACGGCTGCTAAAGAGAGTGGCGCGCAGGCGATTCACCCCGGCTACGGTTTTCTCTCGGAAAATGCGGCGTTCGCCGAAGCCTGTGAAGCGGCGGGAATTGCTTTTGTTGGCCCGACGCCGGAGCAACTGCGCCTCTTCGGCCTGAAACATACCGCGCGTGCGCTGGCAAAAAAACACGGCGTGCCGATGCTGGAAGGCACCGAACTGCTGGCGGACGTGGGTGAAGCATTACGCGCCGCTCAAACGGTGGGTTACCCGGTGATGCTGAAAAGTACGGCGGGCGGCGGCGGTATCGGTATGCGCGTCTGTTATCACGCTGACGAGCTTAATGACGCCTTCGACGCCGTGGTGCGGTTGGGGAAAAACAACTTTAGCGATGCGGGCGTGTTTATCGAGAAGTACATCGAACGCGCGCGTCACCTTGAAGTGCAGCTATTTGGCGATGGCAACGGCGAGGTGATTGCCCTCGGTGTGCGCGACTGTTCCGTGCAGCGCCGCAACCAGAAAGTGCTGGAGGAGACGCCCGCGCCCAATTTACCCGCCGGGATGGAAGCAGCGCTGTGCGCGGCGGCAATCACGCTGGGGAAAGCGGTCAATTACCGTAGCGCAGGCACGGTTGAGTTTGTTTACGACAGCGACGCGCAGCGCTTTTACTTCCTTGAAGTGAACACCCGCTTGCAGGTGGAGCATGGCGTCACCGAGCAAGTGTGGGGTGTTGATCTGGTGCGCTGGATGATTGCGCTCGCTGCCGGAGAATTGCCGTCGCTTGCCACGCTGCGGGAAAGCCTTTCCCCGAACGGGCACGCGATTCAGGCGCGCGTGTACGCCGAAGATCCTGGCCGTCAGTTTCAGCCTTCGCCTGGGCTACTCACCGACGTGTTTTTTCCGGTGGGTGATCGCAAGGCATTGCGTATCGACCGTTGGGTGGGATCCGGCTGTGAAGTGCCGCCTTTTTTTGACCCGATGCTGGCGAAAATCATCGCCTGGCAGCCTACGCGAACAAAGGCTATCGATGCACTGCATAGCGCGCTCGGCGAAACGCGGCTGTACGGCGTAGAAACCAACCGCAGTTATTTACAGCAAATTTTAACCTTCGCGCCGTTCGCCAGCGGTAAACCCTGGACGCGCTGCCTCGAAGGGCTAACTTACCAGGCCAGCACACTGGAAGTGCTCAGCGCCGGAACACAAACCACCGTGCAGGATTATCCGGGCCGCGTGGGGTACTGGGCGGTCGGTGTGCCGCCCTCCGGGCCGATGGACAGCCTGGCATTGCGCCTCGGCAACCGCCTGCTCGGCAATGATGAACAGGCGGCCGCGCTTGAGATCACGCTGAGCGGCCCGACGCTGAAATTCAACTGCGACGCGCAACTGGTGGTCACCGGTGCGGAGATCGCCGTCGCGCTTGATGGCGAACCGCAACCCAACAACCACGTCTTGCGTGTGCGTGCCGGGATGACGCTTAGCATCGGAGAAATACGCGGCGATGGCGTACGCAGCTATGTGTGCCTGCGCGGTGGTTTTAGCGTGCCCGATTATCTCGGCAGCAAAAGTACCTTTACCCTCGGCCAGTTCGGTGGCCACGCCGGGCGAGCGCTGCGTACCGGTGACGTGCTGCATCTGCCACCGTTAACGTCGCCAGTCGCAGATTCTGCGCTGCCGCCAGCCTTGTACACTACGCTGGCAAGCGTGCGCGAACTGCGGGTGATTTATGGCCCGCACGGCGCGCCGGAGTATTTCACACCGGCGTATATGACGACCTTTTTTGCCACCGACTGGGAAGTGCATTTCAACTCCAGCCGCACCGGTGTGCGATTGATTGGCCCGAAACCGGAGTGGGTACGTGACAGCGGCGGCGAGGCGGGTCTGCATCCGTCGAACATTCATGACAATCCGTACGCCATTGGCGCGGTGGATTTTACCGGCGATATGCCGGTGATCCTCGGCCCGGATGGCCCAAGCCTCGGCGGTTTTGTCTGCCCGGTGACGGTGATCGAAGCCGACTTGCACGCCATCGGGCAACTGAAAGCGGGCGATAAAGTGCGTTTTATCCCGGTGAATATCGCCACTGCGCGCCAACTGGCGCAAGCGCAGGAAACACTCATCAGCCACCTGCAACCACAGCAGGCTGCGTGGCAAGCGGCTGAACTGGCTTCCCCGATTGTGTTGGTGCGCGGCGAGGCGGATAAACGGTTGGTGGCGCGCCTTTCTGGCGACACACACCTGCTGCTGGAGATTGGTGAGACGGAGCTGGATCTGGTGCTGCGTTTTCGCGCGCACGCCTTAATGCAGGCGCTGGAATCCCGTGCGCTGGCGGGCGTTATCGACCTGACACCAGGCATTCGCTCGCTGCAAATTCACTATCGGCCGGAAACGCTGAGCCTTACGCAATTGCTGGAAGTGGTTGCCGGGTTGTGGCAGGGCGTCTGTAAGCGAGAAGATCTGGATGTGCCGTCACGCATTGTCTGGCTGCCGCTGTCGTGGGACGACCCGGCGTGCCAGAAAGCTATCGATAAATACATGACCACCGTGCGCCGCGACGCGCCGTGGTGTCCGAGTAACCTGGAGTTTATCCGCCGTATTAATGATCTGGCGAACCTCGATGAGGTGTACAAAACGGTGTTCGACGCCAGCTATCTGGTGATGGGGCTGGGTGATGTTTATCTCGGGGCACCCGTCGCCACGCCGCTCGATCCTCGCCACCGGCTGGTGACCACCAAATACAACCCGGCGCGCACCTGGACGGCGGAAAACTCGGTTGGTATCGGCGGCGCGTATCTCTGCGTATATGGCATGGAAGGGCCGGGCGGTTACCAGTTTGTGGGCCGCACGCTGCAAATGTGGAATCGCTATCATACGGTCGAGGAGTTCGGCGGCAAGCCCTGGTTGCTGCGCTTCTTCGACCAGATCCGTTTCTATCCGGTTTCTGCTGATGAGTTGCTGACCATCCGCCGCGACTTTCCGTTGGGGCGTTATCCGCTGCGCATTGAGCCTACCACGCTGCAACTGGCGCAGTATCAACAGTTCCTTGCCGATGAAGCCCCGGGCATTGACGCGTTCCGTCGCCAGCAACAAGGCGCGTTCGACGCCGAGCGCCAGCGCTGGATTGCCAGCGGGCAGGCACATTTCGATAGCAGCGATGTGTTGCTGGAAGCGGAAGATGACGCACCGCTAAGCGCCGGGCAACTGGGGGTGGATAGCCCGGTTTCCGGTAATCTGTGGCAGGTGAATGTGGAAATCGGTAAACCCGTACGAGAAGGCGACGTGCTGGTGGTGCTGGAATCGATGAAGATGGAAATCCCATTACTCGCCACCCACAACGGTGTGGTGAGCCAGGTGCGCGTGCAGCCAGGTAGCCAGGTGCGCGCGGGTCAGTGTGTGGTGGTGCTGGAGAAAACGTTATGACACATCCTGTTGATTTACGCCTCGACGCACTGGCGCAGGCATACCGTGACGGGCGTTTTACGCCGCGCACTGTCATCGCGCAACTGCGTGAGCGGGCGATAGCGCTTAACCCTGATTTCAACGCCTTTATTTATCTTCTCAGCGACGCGGAGCTGGAGCCGTATCTGGCGGCGCTCGACGACGTACCGCCAGAGAACTTACCGCTGTATGGCGTGCCATTTGCCATCAAAGACAATATTGACCTGGCGGGGATCGCCACCACCGCAGCCTGCCCGGCATTTGCCTACACCGCGAGCGAAGATGCGACTATTGTCGCGCAGCTGATTGCGCTGGGCGCGGTGCCGCTGGGGAAAACGAATCTCGATCAGTTCGCCACCGGCTTAAATGGCACGCGCTCGCCCTATGGTGCGTGTCGCAACAGCGTGCTGGCCGATTACCCGGCGGGGGGCTCCAGCGCCGGGTCTGCGCTGGCGGTGGCGCTGGGGATCGCCAGTTTTGCGTTGGGTACGGATACCGCTGGAAGCGGGCGCGTTCCGGCAGCGTTAAATAACCTGGTTGGGCTTAAAGCGAGCAAAGGGCTCATCTCTACGGCCGGTGTGGTGCCGGCCTGCCGTACGCTGGACTGCGTGACATTTTTCACCGCGACGGCGGCGGAAGCCAGCCAGTTGCTGGCGTTAACGGCAGTTAAAGACGCGCGGGACGAATACAGCCGGGCTAACCCGGCATGGAACAGTGCGCAGGCATTTGGCGTGCCAGAACCCGGTTTTCGCTTCGGTGTGCCGGACAGGCTGGAGTTCCTGGGGTGTGCGCAGAGTGAGTCGCTGTTTCACGAGGCCAAAAACCGCTTGATAGCGTTGGGTGGTGTGCCGGTCACTATCGACTTTTCACCGTTCCTCGCGGCGGCAAAACTGCTGTATGAAGGCCCGTGGGTGGCGGAGCGTTATCATGTGGCGGGAGCATTGATGGAGCAGCAGCCGGAGGCGGTGTTGCCAGTGATCCGCGACGTGCTCGGCAATGCGCCAGCCATGAGCGCAGTCGTCGCGTTTGCGGCGCAGTACCAGTTGCAGCGCTACAAAGCGCGGTGCGATGCGATTCTGGCGGAGCTGGAGTGCGTGCTGACGCCAACCTATCCGCGCCCAGTGACGCTGGCTGAACTGGCTGAGGAACCGGTCAAGCGCAATTCGGATCTGGGGTTCTATACCAACTTTATGAACCTGCTGGATTACGCTGCGGTCGCGGTGCCCACAGGCACAATGGCGAATGGTTTACCTTCTGGCGTGACACTGTTTGGCCGCCTGTTCACCGATCAATACTTATTAAGCCTTGCTGATGCGTTACAGCGTAGCCAGCCACTGGCGTTGCCGGGTGGCAGAGAAATGCGCCGTGTCGCGCCTGGCCGCGTGGCGACAAATGACCGCATGTCGATTGTTGTGTGCGGCGCACATCTGGATGGGCTGGCACTCAATTTCCAGCTTCGTCAGCGCGGGGCCACGCTGCGCGGTGCAACCCGCAGTGCTCCTCACTACCGTTTGTATGCATTAGCGGACGGCAAACGACCAGGCATGGTGCGGGATACCGTGCAAGGCGCGGCGATCGCCGTGGAAGTGTGGGAACTGCCACACAGTGAAGTGGGATCTTTTCTTGCCGGTATTCCGGCTCCGCTCGGATTGGGTAAGGTTGAGCTGGAGGACGGTCGCTGGCTGACGGGATTCATTTGTGAAGATTATGGGTTGCTGGGTGCGCGGGATATCACAGATTACGGCGGTTGGCGTGCGTGGCTTACTTTAAGTGAAATGTAAAGGTCCGGTAGATAAAATTAAATATTGACCGGACGCATGCTTTTGTTCAAAAAGCGACCATACTATGATCCTACACTGGCTGACAAGGGGGGAAGATGTATGACCGTTGATGAACTTGCGCGTCGTCTGCTGACGAAGTTGATTGCTGCCCGAAGTGACCTTGCGGCCTATATCCAGATGCGAAAAGCGAAAGGGTACATGTCGGTCAGCGAAAATGATCGTCTGCGTGAACGCTTCTTTGCCCTGGCGCTGGAGATCCGCGATAAAGGCGAACGGTTAAACGAAATGCCGGATCGCGACTCACGCAGTGCGATATACCGTGCCGAGGAAGCGCTCTCCTCAGCAGCTGTTTGTCTGATGAGCGGGCGACAGGATTGTCCCACCTACATTTCGGTGAATGTCGACAAGCTGGAACGTTCTCTGAATGTGCTTAATTACTGCATTCAGTATTTGAACGAGCATTCACCGCTCGAAGAAGCCTGATACCAGGGGGAGGAAGCTCCCCCTTTCTGCGTATACGCCCTCCACACTGCTGTACCTGAATCCCCAGCGGCTTTCCTGCAGCAACCGCGATGCGAATGTGGTTGTGTATAGGTAATGTAAAAGTCGCTTTTGCCCGCGCTGCGCGGTCTACCCTTTATCAGAATAAAAAACCGCATAAAGGAGCGCCGTATGCGCCAGATCCCGCTGCTTTTTCTCTTTCT
The DNA here is from genome assembly GCF_042788095.1 of Kosakonia sp. YIM B13571. Taxonomy (NCBI): domain Bacteria; kingdom Pseudomonadati; phylum Pseudomonadota; class Gammaproteobacteria; order Enterobacterales; family Enterobacteriaceae; genus Kosakonia; species Kosakonia sp. YIM B13571. The sequence continues at coordinate 343,242 of NZ_JBHZPL010000001.1, read as the reverse complement.
CTCCACCTCTGTGTTCGCCGCGCCTGCTGCGGTGAAAGTTGATGTGTTACAAACCAAACTTGATCATCCCTGGGCGCTGGCTTTCCTGCCTGATAATCACGGCATGTTAATTACCCTGCGCGGCGGGCAACTGCGTTTATGGCAGCAAGGGAAGGGGATTTCCGATCCGATTACGGGGGTTCCCAACGTCTGGGCGCATGGCCAGGGGGGCTTGCTGGATGTGGCGCTGGCCCCGGATTTTGCTCAGTCGCGCCGGGTGTGGCTGAGCTACGCCGAAGCGGGTCAGGATGATAAAGCCGGAACAGCGGTGGGGTATGGTCGCCTTAGCGAGGATTTTAAACGCCTCGACGATTTCCAGGTGGTGTTCCGCCAGCAGCCGAAACTCTCCACCGGTAACCACTTTGGTGGTCGGCTGGTGTTTGATGGCAAAGGCTATTTATGGATTGCGCTGGGCGAGAATAACCAGCGTTCGACGGCGCAGGATCTGGATAAATTACAGGGCAAACTGGTGCGGCTGACCGATCAAGGCAAAGTGCCAGAGGATAACCCGTTTGCTGGCAAAGCGGGGGCGCGAGCGGAAATCTGGTCTTACGGTATTCGCAATCCGCAGGGGATGGCGATGAACCCGTGGAGTAATGCGTTGTGGCTCAACGAGCATGGTCCGCGTGGTGGTGATGAGATCAATATTCCGCAAAAGGGTAAAAATTACGGCTGGCCGATTGCCACCTGGGGCATCAACTACAGCGGGCTGAAGATCCCGGAAGCGAAAGGCGGGATTGTCGCGGGAACCGAGCAGCCAATCTTCTACTGGAAAAAATCCCCGGCGATCAGTGGTATGGCTTTCTACCATGCTGATGTGTTTCCGCAATGGAAAAACAAATTGTTTATTGGCGCGCTGAAAGATGAAGATGTCATCGTCATGACCGTACAGGGCGACAAGGTGACGGAAGATGGCCGTATTCTGGGCGATCGCGGGCAGCGCATACGCGATGTGCGCATTGGGCCGGACGGTTATTTATATGTGCTGACTGATGAATCTGACGGTGAGTTGTGGAAAGTCAGCCCAACCTCCTGAAGCAGAAAGGGGAATATCCCCTTTCTTCATTCTGTGTATTATTCGTCGATACTTTCCTTTTTTCTGTTAACAGGTGAAAACTATATTTTGTTTTTATATAAGTATTTTCTGTTGATTATTTTTAAATAAATTCATGCCTCTTTTTTTATGTTAATAGCGACTGGCTATGTGGCGTCTTTTATTTAAGTGTCAGCATCGATTGCCGATAACTGAATATCTTATCGTATGCATTAAAGGAGAAGTGATAATGCATCATCAAGGTATTTCGGGTGCGTCGACGGATATTTATGAATTGATTTCCCGCATTGGCAACGTCACCCGCATGTTAAGAAGCAGCCTGCGTGAGTTAGGCCACGATATCACCATTGTTGAACTGGCTAACTCTATTCCGGATGCGCGCAGTCGGTTGCAGTACGTGGTCGATCTTACGGCCCAGGCATCCGGCAAGACGCTCAACTATATCGAACTGTCACAACCTTTTCAGGAGCAACTGAGCCAGCAAGCGAACCAGTTGCTTTCGCAATGGCAGCAGCATAATGAAGCCGCAAGTATCGACGAGACAATGGCGCTTGCCCGCGCCACGCGCGTCTGGCTGGACTCGGTTCCCTATTGCACCGAAGTCACAAAATCCTACCTGCGGGAAATTATGCTGGCGCAGGATTTCCCGGATACCACGGCGCGGATCATTTTGCGCATGATGGCATTGCTGGAAAATATTGAGAAAGAGTTCCTGAATGTGCTGTTAGATAACGTACCGCGAGAAGGGCGCGCGGCCATCAATAAAGCCAGCGCTGATTCTGCTTCGCAACTGGCCGGGCAAGAGGATATTGACGAGTTGCTTAATAGCCTTGGCCTGTAATGTATTTTGTGCGTGCTTCACCCTCGTTGTAGTGCTTATTGATATCCTCTAATTTTTCTTTTGGTGAATGCAATACTCTTGCATTCACTTTTTTTGGCTGTTTATTTCTCGTAAAAATCTCATTCCTTTAAATAAAAAAATCCCGCAATGCCATCAACATATGCGGGATAAAAAAGAACAATAAACTCGTTATGCTCAATGAAGCCCGCCCTCATGACAAAGCGGGTGTTAGTCAAAGGAATGACATCTTTAAAATCCGCCCTGAAGGAGGTAAGCGGATTTCACACAACTTAACGCAACAGGGACAGCATGGTTTGCGGAACCTGGTTAGCCTGCGCCAGTACGGAGCTGCCAGCTTGTTGCAGGATCTGCGAACGGGACATGTTAGAGACTTCGGTTGCATAGTCAGAATCCTGAATACGGCTGCGCGCTGCCGACAGGTTGTTCGTCGTATTGTTAAGGTTGGAAATGGTTGATTCAAAACGGTTCTGGGAAGCACCGAGCAGGCTGCGTTCAGTATCCACGGCTTTGATGGCTTTATCCAGATCGGCCAGTGGATTACCATCCGTTGTGCCGCCGGAGCTCACCACGCCCTGCAGCACATCAAAGCCATGTGCGTCAGTGGAACGTGCGCTGCCGTTAACGATCTGGCCTGTGGTAGCGGCCGTTGCACCGGTGGTGTTGTAGAGGTTGAACGCATCGCTGCTGCTCACGGTAATGCTGATGGTTTCGCCATCTTTCGCGCCAACCTGGAAATTATATTGGCTGTCGCCCGAGCCGGTATTCAGCACTTTCAGGCCGTTAAAATCGGTCTGGGTGGTAATACGATTGATCTCTTCCATACGCTGGTTAACTTCCGCCTGAATGGAGTCGACATCGGATGCGGAGTTGGAGCCATTCTGCGCCTGCACAGTCAGGTCGCGAATACGCTGCAGGTTATTGTTCACTTCGCTCAGTGCGCCTTCGGTGGTTTGCGCCAGCGAGATACCGTCATTCGCGTTACGTACTGCAACGGAGAGACCATTAATATTGGATGTGAAACGGTTAGCAATTGCCTGACCAGCGGCATCATCTTTTGCGCTATTAATACGCAGACCGGATGACAGACGTTCAATAGAGGTGCCTAATGAAGACTGAGATTTGCTCAGGTTATTTTGGGTCATTAAAGACAAGGTATTGGTATTAATAACAGCCATTTCATTTCTCCAGGAATATAGAATTAATCTATGAGTATTGCCCAATATTGCTTGGCGAAAATGATATCGTCCGTACGGAATAAAACTTTAAATTTAAATGGCTAATAGTTTATTTTTATAAATGAAGCTGTTTAATACCATGATTTTATAGCTAATAGTGGTTGTAAATGTATTTTAATTGCCGCTGATGTATTCTATTTTAATAATGCTTATAGGTGCTTCCGATCATAATTCAGGATAGGTGAATGATAAGTAAGAATAACCGCATAAGCTTATTTTAGTGTTGCTAAACTATAATTAAGTATGATTTAATTTTTTATCTAAAAAGATTATTTTTTATAACCTCAACCCAAGTAAATTTGCTTTTCCTGACGCAAGGATGCTGTTAGGCTGATATTTAAACATGTTGCTATTTCCAATGTTATTTTTTGAAAAGGTTAAATGTTGTACATAATGTGAGTACTAAAAGCAAATTCTTACATTATTGCATCGGTGTATCCTATTAGACGATTGATGATATGAATTAACAATTAAAGTTTTGCGCCAGATTTTCGATTCTTGATAAGCAAGATTATTGTGTTCTTATATAACTAATAACTGAATAGTTACGCCGGGAATGGTACTTAAATTAAATTTAGCACGAAAAATCACGCATCAGTCGCGGTAGTGTTTGCTAGCCTGGCTGAAATATAAAAGGCTTATGTGATGTTTTGTGTTTTTTTGTCTGCACACGGGAGAGCTGATTTTATGAGAACGCAAGATTTGGAATACTTCGTCGCGTTGATAAAACATATGAATTTTCAGAAGGCGGCAGAGGAGTGCGATGTTTCTCAACCCACCCTGAGCATCCAAATCAAAAAACTGGAAGAGGAATTAGGCATTCCGTTGCTGCACCGTAAAGGCAAAGGTTTCAGCTTGTCGCCTATCGGTTTGCATCTGTTACCGCTGATTGAAAATATTCTTCGTGAGGTGCATAACCTTCACGAACTGGCGCAGCGTCTACGTTTTCAACCGGTTGGCGTTATTAATATTGGTGTGATACCGACGCTTGGATCCTATATATATGAAGACCTGTTTAGCGCCTTCAAAGAAAAATTCCCGGATAATGAGATCAAGCTACATGAAGTCAGTGAAGATAATTTGCTGAGTATGTTAGGAAAAGGGCAATTACAGTTGGGGTTACTGATTGGCCCTATTGATAACGCTAACTTCCTTGAAGCCCAGCTCTATGAAGAGCAATTTGTATTGGGTGTAAACAACAGTCATCCGTTGTCTAAACAAGAAGTTATTGATCTCAGCGAGTTGAAAAAGCATAAGCTCATTATGACTAAATCGATGCCAGAACATCTTAATCTTGAACCTGGCAGTGAAGAGATACTCAACCATGCGCGGAGTATTTCAAACGACCTGGAAACTATCAGATATATGGTAAAACACTCGGATAATGTCTCGTTTTTTCCGAAGCTTTCAACGCTCGGCAACGATCACAATAGTATTAAATATATTAACATCAAAGATAATAATTTATCGCGCCGGGTTTTTATGATGGTACGTGAAGGCGATATTATGAAAGAAAAATATTACAGTTTTGGCAGCGATGTCGGCGGCAGAATTAACGCCAGACTGAATACATTGTAGTGGCTTGTTTATTTTGATTCGATTGTAATAACAACGACACGTTCGCTTGTTATGAGAATATGTTGAGATACAAACGTTGCATTTTTTAAAAAATGTTTGTTTCTCAGCAATATTGCTATTCCTTTAATTTATAATATGTCTGTTTTATCGCTCTTATTCGTCAATGAAAACACCAGAATTATACGCTGGAAAATTTAATGATGTCAGAGGTGACTCATGTTTCTTAACTCAAAATATACCAACGTTCATCGTTCGTTGCTCGCGGTTATCAAGCCAGCATTAAATGAGCATGTATTTGAAAACAAAAGAACGGATGCCTGCTTTGCGCTGAAAAAATTGATGGCGCTATATAATGAGCTTCGCGTTGAACTGACGGCGCATTCATACCCGCCAGAGTTGACTGATTTTTTATTTACCTATGAATGTGCGTTGATAACACTGGATGATTATTTAAATTCCAACACCCCCAGGGAAATGAACAATACCATTCACACCTGTTTTCAGTTTATAGAAACTGTTCCTGTATTACTTCGGCGTGTTTCGGTTCAGTACCGCATGCAAGCCATATGAAAATTAATTATTCAGCTGTAATGAAAATCTTATATCACTTTACGAGATGGGTATGATGGATAATGTCGCCACTGAGCAGTTAGGTCTGTCGTTAGAACGGGCAAGTTTTTTAAAGAAAAGATCGCAATCATTTCTGTCGGCTGCCAGACAATCTGGCTTAGCGGATCACTCTTTTACTCAGCAGGATGACGCGCTGAGTGATGATCATGCTGCGGTGATATCGGGTATGGAGTGTGGCGAAGAGGTGACGCTCTTGCTGGAGAGTTTGCAGAATATCGATTTTGCTATCCATAAACTCGACGCGATAAATAATGATGAAGTGGCAGAACCCGACGTGATGGCTTTTTATCAGGATGCAATCGAACTTCTTGATGAGGCAGAAGCGCTGCTGGAGGAGTGCTGTGAAGTCGATCTTATTGACCACGCAACGGATGAGATCGAATGGGATGAAAGTAGCCTGGTTCCCTTAGAAGATGATTCATTGTTTGCGGATGTCGAGGGCGAAGAGGAGTAGTGTGTCTGCTCCTGGCCACAAGACCTGCGTGTTACCGCGTGGGGATACCGGATGGCGCTGGGCATATTTCATCACCAACAGCAGGCGATAATGTCAGCGCCACCGGTCAAAAAAATTATCAGGTCACCGGGATCATTACCGCGTTTTTGAAGCCGGGGCGTTCGCATAATTCCGCATACCAGCGTTGCAGATTGGTGTGCGATGCCCAGCGCAATCCGGGGATATTGTAGAGATTATAGATAAATGGCCCGACGGCGATATCCCCGCAGCCAAAGGCCTGCCCGGAGAGCCACGGCTGTTTTGCCAGCGCATCATCGAGCAGCACGAACATCTCATCCAGCGCGCTTTTGCTGGCTTCAAGCGCGGCATTGTCACGCTGTTCCGGCGCAGTGCGCACCAGCCCCTGCAGCAGCGGGCCATGTTTCGGGGAGAGAGTGCTCAGCGCCCAGTCCATCCACTTTTCCCCTTGTGCACGCTCAGCGGGGGATTCAACCCACAAACGGCCCTGACCGTACTGTGCCGCCAGGTAACGCACGATGGTGTTGGATTCCCACAGCACCACATTGGTTTCATCATCACGCAGCAGCGGCACCAGACCATTCGGATTCATCGCCAGATAGTCAGGCTCATTGTTCACGCCAAACTCTCTGCCCGCCAGAATATGCTGATACGGTAATTCCAGCTCTTCCAGCAGCCAGCGAACTTTTTTGACATTAGTCGAGTTATTTCTGCCCCATAGCGTTATCATTTTTACCTCAGTGGTGTGAATGAGTGTCGGTGTGACATTCATCGTGTGCCAATCTCCGTCATTCTTCAAGTTGCAGATGCGCGGGTTTTGTTACCGGTTCATTCGTAAGCGTCGCGCCTTCGGCGCCAGCGCAAGCACAGCCCGACGCGCGAGGGCGTTTTGTCTTGCAACTCGAATTATTCAGGGGATAAATATTCAGTACAAACGGAGCGCAACATGCTGTTATTGCGTAAACTTTAAAAACTTTACCCAGTGACGGTTTTTTTCGTTTCATTTGTGCGCTATTACTCACCGTTTGTTGCGGCACGGTGTTGTGACGTTTTTGAATGGATACTCGGGTGGCCCCTATGACGCATTTCTCTTTATCCCTTCGCAGCCTGGTTGCGGGCTCTGCGCTGTTGATGCTTTTCTCCCCTTCGTTGTACGCGGTGGAACAAACGCCGGGTGCGCCTCCGGTCGATGCGAGAGCATGGATCCTGATGGATTACGCCAGCGGCAAGGTGCTGGCAGAAGGTAACGCTGACGAGAAGCTCGATCCTGCCAGCCTCACGAAATTGATGACCAGCTATGTGGTTGGTCAGGCGTTGAAAGCCGGAAAAATTCACCTCACCGATACGGTGACCGTCGGTAAAGACGCCTGGGCGACAGGCAACCCGGCGCTGCGCGGATCTTCGCTGATGTTCCTGAAACCTGGCGACCAGGTTTCCGTTGCCGATCTTAACAAAGGCGTGATTATCCAGTCCGGCAACGACGCCAGCATCGCCATCGCAGATTTCGTGGCGGGCAGCCAGGACTCATTCGTCAGCCTGATGAACAGCTATGCGCAAAAACTCGGTCTGACCAATACCACCTTTAAAACGGTACACGGCCTGGATGCACCAGGGCAGTTCAGTACCGCGCGCGATATGGCGCTGCTCGGTAAAGCACTGATTCATGACGTGCCGGATGAGTACGCCATTCATAAGGAGAAAGAGTTCACCTTCAATAAGATCCGCCAGCCGAACCGTAACCGGTTGCTGTGGAGTACCGGTATGAATGTGGATGGCATGAAAACCGGCACCACCGACGGTGCGGGTTACAACCTGGTGGCTTCAGCGACGCAGGGCGATATGCGCCTGATTTCTGTGGTGTTGGGCGCGAAAACTGACCGCATCCGTTTTAATGAGTCAGAAAAATTGCTGACGTGGGGTTTTCGTTTCTTCGACACGGTGACCCCGATTAAACCCGACGCGACGTTTGTCAGCCAACGTGTCTGGTTTGGTGATAACAGCGAAGCAAAACTTGGCGCTGGTGAAGCGGGATCTATTACCATTCCTAAGGGGCAGATGAATAACCTGAAAGCCAGCTACACCTTGACACAGCCGGAACTGCAGGCGCCGCTGGCCAAAGGCCAAGTGGTGGGCACTATCGATTTTCAGTTGAACGGTAAAACCATTGAGCAACGCCCGCTGGTGGTGATGGAGGCGGTGGAAGAGGCCGGTTTCATCGGCCGGATGTGGGATTTTGTATTGCTGAAATTCCACCAGTGGTTTGGCGGCTGGTTCTCCTGATACCCAATTGACCGTGCCCGATTGGGCGCGGTCAATAGAGCAACGTTATCTGATTTTTTTTTGCTTCGCTCTCCAGCGCCTCGTCGGGGCGGCAGTCGCTGACCAGCACGTCAAAGCGGCTTAATGCCCCCATGCATGCCGAACGCACTTTCCCGAACTTGCTGTGATCCACCACCAGAACATGGTATTGCGCGCTGGCCATCGCCCAGTGCTTTACCGGCAACTCTTCCAGATTAAAACAGGTCGCGCCCTGCTCGGCATGCACACCCGCCGCCGAATAAAAGGCGATATCCGGGCGCAGATTGTTCAGCGTTTCGTTGAAGTTCAACGGCTTGAAAATAGCGTTGCTGGCGTGAAATTCACCACCGCTGAGAATGGCGCGGCACTGCGGTTTTTCCTGTAATGCCAGAAAGGTGTTCAGGGAGTAACAGACGCCGGTGAAGGGCTGATCGTCGGGGATCGCCTCGATAATCCATGGTGTGGTGGTGCCGCAATCGAAAAAGGCCATCTGATGCGCTTTTAACAGGGAGGCGGCGAGTTTTGCCGCGTGACGCTTCTCTTCTACCAGCCGATTTTTTTGGTCACTTAACAGATAATGGCTGGCGGAGCGCGGCTCCAGTACGATGTAACCACCCAGCAGCACTACCGGCGCGCTGTTGGCGCTGAGATCGCGGCGAATGGTCATTTCAGATACGCCAAGCAGCGTCGCCGCCTCTTTGAGGTGCAGTTTATCGCTGCGCTTGAGCGCCGCCAGCAATTGGCCTATCCGTTCGTCGCGTCTTGTTTCCATAATTCCCCTGAATAAAAGAAAGCCCTGCATTGAGCAGGGCGTTCATATTACCTTTGCCTGGTGGCTTAGTCACGTACCCAGCCGCGGCGAATCAGCATGGCGAAACAGGCGCGATAGATCTGTTGCACACTGTGGTAGAGCGTAGGGCCAAAGCCTTGCCAGAGGATTTGCGCGGACAAACAGCCGCCGATGCCAACCAGCAGCGCGCCGAGCATATCCAGCGGCCAGTGCACACCAAGATAAATACGTGACCAGGCGATGGTCAGCCCGATGACCATCAACAGCGCGCCCGACCATAGACGGTGCCAGGCAAGGAAAGCCACCGCAAAGGTGAAGATCACCGTGCCGTGATCGCTCGGGAAGGAGCTATCCGCCGCGTGGTGCAGGAAGTTGTAGCCGACGCGATCGGCAAAGGGACGATCGTGCGGGAAAAAATGCCCCAGTAACGCCGAATAACAGAGACTGACCAACATCGCCAGGGTGACTTTAATCACCAGTTGACGCTGTGCGTTCACCTGCTCGCGTGGACCCCATAGCCAGAGGCCAACCGCCAGCAGCGGCACAATGCTGATTAAATCGCTGGCGGCAAAATCGGCAAACGCAATCAGCCAGTGCGGAGAGTCTGGCGTGGCGTTAATCCAGTAGAACAGGGTGTAATTCAGGCTCTCTAACATACGCTTGTTACTCTTTGATTAAACAATCTACATTGACGCGAAAGCGCCCACCTTAAAAGCGGCATGGTTAACGGTAAAGCGGTTTTGTCTTACTCATCTGAGAGTTAGACGATTCCTGGAGTGAACCACAGAGGGCGTATAGTACGGAGGGGGACTTAAGTGAACCTTAAACGAACTGAAATGTGCTTTATTTAATGTGTGACAGAGAATTTCCTATCGCGGCAAAGCGGCTTTGATTACACTCTGCGCGATTTTTCATAGATGAAGAGATTGCATGCAAAACCATACCTTAACTGGCCAACGTCTGGGACGACGGGCGCTACTGTTTCCCCTCTGCCTGGTGCTTTACGAATTTTCCACCTATATCGCCAACGATATGATCCAGCCCGGCATGTTGGCCGTGGTGGAGCAGTACAACGCCGGCATTGAGTGGGTACCGACCTCCATGACCGCTTACCTTGCGGGCGGCATGTTTTTGCAATGGCTGCTGGGGCCGCTGTCGGATCGCATTGGCCGCCGCCCGGTGATGCTAACCGGCGTGGTGTGGTTTATCGTCACGTGCCTGGCAACACTGCTGGCGCAGGACATTGAGCAGTTCACGCTACTGCGATTTTTGCAGGGCATTAGCTTGTGCTTTATTGGCGCAGTCGGTTACGCGGCAATCCAGGAATCTTTCGAAGAAGCGGTGTGCATAAAAATTACCGCGCTGATGGCAAACGTGGCGCTGATAGCGCCGCTGCTCGGTCCGCTGGTGGGGGCCGCGTGGGTGCATGCTGCACCGTGGCAGGGGATGTTTGTTCTTTTCGCGTTGCTGGCGGCGTTCTCCTTTTTTGGTCTGCAACGGGCGATGCCGGAGACGGCTACGCGGCTGGGTGAAAAGCTCTCTTTTAAAGCGCTGTGGCGCGACTACGCAGAAGTGATGAAGAACCTGCGTTTTGTTGCTGGAGCGTTGGCGACAGGTTTTGTCAGCCTGCCATTGCTGGCGTGGATTGCCCAGTCGCCGATCATTATCATCAGCGGCGAGCAACTGAGTAGTTATGAATACGGCTTGTTGCAGGTGCCGATATTTGGCGCGCTGATTATTGGTAACCTGGTGCTGGCGCGTCTGACGTCTCGGCGTACCGTGCGCGCGTTGATCATTATGGGCGGCTGGCCAATTATGGCCGGGTTGCTGCTGGCGGCTGGCGCTACTCTCGCCTCTTCGCATGCCTATTTGTGGATGACAGCCGGGCTGAGTCTGTACGCGTTTGGTATCGGGCTGGCGAATGCCGGGCTGGTGCGTCTGACGCTGTTTGCCAGCGACATGAGTAAAGGCACCGTTTCGGCGGCGATGGGCATGTTACAGATGTTTATTTTCACCGTCGGTATCGAAATCAGTAAACATGCCTGGCTGAGCGGCGGCAATGGCTTGTTCAGCTTCTTCAACCTGGCTAACGGTGTGCTGTGGCTGGGCTTGATGGTGGTGTTTCTGCGTGATAAACGGGTAGGGAATTCGCTGGAAGGATAGGGCGGCGCTCATCAAAGCGCCGTCCTGTTGTCAGCAAGTTTCAGCTTGCGTTTCCGGGGCCGGTTTGGCGACCGCGCGGGCAACCAGGGCAGCAATCAACACCAGCCCCATCACCACCAACATGGCGCTACGCAGGCCGTAGTGCTCGCCGAGAAAACCGAGCAGCGGCGGGCCGACGAGAAACGCCAGGTAACCGGTGGTGGCGACCACGCTGACGCGGGTTGCCGCATCCGGGCCGGTATCGCTGGCGGCGGAAATGGTCAGCGGGAAACCGAGTGACGCACCAAGCCCCCACAAAATCACTGAAATACCCGCCACCCATGCACTATCAACAAAGATAATCAGCCCGATGCCCAACGCCCCCATCAGGGCGCTGGCGCGTACCACGGTGACCCGGCTGTAACGGTCAATAAACCAGCCGCCGGTAAATCGCCCGACAGTCATTCCAAGGGTGAAACCGGTATAGATAAGCGAGCCGGAAGTCGGGCTAAAGCCATGACCATCCACCATCAATAGCGGCAACCAGTCGTTGGCGGAACCTTCGGCAAATGCCATTGCCAGTACGACCACGCCAATTAGCAGCAGTTGTGTATCACGCCAGAACGGCTGCCCTTTTTTCCCGCGCGCTTTATCTTCGGCGGAGTCTTTGCCGGTGCCAGGCGGAATGGCGGAAATCGCCAGGGTAATGGGAACAATCGCCACCAGCGCTGCTGCCAGAATATGCCAGTTTGCCGCCAGCCCAATAGCGGTAACGCTCATACCAATTCCTGCGCCGACCAACGTGCCGAAGCTGTAAAAACCATGCATCATGGGCAGCACGGTTTTGCCCATTTCGCGCTCAACCACTGCACCTTCGATGTTTATTGCCACTTCGCCCGCGCCCATGCTACCGCCGAAAAAGGCGAGGCCGACCGCAAACAACAGCGGGGAAGCGAACCACAGCGCGATACTCAGCAGCACCATCCCGATGACGCAAAGTGACATGCTGGCGAGGATCACTTTCCGTGCGCCAAAGCGCTTCACCAGCCAACCGGAGGAAAGAATGCCGCTCATCGAACCGACCGACAGACCAAACAGCACCACGCCCATTTCCGCGGTGGAGACCGATAAAATATCGCGGATCGCTGGCGTTCGCGTGGCCCACGACGCCATTAATAGCCCCGGTATAAAAAAGAAGGTAAACAGCGCCCACAAGCGATGTTGCAGGGCTTTTCGCGATGCATTGGTTGTCATAGCTTCACATCAAACAGTGAAAAGGTGAGACAACACTAGCAAGGAAGTGTACATTTGTACATAAATGAGTGAGAGGATCTATGGCCCGAAGACCCAACGACCCGCAGCGGCGTGACCGCATTCTGCAAGCGACGCTGGATACCATTGCTGCACATGGGATTCAGGCAGTAACGCACCGCAAAATTGCCAGCTGTGCTGATGTGCCGCTGGGTTCAATGACCTATTACTTTTCCGGCATCGAAGCGTTATTAGAAGAAGCTTTCAGCCTGTTTACCCGGCAGATGTCGGCGCAATATGCCGCTTTTTTCGACGGTGTTGACAGTCAGGCAAAAGCCTGTGAGGCGCTAACCGAACTGATTTACAGCGCCCAGGTAACCACTGCGCGCAATATGGAACTGATGTACCAGCTGTATGCATTTATGAGCCGCCAGCCCACGCTGAAAAGTGTGATGCAAGACTGGATGTGCGCCAGCCAGGCTACGCTGGAGCGCTGGTTCGAACCGATGACGGCGCGTGCGCTGGATGCGTTTATCGAAGGAATGACGCTGCATTTTGTGGTCGATCGCGAACCGCTGAGCCGCGAAACCATTCGCTTAATGGTTGGGCGTCTCGCCGGGCAGTGAGCGGTACGCGTTGTCGATTAATGCGCAGGCGCGATGGCTTGCGTCAAGAGCGAGACACAATTCTACGTCCGCTGAAAAACCCCGCGCGTGGAGTTCATTGGCGGATGCGCAGTGACAGAGATCGCTGAACACGCAGCCCTGAAATGCTGCCTTTGCCGCTTGCGCTTCGGGTGATAGCTTACGTTCACCAAGTGCGGCGATAATTGCGCCCGCTGCCAGATAATCCTCCACCGCCGGGCGCAGGCTGCCATCCGGCCAGCGTTCCCCTGCCGGGATCAGCAAAATGCGCTCAAAACCTGCACACGCTTTTGCGGTCGCCAGTCGATTACGAAAACACCCGCTAAACACCGCTGCGCCGAAATCGCGTGCTTTAAACGAAAAGGTGGAACCGTTAGGTGAGGGGAGCACCAGCCGGTGTCCGGCGGGAATAGGCAGTAATGAGGCGGGCGAGAGCGTATATTTGCCACCGGCAAAGGTGCGATTGAAGCTGGCAACATCGGCATGGTTTTCCTGCGCGTAGCGCTGCGCGCTGGCATCTTTCCACGGCCACGGGTAAATCAGCGCCTGGTTCTCGGTGGCGATGCTAACGCACGTGGAGAATGACATCACGTCGACAATCACCACACAATCGGCTTCCCGCGCCAGGTGCTCCGCTGCGGCTAAACCCCACTCCAGCCTTACATCGAACGGGCTTTGGCTGTACCACTGTGCACACATTTTCTGCTCCTTTATTCCACGCGAAAAACATTGGGATGTTTTTCCGTTGTGGCCTCATGGAAAATATCCCCCAGCCAGCCAGGGATCTCCGCTTCGCTTAATTCACCGGGAATGATGATGTTATAAAGCCGCGAATGCTTGCCTTCGCTTCTGTCCACGCGGAACACCTGCCAGCCATCCGCAACGCGCTTCACTCCAATGTAACGGCCAAAAACGTTGTAAATCAGCATTGTGGAGCTCCTTGCAGTGTCGGGCGATCGTTAAAAAAAGAGCACAATGAAAAACACAGCGCTGGCGTTCGCTTAAGTATTAATGCAAAAATAGGAAATTCAAACAACCTATTGAAAAGGAATAGAATGTTGTTAAACACCGTAATGTGGCTGATATCCGTGGCCGTGTTTTTCGCCTGGATCTTTGGTATCACTTTAAAAAATACCTTTGCCACAAATGCGAAACATTTTGGCCTTTTTCTGCTGGTGCATCTGATGTTGAGCGGTGCCGCCATTATGTTGAAAAAGCACGGTGTTGCGGGTGTTAGCAGAGACTCCGGCCCGTGGGTGTTTACCGGTCTCAGGTTGTTTTTGAAGTGTTATATGGCGTTTGCAATGATCATAACGGTGAGTTTTTTCTTTGCGCTTATCAGCAAAGGTGCGCAACAGATGACGCACTTTCATAAAACTTATAACGCTGCCAATCTGCACCGCAACCCGCTTAAATTCTACCTGCGCCGTGAATCGGGGATTGTATGGGCGTACGGGCTATGCTTTTTAGCGGGTGGCGTTTATGTGCTGTGGGCGATATGGTTTCGCGTAGCGTTTTAAGACGTTTTTGGTTGCGATTGTTCAGCTGTCACTTTTTTGTTGATATCGACAGATATTTTATGCGCGGCGTATAAACAGAATAGAATAATAATAAGATGTCCTAAATTTATCCCTCGCTGACTATTCATAATAGAAAAGAGTACAGCGTTGTTGCGTTTTAATATGAAATAACACCATATATTGGCAAATAAGAAAATGAATAATACCGTTAATACAAAAGCGATTTGCACAAGGCTTTTATAGGTCACTTGAGGTTCTCTGTAAAAGAGAATCGCGAGCGCCATTAATGATGTCGTCAGTAATGCTGTAGAAATCCCGCTGGACCACAGCAGTAGGTCGCTGGTTACTTTGCGCAGTGCTGCACCAACTTTGCCTCGCAGGGTCTCCATTCCCCAGGTGTCGGGTTTCATGGCTTCCATATCTTTCATGAAAAAGGATGCCGGGACAATAATAAATAACACCATCCAACCGTAATTAAGTTGCGGCATGCTTTTATCCAAAAAACTAAGAAAATATTTTGCGATATCAAAATTTGCCGTTTTTCCTGCAATATAAAATGAAATGATGGAGATAACGCACCACATACCGATTTTATAAAAAACATCGCGCCATAATGATTTTTTTAGCCAGCTTTCGAGTCTATTTTCTTCCGCTTTCATCGTTTTCCCGTTATAGCGAGTAATGCTGTTTCGGCATCGATATTACCAAATCTGCGTTGCTTCTCCAGGGGCAGTGAGAAAGCGAAACACAGGCTTCTTATCGATTCAAATCGAAGAGGGCAATGAAAAAAGGCAACAAAAAACCCATCAACCTTGAACCTAAGCGGCGGGGTTGATGGGCTCCACAAAATGGGGACATCAAAGAAAAGCAGTGGCACTAGTTATGACTGACGCCCCACAAAAAAGTTCTGCGCATAGCTGAAATATTTCTCAGCTTCAGACTTATCCGAGGCCAGGCCAGATAATGATGATTAATGTCCCCGCCAGCGTCAGCAGAACGTTGGCGATGGCATACGTTCCCGCATAGCCCAGCGCCGGGATATTGCTGCGTGCCGTATCGCTGATGATCTCCATTGCCGGGGCGCAGGTACGTGCGCCCATCATCGCACCGAACAACAAAGCACGGTTCATTTTCAGCACATACGCGCCAAACAGAAAACAAATTAACACCGGCACCAGGCTGACAATTAGCCCGGCAATCAGCATCTGGCCGCCCACCGCGCCAAGACCGTTGCCAATGCCGCTACCGGCGCTTAAGCCCACGCCTGCCATAAATACCATCAGGCCAAACTCTTTCACCATCATCAGCGCGCCCTGCGGGATATAGCCGAAAGTCGGGTGGTTGGCACGCAGGAAGCCGAGCATGATCCCGGCGAATAACAGGCCGGCAGCGTTACCCACGCCGAAGCTGAAGGAGCTGAACTGGAAAGTGATCATACCGATCATAAGGCCAACAATAAAAAACGCGCAGAAGGCGAGCAGGTCGGTGACCTGGCTGTGAATAGAGATAAAGCCGATGCGGTCAGCAATGGTTTTTACACGACGCGCGTCACCGCTGACCTGCAAAACGTCGCCTTTGTTGAGCACGATATTGTCGTCAATCGGCATCTCGATCTGGCTGCGGATCACGCGGTTTAGAAAGCAACCGTGATCGGTCAGCTTGAGCTGCGCCAGACGGCGGCCCACAACGTTGTGGTTTTTGACAACCACTTCTTCGGTGACGATACGCATATCGAGCAGATCACGGTCAAACACCTCTTTGCCGTTGCGGAAACTTGGGTCAAGGCGTGCGTGTGCATCCGGGTAACCGACCAACGAAATTTCATCGCCCATTTGCAGCACGGCATCACCGTCGGGGCTGGCGAGAATGCCGTTGCGGCGAATACGTTCGATATAACACCCTGTCTGACGGTAGATCCCCAGCTCGCGCAAGTTTTTGCCGTCGGCCCATGCCACCAACTCCGGCCCTACGCGGTAGGCGCGGATGACCGGCAGATAAACTTTACGGTGCGCATCGGTATCCAGACCGCGTTCACGGGCGATCTGCTGGGCGCTGGTTTGTAAATCCTGGTGCTGCAATTTCGGCAAATAACGTGCGCCGAAAATCAGACTTACCAGACCAATCAGGTAAGTCAGAGCATAACCAAGGCTCAGGTTATCCAGCGCGCTGGAGAGTTGCCCGTTCTCCATACCAGAATGGCGCAGCGTATCGCCAGCGCCCACCAGAACAGGCGTTGAGGTCATCGAGCCCGCCAGCATGCCCGCCGTCAGGCCGATATCCCAACCGAACAGTTTGCCAAGACCTAACGCAATTAACAGAGCACTGCCAACTAATACCAACGCCAGCATGAGGTAATTCTTGCCGTCGCGAAAAAAAATAGAGAAAAAGTTTGGTCCGGCTTCAACACCGACACAAAAAATAAACAGCATAAAGCCAAGGTTAAGTGCATCCGTGTTAATGCTGAAATGCTGCTGGCCTAATAATAATGAAACCACTAAAACGCCAATGGAATTACCGAGTTGAACAGAACCCAGTCGTAATTTACCGAGACAAAGTCCGAGTGCCAGAACGACAAACAATAACAGTATGTAATTCCCGTTTAACAAATCTGCGACGTTTATATTCACGGAGGCTAACTTCTTGTTTACTTGTAAGCTGTTGAAAGAAATGGTTATTTGAGCTAGTGTTTTGTCCATGCGCTGGCGTATGAAAAAAGCGGTGCAACACCAGACACTCCCCACAAAACAAAAACAGGCCGCTAGTTTAATCGTATTAGATTACAACGGCTAGTGAGAATCGCGTATTTACGTGGGTGCTTTTCTGGCACGGATTGCCGCAACGCTTTATCTGTCCGGACATTCTTTTGAACGAGTTGTTAGTGCGATAGAGAAAAAGTCAGGAGGCGTGTTTGAAGAACAGGCGAAGTCGGGTCGGTGTTATTTGCTGCGCATTACTTTTTATTGTGGTGTGTTTCTTGCTGGTCATAAATATGAAAGGCGCACTGCCCGTGTCCGGTAATCCTGAATTAGGCTTACTGCTTTTCACTCTTCCCGGCATTGTCGGTGGGTTGATTGCTCGTCGTCGCAAAGCTGTCGTACCGCTTTTCGGTGCCGTGCTGGCTGCACCATTTTGCTATGTGCTGATTTATCTGCATTTAGCGTCTTCTCAGTCGCACTGGCAGGTTATCGCCTGGTTGTTCAGCGCGATTTTCTGGTGTGGGATAGGCGGGTTATTCTATCTCTTTGTGCGTAAAATCTTGCGGCACAAAAAATAAAAAACGCCCCAAAAAGAGGGCGTTGTTCGGTTCAGGCAAACAGGCCGAAATGTTCTTTGGCATAGGCTTCGAAATCCGTACAGCCGCCAATATGTTTCTGGTCGAGAAAAATCTGCGGGACGGTTTCAACCGGTTTACCGACGGTTTTTTCCAGGTCGGCTTTGGTGATGCCTTCCGCGTGGATATCCACGTAGCGATAGTTGAAATCATCACGCTCAGCGGTCAGTTTTTCTGCCAGTTCTTTTGCGCGTACACAGTATGGGCAGCCAGGGCGGCCAAAAATTACAGCAAACATACTCTCTCCCGAATCTGAAGGTAACTGCTGGTTATCATGACCATAACTGAGCGTAATGAAAAGCAGGTTGTGCCTGTTGCTTTAATCTTTACAACCTTTCATTGCAAATTGCGGATACTGCGGCGGCGCAGGCTTCGCCTATACTGAGGGTCTTGTTTATTTGGGGGATTATTCATGACACCAACTATTGAATTGCTGTGCGCCCATCGCTCTATTCGCCATTTTACCGATCAACCGATTACTCAGGCGCAGCGCGAGGCGATTATTGCCAGCGCACAGGCGACATCCAGCTCCAGCTTTTTGCAATGCAGTACGATAATTCGTATCACCGATGCTGCACTACGCGAACAACTGGTCACACTCACCGGCGGGCAACCACATGTGGCGCAGGCGGCAGAGTTTTGGGTGTTCTGCGCCGATTTCCACCGTAATTTCCAGATTTGCCCGCAGGCGAATCCAGGCCTGGCAGAGCAGTTGCTTCTCGGTGTTGTCGATACCGCGCTGATGGCACAAAACGCCTTCACTGCGGCAGAATCGCTCGGGCTTGGCGGTGTTTATATCGGCGGAATTCGTAACAGCATTGAAGCCGTAGGTGAGTTGTTGCAGGTGCCAAAACATGTGCTGCCGCTGTTTGGTCTGTGCCTTGGCTGGCCGGCCGACGAGCCAGATAAGAAACCGCGTCTGCCTGCGCAACTGGTGGTGCATGAAAACCGCTATCAACCATTGGATGAAGGTGTGCTGGCGCAATACGACGATGAAATCGCCCACTATTATATGACGCGCGGCAGCAATACACGGCGTGATACCTGGAGCGACCATATTCGCCGCACCATCATTAAAGAGAGCCGTCCGTTTATTCTCGACTATTTGCATAAACAGGGATGGGCGACACGCTAATTCCCGTTCATCCTGCACGTCGCTGCGTGTATCATACGCCTGCTTTGACAGGTCCTTTTAGAGAGGTGCAGGGTGAAAATTGCCATATTGTCCCGGGATGGAACGCTCTATTCGTGTAAACGCCTGCGCGAAGCGGCGATGCAGCGCGGTCATCTGGTCGAGATCCTCGACCCGCTTTCCTGTTATATGAATATCAGCCCGGCGGCCTCGTCCATTCACTATAAAGGCCGCCAGTTGCCGCATTTCGATGCGGTAATCCCGCGTATTGGATCGGCCATTACCTTCTACGGCACTGCTGCGCTGCGTCAGTTTGAAATTCTTGGGAGTTACCCGCTCAATGAATCGGTAGCGATCACCCGCGCCAGAGACAAGCTGCGTTCGTTACAGTTACTGGCGCGTCAGGGGATCGATCTGCCGGTGACGGGCATTGCGCATTCACCGGACGATACCAGCGATCTGATTGATATGGTTGGTGGCGCACCGCTGGTGGTGAAGCTGGTAGAAGGGACGCAGGGCATTGGCGTGGTGCTGGCGGAAACGCGTCAGGCAGCAGAGAGCGTGATTGACGCTTTTCGCGGCCTGAATGCGCACATCCTGGTGCAGGAGTTTATTGCCGAAGCGAAGGGAACCGATATTCGCTGTCTGGTGGTAGGAAATGAGGTGGTAGCCTCCATTGAACGCCGGGCGAAAGAGGGTGATTTTCGCTCTAACTTGCATCGCGGCGGCAAGGCGCTGGTGGCGAACATCACAGAGCGTGAGCGTGAAATCGCGCTGGCTGCTGCACAAACGCTGGGGCTGGATGTGGCCGGTGTCGATATTCTTCGCGCCAATCGTGGTCCGCTGGTGATGGAGGTAAATGCTTCTCCTGGGCTTGAAGGGATCGAAAAAGCCACCGGTATTGATATTGCTGGCCGCATGATCCAGTGGATCGAGCGTCAGGCAACGCCAGGTTTTTGCCTGAAAACCGGCGGCTGAGGTTATTTTCCCGCGCAATTAATGGTACGTTCTGGCCTTTTTGCGTAAGCTATGGCCAATTTTTTCGCTAAGAGAGCACTGCTTTATGGATTCACTCGTCGCTCCGGGTCTGGACACGCTGCGTCACTGGCTGGATGAACTAGGCATTAACTTTTTTGAGTGCGATAACTGCCAGGCGCTGCACCTGCCGCACATGCAAAATTTTGATGGCGTGTTTGATGCAAAAGTCGACCTTGTTAATGACGTGGTGCTGTTTACCGCCATGGCGGAAGTCAAACCGTCGGCACTGCTGGCGCTGGCCGCCGATCTCTCTGCCATTAATGCCAGTTCTTTAACCGTGAAAGCATTTCTCGATATACAGGATGATAATCTGCCAAAACTGGTGGTTTGCCAGTCTTTATGCGTCGGACCTGGCGTTACGTTTGAACAGTTCGCCTGGTTTATGCGCCAGAGTGAAGAGCAGATTTCAATGGTCATTATGGAAGCTAACGCCCATCAACTGCTGTTCACGCCCAGCGAAGAAGAGATGGCGGTAGATGAAGAGTCACACAATTTTCTCCACTGACTCTGCGTTGCATTCGACGCAGTCGCTGCCATGGCGACTGCATAATAAATATTTTTATTCTGCTATTAACCTTTCCTTAAAGAATTTTTCACCGCTATTCCTCGCGTAACGGCTTATCACATAGACGTATCCTGCATAAAAAATTGATAAAAGGCGTTTTTTAATCTGACCTATAGCCTCAAACCCTGGCTACAGTTATTCTTGCGCTGCTTAAAACAGCATGCGGTGTCAGCCGGAAGCGTTTTCTTCTCCGGGGCTGTGCAGAGTGACAAAATATGCATGATTCTTGCATATCTTATGATGCGTACATTTAGTTCGTATGTTAACGGACTTTCCAGAAGGAATGAGATATGACCGCCTTGAGCAAAAAATGGGTATCGGGTCTTGTCGCGGGTGCGTTGATGGCTGTCTCTGCCAGCACGCTCGCAGCCGAGCAAAAGACGCTGCATGTTTATAACTGGTCTGATTATATTGCGCCGGACACCGTCGCGAATTTTGAAAAAGAGACGGGCATCAAAGTCATTTATGACGTGTTTGACTCCAACGAAGTGCTGGAAGGCAAATTGATGGCGGGCAGCACCGGTTTCGACCTGGTTGTGCCTTCAGCAAGTTTCCTTGAGCGCCAGTTAGCCGCCGGGGTGTTCCAGCCGCTCGATAAGAGCAAGCTGCCGAACTGGAAAAACCTCGATCCAGACGTGCTGAAGATGGTGGCCAAGCACGATCCGGATAACAAATACGCTGTCCCGTACCTGTGGGCGACAACCGGGATTGGCTATAACGTTGACAAAGTGAAAGCGGCGCTCGGCAAAGATGCACCGGTAAACAGTTGGGATCTGGTGCTGAAACCGGAAAACCTGGAAAAACTGAAAAGCTGCGGCGTTTCATTCCTCGATGCGCCGGAAGAGATTTTTGCCACCGTGCTCAACTACCTCGGCAAAGATCCGAACAGCAGCAAAGCGGATGACTACAGCGTTGCCGCGACCGACTTGCTGTTAAAACTGCGTCCGAACATCCGTTACTTCCACTCTTCTCAGTACATTAATGACCTGGCAAACGGCGACATCTGTGTGGCTATTGGCTGGGCGGGTGATGTGTGGCAGGCGGCAAACCGTGCAAAAGAAGCGAAGAATGGCGTGAATATTAACTACACCATTCCGAAAGAGGGCGCGCTGGCGTTCTTTGATGTCTTCGCGATGCCGGCTGACGCTAAAAACAAAGACGAAGCGTATCAGTTCCTTAACTACCTGATGCGCCCGGATGTGATTGCGCATATTAGCGATCATGTGTTCTACGCGAACGGCAACAAAGCCTCTGTTCCGCTGATCAGCGCAGAAGTGCGTGACAACCCGGCTATCTTCCCGCCGCCGGATGTTTTCGCCAAACTGTTTACGCTGAAAGTCCAGGATCCGAAAATCGACCGCATAAGAACCCGCGCGTGGACTAAAGTTAAAAGCGGCAAATAATTCAATCACCTGACAGGTGATAAGGCTGCACCGTGGCGGTGCGCCTGCCCCAAAAATGGACAGAGGTGATGCGCCTCTGTCCAGTCATTTGTACGACAACTCGTTGAAACGGGTTGATGTTTTTGCCGGAGAGCACTTGAGTGAATGACGCTATCCCCCGCCCACAGGCGAAGAGCCGCAAGGATCTGACGCCGCTGCTGGAAATTCGCAACCTGACCAAATCCTTTGATGGTCAGCACGCTGTTGATGATGTCAGTCTAACCATTTATAAAGGTGAAATTTTTGCCCTGCTTGGCGCGTCTGGCTGCGGTAAATCAACGTTGCTGCGCATGCTCGCCGGTTTTGAGCAGCCTACCCACGGACAAATCATGCTCGATGGCGTAGACCTGGCACATGTGCCGCCCTATCTGCGCCCGATCAATATGATGTTCCAGTCTTACGCACTCTTCCCGCATATGACCGTGGAGCAAAATATTGCTTTCGGTCTTAAACAAGATAAGTTGCCGAAAGCGGAAATCGCCAGCCGCGTGGCTGAAATGCTGCACCTGGTTCACATGAGCGAGTACGCTAAACGTAAACCTCACCAGCTTTCAGGTGGCCAGCGTCAACGTGTGGCACTGGCGCGCAGCCTGGCAAAACGCCCGAAACTGCTGCTGCTGGATGAACCGATGGGCGCGCTTGATAAAAAGCTGCGCGACCGCATGCAGCTCGAAGTGGTGGATATCCTTGAGCGTGTTGGCGTGACTTGTGTGATGGTGACTCACGACCAAGAAGAAGCAATGACCATGGCCGGGCGTATCGCTATCATGAACCGCGGTAAGTTTGTGCAGATAGGCGAACCGGAAGAGATTTACGAGCATCCGACCACGCGTTACAGCGCCGAGTTTATCGGTTCGGTGAATGTGTTCGAAGGGCTGCTGAAAGAGCGTCAGGAAGACGGTCTGGTGATCGACTCTCCGGGGCTGGTGCATCCTCTGAAAGTGGACGCCGATGCGTCGGTTGTGGATAACGTGCCGGTGTATGTGGCGCTGCGCCCGGAAAAAATCATGCTCTGTGAAGAACCACCGGCCGATGGCTATAACTTTGCTGTCGGGGAAGTGGTGCATATCGCCTACCTTGGCGACCTCTCTATTTATCACGTGCGTTTGCAAAGCGGGCAGATGCTCAGTGCCCAGTTGCAGAATGCGCATCGCTACCGTAAAGGCGCGCCAACCTGGGGCGATGAAGTTCGCCTCTGCTGGGATGCCGATAGTTGTGTGGTTCTGACGGTTTAAGGAGCGGCGATGAGTACACTGGAACCACCGTCCCGCGTCGAAAAACCGGGCGGTTTTACTTTATGGCTGGGGCGTATGCAGATGCGTCACGGGCGCAAACTGGTGATTGCGCTGCCCTATATTTGGCTGACTTTGCTGTTTCTGCTGCCGTTTTTGATCGTGTTCAAAATCAGCCTTGCAGAGATGGCGCGGCAGATCCCGCCGTATACCGATCTTATCGAGTGGGCCGACAGCCAACTGACGGTAACGCTGAATATCGGCAACTTCCTGCAACTTACCGACGATCCGCTTTACTTCGAAGCCTACTTGCAGTCGTTACAGGTGGCGGCAATCTCAACGATTTGCTGTCTGCTGCTGGGTTATCCGCTGGCCTGGGCAGTGGCGCACAGCAAACCGTCGACGCGCAATATTCTGCTGCTGCTGGTGATTTTGCCGTCGTGGACGTCGTTTCTGATCCGCGTTTATGCGTGGATGGGGATCCTGAAAAACAACGGCGTGCTGAATAATTTCCTGATGTGGATGGGCGTTATCGATCAGCCGCTGACGATTCTGCATACCAACCTCGCGGTGTATATCGGGATTGTTTATGCCTATTTGCCGTTTATGGTGCTGCCGATTTATACCGCGCTGACGCGTATCGATTATTCGCTGGTAGAAGCCTCGCTGGATCTTGGCGCGCGCCCGCTGAAAACCTTTTTCAGCGTGATTGTGCCGTTGACCAAAGGCGGAATTATCGCCGGTTCGATGTTGGTGTTTATCCCGGCGGTTGGCGAGTTTGTCATCCCGGAACTGCTCGGTGGCCCGGATAGCATTATGATTGGCCGCGTGTTGTGGCAGGAGTTCTTTAATAACCGCGACTGGCCGGTAGCCTCGGCGGTGGCGGTGATTATGCTGCTGTTGCTGATTGTGCCGATCATGTGGTTCCACAAACATCAGCAGAAACAAGGGGAGGACCACGCATGAACACCTTACCGGTAGTGCGCTCTCCGTGGCGCATTTTGATCCTCGTGCTCGGCTTTACTTTCCTGTACGCGCCAATGCTGATGCTGGTGATCTACTCCTTTAACAGTTCAAGGCTTGTCACCGTCTGGGCGGGCTGGTCGACGCGTTGGTACGGCGAGCTGTTTCATGACGATGCGATGATGAGCGCTGTCGGCTTAAGTCTGACCATCGCCGCTTGTGCGGCGACGATGGCGGCGGTGCTGGGGACTATCGCGGCGGTGGTGATGGTGCGTTTTGGCCGCTTTCGTGGCTCAAACGGTTTCGCCTTTATGATTACCGCACCGTTGGTGATGCCGGATGTGATCACTGGCTTGTCGCTGCTGTTGCTGTTTGTTGCGCTCGGCCATGCTATTGGCTGGCCCGCCGATCGCGGGATGCTCACTATCTGGCTGGCGCATGTGACCTTCTGTACCGCTTATGTGGCAGTGGTTATCTCCTCGCGTCTGCGCGAACTGGATCGCTCCATCGAAGAGGCGGCAATGGATCTTGGTGCGACGCCATTGAAAGTATTCTTCGTTATCACGCTGCCGATGATCATGCCGGCGATTATTTCCGGTTGGCTTTTAGCGTTTACTCTGTCGCTGGATGACCTGGTGATTGCCAGTTTTGTCTCCGGGCCGGGGGCGACGACATTGCCGATGCTGGTCTTCTCCAGTGTGCGCATGGGGGTGAACCCGGAAATCAACGCGCTGGCGACGCTTATCCTTGGTGTGGTCGGGATTGTTGGTTTTATCGCCTGGTATTTAATGGCGCGGGCGGAAAAACAGCGGATCCGTGATATCCAACGTGCAAGACAAGGCTGAACTTATTAGAATCGTGAAATTGTGTTGCTGATGCCGCGCTTGTCGCGGCATTTTTCACAGGGAAATCATCGGATTGGGGTTCTTCAAGAAAACCACTCATCACGCGAAATTGAATGTACCGGCACTGGTGCAAGTGGCGGCCATCGCTATTATTATGATTCGCTGCGTTGATGTATTGATGGTGTTTAATTTGCTGGGGTGGCGCGGCCTGATCGATTTTGTGCAGCGCAGTGCGCAGACCTGGAGCCTGACGCTGGTTTTTCTTGGCAGCTTGCTGCTGGTGTTTGCCGAAATTCTCAGTGCCTTCTCGGTCGTCAAAGGCAGGAACTGGGCGCGCTGGCTTTATCTCGGCACGCAAGTTGTCGCAACCGGTTATTTATGGGCCGCTTCGCTCGGTTATGGCTACCCGGAGCTCTTCAGCATTGCCGGTGGTTCCCGACGTGAGATTTTCCATGCATTAGTGATGCAAAAACTCCCCGATCTGCTGGTGTTATTCCTGCTGTTTGTTCCCGCGCCCAGCCGACGCTTTTTCCGCCTGCAATAACGGTGGTACAATCCCGGCCCCGCAAAATGAAAGGCTTTACTATGCAGTGCGCTCTCTTTGATGCTGGTCGTTGCCGTTCCTGTCAATGGATAGAACAACCAGTCTCACAGCAACTTACCGCGAAAATGGAAGATCTCCACACGCTGCTGGACGGTTTGCCTGTCGCGCAGTGGTGTTCGCCAGTGAGTGGCCCGGAGCAGGGGTTTCGTAATAAAGCCAAAATGGTGGTCAGCGGCAGTGTGGAAAAACCGCTGCTTGGCATGCTACATCGCGATGGTTCGCCCGAAGATCTGACCGATTGCCCGCTTTACCCACACACTTTCGCTCCGGTTTTTGCCGCGCTCAAACCGTTTATTGCCCGCGCCGGTTTAACGCCTTACAACGTGGCGCGTAAGCGCGGTGAGCTAAAATATCTGCTACTGACCGAAAGCCAACAGGATGGCGGCATGATGCTGCGTTTTGTGCTGCGCTCGGAGGCGAAACTCACCCAGTTGCGCGCAGCCTTGCCCGCGCTGCAGGCGCAATTGCCGCAACTGAAAGTGATTTCTGCCAATATCCAGCCGGTACATATGGCGATCATGGAAGGTGAGACGGAGATTTTTCTCACCGAACAGCAGGCGCTGGCTGAAAACTTTAACGGCGTGCCGCTGTGGATCCGCCCGCAGAGCTTTTTCCAGACCAACCCGACCGTTGCCAGCGCGTTGTATGCGACAGCCCGCGATTGGGTGCGAACGCTACCGGTCAATCATATGTGGGACCTGTTTTGCGGCGTCGGCGGTTTTGGTCTGCACTGTGCGACGCCGGAGATGCGCCTGACCGGCATTGAAATCGCGCCGGAAGCCATTGCTTGTGCCACACAATCCGCTCAGGCGCTCGGGCTGGATAACTTGCGCTTCCAGGCGCTCGATTCGACGCAGTTCGCCACTGCTTCGCACGATATGCCCGAACTGGTGTTGGTTAACCCGCCACGGCGCGGAATTGGTGCGGCGCTGTGCGACTATTTAAGCCGCATGGCACCACCGTACATTATCTACTCCAGCTGTAATGCCAGCACGATGGCGAAAGATATTCGCATGTTGCCAGGCTATCGCGTTGAGCGCGTTCAACTGTTTGATATGTTTCCGCATACCGCTCATTACGAAGTGTTGACGCTGTTGGTAAAGCAATAAAAAAAGCCGCGAGCGCGGCTTTTTTTATCAGAACCCATGTGAATTACTGCGGGAACCACTGATCGCTAATTTTCTGGTAGGTGCCATCAGCCTTAATTGCTTTCAGCGCGGCGTTCAGTTTTTCCAGCAGCGCTTTGTTATCCGGACGCACCGCAATGCCAAGGCCGGTGCCGAAGTATTGCGGGTCGGTCACTTTCGGGGTGGCCACGCCAAGCTGAGGGTTAGTTTTCAGCCACTCGTTGACCACCGCAGTGTCACCGAATACACCATCGATACGGCCATTTTTCAGGTCGATAATCGCATTCTGATAGCTGTCATAAGCCACGGTTTTGACTTCCGGGTGCTTGTCCTGCAGGTATTTCTGGTGTGTGGTGCCGTTTTCCATGCCGATACGCTTGCCTTTCAGATCATCAAAAGATTTAAAGGCATCTTTTTTGGCGATCACCAGCGCGGAGTTAGCGTAGTACGGGTCAGTGAAAGAGACCTGTTTGCTACGTTCCGGGGTTATATCCATACCGGAAATCACTGCGTCATATTTTTTGAATTTCAGCGATGGGATCAGGCTGTCGAATGCGTGGTTGGTAAACGTACAATCGGCCTGCATCTGTTTGCACAGAGCGTTTGCCAGATCGATATCAAAACCGACGATTTTGTTACTCGCATCCATCGATTCAAATGGCGGATAAGTGGCGGAAACACCGAAGTTAATTTTATCTGCCGCAGAAGCACCAGCGGCGAACGAAGCGAGAAGGGCGGCCAATATCATTTTTTTCATTATCGAACTCCTGTCGGTCAATCTTATTGTTGTTGCCGTGTCTAAAGCGTGACGCTAACCATGCCATCAAATGAATTTGTATTCAATAAAAATGCTTAAATATATTTTCTTGAAAATAAAAAAGGCGAGTAATGAAACCATTAGCTCGCCTTTGTTTACTATTTATGCAGTTAATTGCGGCGTTCGAATGCCAGCGCTTTACGTTCAATCAGGCGCATCATCAGCGTTAATAACCCGTTGACCACCAGATAAATCAGCCCTGCGGCACCGAAAACCGTGACGTCATAAGTGCGACCGTACAGAAGCTGGCCGTGGCCCATTACTTCCATCAGTGTGATGGTGTAAGCCAGCGAGGTACTTTTAAACACCAGCACCACTTCGTTGGAGTAGGACGACAGCGCGCGTTTAAATGCATAAGGCAGCAAAATTGCCAGCGTGTCTTTCTTGCTCATCCCCAACGCGCCGCAGGATTGCCACTGCCCGTCCGGAATGGCGCGAATCGCGCCGTAGAACAGCTGCGTGGTATACGCCGCACTGTTCAGCGACAGCGCCAGCAGCGCACAGAGCCACGGTTCAGAAAGCAGATGCCAGATAACCGGATAGTTTTGCAGCGACGGGAACTGCCCCGGGCCGTAGTAAATCAGGAAGATCTGCACCAGCAGCGGCGTACCGGTGAACAGCGTGATATAGCCGCGCACAATTAACGTCAGCACCGGCGTTTTCAGCGTCAGCACGATGGTGAACAGCAGCGATAAGATCAGCGCCACAATCAGCGACGCTACGGTGAGCGTCAGGCTGGTGTGCAGGCCTTTGAACAGCTCTGGTAAAAACGCGAGCATTATTCTGGCCTCCGTTCAAAGCGAGTCGCGCGCAGGTCAATACGTTTGAGGATCCACTGGCTTAACAACGTGATGACCAGGTAAATCACCGCCGCCACGATATACCAGGTAAACGGCTCCTGCGTGCGGGTAGCAATGCTTTTGGTTTGCAGCATTAAATCGTTCACGCTAATCAGCGACACCAGCGCGGTATCTTTCAACAACACCAGCCACTGGTTTCCCAGCCCCGGTAGCGCATGACGCCACATTTGCGGCATCACGAGGCGGAAAAAGATAGCCCCTTTTGACAAACCCAGCGCCTGGCCGGATTCCCGCTGCCCGTCCGGTACGGCTTTCAACGCACCACGCAAGGTTTGCGACGCGTAAGCTGCATACAGCAAAGAGAGGGCAATCACACCGCACAGAAACGGGCTGACATCAAAATTCTCAATCTGCACCTGCACCGGGATCTGCACCACGCCCAAGTTGATGGTGAAGCCATCAGAGAGTGTCAGCAGCAGTTGTGAAGAGCCGAAATAGATAAACAGAACCACCAGGATCTCCGGCAAGCCACGCAGTATGGTGACCAGTGCGGTGCCAATCCAGGCAAGAGGGCGCCACTTAACGGACTCCCAAACGGCAAAGATCATCGCCAGAATCAGGCCGATGATCAGTGCGCAAACGGCAAGGCCGACGGTCATCCCGGCGGCGCTTGCTAACGGAAACATTTCGTTCATTCAGTATTACTTCTGGAACCATTTGTTATAGATGGTCTGGTAAGTGCCATCTTTCTTCACTTTTTCCAGTGCGGCATTGAATTTTTGCTGCAGATCGGTGTTGCCCTGGCGTACCGCGATGCCCAGACCCGTACCGAAGTACTCTTTGTCGGTTACTTTATCGCCAACTGCCGCCAGTTTTGCATCTGCTTTCAGCCATTCGGTTACCACGGCGGTGTCACCGAACACGGCATCAATACGGCCGTTCTGCAGATCCAGACGCGCGTTCTGGTAGCTGTCGTAAGGAACGGTGGTGATTTCCGGATGTTTGTCGTTAATGAATTTCTGGTGGGTGGTGCCGTTCTGCACACCAACGCGTTTACCTTTCAACTGGTCAATGCTGGTGAATTTACCCTGCTGACCGACGAACAGTGCGGAGTTGTCGTAATAAGGCGTGGTGAACAGAACCTGTTTTTCACGTTCCGGGGTGATATCCATACCGGCCATGACCGCGTCGAAACGGCGGAATTTCAGACTTGGGATCAGGCTGTCAAACGCCTGGTTGGTAAAGGTGCAGGTCGCGTCGATCTCTTTACACAATGCGTTAGCCAGATCCACATCGAAACCGACGATTTTGTTATTCGCGTCGGTTGATTCAAACGGAGGGTAGCTCGCTTCGGTGGCGAAACGGATAGTCTGGGCTGCTGTAGCGGAAAGGCTTACGCTTGCAAGTAGCGCGGCAATCAGTACTTTTTTCATTGTCATTAATCCCGGTTCTTCAGTGAGATAGGTAATATTTAAACGCGTCGGTCTGCGGCGCGGTAAAGCAGCCCGCATCCCCTTGCTCAACAATGTGACCATTTTCCATGTACACCACGCGGCTGGCGGTTTTACGCGCCACTTCCACTTCGTGGGTCACGATAACTTGCGTGATGCCGGTTTCAGACAGCTCACGAATGATACTGACGATTTGCGCGGTGATTTCCGGATCGAGCGCGGCGGTCGGTTCATCAAACAACAGCACCTGCGGCTCCATCATCAGCGCGCGGGCGATAGCGACACGTTGCTGCTGACCACCGGATAAATGCAGCGGAAAACGGTCGCTATACGGTTTAAGACGTAAACGCTCCAGCAGTTTCTCGGCACGCGCCAGCGCCTGATCTTTGCTTAAACCGAGCACGCGGCACGGCGCTTCAATCAGATTTTGCAGCACGGTCAAATGCGGCCAGAGATTATATTGCTGGAATACCATGCCCACGTTCTGGCGCAATTCACGGATCGCTTTATCAGACGGGGTTTTAGCAAAGTCGAAGTGATTGCCTGCAATGCTTAGCTGGCCAGAACGCGGCATTTCGAGCAGGTTGAGTACGCGCAACAGCGAACTTTTACCCGCGCCGCTTGGGCCGAGCAGCACCAGTGTTTCCCCTTGCGGGCAATCCAGCGTGATATCGAACAGCGCCTGGTGTGCGCCATAAAAGCAATTGATGCTGTTTAATTTAATACTCATCGAAGCAGTCTGATAGCAATTGAGGCCGCAAATAGTAACGTTCACAGAATAGTTATGCAATATTTGTGCGTTAAAACTTAAAAATAAACCAAGTTCCTACATAAAGTTAGCACAAAATACCGAGCGGTGCGGGAACCAGGCATAAATGTCGGCATTCATTGCGGAATGCCAGACATTTTACGGGGGTTATCTATTGCAGCATGAAATAATCACCGATGTTCTACCGACTGACGTAGCGTTCCGGCGGGCGCATGAACGGTACCGCCGAGATAGCGTACATCGTCTACCGCCCAACACTGGCCTTCACGGATCATCAGCACTTCATCCCGCCAGCTTTGGTCACCTTTACTAAGCGTGACGCGCAGCGGAATATTCCGTGCATCGGTATTCGGAATGGTCGATGCGCTGGCGACGTCAGCCTTTTCAGGTGTGACGTTGCGGCTGGAGAACGGATCCGCTTTTAAAAGCGTGGCATTGCGCGAATCACGGCTGGCTGCGGTGAGCATCTTGCTCAGATCATCGCTCAGATAGGGGCGCAGCGCAGTCCAGTCATTACCGGGGTGAGCGATGCGGTAGTCGTAAAATTGCTGTGCAACGGTATCCGGGCCGCCTTCCACACACGGGCCCACGCGCGCGCCCGTATCCTTGAATGCTGGAGTTACCGTGGTGCACGCGCTTAACAGCAGCGCGCATGGCAAGGTGAGAGTCAAAACTGAATAGCGCATATTGATTTCCTTATTTCTCTTCAGAAGTCACGACCTTTCAAGAATAGTGTATTGATCTGATAATGTGTGGCGTAACGCATTGAACGCTAAAAGGAGAAACCTATGCAGTTTTCAACCACGCCGACGCTGGAAGGGCAGCCGATTGTCGAGTACTGCGGAGTCGTTACCGGAGAAGCGATTCTCGGGGCGAATATTTTTCGTGACTTCTTTGCCGGTATCCGCGATATCGTCGGCGGTCGCTCCGGCGCTTATGAGAAAGAGTTACGCAAGGCCCGTGAGATCGCGTTTCGCGAACTTGGCGATCAGGCAAAAGCGCTGGGGGCGAATGCGGTGGTAGGCATTGATGTTGATTACGAAACGGTGGGTAAAGACGGCAGTATGCTGATGGTATGTGTCAGCGGTACGGCGGTGAAAACGCGGGCATGAAAAACATCGCATTACTGTTGCTGGCACTCCTGCTCGCAGGTTGCGCCAGTGAAAAAGGCATTATTGATAAAAATGGCTATCAGCTTGATACCCGGCGACAAGCGCAGGCGGCGTATCCGCGTATTAAAGTGCTGGTTATTCACTACACCGCCGATGATTTTGACGTTTCACTGGCCACCTTGACGGATAAACAGGTGAGTGCGCATTACCTGATCCCGGCGGATCCACCGCTGCATCACGGTAAACCGCGAATCTGGCAACTGGTGCCAGAGCAGGAGTTAGCCTGGCACGCAGGGGCAAGTTTCTGGCGCGGCGCGACACGCATCAATGATACCTCTATTGGCATTGAACTGGAAAATCGTGGCTGGCAACGTACCGCTGGCGGAAAACAATTCGCACCTTTTGCGCCCGCGCAAATTAATGCATTGATTCCTCTGGTAAAAGATATAGTCTCGCGCTACAACATTGCGCCGCAAAATGTCGTCGCACATGCGGATATTGCGCCGCAGCGTAAAGACGATCCTGGCCCGTTGTTCCCGTGGCAAATGCTGTTTTCCCAGGGGATTGGTGCCTGGCCGGATGCGCAGCGTGTGGCGTTTTACTTGAATGGCCGTTCTGCGCATGAGCCGGTAGATACGGCTTCTTTGCTTGATTTACTGGCGCGATATGGCTACGACGTGAAACCGCAAATGTCGCCTGCAGAGCAAAAAAGGGTAATCATGGCGTTCCAAATGCATTTCCGTCCGGGGCTCTGGAACGGCATTGCCGATGCTGAAAGCCTGGCGATTGCCGAGGCATTACTGGAAAAATATGGCCAGGCGGGGTAATGCCCACTGTTTTTTTATGACGAGGTCAATGGAGATGAGGTTTCGCATCATATCAGGCGTGCTGCTGATGGTGGCTTTTTCTGCCCATGCCGCGCCAAACCCGGTGACGGTGTTCAGCTGTGCTTACTGGGATAAATCTACGGATAACGTGGAAAAACTCGATACATGCGTTGAAGTGAAAGAGGGTAAGCTCAGGTTCTTGCCAGCGTTGTTTGCGAAAACCAGTGACGTCGAGGGCATGTCGTGGGTCGGTCTGTATGACTATATGCGCGCCGCCGGGTTGATGGATGCCGATTATTATGTGCGTTCACCGGACAGTTACCTTCCCGTTGTTCACTTTGATAATGGCCCGGACTGGTTTGTTGAAGGGCTGGTGCGATCGCGCCAGAACGGTAAAGTGGGCTACTGGGATGACAATTTCCGCAATCGCATTGCGCCGCAATTTGATTATGCCTGGCAGTTTAAAGAGGGCAAAGCGCTGGTGTGTAATGGCTGCAAACCGCAAAAGGACGGCGAGCATACTGCTCTGGTCGGCGGTGAGTGGTTCTATATCGATAAAAGCGGGCAGAAAATTTCTGACGTCAAATCCGACCCGTTTTGAATCATTTAGCGGTGCAGTTTACCGTGGTCTTTTAACCAGTACGCCGTGCGTTTGATGCCTTCATCCAGCGTCACTATCGGCGTATAACCCAGTTCCTGCTGAGCGCGGCTGATATCCAGCGTGAAATCAAAATTGAGCTTCGACACGCCATAATGGGTGAATGCAGGCTCTTTGGCGCGTTTATCGCCGAAATGCTCCATGCTGCGCGCCATCATATCCAGCATTGCGTATGGCACCGAGCGAATACGGCAGTGAATACCCAGTTCGTCGATTAACGTCTGCACGATGCTGCGCAGCGAGCGCGGCTCGCCGTTGGTAATGTTGTACGCCCGCCCGGAAAGCAGCTTATCGCACTGGGGCTGGCTGGCGAGCCACATCGCATGCACCGCGTTTTCATAATAGGTCATATCCACCAGCGCATCGCCGCCGCGCGGCAGCAACACGCTGCGGTAGTGGTGCATCATCTGCGCCAGGCGCGGGATGAAGACTTTATCGTGCGGGCCAAAGAGACTTTGCGGGCGCAAAATGGTGAAACGGGTGTTGGGGTTCGCCTGCGCCAGCAGATCGATCACCTGTTCCCCGGCCGCTTTGCTGCGGGCAAATTCGTTGGCGAAACGCACAGGGCGAAAGTCTTCTCTGATATCGCGATGATGGTGATAGTCAAAATAGAGCGAAGGGGAGGAGATATGAATAAAGTTGCGCACGCCCCAGGCAACGGCCCACTCACCGAGACGGCGAGTCGCGCGCACATTCGCCAGGTCAAACGCTTCCTGCGTACCCCATGGTGATGTGAAGCTTGAGCAGTGCCACAGCGTGTCGATCCCGGCAAGCATCACTTTTGCCTGAGAGGAGACCAGCTCGGTCAGATCGGCATGTACAAATTCAGCGCCCATTTTGCTGAGTAATTTGCCCATGGCTTCGTTACGACCCGTCGCCCGAACGCTAATTCCTTTTTGCCGCAAATACTCGACCGCGTTTCGGCCTAAACCGCTGGTTGCGCCCGTGACCAGTACTTTCATATCGATCCATTGTGTTGAAAAGCCTTTATCGCGGGCATTCTTCCGTGAATTACGCTCTGATGCAATGGGATGACGAAAAGAAAAGCGGTTAAGCTCAGACTTTTTCTCTATTTTGTTCTGCCAGGCGGGCAATACGCTGCGCCATGCCGCGAAAAATAAACAGATGCGCCGGGAACATCAATAACCAGTACCACAGCCCCGGCATACCGTGCGGATGCCACCATGCGCGGACATCCAGCAGCCGGTGATCGCCTTTATCGGTCAGCGTAAAGCTGAGCCGCCCAAGCCCCGGTGCCTTCATGCCAAACAGTAGCGCCAGTTGTTGCTCTGGTTCGACAATAATCACTTTCCAACTGTCTACCGTGTCGCCGGTTTGCAAAAACGGGCGTTCGGGTCGCCCGCGTGGCAGTTTGTGGCCTATCAAATGATCCAACACTGCGCGGGTTTGCCACAGCAGGTTGCCAAAAAAGTAGCGCTCTTTACCGCCGATGCGGTTCACTACTTCCCATAATGCGGCTGGGCTGGCTGAGGTTTTCACCGTGTAACCCGCTTGCTTTGGGTAGTAACCGTATTGCGGACGCCAGCGGGAAAACGCCTGCGGGTCGTAGCCCCAGTCGCTGGAGTTAACCAGCTTTTCCTCTTCCCGCAAGGTGCGGCGAACTGCATCATCAAAAGGAATTAGCGTCTGCGGAATCAACCGGCGCAACGCGGTATCATCCGCCAGCAAATCGTGCTTTAAACCCTGAATTAACGCTTTGGCAATCGTCGGCGGCACAGACGTGATGAGGTGTAAAAACCAGACGGAAATCAGCCGGGTGGGGAGTGGAATCGGGATCAGCGGGCGATGAACGCCGCTTACACGCATAAAGTGATCGAACTGCTGCTGATAGCTCAGCACTTCCGGCCCGGCGGCTTCAAACACCCGGTGTTCCTGCGCAGGGTGCTGAAGCAACTCGACCAGATAATGCAGTAAGTTTTCCAGCGCAATGGGTGTGGTGCGCGAACGCACCCAGCGCGGCGGTGTTAACACTGGCAGGTTAAATATCATGTCGCGCATCACTTCGAACGCGGCGGAACCCGCGCCAACAATGATTCCGGCGCGTAACTCGGTAACGGGAATGCCCGCCGCGCGCAGCAGATCGCCGGTGTATTGCCGGGCCAGCAGGTGGTCAGAATTCGTTACCCCCTTCGCCTGTAACGAACTGAGAAAGATAACCTGCTTAACCGACGAGCCGTGCAGGGCGTCGCGCACATTCAACGCGATTTGCCGCTCATGGGCGACGAAATTGCCACTTTCGCCCATGCTGTGCACCAGATAATAGAGCGTATCGACATCGTGCAGTAACGCGGGCAGATCCTGTGGCCACCAGAGATCAATGCTATGGCAACTTACACCCGGCAACTGCTGCTTTTGCAGGCGAGTTAAATTTCTCGCGACCGCGTTGACCTGATGACCTTGCTGGCTGAGCGCTTCGACCAGTCTTTGTCCAATATAACCGCTGGCACCAAGCACCAGGATCCGCTGCGCCACATCCCGCTCCTTAGTGCTGTAAAAAGGTCTGCCAGTGGCGAACCACTTCTTCTAGTTGCTGACGATTAACATCCAGATGCGTGACCAGGCGCACCACTGGCGAGGCGTTGATTAACACGCCGCGCTCGCGCAGATACGCGCCCAGCGCTTGTGCGTTATCACCCACGCGGATAAACAGCATATTGGTGTCGTGGCGCATTACGTCTGCGCCAATCTCTTTTAGTTGTGCCGCCAGCCACGCGGCATTCTCATGGTCCTCTTTCAACCGCGTGACGTTGTGCTGTAATGCATAAAGGCCCGCCGCCGCAAGGATCCCGGCCTGGCGCATCCCGCCGCCGGTCATTTTGCGCCAGCGGTTAGCGCGGGTGATATACGCTTTGCCGCCGACCAGCAGGGAACCCACCGGCGTACCGAGACCTTTCGACAGGCAAATGGTGAACGAGTCGCAATATTGGGCTATTTCTTTCAGTTCGCAGTCATATTCCACCAACGCATTAAAGATGCGCGCACCATCAACATGCAGCGACAATCCGCGTTCGCGGGTAAATTCCCACGCCTGTCGCAGGTAGTCGCGCGGCAACACTTTGCCGTTGTGGGTGTTTTCGAGGCTCAGCAGTTTGGTACGAGCAAAGTGAATGTCGTCGGCTTTGATTTTCGCCGCGACTTTGTCCAGCGGCAGCGTACCATCGGCGGCGGCATCGATCGGTTGCGGCTGGATACTGCCGAGCACCGCTGCGCCGCCCGCTTCGTAGAGATAGTTATGTGCGCCCTGGCCAACAATGTACTCTTCACCGCGTTCGCAGTGGCTGAGCAGGGCGACCAGATTGGCCTGGGTGCCGGTCGGCAAAAACAGCGCTGCCTCTTTACCACTGAGTTCGGCGGCGTAACGTTGCAGTTCATTGACCGTTGGGTCGTCACCGTAAACGTCGTCCCCGACCGGGGCGGCCATCATCTGTTCCAGCATGGCGCGGCTCGGGCGGGTTACGGTATCACTGCGTAAATCGATCACGGCATTTCCTTATCTTACGATGGGTAATGCCCTCTGTTTTACCTGAGCCAGTTGGTTTTCGCCAGTTCGATCACCTCATCGCCGCGCCCGCTGATGATGGCGCGCATCATATAGAGGCTAAAGCCTTTGGCCTGTTCCAGCTTGATTTGCGGCGGGATCGCCAGCTCTTCTTTCGCGACGGTGACATCCACCAGCACCGGGCCGTCAATAGAGAACGCGCGTTGCAGAGCCTCGTCAACATCGGCCGATTTTTCAACGCGAATACCGGTAATACCACAGGCCTCGGCGATACGCGCAAAGTTGGTGTCGTGCAGTTCTGTGCCATCTGTCAGGTAGCCGCCAGCTTTCATCTCCATCGCCACAAAACCGAGCACGCTGTTATTAAAAACGATAATTTTCAGCGGCAGTTTCATCTGTACGACCGACAGGAAATCGCCCATTAGCATGCTAAAACCGCCATCGCCACACAGTGCAACCACTTGCCGTTGTGGGAATGTGGCTTGCGCGCCCAACGCTTGTGGCATGGCATTTGCCATCGAACCGTGGTTAAAGGAACCAATCAGACGGCGTTTGCCATTCATTTTCAGGTAACGCGCGGCCCAGACGGTTGGCGTGCCGACATCGCAGGTGAAAATGGCGTCATCGTCAGCGAAGTGGCTGATTTGCTGTGCCAGATATTGCGGATGAATCGCTTTGTCGCTGGGTTTTGCCAAATCATCCAGCCCTTTGCGCGCCTCGCGGTAATCCTCCAGCGCTTTATCGAGGAATTTGCGGTCGGTTTTGGCTTCAAGCAGCGGTAACAGGGCGGCAAGGGTAGCTTTGATATCACCGACCAGCGCCATGTCTACTTTGCTGTGCGCGCCGATACTTGCCGGGTTGATGTCGATCTGGATGATCTTCGCGTCGGTGGGGTAAAACGCGCGGTAAGGGAATTGGGTGCCGAGCAGCACCAGCGTGTCGGCATTCATCATGGTATGGAAACCCGACGAGAAGCCAATTAACCCCGTCATTCCCACGTCAAAAGGGTTGTCGTATTCCACATGCTCTTTTCCGCGCATGGCGTGAATAATCGGGGCATTTAGCTTGCCGGCAAACGCCAGTAACTCTTTATGCGCCCCGGCGCAGCCGCTACCGCACATCAGCGCAATGTTACTGGAATAGCGCAGCAGCTGCGCCAGCTTGTGCAACTCCTGCTCCGTGGGGGTAACAACTGGCTGCGGCGCACTGTACCAGTGGCTGCTGGCGCTTTCCGGCGCAGGTTTCAGCGCCACATCGCCCGGCAGCACCACCACCGACACGCCTTTATTGAGAATGGCTTTGCGCATGGCAATCGCCAGCACCTGCGGGATCTGTTCCGGGTTAGACACCAGCTCGCAGTAGTGGCTGCATTCGCGGAACAGCTCCTGAGGATGAGTTTCCTGGAAATAGCCGCTGCCGATCTCGCTGGAAGGGATATGTGCGGCAATCGCCAGTACCGGAACATGGTTGCGGTGGCAATCGAACAAACCGTTAATTAAATGCAAGTTTCCTGGCCCGCACGAACCTGCGCAGACAGCCAGCTCGCCGGTCAGTTGCGCTTCTGCGCCAGCGGCAAAGGCAGCAACTTCTTCATGACGGGTTGGCATCCAGTCGATAGTACCCATGCGGTTCAGGCTGTCACTTAAGCCGTTAAGGGAATCTCCGGTTACACCCCAAATTCTTTTTACGCCTGCTTGTTCAAGCGTTTTGGCGATATACGCAGCCACTGTCTGTTTCATCTACGACGCTCCTTTTTGTGATCTTGCTTACAAGCTTAGACAATGAATGCGTCACAAAGCGGATTTAGAATGAGCTTTTATAAAACAGGGGTTTATTTTTGTTACAGATCGGAATAGTCTGATACATGTCGATGAAAACAGGAATCATTTCAAATGGTTAAATCATTGTTAAACTCAGTTAATAAGATGTTTTCGCATGAAGATTTTGGCCGCTTGCTGCTGCGTTTGATGGTTGGCGGGCTGATGCTATTTCACGGGCTGCATAAATTAATTGGCGGTATTGATGGGATTGCAGGGATGCTGGTGGCGAAAGGGCTTCCTGGTTTTATCGCTTATGGCGTGCTGATTGGTGAGGTGCTGTGCCCGATCCTGATTATTCTCGGTGTACTGACGCGTCCTGCTGCGCTGGGGCTGGCATTCACCATGATTGTGGCCTGGCTGCTGGTTGGTGTAGGTAAAACCGGGTCTCTGGATGCGACCGGTGCCTGGGCGATTGAGAGTATGGTTTATTACTTTATTGCGGCGCTGGTGGTTGCGTTTATTGGCGCGGGTCGTTACTCCGTCGCACCGGCCTGGAAGTAAACGGTTTTGGGAAAAGCGCCCTTCAGATGAGGGGCGCTTTTTTATTGCGGATTATGCCAGAACTAAATCACCTTGCGGGTGGCAGGAGCAGGCCAGCACGAAGCCATCGGCAATCTCTTGTTCCGTTAGCGTCATGGTGCTGCTGACGGTGTATTCACCAGAGACCACCTGCGTTTTACAGCAACCGCAGACACCGGCGCGGCATGCGGCATTGACCGGCATTTTATTGCTTTCCAGCGCATCCAGCAGCGTGCTGCCTACCGGTGCATAGAAGGTTTTCATCGGTGAAAGCTTGCTGAATTTCAGCCCGTTGGTTGCGGCTTCCGCCACCGGCGTAAAGAATTTCTCCTTAAAGAAACGCGTCACGCCAAGCGCTTTGACTTCGTTTTCTACCCAATCCATATACGGCGCCGGGCCGCAGGTCATTACCGTGCGTGCCGCCAGTTCCGGCACCTGGCTCAGCAGTTCGCGGCTCAGACGACCGGAGGCAAAACCCGCCGTAGCGTTATTTTCTGCTACCAGCGTGACCGGGTAATCACGCCATTCGTTGGCAAAAATTACATCTTCCGGCGAACGTACGTTAAAGATCACCTGCACGTCGGCATGCGGACGGTAATGTGCCAGCCAGCGGCGCATTGACATAATCGGCGTCACGCCGCACCCTGCCGCCAGAAGCAACAGCTTATCGTTCGGTTCGTTATCGCAGGTGAATTCTCCCTGCGCATCGGAAAGCCACAGATAATCGCCGCGTTTTACCTCCCGTGTCAGCCACTGAGAACCTGCGCCATCATCAATACGGCGTACGGTCAGCGTAATGTATTCGCTAACGCCCGGCGTCGAAGAAAGGGTGTAGGCCCGCAGCGTATCCGCACTGTTGCGGATACTCACCAGCGCATATTGCCCGGCGCGATACGGGTAGTAATCGTGGCACAACAGCGACAGTGTCCAGACATCCGGCGTTTCTTGCTGGATATGGTGAACCTGCATACGCCACGAGCATTGAGGGGTTGGCATGGTCATGGTTAGCTCCTTACGCGCTCAGCAACTGCTGCATATCCTGTTCCACAGTCGTGACCTGACGCAGGCCGAATTTCTCATTCAGCACGGCCAGCAGGTCCGGTGTCAGGAAGCCCGGTGCCGTCGGCCCGGTGACAATATTTGTCACCCCGAGCGAAAGCAGGGTCAGCAGGATGACAATCGCCTTTTGCTCGAACCAGGAGAGCACCAGTGACAGCGGCAGATCGTTAACGCCGCAGCCCAGTTTTTCCGCCAGCGTTACTGCCAGAATGATGGCCGAATAAGCATCGTTACACTGACCTGCATCAATCAGGCGCGGCAGCCCTTCAATATTGCCAAAGTCGAGTTTGTTGAAGCGGTATTTCCCGCAGGCCAGCGTCAGGATCAGGCAGTCATCCGGCACCTGGGTGGCGAAATCGGTAAAGTAGTTGCGCTCACCGCGCGCGCCGTCACAGCCACCGACCAGGAAGACGTGGCGTAGTTTTTCACGGCTCACCAGATCAATCAGTGTATCCACTGCGCCAAGCAGCGTCTGGCGACCAAAACCGACGGTGATCAGGTGTTCGATTTCGCTGAACGGGAAGCCGGACATCTGCTGTGCCTGGCGGATCACCGGGGCGAAATCGTCACCTTCCAGATGGTTAACACCCGGCCAGCCGACGATGCTGCGCGTCCAGATACGGTCGTCATAAGAACCGACGGTCGGGTCGATAATGCAGTTTGACGTCATGACGATTGGGCCCGGGAAGCGGGCGAATTCTACCTGCTGGTTCTGCCAGCCGCTGCCGTAGTTACCGACCAGATGTTTGAATTTGCGCAGTTCCGGGTAGCCGTGTGCAGGCAGCATTTCACCGTGGGTATAGACGTTTACGCCGGTGTCTTCGGTTTGTTGCAGCAAGTTGTAGAGATCTTTCAGGTCGTGACCGGAAATCAGGATGCATTTACCGGCAACGGCTTTGACGTTGACCTGGGTAGGAGTCGGGTGGCCGTAAGTGCTGGTTTCACCGGCATCCAGAATGCTCATCACGCTGAAGTTCATCTGGCCAATTTCCATTGAACATTCGAGCAGGGCATTCATATCGGCAGGCCAGGTTCCCAGCCACGCCATGATTTTGTGGTAACGGGCGTAGATATCGTTGTCGTACTGGCCCAACACATGGGCGTGTTCCATGTAGGCCGCCGCGCCTTTCAGGCCGTACAGGCAGAGCAGACGCAGGCCAAGGATGTTTTCGCCAATCGTCGCTTTATCTTTGTTCGGTGTGAATTCCGCCGCCTGGCGCTGCAATTCGCCAAGATCGTCGCTGACCAGTTGCAGGTCGGCCATCGGGTTATCGACGTGGGCATTCGGATCAATAGCGAGGCAGAGTGCTTTCAGTGCTTCACGTTTGGCAATCGCCTCGCGCGCGTAGCCGACAATACGCACGGAATCGAAGTTAACGTTGGTGAGGGTAGAGAAGAAGGCACGCGGCGCGAAGTTATCGATCTCGTGGTCAATCAGATCGTAATCACGTGCTTTGCTGGCCCAGGCGGAGAGCCCTTGTAACGCGGCAATCAATAAATCCTGCAGGTCGGAGGTTTCAGCGGTTTTACCGCACATCCCCTGCGCGTACGCACAGCCGTTGCCCGCCGGAGTTCGGATGGTTTGTTCACATTGCACACAAAACATGGTCACACCTTTATGTTAAAGTTATATTTGAAATGCATGTTTAAGATTATGCTGCTGTCGGGAGGCTTAAAAGCGATTTTGTCGGCAATTTAAGGGGATATTGATTTAGCGCAAGTTTGGCGGCAGGCATCTACCGCCAATTGAAGTATCAGGCAGAGAAAAAGGCCATTAATAGCGGCACAAGCAAGCTGAGAATAAAACCGTGCACAATGGCGGCGGGCACCAGCTCCAGGCCACCGGAGCGCTGGAGTACCGGCAGGGTGAAGTCCATCGATGTCGCCCCCGATAACCCAAGCGCAGTAGAACGGCTTCGGCGGACCAGGCCGGGGATCAGCATGATGGCAATTAACTCGCGCGCCAGATCGTTAAAGAAAGCAGCACTGCCGATCACCGGCCCGAACGACTCGGTGAGCAGGATGCCCGACAACGAATACCAGCCAAATCCCGATGCCATCGCAAGGCCCGTTTTCAGCGGCAAGCCGAGGATCAGCGCATTAATTACACCGCCAATCAGCGAACTGACGGCAACTACCACGGCAATAATCATCCCACGACGGTTGAGGACAATCTGTTTCAGTGTCATCCCGCTGTTACGCAACTGAATACCCACCAACAGCAACAGGAAGATAAGCGTATATTCACTGGCTTCCGTGGCATAGCGTAAAAACGCCAGCCCGGAAAGACCAATGGCGAAACCGATAACCACCACACCGCACAGACGCAGGGATTCCAGCACCATCGCAATGCGCGAAGGCAATTTTTCTTGCTGGTGTTGGTGATGCCACGGCAGCGTGCGCTCCAGCCACAGCAGCGCAGCGGCGTTACACAGCAGGATCACCACCACGCTGACCGCAGAATAATGCAGTATCGCCAGTAAATTCGCGCTGAGATTATCCAGAAAAGCGAGGCTTATCCCCATAAAAAAGAGGATCAGGTAGACAATCCAGCTAAGTAATTTATTGATAAGTTTGAGCGCCGCAGTGTGACGCAGGGGAACAAGATAACCGATGACCAACGGCAGAAGAATAATT
This sequence comes from Kosakonia sp. YIM B13571, assembly GCF_042788095.1. Classification (NCBI taxonomy): domain Bacteria; kingdom Pseudomonadati; phylum Pseudomonadota; class Gammaproteobacteria; order Enterobacterales; family Enterobacteriaceae; genus Kosakonia; species Kosakonia sp. YIM B13571. Next base: position 300,459 of record NZ_JBHZPL010000001.1, on the reverse strand, counting down.
AACAATCCTGAAAGCATGAAGCGCCCGAATCCTTGCAAAGTGAAAACACCGGGGAACACACTACCCAAAGGTGGAAAATGAGTAAAGCTGCGAAAAAATGAGAAAGATCATGCAAAAGACCCGGCATAAAACCGGGTCTTTATATTACGTGCGTTTTTCCAGCAGTGTGCGGTAGATAACGCCCCCGAGGATGCCGCCGATAATCGGCATCACCCAGAACAACCATAATTGCTCTAACGCCCAGCCACCCTGAAAAATAGCCACAGCGGTGCTGCGCGCCGGGTTGACGGAGGTGTTGGTGACCGGGATGCTAATTAAATGGATTAACGTCAGCGCCAGGCCGATGGCGATGGGCGCAAAACCGACAGGGGCATTTTTATCTGTCGCACCGTGAATCACCAGCAAGAAACCGCAGGTCAGGACAATCTCAATAATAATGGCGGAATACATTGAGTAATGTCCTGGCGAATGTTCTCCGTAACCGTTGGAGGCGAAACCGCTGGTTGCCGCATCGAAACCACTTTTACCGCTGGCAATCAAATAGAGTACTGCTGCGGCAATAATGCCACCAACAAGTTGCGCAAGAATATATCCCACCACCTCTTTTGCCGGAAAACGGCCACCAGCCCACAGGCCGAGTGTGACTGCCGGATTAAAATGACCGCCGGAAATATGCCCGACGGCAAATGCCATGGTCATGACCGTTAAACCGAACGCCAGCGCGACGCCAGCAAAACCTATGCCGGTTTGCGGAAACGTCGCCGCCAGCACTGCGCTGCCGCAGCCGCCAAACACTAGCCAGAATGTGCCAAAACATTCCGCCGCTAATTTTCTAAACATAGCCACCTCGATAAAAAACAGAAACGGGTACAGGCCCGCGCCGTGTGTCAGACATCAATGGATGCGTGAATAAAAGCGTGCATATTTTCGGAATAACAAAATAAAAAGACGAGTTATAAAAGCCAGTAAATTGATTTCATGTGGATAATTAATCGTAAGTTATTGCTTTTAATTGGTGCTAAGTTTCATCTTAAATTAAAAAATTAGAGTGATATGCTTTTAAATGATGTTGTTGATCTTTTTAAATATAACAACGACGGAATAATCAAATATATTTCAATAAAGTTTTGCACTTAGCGCGTGTTCTGCCGCTTTTCGTCCCGCTATACTTCTTAAAGAATAGACGGAAAAGCCCAGAGATGCCGGAGGAAGAATGATTCTGGAGCGTGTGGAAATTGTCGGCTTTCGTGGCATTAATCGTTTATCGCTGATGCTTGAGCAGAACAACGTGCTAATTGGTGAAAATGCCTGGGGTAAATCAAGCCTGTTGGACGCGTTAACCCTGCTGCTGTCACCGGAAACGGATCTCTACCATTTTGTCCGCGATGATTTTTGGTTCCCGCCGGGGGATCTGCAAGGACGAGAACATCATCTGCATATTATTCTGACTTTCCGCGAGTCCGAACCCGGACGTTACCGCACGCGGCGTTATCGACCGTTGGCAGATTGTTGGGTCGCCAGTAATGACGGTTATCGCCGTCTGTTCTACCGGCACGAAGGTGAGCTTTCCGACGATGGCAGCGTAATGACGCTACGCGGTTTTCTCGATGCTCAGGGGGATTTGCTGCCGCTGGAGGACATTGATGAGAGTGCCCGCCACCTGGTGCGGCTGATGCCGGTACTGCGGCTTCGTGATGCACGCTTTATGCGCCGCATTCGTAACGGCAGCGTGCCGGACACGCCGTTGCTGGAAAACACCGCGCGTCAGCTTGATTTCCTCTCCCACGAATTAATCTCCCGCCCGCAAAATTTAACCGACGCGCAGATACGCCACGGGCTGTCGGCGATGGTGCAATTACTGGAGCACTATTTTGCCGAGCAGGGCAGTGGCGCTTCACACCAGCGCTTGATGCGCCGTCGCTCTCATGATGAGCAACGCAGCTGGCGCTATCTCGACATTATCAACCGCATGATCGATAAGCCCGGCGGGCGGATGTACCGGGTTATCCTGCTGGGGTTTTTCGCCACACTGTTGCAGGCGAAGGGTTCGGTACATCTCGACCGTGACGCGCGACCGTTATTGCTGGTGGAAGATCCGGAAACGCGGCTGCATCCGATCATGCTCTCTGTGGCCTGGCAGTTGCTGAACTTGCTGCCGTTACAAAAGATAACCACCACCAACTCCGGTGAGCTGCTGTCGTTAACACCGGTTGAACATGTTTGTCGCCTGGTGCGTGAGTCTTCGCGTGTGGCGGCATGGCGTCTTGGCCCTGGCGGTTTAAGTGCCGAAGATGGGCGGCGCATTGCGTTTCATATTCGCGTTAACCGGCCTTCTTCCCTGTTTGCCCGCTGCTGGTTGCTGGTGGAAGGGGAGACGGAAAACTGGGTTATCAATGAACTGGCGCGCCAGTGCGGCCATCATTTCGATGCCGAAGGGGTGAAAATTATTGAGTTTGCCCAGTCAGGCTTAAAGCCGCTGATTAAGTTTGCGCGCCGTATGGGCATTGAATGGCATGTACTAGTCGATGGTGACGAAGCCGGGAAGAAGTATGCCGCTACCGTGCGCAGCCTGCTCGATAACGACAGGGATCAGACGCGCGAACATTTGACTGAACTTCCGGCGCTGGATATGGAGCATTTTATGTATCGCGAAGGGTTCGCGGATGTCTATCACCGCGTCGCACAGTTACCAGAAAATGTGTCGATGAATATGCGGCGTGTGATTATCAAAGCGATTCACCGTTCGTCAAAACCGGATCTGGCAATTGAAGTTGCGCTGGAAGCCGGAAGGCGCGGCGTGGAGTCGGTGCCGCATCTCTTTCGGAAAATGTTTTCCCGCGTGCTGTGGCTGGCACGCGGACGGGCAGATTAGTTCTGGCAGTGAGCGGCAGTCTGTGCCTGCAGGCTGTCGAGCAGCTCGTAGCGGCGGCGATACTCAGAACGCTTTTTGCTGGCGATCTCTTCCATCGGTTTGCGCGGCATCACCAGCGGCAACATAAAGTCGCCGTGCTGGTCGGCAACGGCACCCAGCGATTCCCAGAAGCTGTTGTAATCGGCATGCAGCAGCCCCTGTTTTTTCTTGCGATAACGGGCGTTGCGGTAGATATGCGTTTCATTGCTGACGGCGCGGATCTCTTCCACTTGCAGAAATTTCGCCATCGTCATGGCAGTTTCCACCAGCAGACGTTTCGGGAATAGCCCATGACACGCTTTGGTCGCTATCTGAATCGCCTCATGCGGAACATGCGCTTTTGCGCCTTGTAGCCCACCAATATAGAGCGTGGTTTTGCCAGCAAACTGGCACAAAGCAAAGGTCAGTTCCGCAAGTATGGTGTCTTGGGCATCGCAGAAAACCAGTGTCGCTTCGCCCTCTTTATCCAGCATGAAATCTGAACGCAACCGCAGCGAATAGGCCTGTTCATTTTTACCGGTCAGCACGGCCAGCGTGAGGCCGGGTTTGCTGAGATAGCTGTTGATAAGCGCGGCGGGCAACAGGCGAATCATATTTTCATAGTGCCAGCAAATAGCTTGCGCCGTTTGCGTACGGTTCATATTGATTGACAACCACGGGCGATGTAACCGGCACGGTAGCCCGGGTTGAACGTGTAGCATCTGCGCTAGGAGAGGTTGCTGGACCAGGTGAGCCAGATAGCTGGCGGTGCTGACCGGTGTGGTCAACGAGCGCAACAAAAATTTGCGACGATATGCCGGGTTCTGCCAGGCGCGGCCCGGCATCAATTCGCCGGAAATTAAACAACGAAAAAGCTGCCCGGCTGTTTTCGGCAGCGGCAGTTCAGTATGGGTAGTCTGAGCGATGATGGACATGTTGAAATCCGGACGTCACAGGGATGTCTCCATTTCAACAGCTGCACTCTCAACGCCGTCTAAATGAATGATGGAGGAAATGCGAATTTTTTGTTTCGTTGATGTTTTGTTTAGTTAAGATTGGTCTCTATAAACTGCATGTCCGATTATCTGGGATTTTTATGAAACTGAAGGGAAAACGCAGGACGGTAATGATTGTGCTGGCAGTGGTTGTTTTACTGGCGGCGTTTTGGTTGTGGGGCAAACTCAATGCTCCTGTTGTCCAGTATCAGACGCTGATTGTACGCCCGGGTGAATTGCAACAAAGCGTGCTGGCGACCGGGAAGCTGGATGCGCTTCGTAAAGTTGATGTTGGCGCTCAGGTAAATGGTCAGTTAAAAACGCTGTCGGTAAATATCGGCGACAAGGTAAAGAAAGATCAGCTCCTGGGCGTGATCGACCCCGATCAGGCGGAAAACCAAATCAAGGAAGTGGATGCGACCTTAATGGAACTGCGGGCGCAGCGCCGTCAGGCGCAGGCTGAATTGAAGCTGGCGCAGGTGACGTTAGCGCGCCAGCAGCAACTGGTGAAAAGCAATTTGATCTCCCGCCAGGATCTGGACACCTCGGCGACGGATGTGGCGGTAAAAGAAGCGCAAATCGGTACCATTGATGCCCAGATCAAACGCAACCAGGCAACGCTGGATACCGCAAAAACCAATCTTGATTACACACGCATTCTTGCGCCGATGGCTGGTGAAGTGACGCAAATTACCACGTTGCAGGGCCAGACGGTGATTGCCGTGCAACAAGCACCGAACATCCTGACGCTGGCCGATATGAGCACGATGCTGGTGAAAGCGCAGGTTTCCGAAGCGGATGTCATCCACCTGAAGCCTGGGCAGAAAGCGTGGTTCACCGTGCTGGGCGATCCGGGAACGCGTTATGAAGGCGAACTGAAAGATATTCTGCCGACGCCAGAAAAGGTCAACGATGCGATTTTTTACTATGCGCGCTTTGAAGTGCCAAACCCGGAGGGTGTGCTGCGCCTTGATATGACCGCGCAGGTACATATCCAACTGACCGGCCTGAAAAATGTGATCACTATTCCGCTGGCGGCGCTTGGCGATCCGGTGGGGGATAACCGTTACAAAGTGAAGGTGCTACGTAATGGCGAAACCCGCGAGCGCGAGGTGACGTTGGGTGCACGCAATGATACGGAAGTGGTGGTAACGAAAGGCCTGGATGCGGGCGAAGAAGTGGTGATTGGCGAGAAAAGTGGAGCGGCGCAATGACCGCATTGCTGGATCTGAATAATATCCGCCGCAGTTACCCGTCCGGTGACGGACAGGTCGAGGTGCTAAAAGGCATCACGCTGTGCATTAATGCCGGCGAAATGGTGGCGATTGTTGGCGCATCCGGCTCCGGTAAATCCACGCTGATGAACATTCTGGGGTGCCTGGACAAACCCACCAGCGGCACTTACCGGGTGGCGGGAACGGATGTGTCGTTGCTCAGTAGCGACCAGCTTGCGCAACTGCGCCGCGAACATTTCGGTTTTATCTTTCAGCGTTATCATCTGCTTTCCCATTTGACGGCCGCGCAGAACGTCGAGGTTCCGGCGGTGTATGCGGGGACGGAACGCAAAGCGCGGCTGGAGCGCGCAAAAGCATTACTGACCCGCTTAGGATTGGGTGAGCGGGCTGATTATCAGCCGTCGCAGCTTTCTGGTGGCCAGCAGCAGCGCGTGAGTATTGCCCGCGCGTTAATGAATGGTGGGCAGGTGATTCTGGCCGATGAACCGACCGGCGCGCTCGATAGCCACTCTGGCGAAGAGGTGATGGCAATCCTGCATCAGCTGCGTGATCGCGGACATACGGTAATTATCGTGACTCACGACCCGCAAGTTGCTGCGCAGGCGGAGCGGGTAATTGAAATTCGTGATGGCGAGATAATCAGTAATCCGCCAGCCAAAACGGAAGCCGCCGCGCCCGCGAACCATGATGCAGTAATGACGCAAGCCGGGGGCTGGCGGCAGTTCGTCAGCCGTTTTCAGGAAGCGCTGACCATGGCCTGGCGTGCCATGGCGGCCAATAAAATGCGCACCTTGCTGACCATGCTCGGCATTATTATCGGTATTGCGTCGGTGGTATCAATTGTGGTGGTCGGTGATGCCGCTAAACAGCTGGTGCTGGCGGATATTCGCTCAATAGGCACCAACACTATCGATGTCTATCCCGGCAAAGATTTTGGTGACGACGAGCCGCAATACCAGCAGGCACTGAAATATGATGATTTGCAGGCGATTCAAAAACAGCCCTGGGTAAAATCTGCCACCCCTGCCGTTTCACAAAATCTACGTTTGCGCTACGGCAATATTGATGTGGCGGCGAGCGCCAATGGTGTGAGCGGGCAATATTTTAATGTGTATGGTATGACGTTCAGCGAAGGGGCTTCGTTTAACGAGGAGCAGCTCAAAGGCCGTGCGCAGGTGGTGGTGCTCGACAGCAACACCCGTCGTCAGTTATTCCCCAATAAAGTCAGCGTGGTCGGTGAGGTGATCTTGGTTGGCAACATGCCCGCAACGGTGATTGGCGTGGCGGAGGAGAAGCAGTCGATGTTTGGCAGCAGCAAGATCCTGCGTGTCTGGCTGCCGTATAGCACCATCTCCGGGCGTATTATGGGGCAGTCCTGGTTAAACTCAATTACGGTACGGGTGAATGAGGGCTACAGCAGCGAACAGGCGGAACAGCAGCTTACGCGGTTGCTCAATTTGCGCCACGGTAAGAAAGATTTCTTCGTCTGGAATATGGACGGGGTCTTGAAAACGGCAGAAAAGACCACACGTACTCTTCAGCTGTTTTTGACGCTGGTGGCGGTCATTTCGTTGCTGGTTGGCGGTATCGGCGTAATGAATATTATGCTGGTATCGGTCACCGAGCGGACTCGAGAGATTGGCATCAGGATGGCAGTTGGCGCCCGGGCCGGCGATGTCTTGTCGCAGTTTCTGATTGAGGCGGTATTTGTTTGCCTTGTCGGTGGCGCGCTCGGCGTCACGCTATCCATGCTGATTGCCTTTACGTTGCAGCTCTTTTTACCAGGCTGGGAGATTGGCTTTTCGCCGGTGGCGCTATTAACTGCGTTTTTGTGTTCGACGTTTACCGGTGTGCTGTTTGGTTGGTTGCCTGCGCGTAATGCCGCACGGCTGGACCCGGTGGATGCACTGGCTCGCGAGTAATAAAAATGCCAGCCGATTGGGCTGGCATTTTGACTGCGGCATGTACACAATGTGATAACAGGCTTCAGGCCATGGCTTCCACTTCTACGGGCACGATGACGCTGGCATGATTGCCTTTAGGGCCTTGGTGTACATCAAACCGGACAGTCTGCCCGGCTTTTAACGTTCTGTAACCATCCATTTGAATGGTGGAGTAATGCGCGAAGATATCTTCGCCGCCGCCTTCAGGGCAGATAAAACCAAACCCTTTGGCATTGTTGAACCACTTAACAGTACCCGTTTCCATGCTTCGACATCCTTCGTAAATCTTATTTAAGTAAGATGGAATGAACCGGTGGTAGAGCTAGCGGGCTGTTCAAAACCTCGCCAACTCTCGACTGTACAATTTAGATAATTCGTATAACGCGTCAAGCATTTGGCAGGGGTTCTGGGAGGCGGCGCATCAAAATTTTGAAGCAGTTAACGCTATTACAAAGGAATGTGACAGCCGTCGCGAATGACAACGATAGATGATTGTTATCTGACATCTGATGTAGATTGAAAATACATCTAGACTCATGTAATCGGCCGATTAAACGCTGCCGGAAACTGTAACCTAAGATGAAACGCTAACGATGGGTAAGAGTAATAGCTGGCTGGATTTCGACCAATTGGCGGAAGATAAACTGCGCGATGCGCTAAAACCGCCATCCATGTATAAAGTTATGTTAATGAACGATGATTACACGCCAATGGAATTTGTTATTGACGTGCTACAAAAGTTCTTTTCTTATGATGTAGAACGTGCAACGCAACTGATGCTTACGGTTCACTATCACGGCAGGGCCATTTGTGGTGTTTTCACCGCCGAGGTTGCCGAGACGAAAGTCGCAATGGTGAACAAGTACGCAAGGGAGAACGAGCATCCGTTGCTGTGTACGCTGGAAAGAGCCTGAATGCAGGTATAAAACTTGGGGGAGGTGCCTATGCTCAATCAAGAACTGGAACTCAGTTTAAACATGGCTTTCGCCAGAGCGCGCGAGCACCGACATGAGTTTATGACCGTCGAGCACTTGTTACTGGCACTGCTCAGTAACCCATCTGCCCGCGAAGCGCTGGAAGCGTGTTCAGTGGACCTGGTGGCGCTGCGACAGGAACTCGAAGCCTTCATCGAACAAACCACACCCGTTCTACCCATGAGTGAAGAGGAGCGCGACACGCAGCCGACGCTCAGCTTCCAGCGTGTTCTTCAGCGCGCGGTGTTTCACGTTCAGTCATCCGGGCGCAGCGAAGTGTCTGGTGCGAACGTGCTGGTTGCCATTTTTAGCGAGCAGGAGTCGCAAGCGGCTTATCTGCTGCGTAAACATGAAGTAAGCCGCCTTGACGTGGTGAACTTTATCTCTCACGGCACGCGTAAAGACGAGCCAGGCCCATCATCTGACGCCACTGGCAGCAGCAGTAGCGGGCAGGTGAACAGCGAAGAGCAGGCAGGAGGGGAGGAACGTATGGAAAACTTCACCACCAACCTTAATCAGCTTGCTCGTGTGGGAGGAATCGACCCGCTGATTGGCCGTGGTAAAGAGCTTGAGCGTGCGATTCAAGTTCTGTGTCGTCGTCGTAAAAACAACCCGTTGCTGGTGGGTGAATCCGGTGTGGGTAAAACCGCCATTGCTGAAGGGCTGGCGTGGCGTATTGTGCAGGGTGACGTGCCGGAAATTATGGCTGATTGCACAATTTACTCGCTGGACATCGGTTCTTTACTGGCCGGGACCAAATATCGTGGTGATTTCGAAAAACGTTTCAAGGCGCTGCTGAAACAACTTGAGCAGGACAATAACAGCATTCTGTTTATCGATGAGATCCATACCATCATCGGTGCGGGCGCTGCGTCTGGCGGGCAAGTAGATGCTGCAAACCTCATCAAGCCGCTGCTTTCCAGCGGTAAAATTCGCGTGATGGGTTCCACCACCTATCAGGAATTCAGCAATATCTTTGAAAAAGATCGCGCCCTGGCGCGTCGCTTCCAGAAAATTGATATCACTGAGCCGTCCGTTGAGGAAACGGTGCAGATTATCAACGGCCTGAAACCGAAATATGAAGCGCACCACGATGTGCGTTATACGGCGAAAGCGGTGCGTGCGGCGGTAGAGCTGGCGGTGAAATATATCAATGATCGCCATCTGCCGGATAAAGCGATTGATGTTATCGACGAAGCGGGTGCGCGTGCGCGTTTGATGCCGGTGAGCAAACGCAAGAAAACCGTTAACGTGGCGGATATCGAATCGGTGGTGGCCCGTATCGCGCGTATTCCTGAGAAGAGTGTTTCTCAGAGCGACCGCGACACGCTGAAGAGCCTTGGCGATCGGCTGAAAATGCTGGTGTTTGGCCAGGATAAAGCCATTGAGGCATTAACCGAAGCCATCAAAATGAGCCGTGCAGGGCTGGGGCAAGACCATAAACCGGTTGGTTCCTTCCTGTTTGCTGGCCCAACCGGCGTAGGTAAAACCGAGGTGACAGTGCAGCTGTCGAAAGCGCTAGGCATTGAACTGCTGCGTTTTGACATGTCCGAATATATGGAACGTCATACTGTCAGCCGTTTGATTGGTGCGCCTCCAGGCTATGTGGGTTTTGATCAGGGGGGGCTGTTGACCGACGCGGTGATCAAACATCCGCACGCGGTGCTGCTGCTTGATGAAATCGAAAAAGCGCATCCGGACGTCTTTAACCTGCTGTTGCAGGTGATGGATAATGGAACGCTGACCGATAATAACGGGCGCAAAGCCGATTTCCGTAACGTGGTGCTGGTCATGACCACCAATGCTGGGGTGCGTGAAACCGAGCGCAAATCCATCGGCCTTATCCACCAGGATAACAGCACCGATGCGATGGAAGAGATTAAAAAGATCTTTACGCCGGAGTTCCGCAACCGCCTGGATAACATTATCTGGTTCGATCACTTGTCTACCGATGTGATCCATCAGGTGGTCGACAAATTTATTGTCGAACTTCAGGTGCAGTTGGATCAGAAAGGCGTATCGCTGGAAGTCAGCCAGGAAGCTCGCGACTGGCTGGCAGAGAAAGGATATGACCGCGCAATGGGCGCTCGTCCAATGGCGCGTGTTATCCAGGACAACCTGAAAAAACCACTGGCTAACGAACTGTTGTTCGGGTCACTGGTTGATGGTGGTCAGGTCACGGTAACGTTGAATAAAGAGAAAAATGAGCTGGAGTACGGCTTCCTGAGTGCGCAGAAGCACAAACCGGAAGCGGCACATTAATCTCTGCGGTTCACTTCTAAAAACCGGGCGATATAAGCCCGGTTTTTTTATGGCTGCAAAAGCAGCATCAAATTAGCTTGGTTTCAATACGATTGCGCCCGTGGATTTTAGCAATATAGAGATCGCTTTATCATTCAATCACTTGTCATCCGGGTGGTAATCGAACTCGGCGACGCCAACGCCACAGTATTCGAAAAGCGTTGTGCCGGTGATACTTTAACCGTCAACGTGGCAATTTTTTGCCGCAGCGTTTCCAGAATGATTTTCGCCTATAACAGGCCAGATTCGACCAGCAGCACCATAAACTCTTCGCGCCGTAGCGGAAAACGTCATCACTGCAGCTGAAATGATCGTCGCTGTATCGCCCGCACTGGGTCCGACGCTCTTAAGTAGTCAATATCCAGCATCGCCAGAATAAAGAGTTTACGCACGTTTAGTGCCAGTGAGATTTCCCGCGCACAATGGTAGGGATAAAGCGGCGGTTCAGTAATTATGTCAGCGGATATTTGCCATTTTCCAGCTCTACGAGCGTATCGCGCATCGCCGCAAGCCGGCGGTGGATGTGTCCGGTAAATTGCCCAAAAATTACGGGGTTGCCAGGCGTGGGTCAAAAGAGAAGGGAAGCGCTTTAACAGTTTTTAGTAACTTACTGAAACCAGGATGGATAGGATTCAAAATCGCATTATTCTCTAGTGGAATAACGCAAGACGGAAGCACCAGCGCGACGGCGCTGTTGGCTTCAAGCCACGCTGTTCCTAAATCCATCGTTGAAAGCGGTGCCGGGTTTTCCTGCCAGTCTGGCGGTAGCCATTTCTTATCCAGATGTTCAATATCCTTGTCAGGGATTTCGATACTGAACAGCCCATACTGGCTCAGAACCGTGTCGCTGTGCACGTGTACCAGCATTTCGAGCGCTGCAAGTGAAACGGATGAGGCAACGTAAACCGCAGGGTGACCTTTGTGATTCCAGCGCCCGCCATAAAGATTCGCACCGCTGCCTGTCCAGGCTTCACTGGCGTAGCGGCGCGTCACCAGTCGATAGAAAATCACGCAAACACTCCATGCTCCAGCCTGCCGAGCAGATCGGTCACTTCCAGTGCGCCACTTTCAGTAGCAATCAGCGAAATCGGCGCTACGTTGCCAAGGCCGCGAACGGGGGTTTCCAGCCAGTCCCACGCCATCTTTTTGCTACCGAAAAACTGTACCGCAGCATCAACAACCCTAACTAAACGAGCAATGCGCTCACTTTCTTCCGGCGTAAGTGTACGACCTGCGCTTTTGCGACGTGCAACATTGCGTTCGTTGATACCAGTGACGCGCAGAATGTCGGAGCGGGACATTTCTGTCCATTCATGAATATTGTCGAGAATGCTGACGGGCAAGCCTTCGTTCAGCATCTGAACGAGTTTTAGCCCTCTGTTTGCGGGGAAACCGGCAAAGCGCCAGAGCGCATTCTCAGCTGGTTTTTGATCCGGGCTCCAGGTTCTCATCTTTCCTCCCAGGTGGTGACATTTGTCATTATTGATTATAGACAATTGTCGGTAGTGGTTAAAGTCTAATCAAGAGGGATGGGCGTAAGAAAAACAAAAGGCCGGGGATTACCCGGCCTTCGAAATAGGTGCACTTAGCTGTGCTGATGGAAGATCTTAGCGGCTACGGAAGACAATGCGGCCTTTGCTCAGGTCGTACGGGGTCAGTTCCACAGTCACTTTATCGCCCGTCAGAATGCGGATGTAGTTTTTACGCATTTTACCGGAGATATGCGCAGTGACCACGTGACCGTTTTCCAGTTCTACGCGGAACATCGTATTAGGTAACGTTTCAAGAACGGTACCCTGCATTTCAATATTGTCTTCTTTGGCCATCTAATCCTCGGGGGTATCACTACCATAATTTTTGAACCGGCAAGATAATGCCGAAGTTCGTGTGTTAAGTAAAGATTTACGCTGATAAAACACAGCAAAACGACTTTTGCCAGTTACCCTCACGCCACAGCCTGGACGCGCTAAAAGCGCAACCGTAAAGGGGAGCGGTGGAGTAAAGCGAAGGGCATCCCTGATACGAACAACTCCCAGGTGGGGCGGGGCAACAGGCAAAAGCTGCTCTGAGCGTCCATTATAACACTCTGATAAAAAATGTGCCGAAAACATTCTTCAGAGCGATGAAAACAGCGTTCGGGGCACCCAGAAATGGGAAGGGAGAGGGAGTTTACGCATTTTCTCGAGATATAAAAGGTAATCCCGACGCGGAATCTCTATGGCACCGAGCGACGCAGTATGGCTATTCAGCACCTGGCAATCAATTAGCTCGCCGCCCATGCGCACAAATTCGCCGCTAAAAACAAGTAACGCAGTTTTGGATGCATTTACGCGGCGACTAAACATTGATTCACCACAGAACAGCGCGCCTTGCGACACGCCATACATACCACCCACCAGTTCGTTACCTTCCCAGACCTCAATGGAGTGCGCATGTCCAAGCTCATGGAGACGATGATAAGCCATCACCACATCAGGCGTGATCCAGGTGCCTTCGTCGCGATCCTGCGAGCAACCATCGATCACCTGGCCAAAAGCATGATTCAGCGTTACGCGATAGGGAGAGGTTTTATGAAAACGCTTCATACTGCGGCTGACATGGAATGTGTCCGGCCACAGCACGGCGCGCGGATCGGGCGACCACCACAGGATTGGGTCGCCGGGTGAGAACCAGGGGAAAATGCCGCGCTGGTAGGCCATCAACAGACGCGCCGGACTAAGATCGCCACCCAGCGCCAGCAGCCCATTGGGTTCACGCAGCGCCGCTTCGGGCGAAGGAAAAGCGATAGAATGACGAGAGAGCTGCACCAGGCGCATGACTTCTGTGCTCCACAACGCGACAAGGGACCCTACTTACTATCGTCATTTTGGTCGTTCCACTTTAGCGCTGCCGTTACAGAAACGGCAAAATGACGAATAGCCACTACAGACGCTGCTTAAACTGGTAGTACCGACCCTGTTTCGCCATTAACGCTGCGTGATTACCTTGCTCAATTATTTGCCCGTTGTCCATCACAATTATCCGATCGCAACGTGCCAGCCCGCGCAGACGGTGCGTGACCATCAGCAGAGTTTTGCCTTTCATCACTTCGCCCAATAATTCAAGGATTTGGCTCTCTGTAGCGGCATCCAGACCTTCGGTCGGTTCGTCCAGAAGCACCAGCGGTGCATCATGCAATAACGCGCGAGCAATCGCCAGACGACGCAGCTCACCACCGGAGAGCTGGCGTCCGCCTTCGCCGAGCCAGGCATTCAGCCCATTATCCTCAAGCAGTTTTTCCAGCCCGACACGGGCGAGCATCGCACTCAGTGTGTCATCGCTCGCCTGCGGTGAGGCCAGCAACAAGTTATCGCGCAGCGTCGCGCTGAACAGATGTACGCGCTGCGGCACCATACTGATAAGTTTGCGTAAATCAGCTTCCGCAAAGCTAGCAAGCGCCTGGTCATTGAGACGAATCTCGCCGTGCTGCGGATCCCATGCGCGCGTCAGTAATTGCAATAATGTGGATTTGCCGCACCCGGTTTGGCCAAGGATTGCCACATGTTCTCCGGCGGAAATCGATAAGGAAATTGAGTCCAGCGCACGCTGCGGTTGGCCTGGGTAGTTAAACGTCATGGCCTCGAATTGCAGGGCGACATCTGTAGGCGTGGCGGCACTGTTTTGCGGGAAGGTGACTTCCGGCTGACATTCCGTTACCTGCGTGATGCGTATGGCGGAAGCAATAACCTGCCCCAGATGCTGGAACGCACCGGTTACCGGGGCCAGCGCTTCGAAAGCTGCAAGCGCACAGAAGACAAACAGCGCAATCAATGCGCCGGGCTGCGTGTTACCACCAATATCGGCGGAAGCAAACCACAGCATCACAAGCACTGCCGCGCTGCTGATGAGCAGCATCACGGCCTGCGAAACGGCACTCAGATCGGACTGACGACGCTGGGCATCATGCCAACTGAGTTCAGTGTTTTCTAGCTGTTCACGATAGCGCTGGCTGGCACCAAAAATGGTCAACTCTGCCTGGCCTTGCAGCCAACTGATTAATTGCTGGCGATACTGTCCGCGCAGGGCGGTCAGATTTTCGCCTGTCGGTTTGCCCGCGCGGTAAAATAACGGCGGCAGGATAATCAAGGTTGCCAGCATAATACCGCCCAACATCAGAGCCAGCGATATGTCCAGTACGCTTAAGCCCAGTGTGACAACGATGATGACCACCAGTGCACCGATCAACGGGGAGATCACGCGCAGGTAAAGGTGATCGAGCGTGTCGACATCGGCAACGACGCGGTTTAGCAACTCACCCTGGCGAAAGCGCGCCAGCCCGGCAGGGGAGAGGGGGAGCAGTTTACTGAATGTCGAGACGCGCAAGTGTTCCAGTACGCGAAACGTCGCGTCATGGCTGACCAGCCGTTCAAAATAGCGCCCGGCCGTACGAATAATCGCTGCGCCACGAACACCTGCAGCAGGCAGCATATAGTTAAAGCTGTAGATGCCGGCGACGCCAACCACGGCGCACGCAGAGAGGAACCAGCCGGAGAGCGTCAGCAGACCAATGCTGGCAAGCAAAGTGATAACGGCGAGGATAACGCCGAGCATCAGCATCCACTTGTGGCGTTTATACAGTGCGAGATAAGGCAGTAATGCGCGCATTTAAATCTCCTCCTGGCGATGGGCAAGGAGGTCGGCAAAGATCCCCTGCACAGCAGCAAGTTCGGCATAGCTGCCTTGTTCCATAATTTGGCCATCCTGCATTACCCAGATAACATCCCAATCAGCCAGGTGTTCTA
Source organism: Kosakonia sp. YIM B13571 (assembly GCF_042788095.1). Lineage (NCBI taxonomy): Bacteria > Pseudomonadati > Pseudomonadota > Gammaproteobacteria > Enterobacterales > Enterobacteriaceae > Kosakonia > Kosakonia sp. YIM B13571. Next base: position 285,340 of record NZ_JBHZPL010000001.1, on the reverse strand, counting down.
ACTGGTGCGTAACCATCAGGGTCGTTTGCTGGCGCGAAGCCTCGGTAAGTGCCTGCATCACGCGTTGCTCGCTGTGGGCATCAAGGCTGGCTGAAGGTTCGTCCAGCAGCAGCAGTTTACAGGGAGAGAGCAGCGCACGGGCAACGGCCACACGCTGTGCCTGGCCAACAGAGAGGCGTACAGCCTGATCGCCAGACTGAGTTTCCAGCCCCTCAGGAAGCAGTGGCAGAAACTCGCTGACCCAGGCTTTATCCAGAACGGTTTTCAACTCTGCATCGCTGGCGTTGGGGCGTGACAGCAATACATTCTCACGCAATGTGGTGCCGGGAAGTTGCGGATTTTGCCCAACCCAACTTATCGCTTCGCGCCAGCTATCCGGGTCCAACTCGCTCAGTTCGACGTCGTTAACGCGTAATGAACCTTCGTAAGGCAGAAAGCCAGAAAGCACATTGATCAGTGAACTCTTGCCAGAGCCGCTTCTTCCTACTACTACGACGCGCTGACCCGCGGACAGGGAAAAATTGAGCGGCCCGGCGAGTACCGCGCCTTCTGGGGATTTCAGAAGCAAATCGCTTGCCGTCAGCGTTACGGGCTCATCGGTTTTCAGCGTGAGATCACCTCGTTTCGGATGTGCAAGTGGTGCTTCCATAAACGTTTTCAGGCTGTCCGCAGCGCCAATTGCTTGGGCTTTAGCGTGATAAAAGGTACCGAGATCGCGCAGCGGCTGAAAGAACTCCGGTGCCAAAATTAGCGCGAGAAAACCGGCGAACAAGGTTACACCAGCGCCGTAGTGACCGAAATTCAGCTCGCCAAGATAGGAAAAACCGAAATAGACCGCCACCAACGCAATCGATAATGAGGTGAAGAACTCCAGCACGCCGGATGATAAGAAAGCCATGCGCAGCACTTCCATAGTGCGGCTGCGAAAATCCTGTGAAGCATGACGAATATTTTCTGTTTCCGCAGCGCCCCGACCAAAAATACGCAGTGTTTCCATCCCACGTAAGCGGTCAAGGAAATGGCCGCTCAGGCGAGCCAGCGCTTTGAAGTTACGGCGGTTGGCGTCCGCCGCACCCATTCCGACCATCGCCATAAAGAGCGGAATTAGCGGGGCTGTACCCAGCAATATTAGCGCTGCTGCCCAGTTAATCGGGAACAGAGTGGCAATGATTAGCAGAGGTACGCTCGCTGCCAGCGTCATTTGTGGCAAGTAGCGGGCATAGAAGTCGTGCATATCATCGATTTGCTCAAGTATCAGCGTGGCCCAGCTTCCGGCGGGTTTTCCCTGGATCCACGCCGGGCCAGCCTGATGCAGGCGATCAAGAACCTGACGGCGGATTTCGAAGCGAATATGCGCACCTGCATGGAAACCAACACGTTCTCGCAGCCAGACCACCCAACTGCGCAGGATAAAAATCAGCACCAGCAAGATGAACGGCAGTAAGAGGGCTTCGCGCGGGATATTCTCCACAATCATGTGGTTCAGAATACGCGCCAGAATCCAGGCTTGCGCGACGATCAGCACGCCGCTGACCACCCCGAGCAGGCGGGAGAGTGTCAGCCAGCGACGGGAAATAATGCTTTGCTGTTTTAACCAGCGGGTCAGTTCTTGTTGACGGGTTTTATTCATTGCGCGCTTTGCAGGTGGAGTTATCGGATTTTTGAGCTGGCGCAATGTTACATCGGAGCAAAAATAAAGGCGACTTATAGTCGCCTTTTTTACCTTTGTTACTGACTTGTAAAGATTATTTACGTTCAGCAAGTCCGTCGAGATAACGTTCTGCATCCAGCGCAGCCATACAGCCTGTACCTGCAGAAGTGATCGCCTGACGATAAATATGGTCCATCACATCGCCGGCAGCAAAGACGCCAGGAATGCTAGTTTGCGTGGCATTGCCATGAATACCGGACTGCACTTTGATATAGCCGTTTTCCAGCGCCAACTGACCTTCAAAGATGGCGGTGTTCGGGCTGTGGCCGATAGCCACAAACAGACCGGCAACCTCCAGCGATTCGACATTATCTGCATTCTGCGTATCGCGTAGACGCAGGCCGCTAACGCCCATCTGATCGCCCGTCACCTCTTCCAGCGTACGGTGGGTGTGCAACACGATGTTGCCGCTTTCGACTTTATCCATCAGGCGTTTGATGAGGATTTTTTCCGCACGGAAGGTGTCACGGCGATGGATCAGATGCACTTCAGAGGCAATATTTGCCAGATACAATGCTTCTTCCACTGCGGTGTTACCGCCGCCAATCACCGCGACTTTCTGGTTACGGTAGAAGAAACCGTCACACGTTGCGCAGGCGGAAACGCCACGGCCTTTGAACGCTTCTTCAGACGCCAGGCCCAAATAACGCGCAGACGCACCCGTGGCAATAATCAATGCGTCGCAGGTGTACTCACCACTGTCGCCAGTCAGGCGGAACGGACGATTTTGCAAATCCACGCTATTGATGTGATCGAAAATGATTTCGGTATCAAATTTGGTGGCATGTTCATGCATGCGTTCCATCAGCAGTGGCCCGGTCAGATCGTGCGGGTCGCCCGGCCAGTTTTCCACTTCAGTGGTGGTGGTGAGCTGGCCGCCTTTTTCCATACCGGTAATCAGAACTGGCTGCAGGTTAGCGCGTGCAGCATAGACCGCCGCGGTATAACCGGCAGGTCCTGAACCAAGGATAAGCAGCTTACTGTGTTTGGCCGTACCCATGAGATCCTCGTTGTTGTTTGGCAGACATTGGGCTGGATTGTAGGGAATTTACCGGCGTAAAAAAAGGGTGCAGCGATTTTGTTAACGATATGTGTAATAGAAAGAGCCGATGGCTGAAGGGTTGTTAACCGCCTAAATATAATAATTCCTACTGAAAAAGGGTCAGTTATAAGGTGATAAAATGATGATTAGGGAACGACCCTGATGAATATCTGGCATGTTGTACTAAAAAAAGATGTTTTGCTTTGACAATCCCCTGCGCATTTGCGAAAACATCAAAGGAAGAAAAAAAGCAGTGTTTCGCGCGTGACGCAAATTCATGCATGTAAATGCCATTTTTACCGGGCTAGCGAAATCTACGTATGGCGTGGACAGACGCCATTCGTGATATCGATAGCTGCCCCTGGCAACGGTCTTCTCAATACTGCCCCTGGGATTACGTGACGCGCTAATTTAAATTACGCGCCGCGTAGCGCGACGGGCAAAGACTCTGAACAGTGAAGTGCACAGGGTCAAGACAGGAGTAGGGAAGGAATACAGAGAGACAATAATAATGGTAGATAGCAAGAAGCGCCCTGGCAAAGATCTCGACCGCATCGATCGTAATATTCTGAATGAATTGCAAAAAGATGGGCGTATTTCCAACGTCGAGCTTTCTAAACGAGTGGGGCTTTCCCCAACGCCATGCCTTGAGCGTGTGCGCAGGCTGGAAAGACAAGGGTTTATTCAGGGCTATACGGCGCTGCTGAACCCGCATTATCTGGATGCATCACTTCTGGTATTTGTTGAGATTACTCTGAATCGTGGCGCGCCGGATGTGTTTGAACAATTCAACTCTGCCGTGCAAAAGCTTGAAGAGATTCAAGAGTGTCATTTGGTTTCAGGCGATTTCGACTACCTGTTGAAGACGCGTGTGCCGGATATGTCGGCTTACCGCAAACTGTTAGGGGAAACCCTGCTGCGTCTGCCGGGCGTAAACGACACCCGCACATATGTGGTAATGGAAGAAGTCAAACAGAGCAATCGTCTGGTTATTAAGACGCGCTAATACGGAACAGGTGCAAAATCGCTGTTTTTTGATTACACTCCTGTTAATCCATACAGCAACAGTGCCGGGGAGACCCGGCGCTGTTGTCCGTTTTAGCATCAAGGACCTGGAGAGCCTGTCTTGAGCCAGGAATACACCGAAGACAAAGAAGTCACACTGACCAAGTTAAGCAGCGGGCGTCGACTCCTGGAGGCGTTGCTGATCCTCGTTTCACTTTCTGCCGTCTGGTTAATGGCAGCGCTTCTCAGCTTTAACCCGTCCGATCCCAGTTGGTCGCAAACGGCCTGGCATGAGCCTATCCATAATATTGGCGGCGTGCCCGGCGCGTGGCTTGCTGATACGTTGTTTTTCATTTTTGGCATCATGGCTTATACCATCCCGGTGATCATTATCGGCGGCTGCTGGTTTGCGTATCGCCACCGGGCCAGTGAAGACTATATCGACTATTTTGCCGTATCGCTGCGCATGATTGGCGCGCTGGCGCTTATTCTCACTTCTTGTGGCTTGGCGGCGATTAATGCGGATGACATTTGGTATTTCGCCTCCGGCGGCGTCATTGGCAGCTTGCTAAGTACCACGCTACAACCCTTGCTGCGTAGCAGTGGCGGTACACTGGCGCTGCTCTGTATCTGGGCCGCCGGTTTGACGCTGTTCACCGGGTGGTCATGGGTGACCATTGCCGAGAAAATTGGCAGTGTGATTCTCAACATTCTCACTTTCGCCAGTAATCGTACCCGTCGTGATGACACCTGGGTCGATGACGAAGAGTATGAAGAGGATGATGAAGATAAAGGTGAAATAGACGCTCCGCGTGAATCTCGCCGTACGCGTATTTTGCGTGGTGCACTGGCGCGGCGAAAACGCGTTGCCGAAAAGTTTGCGAATCCGATGGGGCGCAAAACCGATGAGGCGTTGTTCTCCGGCAAGCGGATGGATGACGATGAAGACGATATTGCTTATAGCGCTCGTGGTATCCCTGCGGATGCTGACGACGTGTTGTTCTCTGGGCATCGCGCAACTGAATTTGAACAGGAATACGATCCGCTGCTCAATGGCCGCAGCATAACGGCACCTGTGGCCGCTGCTGCTGCCGCGACGACTGTCGCTACGCAGGCTTATGCTACGCCTGTTGAGCCAGTTGTGCAGGCACCGCAGGAAATTGAGTGGCCCTATGCTCAGCCGCCCGTTCAGCAGGCCGCTGCGTATCAGCCAGCACCAGATGAGCAGAACTCACTCGCATCTTACCAGCCTGTACCAAACCCGTCGGTTTCACAGGAAGCTGCATATTCGTCTGCACAATACGCTGAACCAGAGTGGCAGCAGCCTGTCGCGCAGGATAGTTGGACGCCAGAAGCTTCGGTGACGGCACAGCCGCAAGAAAACGATGTTTATACGCAGCCGCTACACGATCCGCTGCCATGGCAGGGTGAATCACAGCCGCAAATCTCCCCGGCGCCAGAATTCGTCGTCGAACCTGAACCTGTAGTTGAAGAAGTGAAACAGACTCGTCCACCGCTCTATTACTTCGAAGAAGTAGAGGAGAAGCGTGCGCGCGAGCGTGAGCAGCTGGCGGCGTGGTATCAGCCGATTCCTGAGCCCGAAAATATTGAACCGGTTTCGAAGCCAGTTGCACCGGCTATGCCATCGATACCGCCTGTTGAGGCAACCGTTGCGCCAGTTGCAGCCGGAATACAGCAGGCCGCCAGTAGTGTCACCGTGGCAACAGCTGCTGCAGGTCCGATGTTCAGCCTTGCGGCTGGTGGTACACCGCGTCCGCAGGTGAAAGAGGGGATTGGCCCGCAGCTTCCGCGCCCGAACCGGATCCGTGTACCGACGCGCCGTGAACTGGCTTCTTATGGCATTAAGCTGCCGTCTCAGCGGATGGCAGAAGAGCGTGCGCGCGAAGAAGATGAAACGCGCCATCATAACGATCAATTCACGGAAGATGATGCTGATATGCTGCAGCAGGATGAACTGGCGCGCCAGTTTGCCGCTACGCAGCACGATCGCTATGGTGATGGATTCCAGCATGAGGCGCCGCAATTCCAGTCGCAGCATGCTGTACATGCTGTACCGAGTGAAGAAGACGCAGAAGAGGCGGAACTGGCGCGTCAGTTCGCTGCATCGCAGCAGCAGCGGTATGCGGGTGAACAACCTGCCGGGACTCAGGCGTTTATGCCGGAGGACTTTGCGTTCTCACCAATGAAGACACTCGTAGATGATGGCCCGAGTGAACCGTTGTTTACGCCGGGTGGGATGCCAGAGCAGGAAACGCTGGCTGTGCCGTATCATCATCAACAACCGCAGCAGTATCAGCAGCCAGCTCACCAACCTGTTGCACAGCCGCAGCAGTATCAACAGCCGGTGCATCAACCTGTTGCACAGCCGCAGCAGTATCAGCAGCCAGTGCATCATCCTGTTGCACAGCCGCAGCAGTATCAGCAGTCGGTGCATCAATCTGTTGTACAGCCGCAGCAGTATCAGCAGCCGGTGCATCATCCTGTTGCACAGCCGCAGCAGTATCAGCAGCCAGTGCAACAACCTGCTGCACAGCCGCAAGAGAGCCTGATTCACCCGCTGCTAATGCGTAATGGCGACAGTCGCCCGATGCAAAAACCAACGACACCGTTGCCGTCGTTGGATTTGCTGACGCAGCCGCCAGCGGAAGTCGAACCGGTAGACACGTTTGCGCTGGAACAGATGGCGCGTCTGGTGGAAGCGCGACTGGCGGATTTCCGCATCAAAGCTGATGTGGTCAATTATTCTCCAGGCCCGGTTATCACCCGTTTTGAGTTGAATCTCGCCCCGGGTGTGAAAGCTGCGCGTATTTCGAACCTTTCCCGCGATCTGGCGCGTTCGTTGTCGACCGTTGCGGTGCGTGTGGTGGAAGTTATTCCGGGTAAACCGTACGTTGGTCTGGAACTGCCGAACAAGAAACGGCAAACCGTTTACCTGCGTGAAGTCTTGGACTGCGTGAAATTCCGCGAAAACCCGTCGCCGCTGACTGTAGTGCTGGGTAAAGATATCGCGGGCGATCCGGTAATCGCCGACCTGGCGAAGATGCCGCACCTGTTGGTTGCGGGTACGACCGGTTCCGGTAAATCGGTGGGCGTGAATGCCATGATCCTCAGCATGCTGTATAAAGCGACGCCGGAAGAGGTGCGCTTTATCATGATCGACCCGAAAATGCTCGAGTTGTCAGTATATGAAGGGATTCCGCACCTGCTTACCGAGGTCGTCACCGACATGAAAGACGCTGCTAACGCCTTGCGCTGGAGCGTCAACGAAATGGAGCGTCGCTACAAGCTGATGTCGGCGCTCGGAGTGCGTAATCTGGCGGGCTACAACGAGAAGATCGCTGAAGCAGCACGAATGGGCCGCCCGATCCCGGATCCTTACTGGAAACCCGGTGATAGCATGGATGTCGAGCATCCGGTGCTGGAAAAACTGCCGTATATCGTAGTGCTGGTGGATGAATTCGCCGATTTGATGATGACCGTCGGTAAGAAAGTGGAAGAGTTGATTGCGCGCCTGGCGCAAAAAGCGCGCGCCGCCGGGATTCATCTGGTGCTGGCGACTCAGCGTCCATCTGTGGATGTCATTACTGGCCTAATTAAAGCCAACATCCCGACACGTATCGCTTTTACCGTTTCGAGCAAAATTGACTCGCGCACCATCCTCGATCAGAGCGGTGCAGAATCGCTACTGGGAATGGGGGATATGCTCTATTCCGGCCCGAACTCGACCTCTGCGCCGGTGCGTGTACATGGTGCATTCGTTCGTGACCAGGAAGTGCACGCCGTTGTGCAGGACTGGAAAGCGCGCGGGCGTCCACAGTATGTCGATGGCATTACCTCGGATAGCGAAAGCGAAGGTGGTGCAGGTGGCGGTTTTGAGGGAGGAGAAGAGCTGGATCCGTTATTCGATCAGGCGGTTAATTTCGTGACCGAAAAACGTAAAGCCTCAATCTCCGGCGTACAGCGCCAATTCCGTATCGGCTATAACCGCGCGGCGCGCATCATCGAGCAGATGGAAGCCCAGGGAATCGTCAGCGAACAAGGACATAACGGAAACCGTGAAGTGCTGGCTCCGCCGCCGTTTGACTGATTGCAAAGATGTGTAACGCAATAGAAATTCAGTCTTTTCTTCTGTTGCTCCTGGTACTCGGTGCTTAGAGTGACAGAAGTATTCTCCCGCGTCGGGAGTGACGTATTTAAGGAACAGCAATGAAAAAAGTCGCTTTGGTTTGTGCATTAATGGGTAGTCTGTTGGTCAGCAATGTGTGGGCTGATGCTTCCAGCGACCTGAAAAGCCGTCTCGATAAGGTCAGCAGCTTTCATGCTACCTTCACTCAAAAAGTGACCGATAGCAGCGGCGCTGCGGTGCAGGAAGGTCAGGGCGATCTGTGGGTGAAACGCCCGAATCTGTTCAACTGGCATATGACCCAGCCGGATGAAAGTGTGCTGGTGTCGGATGGTAAAACGCTGTGGTTTTATAACCCCTTTGTTGAGCAGGCAACAGCAACCTGGCTGAAAGACGCCACGGGTAACACGCCGTTTATGCTGATTGCCCGTAATCAGGCAAGCGACTGGCAGCAGTACAATATTGAGCAGAAGGGTGATGACTTCGTTCTGACGCCGAAAGGCAACAACGGTAACCTGAAGCAGTTCACCATCAATGTAGGGCGTGATGGCACTATCCATCAATTTAGCGCCATTGAGCAGGACGATCAGCGCAGCAGCTATCAGCTGAAATCACAGCAAAACGGCACCGTTGATGCGTCTAAATTTACCTTTACCCCGCCGAAGGGCGTAACGGTTGACGATCAGCGCAAGTAAGAGGCGTGCATGAGTAACATGTCGCTCGACTTTTCCGATAATGCGTTTCAACCTCTGGCCGCGCGTATGCGGCCAGAAAATTTAGCGCAGTACATTGGTCAGCAACATCTGTTTGCGCCGGGTAAGCCGCTCCCGCGCGCGATTGAAGCCGGACACTTACACTCCATGATTCTATGGGGACCGCCTGGAACGGGCAAAACCACGCTCGCCGAAGTGATTGCGCGTTACGCCAATGCAGATGTGGAGCGTATTTCGGCAGTGACCTCCGGGGTGAAAGAGATCCGCGAAGCTATTGAGCGTGCGCGTCAAAACCGTAATGCCGGGCGCCGTACCATTCTGTTTGTCGATGAAGTTCATCGTTTTAATAAGAGCCAGCAGGACGCTTTTCTGCCACATATTGAAGATGGCACTATCACTTTTATTGGCGCGACGACGGAAAACCCCTCTTTTGAACTCAATTCTGCATTGCTGTCTCGTGCGCGCGTTTATTTGCTTAAATCGCTGACCACCGAGGATATCGAACAGGTCTTAACGCAGGCGATGGAAGACAAAGCGCGCGGTTACGGCGGGCAGGATATTGTTCTGCCGGATGAAACCCGGCGGGCAATTGCCGAGCTAGTTGGCGGTGATGCGCGCCGGGCGCTTAATACGCTTGAGATGATGGCGGATATGGCGGAACTCGACAATTCCGGCAAGCGTGTATTAAAGCCAGAACTGCTTACGGAAATTGCCGGTGAACGCAGCGCCCGTTTCGACAATAAAGGCGATCGTTTTTACGATTTAATTTCCGCGTTGCACAAATCGGTCCGCGGCAGTGCGCCGGATGCGGCGCTTTATTGGTATGCGAGAATTATCACGGCTGGCGGCGATCCTTTATATGTCGCGCGACGCTGCCTGGCAATTGCCTCTGAAGATGTAGGCAACGCCGATCCGCGTGCGATGCAGGTCGCGATTGCAGCCTGGGATTGTTTTACGCGCGTTGGTCCTGCAGAAGGTGAGCGTGCGATTGCTCAGGCGATCGTCTACCTTGCCTGTGCGCCGAAAAGTAATGCGGTTTATTCGGCGTTCAAAGCGGCGCTGGCTGATGCGCGCGATCGCCCCGATTATGATGTGCCAGTTCATTTGCGTAATGCGCCAACCAAGCTAATGAAAGAGATGGGTTACGGACAAGAGTATCGCTACGCTCATGATGAACCCAATGCCTATGCGGCCGGTGAAGAGTATTTCCCGCAAGAACTGGCGCAGACGCGCTATTATCATCCCTCGACAAGAGGCCTTGAAGGTAAGATTGGCGAAAAGCTCGCCTGGCTTACCGAACAGGATCATAAAAGCCCTATAAAACGCTATCGCTAGGGCGGGCGTTGCGGTAAGGTTACGGCTTACACCGTCGACCGCAGGCTGCGGTCGTATCCTTTTATTTCAATTCGATAAGCACAGGAAAAGCATGCTCGATCCCAATCTGCTGCGTACCGAGCCAGACGCAGTCGCTGAAAAACTGGCACGCCGGGGCTTTAAGCTGGACGTAGATAAATTACGTGCGCTCGAAGAGCGTCGTAAAGTCTTGCAAGTTAATACTGAAAACTTGCAGGCGGAACGCAACTCGCGATCGAAATCCATTGGCCAGGCGAAAGCACGCGGGGAAGATATCGAGCCTTTACGCCTGGAAGTGAACAAACTGGGTGAAGAGCTGGACGCGGCTAAAGCGGAGCTGGAAACCCTGTTGGCGGAGATCCGCGACATCGCACTGACGATCCCCAACCTGCCAGACGATTGTGTTCCAGTAGGCCGTGACGAAAACGACAACGTTGAGGTCAGCCGTTGGGGTACGCCGCGCAAATTCGATTTCGACATTCGCGATCACGTAACGCTGGGTGAAATGCACAGCGGGTTGGATTTCGCCGCAGCGGTGAAACTTACAGGCTCTCGCTTTGTTGTGATGAAAGGGCAGATTGCGCGTATGCACCGTGCGCTGGCACAGTTCATGCTGGACTTGCACACTGAACAGCATGGCTACGCAGAGAACTATGTTCCGTATCTGGTCAACCAGGATACATTGTACGGCACCGGGCAGTTACCGAAATTCGCGGGTGATTTGTTCCACACTCGTCCGCTGGAAGAAGAAGCAGACAGCAGTAATTACGCGTTGATCCCGACTGCCGAAGTTCCGCTGACGAACCTGGTGCGTGATGAGATCATTGATGAAGATGATCTGCCGATCAAAATGACTGCCCACACGCCATGTTTCCGTTCAGAAGCGGGATCTTATGGGCGTGATACGCGTGGTCTGATCCGTATGCATCAGTTCGATAAAGTTGAAATGGTGCAGATCGTTCGCCCGGAAGATTCTATGGCGGCGCTGGAAGAGATGACCGGCCACGCTGAGAAAGTGTTGCAGCTGCTGGGGCTTCCTTATCGTAAAGTGCTGCTGTGCTCGGGTGATATGGGCTTCGGTGCGTGCAAAACCTACGATCTGGAAGTGTGGGTGCCGGCACAGGATACTTACCGCGAAATCTCTTCCTGTTCTAACGTATGGGATTTCCAGGCTCGTCGTATGCAAGCGCGCTGCCGTAGCAAGTCTGACAAGAAAACCCGTCTGGTTCATACGCTGAATGGTTCCGGTCTGGCAGTTGGCCGTACGCTGGTGGCGGTAATGGAAAACTATCAGCAGGCTGATGGTCGAATTGAAGTACCGGAAGTATTGCGTCCGTACATGAATGGCCTTGAGTTTATCGGCTAATCTGCTTGCAGTGAATGTTAATTCTGAAAGCGCCTGCGGGCGCTTTTTTATTGCTGATTTAAAACCAGACGCCGTGAGCGTGCTCAGCTCTTTGCCTAACTGTCTCTGGGTTTACAGCTAACGAACGGGTAAGACTTTCTTCCAGGGTTTTTAGTCCGCATTTTAAAGTCGTTATCTATATCGTCTGCTTTGCAGGTCGTTTTTTACTGATAAAAGAAAAGCGGCGTCTTGGAGATGTATGCAGCGAGCACCTGGTTTTGGATCAAAATTTTATAGCTCTGCCAGAAGCTACTTTTAGAGTTTTTGGCGCGCCTTTTCGGGACAAAATCATTACTGCCTGCTGTGCAGGTGAATAATTTTACCTCACCTTTTCCGCGTCTGTTTCAGTCTTTTTGTTCCGGTATTCATCATGAATTTTTTCGACCGACAATTCCGTCTATTTGCAAAAATATTCTTTCATTATCAATAGGGGGAATCGTATCGTCCTTTGTTAAGCCCAATGCTGGATAAGTTTTACGAATCGTCGAGGTGCAAAATATGTCAGCGTCTAAAATCCGTGGATTGACAATGTTCTTACCGGTGGCATGATGCGCACGCAAACTGAACTTCCTCACGGTTTTTACCCATGTCCATCTATACCCGGCCAGTGCTGCTATTGCTCTGTGGCTTAATGCTGTTGACGCTGGCGATCGCGACGCTAAATACGCTCGTGCCGCTCTGGCTCACCCACGAAAATTTACCGACCTGGCAGGTGGGGATGGTGGGTTCTTCCTATTTCACTGGCAACTTGCTGGGTACGTTACTGACCGGGCGTTTAATTCGCTGTCTGGGTTTTAACCGCAGTTATTATCTTGCTTCGCTGATTTTTGCCGCAGGCTGTGTTGGCCTGGGGTTGATGATTGGCTTCTGGAGCTGGATGGTTTGGCGCTTCGTCGCTGGCGTAGGCTGTGCGATGATTTGGGTAGTTGTGGAAAGCGCCTTAATGTGTAGCGGCACATCGCGCAATCGTGGGCGCTTGTTGGCAGCCTATATGATGGTTTACTACGTCGGCACAGTGCTTGGCCAGGTAATGGTCAGTAAATTACCGACAGATCTGATGAGTGTGCTACCGTGGACGACTGCGCTGGTGTTGGCGGCGATCCTGCCGCTACTATTTACCCGCATTGTCAACCAGCAGAGCGAAGAACAGGCTCCGACCTCGGTATGGCCGATGTTGCGTCTGCGCCATGCTCGCCTGGGCGTGAATGGCTGTATTATCTCCGGGATCATCCTTGGTTCGCTGTACGGCTTGATGCCGCTTTATCTTTCCCACCAGGGGATTAGCGATTCAGGCATTGGTTTCTGGATGGCGCTGATGGTCAGCGCCGGTATCGTAGGTCAGTGGCCGATTGGTCGGCTGGCAGATCGTTTTGGTCGTCTGCTGGTGCTGCGTGTGCAGGTGTTTGTCGTGATCGTGGGCTGTTTTGCGATGTTGAGCAATGCAGCCATGGCACCCGCGCTTTTTGTGCTCGGGACGGCGGGTTTTACCCTTTACCCGGTGGCGATGGCATGGGCCTGTGAGAAAGTGGAACATCATCAACTGGTGGCAATGAACCAGGCGCTGCTATTGAGTTACACCATTGGCAGCCTGCTTGGTCCGACGCTGACCGCAATGCTGATGCAAAGTTATTCAGATAGCTTGCTGTTTATCATGATTGCTGGTGTGTCGTTTATCTATCTGGTGATGCTGATGCGCAAAGCAGGACATCATCCAACGCCAGTGGCACACGCCTGATGTATACCGTTTGACAAGTCAAAATGAGTTTTTATAAAAGTGATGGTTTGTCCCTGTAGAGGCTACTGAAACCTTAAAAAGGTGCCAGACGTTTGCTGAGTTTAAATCCTGGTAGCGCTAAAACGGAGATCTCACTTCCTTTGCTGAAGGTCGCTCCCCTGGTTAGCAATAAAAAAGCCACAACGGTGCGTTGTGGCTTTTTTGTCTCAGAGAGGGCTCAGTACATCACTTTGTGACCGTACTGTTCCAGGATACCTTTAACGCGCTCCATCGTCTCTTTTTTCGGCGGGTGAATACCGTCCAGCTTGTACTCTTCACCCATCGCCACCCATTTATGTTTACCGAGCTCGTGATAGGGAAGGAGTTCGATTTTCTCGACGTTGCCCATGTCGCGGGTAAATTCACCAAGGCGGTGTGCAGAATCGTCATCGTCAGACCAGCCGGGCACAACGACGTAACGGATCCATACGTTGATATTTTTCTTCGATAAATACTGGGCGAATTCAAGGGTTCGATGATTGGATACGCCTACCAGATTCTGATGGATCTCATCGTTCATTTGCTTCAGATCGAGCATCACCAAATCGGTAACTTCCAGCAATTCATCAATCACCGGATCGTAACGGCGCACAAAGCCGTTGGTATCGAGGCAGGTGTGGATGCTCTCTTTTTTACAGGCGCGAAACCAGTCGCGAACGAATTCCGCCTGCAAGATTGCTTCCCCACCGGATGCCGTTACGCCACCGCCGGAGGCGTTCATAAAGTGCCGATAGGTAACGACGTCTTTCATCAGTTCTTCAACGGTGATCTCTTTGCCACCGTGTGTATCCCATGTATCGCGGTTATGGCAATACAGGCAGCGCATCAGGCAGCCCTGGAAGAAGGTGATGAAACGGATGCCCGGGCCGTCGACCGTGCCGCAGGATTCAAAGGAGTGGATGCGACCAATAACTGACATTGCGGTGTTTTCTCCAGATGTGGCCCATCCGGGGCCTGTGTCTGCGCAGTTTAATTCCTTCTGCGCTAAGTCTGTTTTGGCAGACATCCAGCAAGTATAGATGGCTGACGAAGCACACTTCAGGCGTTAAAAAGGCCCCACAGTCGTGGAGCCTTTATTATACGCTTATTACTGCGTAGTTTCAGTCAATACCATTACATGGTCTGAGTGAAAGTACGAGTAATAACATCCTGCTGCTGTTCTTTAGTCAGGGAGTTAAAACGCACGGCATAACCGGAAACACGGATGGTCAACTGCGGATATTTTTCCGGGTTTTCCATCGCGTCGAGCAGCATTTCGCGGTTCATTACGTTCACGTTCAGGTGCTGACCACCTTCGATGGACGCTTCGTGGTGGAAGTAACCATCCATCAGACCCGCCAGGTTGGTTTTACGTACTTCGTCGTCTTTACCCAGCGCGTTCGGCACGATAGAGAAGGTGTAAGAGATACCATCTTTAGCGTAAGCGAACGGCAGTTTAGCGACGGAAGTCAGAGAGGCAACAGCACCTTTCTGGTCACGACCGTGCATCGGGTTAGCACCCGGTCCGAACGGAGCACCAGCGCGACGACCATCCGGGGTATTACCCGTTTTCTTACCGTACACAACGTTAGAAGTAATGGTCAGAACAGACTGAGTCGGGATAGCGTTGCGGTAAGTGGTCAGTTTCTGAATTTTCTTCATGAAACGTTCAACCAGGTCAACCGCCATATCATCAACGCGAGCGTCGTTGTTACCAAACTGCGGATATTCGCCTTCGATTTCGAAGTCGATAGCCAGACCGTCTTCATCACGAATCGGTTTAACTTTCGCGTATTTGATAGCAGACAGGGAGTCAGCCGCTACGGACAGGCCAGCGATACCGCAAGCCATGGTACGGATAACGTCACGATCGTGCAGCGCCATCAGTGAAGCTTCGTAGCTGTATTTGTCGTGCATGTAGTGGATGACGTTCAGTGCGGTGACGTACTGTTTAGCCAGCCAATCCATGAAGTGATCCATACGTTCCATCACTTCGTCGAACTTCAGAACGTCGCCTTTGATAGGTTCAGATTTCGGACCTACCTGCATTTTCAGTTTTTCATCAACGCCGCCGTTGATGGCGTACAGCATGGTTTTCGCCAGGTTAGCACGCGCACCGAAGAACTGCATTTGTTTACCCACAACCATCGGGCTTACGCAGCATGCAATCGCGTAGTCATCGTTGTTGAAGTCCGGGCGCATCAAGTCATCATTCTCGTACTGCAGAGAAGAAGTATCGATGGAGACTTTTGCAGCGAATTTTTTGAAGTTCAGCGGCAGTTTTTCAGACCACAGAACAGTGATGTTCGGTTCCGGAGACGGGCCCATGGTGTACAGAGTGTTCAGGAAACGGAAGCTGTTTTTGGAAACCAGTGTACGGCCATCAACGCCCATACCACCGATAGATTCAGTTGCCCAAATCGGGTCACCAGAGAACAGTTCATCATATTCAGGTGTACGCAGGAAGCGAACCATACGCAGTTTCATGACCAGGTGGTCAATCATTTCCTGAGCGTCTTTCTCAGTGATTTTGCCTGCTTTCAGGTCACGTTCGATGTACACGTCCAGGAAGGTGGATACGCGACCGAAGGACATTGCAGCGCCGTTTTGAGACTTAACAGCGGCCAGGTAACCGAAGTAGGTCCACTGGATTGCTTCCTGAGCGTTGGTAGCCGGAGCAGAGATATCACAGCCATATTTTGCCGCCATCTCTTTGATCTGACCCAGTGCGCGATGCTGTTCAGCAATTTCTTCACGCAGACGGATAGTTGCTTCCAGGTTTACGCCATTTTCCATGTCAGATTGCAGAGACAGGAACTGTGCGTATTTGTCTTTCATCAGATAGTCGATACCGTACAGCGCAACGCGACGGTAGTCACCGATGATACGACCGCGGCCGTAAGCATCCGGCAGACCGGTCAGAACGCCGGATTTACGGCAGTTCAGAATGTCTTTGGTGTAAACATCGAATACACCCTGGTTATGGGTTTTGCGGTATTCGGTGAAGATTTTTTTAAGTTGCGGATCCAGCTCGCGGTTGTACGCTTTGCAGGAGCTTTCAACCATTTTGATGCCGCCGAACGGGATGATTGCGCGTTTCAGCGGAGCTTCAGTCTGCAGACCAACAATTTTCTCTAACGCTTTATTGATGTAACCAGCGTCGTGAGATGTGATGGTTGAGGCAACGGAGGTGTCAAAATCAACTGGCGCGTGGGTGCGGTTTTCCAGTTTAACGCCTTCCATGACTTTGTCCCACAGTTTGGTGGTCGCGTCAGTAGCGCCAGCCAGGAAGGACTCATCGCCTTCGTACGGGGTGTAGTTTTTCTGGATAAAGTCACGTACGTTTACTGCGTTTTGCCAATCGCCTTTTACAAAACCTTCCCAGGCTGTGGCTAATTTTTCATTAAGCTCGGACATGTAACACCTACCTTCTTAAGTGGATTTTTTATTTACTGCCTGAAACAACCATTAATGATGGTCGTTGCCACGCAGGTAAATGACCCAGTATGTCAACCCGACTAATAATCCTCCACCAATGATATTCCCGATTGTTACAGGGATCAGGTTATCAGTGATGAAATTCATAATGGTCAGGTGAGAGAAACTTTCCGGGCTGGAACCAACTGCGGTCCAGAACTCCGGGCTTGCAAAGTTGCGGATTACAATACCCATCGGGATCATAAACATATTCGCAATGCTGTGCTCAAAACCGCTGGCAACAAACATCGCCACCGGCAGAACCATAATCATGGCTTTGTCCATCAGACTGCGGCCGGAATAACTCATCCACACGGCCATGCAAACCATCAGGTTAGCCAGAATGCCAAGCGCAACGGCTTCAATAAATGTGTGGTGTACTTTATGGTCTGCGGTTTGTAGCACGTTTAAACCCCAGCCACCGTTGGCGACCATATGCTCGCCAGATAACCACATTAACAGCACAAACAGCAGCGCCCCCACCAGGTTGCCGACATAGACGTTAATCCAGTTACGGGCCAGTTGCCCCCAAGTGATACGCCCACTCGCTTTCGCTACGACAATCAGTACGGTTGAAGTGAAGAGATCCGCACCGCAGATGATGCAAAGAATCAGCCCCAATGAGAAGCAGATACCACCGATCAGTTTAGCAATACCGTACGGCATTGCGCCGGTACCTGTGGTGGCGGTGATGTAGAAAACGAAAGCAATGGAGATAAACACACCTGCGGTAATCGCAAGATAGAAAGTCTTAAGCGGATGTTTAGTCGCTTTATAGACACCAGCTTCTTCGGCAACTTTGGCCATCTCGGCTGGAAGAATAAGATCAAAAGGGTTGTCAGCTTTCACACTAACTCTCTCTTTATTAAGTCGGCGACGAGATACTAACAAAGCATTATAGAAGAGAATTTGATATGGATCATATCTCGCCTGGCTTATAGGACCGCAAAGAGCGTGGTTTTTCTACGAATGCGGAGTAACTTGTTGATTATCAAAATAAAAATAAATTTTAAAAATTGCAAAATGAGTTGAAATTTTTTATGTGACCTCCCAAAAATCAGTTAATTAAAATGGAGTAATTGCCATAAGAAGTAACATTATTCGTTGGAGTGGATAATTATATTTACCCATATTTAACTTTAATATTACATATGGCTGTCATCGCCCAAAAATAAATAAAACGGGGCAATGAAATTGCCCCGTAATATAGCGTAGACCACGCATTAAGCCTACATATTGTCGTACTACTTGTCGCTATTTCGACCAGAATGCCCGTTTGGCTCGTTGTAATTTTTCGTAAGCCGCTAACAGTGACTGATGCGCCGGGAATGCCTGCAAGGAACCGTCTGCCGGTTGCAGGTCATAGAACGGCTCTTCACCGCTCAATGCGGCGCTGGCGGCTTCAACTGCTTGCGCACCATACATACGTACGAATGCATTCAGATATTGCAGCGGCTCGCGTTCTTCTTCCTGTGCCAGTAACAATAATGTCTGCAGGCAGCGGTAGTAATTTGCCCGTTCGGCGCTAAAGATCGAGGCGTTGAATTCCATCGTCCATTCAGTCCAGGCTAATGCCTGATCCAAATCGCCGCCTGCCAGCGCCAACATCGCTTTTAGTTCGCCAATGCGCAGCGTGTACCAGCCATTGTCTTTGCCGGTCGCCAGCCCCAACAGTTCGCGAACGCGGGTGAAGTCATCATGACCTTCGTCATCAAGCTGCGCGATAAGGTTGAGGTACTCCTCTTTTTCCCATTCACTGCCTGGCAAAGAGAGGATGGTTTCGCGCAAATGGCTGCCCATGGTGTTGTTCGCCAGCCACAGATCTTCCGCCGGATAAATATCGGACATACCTGGTACCAGAATACGGCAGGCGTAAACGCCCAGATGCTCATAATCGGCAATATAGACTTCTTTATCTTCTGCCTTAAAGATAGCCATGAGTGTGGCGAACTCTTCTTCAGTCGTACCTGCGAAGCTCCAGTCAACAAACGGATAATCTGCATCCTGCTTGAACAGATCCCAGGAGATCAAGCCGCTGGAGTCGATAAAGTGAGTCTCGAGGTTGGCATGTTCAGCCACTTCTTCATCATCAAAGGTTGGCGGTGTGAAAACATCCAGATCTTTCAACCCGCGGCCTTGCAGCAGCTCGGTAACGGTACGCTCAAGCGCCACGCCGAAATCAGGATGTGCGCCAAAAGAGGCAAAACAGGTGCCGTTGGCCGGGTTGAACAGGACCACGCAGATAACCGGATATTTACCGCCCAGAGAACCGTCGTAAGCAAAAATCGGGAAACCTTCCGCTTCCAGTTTAGCAATCGCTTCGACAACGCCAGGATAGCGCGCCAGCACCTCCTGCGGGATTTCTGGCAGGCTGATGCTCTCGGCAATAATGCGATTCTTAATATGGCGTTCGAACACTTCTGACAGCCCCTGCACGCGGGCTTCATTGCGCGTGTTCCCGGCTGACATGCCGTTCGAAACGTATAAGTTGCCGACAATATTCATCGGGATATAAACCGTCTGCTCATCAGACTGGCGGGTAAACGGCAGGGCGCAGATACCGCGCTCATCGTTGCCGGATTGCAGATCAACGAGCATCCCTGCAGCCAGTTCGTTCTGCGGGTCGTAGTAGGCACGCAGACGCGCATCCAGAATGCCTTCCGGCAGGGAGTCATCTTCTGGCAGTGGGAACCATTTCTCATTCGGATAATGGACGAACGGGCTCTGTGCGATAGCATCACCCAGCCAGAAGTCAGCGAAGAAGTAGTTGGTGGAAAGACGCTCGAAATACTCGCCCAGCGCAGAGGCCAGTGCGGCTTTTTTGGTCGCACCTTTGCCGTTGGTGAAGCACAGCGCGCACTCTTTATCGCGAATATGTACAGACCAGACGTTTGGCACCGGGTTCAGCCATGAGGCCTCTTCGATGTTAAAACCGAGATCGGTGAGCTTTTGCTGGAAACGGGCGATGGAATCTTCCAGCGCGGCATCTTTGCCGGGAATAAATGTTTGAGTCATGGCGGTCACTTTTTTCGTACGTAAAGCGCGCAATGATACGGGTTTTGCGTGACTGACGCTATCTTCCACATCTGACCGACGAAAATAAAAGTTCTGGCTATGATTAAGAAAAATAACGAACTGTTCAGGCATAAAAAATGAAAGCATTTGATCTGCACCGTATGGCGCTCGACAAGGTCCCTCTTGATTTTCTCGGGGAAGTCGCACTGCGTAGTGTCTATACCTTTGTTTTGGTCTTTTTATTTCTCAAAATCACCGGGCGACGCGGCGTACGCCAGATGTCCCTGTTTGAGGTGCTGATAATCCTGACATTGGGATCGGCCGCCGGGGATGTCGCTTTCTACGACGATGTTCCCATGCTGCCGGTGCTGGTGGTTTTTATCACTTTAGCGTTGCTCTATCGGTTTGTGATGTGGCTGATGTCGCACAGCGAAAAGCTGGAAGATTTGCTGGAAGGCAAACCGGTTGTCATCGTTGAAAATGGTGAACTGGCGTGGGAAAAGGTGCATGCGGCAAACATGACCGAGTTCGAGTTCTTTATGGAGCTACGTTTAAGTGGCGTGGAACAACTCGGACAGATTCGTCTGGCAATAATGGAAACCAACGGTCAAATCAGCGTTTACTACTTCCCGGACGATGAGGTGAAACCTGGGTTATGTATTTTGCCTGAAGGTTGCAGTGAGCGTTTCACGACGGTTCCCGAAACGGGGGATTATGTTTGTGTCCGTTGCAGTAAAATTGTCGCCATGCAAAAAGGGGAAAAACAATCTTGCCCGCGTTGTGCAAATCCGGAATGGTCGAAGGCAAGCCGGGCCGTTCGCGTGACATAACAGCGTTTTTATCGGGTCTGCAGTGGGCAAACAAAACTTTCTGCTATGTGAGTTAGCGCACATCCTGGCGCTGTCGCCCATTACCCGTTGCGGCGCGTAGCGCTGAATGATAAAACCGATGTCACAGGAATAACTTATTGCTTTATAGCGTGGTGAGGGGAAATGACTCAGGTCTTTAATTTTAGTTCTGGCCCGGCAGTATTACCGGCGGATGTGCTCAAACAAGCGCAACAAGAATTGTGCGACTGGCAAGGCCTTGGCACGTCGGTGATGGAAATTAGCCATCGTGGTAAAGAATTTATCCACGTGGCGGAAGAAGCAGAAAAGGATTTTCGCGACCTGCTGAATATTCCCTCTAACTATAAGGTTCTGTTCTGTCACGGCGGCGGTCGCGGCCAGTTTGCGGGCGTTCCGCTGAACTTGCTGGGCGATAAAACCACCGCAGATTACGTTGATGCGGGCTATTGGGCGGCGAGCGCGGTAAAAGAAGCGAAAAAATACTGCTCACCGAACGTTATTGACGCCAAAACCACTGTTGATGGTTTGCGCGCGGTGAAACCGATGCGTGACTGGCAACTGAGTGATAATGCGGCCTATCTGCACTACTGTCCAAACGAAACGATTGACGGTATCGCGATCGATGAAACGCCGGACTTCGGTGACGTGGTTGTTGCTGCTGACTTCTCCTCGACTATTCTCTCTCGCCAGATTGACGTAAGCCGCTTTGGTGTGATTTACGCAGGCGCACAGAAAAATATTGGCCCGGCGGGTTTGACGCTGGTGATTGTGCGCGACGATCTGCTGGGTAAAGCGCATCAGGCTTGCCCGTCGATCCTTGACTATTCCGTGCTGAACGAAAACGACTCGATGTTTAACACGCCGCCGACCTTCGCCTGGTATCTCTCTGGGCTGGTGTTTAAGTGGCTGAAAAAACAGGGTGGCGTGGCGGCAATGGACGAAATCAACCAGCAAAAAGCTGACCTGTTGTACGGCGTGATCGACAACAGCGATTTCTACCGCAACGATGTGGCGAAAGCGAACCGTTCGCGCATGAATGTGCCGTTCCAACTGGCGGACAGCGCGCTCGATAAAGTCTTCCTTGAAGAGTCGTTTGCTGCGGGTCTGCATGCGCTGAAAGGCCACCGTGTTGTCGGCGGGATGCGTGCATCTATCTATAATGCGATGCCGCTGGTTGGCGTGCAGGCGCTCACTGACTTTATGGTCGATTTCGAACGCCGCCACGGTTAATCACACTGTTTTGACGTACCCCCGTAGTTTGACTGCGGGGGTTTTATTCTGTTTGTAGAGAGTGAAGTTTCATGGAATCCCTGACGTTACAACCCATCGCGCGAGTAGATGGCACCATCAATTTGCCTGGTTCAAAGAGTGTCTCCAACCGCGCCTTGTTGCTGGCTGCATTTGCTCGTGGCACGACTGTCCTGACTAACCTGCTCGACAGTGATGATGTGCGCCACATGCTCAATGCCCTCAGCGCGCTGGGGGTTCATTACACGTTGTCTGCCGATCGTACCCGGTGTGAAGTGGCGGGAGTTGGTGGTCCGCTGCACTCAGCAGAAAAACTGGAGCTGTTTCTGGGTAACGCAGGAACCGCGATGCGTCCGTTGGCCGCTGCACTGTGCCTTGGCGAGAACGATATTGTGCTCACTGGCGAGCCGCGTATGAAAGAGCGCCCGATTGGTCATCTGGTCGAAGCGCTTCGTCAGGGCGGGGCAAGGATTGATTACCTCGAGCAGGAAAATTATCCGCCGCTGCATTTGCGCGGTGGTTTTACTGGCGGTGATGTGAGCGTCGACGGCAGCGTTTCCAGCCAGTTCTTAACCGCATTGTTGATGACAGCCCCGTTGGCACCCAACGACACGGTTATCACTATCAAAGGTGACCTGGTATCCAAACCGTATATTGATATCACGCTGCATCTGATGAAGACATTCGGTATTGAGGTTGAAAACCAGCAATATCAACGCTTTGTTGTGCGTGGTGCGCGGCAATACCAGTCGCCGGGCCATTATCTGGTCGAAGGCGATGCGTCTTCTGCTTCTTATTTCCTCGCGGCCGGTGCAATTAAAGGCGGCACGGTGAAAGTGACCGGTATAGGCCGTAACAGCGTGCAGGGCGATATTCGTTTTGCCGATGTGCTGGAAAAAATGGGCGCGACTGTTGTCTGGGGCGATGATTATATTGCCTGCACTCGTGGTGAATTGAACGCAATCGATATGGATATGAACCATATTCCCGATGCGGCAATGACCATCGCGACGGCAGCGCTGTTTGCCAAAGGAACGACCACTCTACGCAACATTTATAACTGGCGCGTAAAAGAGACCGATCGCTTATTTGCGATGGCGACGGAGCTGCGTAAAGTCGGGGCCGAAGTGGAAGAGGGCGAAGACTATATCCGCGTGACACCGCCAGCCAAACTGCAGCTTGCGGAAATCGGGACTTATAACGATCACCGTATGGCGATGTGCTTCTCGCTGGTGGCGCTGTCTGATACGCCGGTCACCATTCTTGATCCGAAATGTACAGCGAAGACCTTCCCGGACTATTTCGAGCAATTAGCCCATATTAGTACGCTGGCATAACCCGCTCTTGCGGGCTGGTGTAAATCAGCCCGCTCCCCGCGCAATTATTCTACACTCAGCTGCATCCTCTTCGGTTATTCGCACGCAACAGTAACGGTTGTGGTCATTGGCGCGTATAATGCGCGCGGTTATGTAACGATATGCCTTGATTAAGGAGAGAAAGATGACGGCAATTGCCCCGGTAATCACCATTGATGGGCCAAGCGGCGCGGGTAAAGGCACGCTTTGCAAGGCAATGGCGGAAGCGTTGCAATGGCATCTGTTGGACTCAGGCGCAATTTATCGTGTTCTGGCGCTCGCCGCGCTGCATCACCATGTCGATGTTTCTTCCGAAGATGTTTTGGTTCCGCTGGCAGCGCACCTGGATGTGCGTTTTGTCTCAACAAATGGTCATCTGGAAGTCATTCTGGAAGGCGAAGATGTCAGCAGCGAAATCCGTACTCAGGACGTAGCGAATGCGGCCTCGCAGATTGCGGCTTTTCCGCGAGTGCGGGAAGCGTTATTACGCCGCCAACGCGCATTCCGTGACGCGCCGGGTCTTATCGCCGACGGGCGCGATATGGGCACCGTGGTTTTTCCGGATGCGCCGGTGAAAATTTTTCTTGACGCCTCTTCTGAAGAGCGTGCGCATCGGCGCATGCTACAGTTGCAGGAGAAGGGCTTTAGTGTTAACTTTGAACGCCTTTTGTCCGAGATAAAGGAACGTGACGATCGCGATCGAAATCGTCCTGTTGCACCGCTGGTTCCCGCTGCCGATGCTCTAGTACTGGATTCAACCAGTTTAAGTATTGAGCAAGTGATTGAGAAAGCGCTACAATATGCTCGCCAAAAATTGGCTCTCGCGTAAGCGACCGAATTCGTAGTACCTGCTGCAATGGAATGTGAGCAGGCATGTGAAACAACCCCATCCGGCATGAAGCCAGGTGGACGTTAAATTGAAGAATCCTGAAGATTATCAATATGACTGAATCTTTTGCTCAACTCTTTGAAGAGTCCCTGAAAGAAATCGAAACCCGCCCGGGTTCTATCGTTCGTGGTGTTGTTGTTGCTATCGACAAAGACGTAGTTCTGGTTGACGCCGGTCTGAAATCTGAGTCCGCCATTCCGGCAGAGCAGTTCAAAAACGCCCAGGGCGAGCTGGAAATCCAGGTTGGTGACGAAGTTGACGTTGCTCTGGATGCAGTAGAAGACGGCTTCGGTGAAACCCTGCTGTCCCGTGAAAAAGCTAAACGTCACGAAGCTTGGATCACGCTGGAAAAAGCTTACGAAGACGCTGAAACTGTTACCGGTGTTATCAACGGCAAAGTCAAGGGCGGCTTCACTGTTGAGCTGAACGGTATTCGCGCGTTCCTGCCGGGTTCCCTGGTAGACGTTCGTCCGGTCCGTGACACTCTGCACCTGGAAGGCAAAGAGCTTGAATTCAAAGTAATCAAGCTTGACCAGAAGCGTAACAACGTTGTTGTTTCCCGTCGTGCGGTTATCGAATCCGAAAACAGCGCAGAGCGCGATCAGCTGCTGGAAAACCTGCAGGAAGGCATGGAAGTTAAAGGTATCGTTAAGAACCTCACTGACTACGGTGCATTCGTTGATCTGGGTGGCGTTGATGGCCTGCTGCATATCACTGATATGGCATGGAAACGCGTTAAGCATCCGAGCGAAATCGTAAACGTTGGCGACGAAATCACTGTTAAAGTGCTGAAATTCGATCGCGAGCGTACCCGTGTATCTCTGGGCCTGAAACAGCTGGGCGAAGATCCGTGGGTAGCTATCGCTAAACGTTACCCGGAAGGCACCAAGCTGACTGGCCGCGTGACCAACCTGACCGACTACGGCTGCTTCGTTGAAATCGAAGAAGGTGTTGAAGGCCTGGTTCACGTTTCCGAAATGGATTGGACCAACAAAAACATCCACCCGTCCAAAGTTGTTAACGTTGGCGACGTAGTGGAAGTTATGGTTCTGGATATCGACGAAGAACGTCGTCGTATCTCCCTGGGCCTGAAACAGTGCAAATCCAACCCGTGGCAGCAGTTCGCTGAAACCCACAACAAGGGTGACCGCGTTGAAGGTAAAATCAAGTCTATCACTGACTTTGGTATCTTCATCGGCCTGGACGGCGGTATTGATGGCCTGGTTCACCTGTCTGACATCTCCTGGAACGTTGCAGGCGAAGAAGCAGTTCGTGAATACAAAAAAGGCGACGAAATCGCAGCCGTTGTTCTGCAGGTTGACGCTGAGCGTGAGCGTATCTCTCTGGGCGTTAAACAGCTCGCAGAAGATCCGTTCAACAACTACGTTGCACTGAATAAGAAAGGTGCAATTGTAAACGGTAAAGTGACTGCAGTTGACGCTAAAGGCGCGACCGTAGAACTGGCTGACGGCGTTGAAGGTTACCTGCGCGCTTCTGAAGCTTCCCGTGACCGCGTTGAAGACGCAACTCTGGTTCTGAATGTTGGCGACGATGTTGAAGCTAAATTCACCGGTGTTGATCGTAAAAACCGCGTAGTTAGCCTGTCTGTTCGTGCGAAAGACGAAGCTGACGAGAAAGATGCAATCGCTTCTGTTAACAACAAACAGGAAGAAGGCAACTTCTCTAGCGCTATGGCTGAAGCTTTCAAAGCAGCGAAAGGCGAGTAATATCAAGCGCTCTAAATTATTTACGCTGTACCAGGACGCAAGTCACACGGCTGCAGCGTGAACAATGAGGAGTTACTTGACAGATTACAGGATTCGTCCTGTAATCAATGACAAAGGGCGGCTACGGCCGCCCTTGTTAAAGCTAGTAAAGCTAATTTTGCGTTGAAGGAAACCGGAGGAATCATGACCAAGTCAGAATTGATTGAAAGACTTGCAAGCCAGCAGTCGCATATTCCGGCTAAAGCTGTGGAAGATGCTGTGAAAGAGATGCTGGAGCATATGGCCTCTACTCTTGCCCAGGGCGAGCGCATTGAGATCCGCGGTTTCGGCAGTTTTTCCCTGCACTATCGTGCACCTCGCACCGGGCGTAATCCGAAAACAGGCGATAAAGTGGATTTGGAAGGAAAATACGTTCCGCACTTTAAACCGGGTAAAGAATTACGCGACCGCGCCAATATTTATGAGTAATTTTTAGCGACACGCTAAAATTCACTTTGACGAAAAAAGCACCTGTAGGTGCTTTTTTTGTTTCTCTGACCTCATCATTTCTGAAGCTTCTTCGCACAATTTTGCAGATGCCTTGTAAGTGTGTCGAAAGCAACCAGCCTGCACCGCAAAACGGCGATTACAAACAGAAAGTATTGGCGACAGCGGGCATACTCTCCACGCAACAAGGAGGTATGCATGACGTTACCGGCATTAGCTATATGCCTGATAATTGGTATTTTGCCATTACAGTGGATGCCTTCACTACCAACTCTTGGGTGTGTGTGGTTTCTGATTGGCATTGGGTGTCTGTTCGCGTGTTTTCGACATCGCCTGTTTCGTTATTGCGCAGTCACATTACTTGCATTCGCATGGGGAGTGCTGGCAGCAATGCAGGCTGTATGGCCTGCCGAGCATCTACCTGAAGCGAATCGCCAGGTTGAAGTGGTGATTACCGATACGGATCATATGACCCGGCATTGGGGCAAAATTACACGTCTGGATGGCAAGCGCTTGTTTCCGTCAGTAGGAATAAGCTTCTATGGCCAGTATTTGCCTGAGCCAGTTTGTACCGGCCAACTATGGACGATGACGATTAGAGCACGTGCCGTCCACGGGCAATTGAATGATGGCGGTTTCGATACACAGCGTTATGCAATGGCTTCCCATCTGCCGCTGAGTGGCCGTTTTATGGATGCTCGCCTGACCGAACCCCAATGCACATGGCGCGCACGCTACCTGCAATCATTAACTGAAACGCTGGCTAAATACCACTGGCAGCAGGTGATACTGGCGTTAGGGATGGGCGAGCGCGCAACGTTGGATGCCAACGTCAAAGAGATCATGCGGCAAACCGGTACGGCGCATTTGATGGCGATATCCGGACTACATATTGCTCTGGCAGCAATGTTGGGCTGGCAGATTGTTCGCGGCGCGCAATTTTTCTTTCCCGGCGGCTGGATTAGCTGGCGTTTACCATTGCTTATTGGCGTAGGGTTTGCAGTAAGTTACGCCTGGCTGACCGGGCTACAACCTCCGGCGTTGCGTACCGCTATTTCTCTTAGCGTCTGGGCCGTGTTACGGCTATCCGGGCGATTGTGGTCGCCCTGGCAGGTATGGCTTTGTTGCATTGCCGCTATTTTATTCATTGATCCCCTTGCCGTGCTATCAACCAGTCTGTGGCTGTCCGCTTTTGCAGTAGCCGCATTGCTGTTTTGGTATCAATGGTTACCGGCCTCTGCAAAACAACATACCAGGCTGATCCAGGGTTGTATTAATTTGCTTCATCTACAAGTAGGGATGACGTTACTGCTGCTCCCTGTGCAGTTATCCATTTTCCACGGTATAAGCCTGAGCTCGTTAGTGGCAAATTTGTTGGCCATTCCGTTAGTGACTTTCATTAGCGTACCACTCATTTTGCTGGGAATGTTGCTACACCTGGTCGGCCCTGCAACGGGAGAGTTGGCTTGCTGGTACCTTGCAGATAAGACACTGGATTTCCTGTTTGCTTTTCTGCATTGGCTACCCGTCGGTTGGCTTAATGTGGATATGCGTTGGCGGTGGTTCGCCTGGTTGCCGTGGCTAGTGTTGGTTGTTTGGCGTTTGCATTTATGGCGGAGCATACCGGCGCTGTGTCTGGCAGGGCTGACATTGCTTACTCTACCGTTCTGGCGCACAGAACGGCAGGGGGAATGGGCAGTTCATATGCTGGACGTTGGGCAGGGCCTGGCAATGGTGATTGAACGTAATGGTAAAGCGATTCTCTATGATACAGGCGTTGCGTGGCCCGGCGGCGACAGTGGACGGCAGTTAATTATTCCGTGGCTACGTTGGCACGCTTTACAGCCTGAAGGCATTATTCTCAGTCATGAACATTTGGATCATCGTGGTGGGGTGGACTCACTGATGAATGCCTGGCCGCAATTATGGATCCGTAGCCCGCTGGGTTGGTCTGCTCATCAACCATGCTTTCGTGGCCAGCAATGGCAATGGCAGGGACTAACATTTACCGTTCATTGGCCGTTAAGCGGCACCGGGATGAAAGGTAACAATCGTTCGTGTGTAGTCAGAGTCGACGATGGCCGACACAGCTTCCTGTTAACGGGGGATATTGAAGCGTCGGGAGAGATGGCGATGCTGAGCCACTATTGGAAACATTTGCAGTCTACACTAGTGCAAGTGCCTCATCATGGAAGCAATAGTTCATCGTCGCTGCCCTTTGTGCAGCGAATTGGTGGCGAAGCAGCGCTGGCCTCGGCGTCGCGTTACAACGCCTGGCGGTTCCCCTCGATAAAAGTGATAAACCGCTACCGTGAACAGGGATATCGCTGGTACGACACGCCGCATCAAGGGCAGTTAACGGTATCGTTTTCGCCCCAAGGCTGGGAAATCCATAGCTTACGAGATCAACTTTTACCGCGTTGGTATCATCAGTGGTTTGGCGTCCCCAGTGATAACAGGTAGAATATGCGGCTATTTCAACAAGTGCTGGTTTTTTGAATGCATAACGACAAAGATCTCTCCACGTGGCAGACATTCCGCCGATTATGGCCAACTATTGCGCCTTTCAAAGCGGGTCTGATCGTGTCGGGGATAGCGTTAATCCTCAACGCAGCCAGCGATACCTTTATGTTATCGCTGCTCAAACCGTTACTGGATGATGGTTTTGGTAAAACCGACCGATCTGTGCTGCTGTGGATGCCGCTGGTGGTTATTGGGCTGATGATCCTGCGTGGTATCACCAGCTATATCTCCAGTTACTGCATTTCCTGGGTTTCCGGAAAAGTGGTGATGACCATGCGTCGTCGCCTGTTCAGCCATATGATGGGCATGCCGGTCTCATTTTTTGATAAGCAATCTACAGGCACTTTACTCTCGCGTATTACCTATGACTCTGAACAAGTCGCTTCCTCGTCCTCCGGCGCATTGATTACTGTTGTGCGTGAGGGGGCATCGATCATCGGCTTGTTTATCATGATGTTCTGGTACAGCTGGCAACTCTCCTTGATTCTCATTGTGCTGGCACCGATCGTTTCGATAGCGATTCGCGTGGTTTCCAAACGCTTTCGTAACATCAGTAAAAATATGCAAAACACAATGGGGCAGGTGACCACCAGTGCGGAGCAGATGCTGAAAGGGCATAAAGAAGTGCTGATGTTTGGCGGCCAGGAAGTAGAAACCAGCCGCTTTGATAAGGTCAGTAACAAGATGCGCTTGCAGGGCATGAAAATGGTCTCGGCATCGTCTATTTCCGATCCTATTATCCAGCTTATTGCGTCACTGGCGCTGGCGTTTGTGCTGTATGCGGCCAGTTTCCCAAGCGTAATGTCCACCTTAAGTGCGGGTACCATTACCGTGGTCTTTTCTTCAATGATCGCGCTTATGCGACCGTTGAAATCGCTCACCAACGTCAATGCTCAGTTTCAGCGTGGTATGGCGGCCTGCCAGACACTGTTTGCGATTCTGGATAGCGAGCAAGAAAAAGACGAAGGCACACTGGTGATTGACCGTGCTCGCGGTGATCTTGAGTTTCGCAACGTGACTTTCACCTATCCGGGACGTGAAACGCCTGCATTGCGCAATATCAACCTGACAATTCCGGCGGGCAAAACCGTCGCGCTGGTGGGGCGTTCCGGTTCGGGTAAATCGACGCTGGCAAGCCTAATTACACGTTTTTATGATGTCGACGAAGGGCAGATCCTGATGGATGGTCACGACTTGCGTGAATATAAGCTCACTTCGTTGCGTGATCAGGTCGCGCTGGTGTCGCAAAACGTACATCTTTTTAATGACACGGTTGCCAATAACATCGCTTACGCGCGAACGGAAGAGTACAGCCACGAAGAGATTGAACAAGCAGCAAAAATGGCCTATGCCTACGACTTTATCAATAAGATGGATGAGGGGCTGGATACGATGATAGGGGAGAATGGCGTGCTGCTTTCAGGCGGTCAGCGCCAGCGCATTGCGATTGCCCGCGCGCTGCTGCGCGACAGCCCGATCCTCATTCTTGATGAAGCGACCTCGGCGCTCGATACCGAATCTGAGCGTGCCATTCAGGCTGCGCTGAACGAGCTGCAAAAGAACCGTACCTCAATGGTTATTGCTCACCGTTTGTCGACCATCGAACAGGCCGACGAAATTGTGGTGGTGGAAGATGGCCGTATCGTTGAACGTGGTACCCACGCAGATTTGCTGGAAGAACGTGGTGTCTATGCTCAGCTTCACAAAATGCAGTTTGGCGAATGATTGCACGCATCTGGTCCGGTGAATCCCGCCTGTGGCTACTGTTGCTACCGTTCTCCTTGCTTTACGGCCTGGTGAGCGGTGCTATTCGTTTCGCCTATCGCATTGGTTTAAAAAAATCCTGGCGGGCACCTGTTCCTGTTGTGGTCGTTGGTAATCTAACGGCTGGTGGCAACGGTAAAACGCCAGTTGTCATCTGGTTGGTGGAGCAACTACAGCAGCGTGGCATCCGTGTTGGTGTGGTGTCGCGTGGCTACGGCGGTAAAGCGGATCGTTATCCGCTCGTGCTGACACCTGAAACCTCTACGACCCAGGCAGGGGATGAACCGGTTCTGATTTATCAACGTACTGGCGCGCCGGTTGCGGTTTCTCCCGTCAGACGTGACGCCGTCAGTGCGATTCTTGCGCAACACCCGGTACAGCTGATCATTACGGATGATGGTTTGCAGCATTATAAGCTGGCGCGTGATAAAGAGATTGTCGTTGTCGATGGCGTCAGGCGTTTTGGCAATGGCTGGTGGTTGCCCGCAGGACCAATGCGCGAGCGGGCATCGCGTTTAAAAAGTGTGGATGCCATCATTACCAACGGCGGCGAAGCCAGAGCGGGAGAGATCCCGATGCGTTTGCGGCCTGGGATGGCAGTCAATCTGCTTACCGGCGAACGCCGTGAAGTTAACTCGCTGACTAATATCGTTGCGATGGCTGGAATCGGCCATCCGCCGCGTTTTTTTACTACTCTCACCGAGTGCGGTGCGACGCTGCAACGGACGGTGGCGCTTGCCGATCATCAGGCATTAACGCTGCATGATGTAAAGCCACTGGTGAAACCGGGGCAAACATTGGTGATGACCGAAAAAGACGCGGTAAAGTGTCGGTCGTTTGCTGAGGATAACTGGTGGTATTTGCCTGTAGATGCGCAGCTTGAAGGCGAGCAGGCGCAAGGATTACTACAGGAATTGTTCACTCTGGCGCGCTGAGGGTATCGGCTGCGCCCTGTTACTTAAACAGGAACTCCCATGTCCGTGCCGCAACTTTCTCTGACTGCTGCTCGTCATCTGCATCTCGCAGCCCAGGGTCTATTACGTAAACCTTCCCGTCGGGCAAAACCGGGCGATATTCTCTCCACTATTCAGCGCATGTCGCTGCTGCAAATTGACACCATCAATATTGTTGCCCGCAGCCCTTATCTGGTGCTTTTTAGCCGCCTTGGACACTACCCACAGCACTGGCTTGATGACGCGCTACGCAACGGTGACTTGATAGAGTATTGGGCGCATGAAGCCTGCTTCCTGCCGCGCGAGGATTTTGCGCTGGTGCGTCATCGCATGCTGGCGCCAGATCAAATGGGCTGGAAGTATCGCGAAGCGTGGATGCAAGAACATTCGATGGAAATTGAACAGCTCATTGCACATATTGAGCAAAATGGCCCGGTGCGTTCGGCGGATTTTGAACATCCACGTAAAGGTGCCAGCGGCTGGTGGGAGTGGAAGCCGCATAAGAGGCATCTGGAAGGGCTGTTTACCGCCGGAAAAGTGATGGTAGTGGAACGTCGCAATTTCCAGCGTGTTTATGATTTAACTCAGCGGGTTATTCCGCACTGGGATGATGCTCGCGATCTGCTGTCGCAGGATATTGCGGAGTATCAGATGCTCGAAAACAGCGCGCGCAGTTTAGGGCTGTTTCGTGCGCAGTGGCTGGCGGATTACTATCGCTTGCGGAAACTGGCATTACCCTTAGTGCTGGAGAAGATGCAGGACGCGGGAACCATATATCCCGTCAATGTCGAAAACATTGGTCCCGCCTGGCTGCATGCCTCTTTATTGCCGCTGCTTGAGCAGGCGCAGTCCGGCAAGCTTGTCGCTACTCACAGCGCAGTACTTTCACCGTTCGATCCGGTGGTCTGGGATCGTAAACGAGCCGAACAACTGTTCGATTTTAGCTATCGTCTGGAGTGTTATACCCCGGCCCCTAAACGGCAATTTGGCTATTTTGTGTTGCCATTGTTGCATCGCGGGCGACTGGTGGGGCGTATGGATGCCAAAATGCACCGTAAAGATGGCATTCTGGAGATTATTGCGCTGTATCTGGAAGATGGCGTTAAACCCGGGCATTCGCTGGAAAAGGGGCTGCTAGGTGCCATTACCGAGTTTGCCCGCTGGCAGGGAGCGCGGCGGGTCACGTTCTCGCGACTGCCTGAGGGATTATTTGCTACATCCCGCGCCGGGCTTGAAATAGACGCGGCGTAAGAAGTGAATATGATAAGCTTAAACCGTTAATTATCGGTGTATCAGGAGGAAAGATGGATCACCGTTTACTTGAAATTATTGCCTGCCCGGTGTGTAACGGCAAACTGAATTACACGCAGGATAAACAAGAGCTAATCTGCAAAATCGACAGCCTCGCCTATCCCGTTCGGGAAGGTATTCCAGTATTACTGGAAACTGAAGCGCGTTCATTAACTGCGGAAGAGAGCCGGCCATGAGTTTCGTTGTGATCATTCCCGCGCGTTATGCCTCTACACGTTTACCCGGCAAACCCTTAGTCGATATTAACGGTAAGCCGATGGTGGTACATGTGCTGGAGCGCGCCCGTGAATCCGGCGCTGAGCGTATTATTGTGGCGACAGACAACGAAGAGGTGATGCGTGCAGTGCAGGCGGTTGGCGGCGAAGTCTGTATGACCCGCGCCGATCACCAGTCCGGAACTGAACGCCTTGCTGAAGTCGTGGAAAAATGCGGTTTCAGCGACGACACCGTCATCGTCAATGTGCAGGGTGATGAACCCATGATCCCTCCGGCTATCATTCGCCAGGTAGCAGAAAATCTTGCTGCACGTGATGTTGGTATGGCAACGCTGGCGGTGCCGATTCATAGCGCGGAAGAGGCGTTCAATCCGAATGCTGTGAAAGTGGTGATGGATGCGGAAGGTTACGCACTTTACTTTTCGCGCGCCACGATCCCGTGGGATCGTGATCGTTTCGCACAATCTCGCGAGACGATTGGCGATACTTTGCTGCGCCATATCGGCATTTATGGTTATCGCGCTGGTTTTATCCGCCGTTATGTCAGTTGGCAGACCAGCCCGCTTGAACAGATAGAGATGCTGGAGCAACTTCGCGTGCTTTGGTACGGCGAGAAAATCCACGTAGCTGTTGCCAGCGTGGTGCCGGGTACTGGTGTTGATACACCTGAAGATCTGGCGCGCGTCCGTCAGGCGTTGCGTTAATCCTTCCGTCCCCTCCACCCGGAGGGGATTTGCCGCTTGCCGGCGAAATTCTCACGCTGTTTTGATCTCATCAGGATGACATCTGTGCTATCGGCGCTCATTATAAAAGCAGTCATCTTTGTGAGGGCAATCTGCTATGGAACAACTGCGCGCTGAACTGAGTCATCTGTTGGGTGAAAAACTGAGCCGCATGGAGTGCGTCAGCGAAAAGCCGGATTCCGCACTTTGGTCGCTGTATGACAGCCAGGGAAATCCGATGCCGCTGCTGGCACGAAGCTTCTCAACGCCTGGCCTTGCGCGACAGTTGGCATGGAAAATATCAATGCTGGCGCGCGGTGGGGCCGTTCGCATGCCGGTTGTTTACGGTGTAATGACCCACGAAGAGCATCCGGGGCCGGATGTGCTGCTCATAGAACGCTTGCGCGGCGTACCGGTAGAAGCGCCAACGCGTACGCCAGAGCGCTGGGAGCAACTCAAAGACCAAATTGTTGAGGCATTGCTCTCGTGGCACCGACAGGATAGCCATGGTTGTGTTGGCACCGTTGACAGTACTCAGGAAAATATCTGGCCCTCCTGGTATCGACAGCGAGTGGAAGTGTTGTGGACCACGCTCAACCAGTATCACAACACTGGGTTGACAATGCAGGATAAGCGCGTGCTGTTTCGCACTCGCGAGTGTCTACCCGCGCTGTTTGATGGTTTTAACGATAATTGCGTGCTGGTGCATGGCAGTTTTAACTTGCGCAGTATGTTGAAAGACGCCCGCAGCGATCAGCTTCTGGCAATGGTTGGGCCGGGAATTATGCTATGGGCGCCGCGTGAATATGAGCTGTTCCGGCTGGTAGAAGGCGTGCAGGCGGAAGGGCTGCTCTGGCACTATCTCCAGCGCGCGCCAGTCGCGGAATCTTTCCTGTGGCGGCGCTGGCTCTATCTGTTATGGGATGAAGTGGCGCAGTTGGTGAATACCGGTAGATTTAACCGCGCTAACTTCGATCTTGCCTCTAAATCACTGCTCCCCTGGCTGGTCTGAGCTGCCTTTCAGCCATTGCCAGAGACGCCCTAACGTTTCATAACCCACCCGGTCGCTGTGCATCAGCCACACCGGGGATGGGATTATGCGTTCCCACGGATTAAGCGGAGAGGTAATTGCCAGCTGGTTTGCCGGCGCAGGCAACGGATGCAGGCCAGCATGCTGGAAGAAAATCATTGCGCGTGGCAGATGAGATGCCGATGTCACCAGCAGGAAAGGTGCATCACCAATTGCCTGTTTCACCGCAAGCGCTTCCCGCTCGGTGTCTTTCGGTTGATCCAGCGTCATGATGTCACTGCGTGGCACACCCAGGCTTTCAGCGACACGCGCACCCGCTTCCGCCGTGCTGACCGGGTTGGTTTGCGCTGCTGCACCGGTAAAGATGATTTTCGATCCGGGGTTGGCCTGCCACAGACGAATGCCCTCCGTCAGACGCGGCAGGCTGTTATTGATCAAATTAGAACTCGGCGCCCACGCGTCGTTCCAGGTATAACCCCCGCCGAGTATCACGATGTATTTCACCGGCTGTGTACCGCGCCAGGTGGGGTAGGTGTCTTCGATCGGCTGTAACAATCGATCCGCTACGGGCTGTACGCTCAGCAGTAATAAAACCAGCCACCCGACGCTGATAATGACTTTGCCGGTTTTTTGCCAGCGGCTAAACCAGATCAGTGCAATGCCCAGACCGATCAGCAAAAGCAAAAAAGGCAGAGGCAGCATCAGGCCGCCGATGTATTTTTTAAGGGTAAAAAGCACCGTATCCGTCTCCTTTTTGACCATATAGCAGGCCTTTTGCGCCGATCTTACACCAGATGGGTTCATTATCGGCACGGCTGTGACAAAATAGCGGTTTTGCCAGGAACGTGGAGCACCCATGAAGGATCGCAATTTCGACGACATTGCCGAGAAGTTCTCACGCAACATCTACGGCACGACTAAAGGTCAGCTGCGTCAGGCGATTCTGTGGCAGGATCTTGAGGCACTGTTGGCCCGGATGGGCAACCAGCCATTACGGGTGCTGGATGCTGGCGGTGGGGAAGGCCAGACGGCGGTTCGCATGGCGCAATTGGGCCATCATGTCACGCTCTGTGATGTGTCGAAAGCGATGATCTCGCGTGCCCAGGTGGCGGCCGAAGAGAAAGGTGTGAGCGGTAACATGCATTTTATACAATGCGCCGTTCAGGACGTTGCTCAGCATTTGGAATCGCCGGTTGATCTGATATTGTTCCATGCTGTGCTGGAGTGGGTCGCCGAACCGGTTCCTGTACTGCAAATATTGTGGTCGGTGTTGCGCCCCGGCGGTGCGTTGTCATTAATGTTTTACAATGCCGACGGCTTGCTGATGCACAATATGGTGGCAGGAAATTTTGACTATGTGAAAGTCGGTATGCCGAAGCGCAAAAAACGTACCCTTTCCCCGGATTTTCCGCGTGCTCCCGCGGATGTTTATGGCTGGCTCGAACAGATTGGCTGGCAGGTAACGGGCAAAACGGGTGTGCGCGTGTTTCACGATTATCTGCGCGAAAAACATCAGCAGCATGACTGCTTTGACGCGCTACTCGAACTGGAAACACACTATTGCCGCCAGGAACCCTATATTAGCCTTGGCCGCTATATTCACGTGACCGCGCTTAAGCCGCAAATCGATGAAAGGACAAACGATGAGTGAATTTTCCCAGACAGTCCCCGAACTGGTTGCCTGGGCCAGGAAAAATGATTTCTCCATCTCGCTGCCGGTCGACAGGCTCTCTTTTTTGCTGGCTATCGCCACGCTCAATGGTGAGCGTCTGGATGGCGAAATGAGCGAAGGTGAATTGGTAGATGCTTTCCGTCATGTAAGTGATGCGTTTGAGCAAACCAGTGAAACCATTACCCAGCGTGCCAATAACGCCATTAATGATATGGTGCGCCAGCGTTTGTTAAATCGCTTTACCAGTGAGCTGGTGGAGGGCAATGCCATCTACCGTCTGACGCCGCTGGGTATTGGCATTACCGATTACTACATTCGCCAGCGAGAGTTCTCCACGCTGCGTCTTTCTATGCAACTGTCAATTGTGGCCAGCGAGTTAAAACGCGCCGCAGACGCAGCACAAGAAGGTGGAGATGAATTTCACTGGCATCGCAACGTTTACGCGCCGCTGAAATACTCGGTTGCGGAGATTTTTGACAGCATCGATCTGACTCAGCGCCTGATGGATGAACAGCAGCAACAGGTCAAAGATGATATTGCACAACTGCTGAATAAAGACTGGCGCGCGGCCATCTCCAGCTGTGAATTGCTGCTGTCTGAAACCTCCGGTACGTTACGCGAACTGCAGGATACGCTTGATGCCGCCGGGGATAAATTGCAGACCAATCTGTTGAGTATTCAGGATGCTACCCTTGGGCGCGATGATCTTGAGTTTCTCGATCAACTGGTCTTCAACCTGCAAAGCAAACTGGATCGTATCGTGAGCTGGGGCCAGCAGGCCATCGATCTGTGGATTGGTTACGACCGCCACGTACACAAATTTATCCGTACCGCTATCGATATGGATAAGAACCGCGTCTTTGCTCAGCGTTTGCGTCAGTCGGTACAATCCTACTTCGATGCGCCGTGGGCGTTAACTTACGCCAGCGCCGACAGGCTGCTGGACATGCGTGATGAAGAGATGACGCTACGTGATGAAGAGGTCACGGGCGAGCTACCGCCCGATCTGGAGTTCGAAGAGTTTAACGAAATCCGTGAGCAGCTTGCGGCGCTTATTGAGCAACAACTGGCAATTTATAAGACCAAAGGTGTGCCGCTGGATCTCGGCTTGGTGGCACGCGAGTATCTGGCGCAATATCCGCGTGTTCGTCATTTCGACATCGCGCGCATCGTGGTTGATCAGGCGGTACGTCTTGGCGTAGCGCAAGCAGATTTCACCGGACTGCCGCCGAAGTGGCAGCCGATTAATGATTACGGAGCCAAGGTACAGGCGCATGTCATCGACAAATATTGAACAAGTGATGCCGGTTAAACTGGCACAGGCGTTGGCTAATTCTCTGTTTCCGTCGCTGGACAGCGCATTGCGCTCAGGGCGACATATCGGCCTCGACGAGCTGGATAATCACGCTTTTTTAATGGATTTCCAGGAGTATCTGGAAGAGTTTTACGCGCGTTATAACGTTGAGCTGATCCGCGCACCGGAAGGTTTTTTCTATCTGCGTCCGCGCTCCACCACGCTTATCCCGCGCTCGGTGCTCTCCGAGCTGGATATGATGGTGGGCAAAATTCTTTGCTATCTCTACCTCAGCCCGGAACGTCTGGCGAATGAAGGGATCTTCACCCAACAAGAGCTGTACGACGAGCTGATGTCGCTGGCGGATGAAGCGAAGCTGCTGAAGCTGGTAAATAACCGTTCTACCGGTTCCGATCTTGACCGACAAAAACTGCAGGAAAAGGTGCGCTCCTCGCTGAACCGCCTGCGCCGTCTCGGCATGATCTGGTTTATGGGTAACGACAGCAGTAAATTCCGCATCACTGAGTCCGTGTTCCGCTTTGGCGCTGATGTGCGTTCGGGCGATGATGCGCGTGAAGCGCAACTGCGCATGATCCGCGACGGTGAAGCGATGCCTGTCGAAAACCATCTGCAGCTCAATGATGAGCCTGAAGATAATCAGCCGGATAGCTCGGAGGAAGAGTAATGATTGATCGCGGTAAATTTCGTTCGCTGACGCTGATTAACTGGAACGGCTTTTTTGCCCGTACGTTTGACCTCGATGAGCTGGTGACGACGCTCTCCGGGGGCAACGGTGCCGGTAAATCGACCACAATGGCCGCTTTTGTTACGGCATTGATCCCGGATTTGACGCTGCTGCACTTTCGTAACACCACCGAAGCGGGCGCGACGTCTGGTTCTCGCGATAAAGGCCTGCACGGTAAGTTGAAAGCGGGCGTCTGTTACTCAGTGCTGGATGTTATCAACTCTCGCCATCAGCGTGTGCTGGTGGGGGTGCGTTTACAACAGGTCGCGGGACGCGATCGTAAAGTGGATATCAAACCTTTCGCCATTCAGGGCTTGCCCACATCCATGCTGCCGACGCAGTTGCTGACGGAAACGCTGAATGAGCGGCAGGCGCGCGTGCTGTCGCTGCAGGAAGTGAAAGACAAACTGGATGCGATGGAAGGGGTGCAGTTCAAGCAGTTCAACTCCATCACCGATTACCACGCGCTGATGTTTGACTTAGGGATTGTCGCGCGTCGTTTGCGCTCGGCCTCCGATCGCAGCAAGTTCTATCGCCTCATTGAAGCCTCGCTGTATGGCGGGATTTCCAGTGCCATTACGCGTTCGCTGCGCGACTATTTGCTGCCGGAAAACAGCGGCGTGCGCAAAGCGTTCCAGGATATGGAGGCGGCACTGCGTGAAAACCGCATGACGCTGGAAGCGATTCGCGTGACCCAGTCGGATCGTGACCTGTTCAAGCATTTGATCAGCGAAGCGACCAACTATGTGGCGGCGGACTATATGCGCCACGCCAACGAACGGCGGGTGCATCTGGACAAAGCGCTCGAATTTCGTCGCGATCTGTTTACCTCGCGCCAGCAACTGGCGGCAGAGCAGTATAAGCATGTCGATATGGCGCGCGAACTCTCCGAGCATAGCGGTGCGGAAGGGGATCTGGAGGCCGATTATCAAGCCGCAAGCGATCACCTGAACCTGGTGCAAACCGCGCTGCGTCAACAGGAAAAAATCGAGCGTTATGAAGCGGATCTCGACGAACTGCAAGTTCGCCTTGAAGAACAGCATGAAGTCGTTGCTGAAGCCGCCGAGCGTCAGGAAGAGAACGAGGCCCGCGCGGAAGCCGCCGAGCTTGAAGTGGATGAGCTGAAAAACCAGCTTGCCGATTACCAGCAAGCGCTGGATGTTCAGCAAACGCGTGCCATTCAGTACAACCAAGCCTTGCAGGCGTTGCAGCGTGCGAAAGAGCTGTGTCATCTGCCGGATTTAACGCCAGAAAGCGCAGACGAATGGCTGGAAACCTTCCAGGCCAAAGAGCAAGAAGCGACGGAAAAACTGCTGTCGCTGGATCAGAAATTAAGCGTGGCGCAAACCGCGCACAGCCAGTTCGAGCAGGCTTACCAATTAGTGGCGGCGATTAACGGCCCGCTGGCGCGTAACGAAGCCTGGGATGTGGCGCGTGAGCTGCTGCGTGATGGCGTTAACCAGCGCCATCTGGCCGAGCAAGTCCAGCCGCTGCGTATGCGCCTGAATGAGCTGGAACAGCGTCTGCGTGAACAGCAGGATGCCGAGCGTTTACTGGCAGAGTTCTGTAAGCGACAGGGCAAACAATATGACGCGCAAGAGCTTGAAGCGCTGCATCAGGAACTGGAAGCGCAAATCGCCGCACTTTCTGACAACGTTTCCGCCGCTGGTGAGCAACGCATGGCGCTGCGTCAGGAACTGGAACAACTACACTCGCGCATTCAGTCGCTGACCAAGCGCGCGCCGGTGTGGCTGGCGGCGCAAAGTAACTTGACGCAACTGTGTGAGCAAAGCGGTGAGCAGTTTGAGTCCGGGCAGGACGTTACAGAGTATCTGCAGCAGTTGCTGGAACGTGAGCGTGAAGCCATCGTTGAGCGCGATGAAGTGGGCGCGCGTAAACGTGCTGTTGATGATGAAATCGAACGTTTAAGCCAGCCGGGCGGTGCCGAAGATGGTCGACTGAATGCGCTGGCAGAGCGTTTTGGCGGCGTACTGCTGTCGGAGATTTATGACGATGTCAGCATTGACGACGCGCCGTATTACTCCGCGCTATACGGGCCATCGCGGCATGCGATTGTGGTGCCGGATCTGTCACGGGTCGCTGACATGCTGGAAGGGCTGGAAGATTGCCCGGAAGATCTCTATCTGATCGAAGGCGATCCTCAGTCCTTCGATGACAGCGTGTTCAGCGTCGACGAGCTGGAAAAAGCGGTGGTGGTGAAAATCGCCGATCGCCAGTGGCGTTATTCACGTTTCCCAACGCTGCCGCTGTTTGGCCGCGCGGCGCGCGAAAGCCGTATCGAAAGCCTGCATGCGGAGCGTGAAGCGCTGGCGGAACGTTTTGCCACGCTCTCTTTTGATGTGCAGAAAACACAACGCCTGCATCAGGCATTTAGCCGCTTTATTGGTAGCCACCTGGCGGTGGCATTTGATGACGATCCGGAAGCGGAAATTCGCACACTCAGCAGCCGCCGTGGCGAGTTGGAACGTGCGATCAGTAACCATGAAAATGACAACCAGCAAAACCGCGTACAGTTTGAACAGGCGAAAGAGGGTGTTGCCCAGCTTAACCGTTTGCTGCCGCGCATCAACTTGCTGGCTGACGATACGCTCGCCGATCGTGTGGATGAAATTCAGGAACGTCTGGACGAAGCGCAGGAAGCAGCCCGGTTTATCCAGCAGTTTGGCAACCAACTGGCGAAGCTCGAACCGGTTGTTTCCGTACTGCAAAGCGATCCGGAGCAGTTTGAACAGTTAAAAACGGATTACGCGACCTCACAGCAGGTGCAGCGTGATGCCCGTCAACAAGCTTTCGCCCTAGCGGAAGTGGTACAGCGCCGTGCGCACTTCAGCTACTCCGATGTCGCCGAAATGTTTAACGGTAATAACGATCTCAACGAAAAATTGCGCCAGCGTCTGGAGCAAGCAGAAGCTGAACGCACCAAAGCGCGTGAAGCGATGCGCAGCCATGCAGCGCAGTACAGCCAATACAACCAGGTACTGGCTTCGCTGAAAAGCTCGTTCGATACCAAAAAAGAGTTGCTCAACGATCTGCAAAAAGAGCTGCAGGATATTGGCGTTCGCGCTGATAGCGGAGCAGAAGAACGAGCACGTATCCGTCGTGACGAGTTGCATGCTCAGCTCGCTGGCAACCGTGCGCGTCGTAACCAGTTGGAAAAAGCCATCACCTTCTGCGAAGCGGAGATGGATAACCTGACGCGTAAGTTACGCCGCCTGGAACGTGACTACCATGAAATGCGTGAGCAGGTTGTCACCGCGAAAGCAGGATGGTGCGCGGTGATGCGAATGGTGAAAGACAGCGGTGTTGAACGCCGTCTGCACCGTCGCGAGCTGGCTTACCTTTCTGCCGATGAATTACGCTCAATGTCGGATAAGGCGCTCGGTGCTCTGCGGCCGGCGGTCGCGGATAACGAACATTTACGTGATGTGCTGCGCCTGTCGGAAGATCCGAAACGTCCTGAGCGCAAGATTCAGTTCTTTGTCGCGGTATATCAGCATCTGCGTGAGCGTATCCGCCAGGATATTATTCGTACCGATGATCCGGTTGAAGCCATCGAACAGATGGAAATCGAGCTTAGCCGCCTGACGGAAGAGTTGACTTCCCGTGAACAGAAGCTGGCGATCAGCTCGCGTAGCGTGGCGAATATTATTCGCAAAACCATTCAGCGCGAGCAGAACCGTATCCGTATGCTGAACCAGGGGCTGCAAAGCGTCTCTTTCGGCCAGGTGAATAGCGTGCGCCTGAATGTGAACGTGCGGGAAACCCATGCCACATTGTTGACGGTACTTTCTGAACAGCACGAGCAGCATCAGGATCTGTTTAACAGCAGCCGACTGACCTTCTCTGAAGCGCTGGCAAAGCTCTATCAACGTCTGAATCCGCAAATCGATATGGGTCAGCGTACGCCGCAAACCATCGGTGAAGAGCTGCTGGACTACCGTAACTATCTTGAGATGGAAGTGGAAGTCAACCGTGGTTCCGACGGCTGGCTGCGTGCGGAATCCGGTGCGCTGTCGACCGGTGAAGCGATTGGTACCGGGATGTCGATTCTGGTGATGGTGGTACAGAGCTGGGAAGATGAAGCGCGTCGACTGCGCGGCAAAGATATCTCTCCGTGCCGCTTGTTGTTCCTTGATGAAGCCGCACGTCTGGATGCCCGCTCTATCGCTACACTGTTTGAGCTGTGCGAACGTCTGGAAATGCAGCTGATTATCGCGGCACCGGAAAATATCAGCCCGGAAAAAGGCACCACCTACAAGCTGGTTCGTAAAGTCGTGCAAAATCATGAACATGTGCACGTTGTCGGTCTGCGTGGTTTTGCCGCCCAGCTCCCGGAAACGCTTCCCGGCACGGCGGATGCATCGTAAAGCAGTCTCATGCGAAAGGGCGACAGCAATGTCGCCCTTTTTGTTTGCGGAAAGCTATTGCCAGCCCGCGTTTAACCTTTAAACTTCTTTACATTAGGTAAGGCAAATGCTTTTTTGTCTTTATATACTGAGAGAAAGGTGACGAATTCGTCACGAGCAATGTAAGAGAAACAGGGGGCAAGGGATGTTGCTTAAGAAGTCGTATGGTCGTCGGATGTCGGCACTCAGTTTATGCCTGGCATTCGCATTCGCTCCACTGTTTAATGTGCAGGCCGATGAGCCTGAAATCGTGCCGGTGGATAGCACGACGACGCCAGGCGAGCAGCCAACTGTGCTGCCACAGCCGCAGGAACAGTCGCCTGCGACGGCAATGTTGATTGGCGTTAAATCTTTCCCGCCCGGTGTTTCCGTTGCCGATGTGCGTACACAACTCCAGACGCAATTACCTGCCAACTGGACGCCGGTCTATATGGATCAGCTCGCCGCGTTGTATGCTGCGCGCGGGCAGAAACCAATGTGGGACAACCGTGAAGCGGTACAGGCGTTTCAGCAGCAACTGGCAGAAGTGGCGATTGCAGGGTTTCAACCACAATTCACGACCTGGGTTGAGCTGTTAACCGATCCCGCGGTTTCTGGCATGGCACGTGATGTTGTGCTGTCTGACGCGATGTTGGGTTATCTGCAATTTGTCTCGGGCATTCAGTCAAAGGGGCAGCGCTGGCTTTATAGCGACAAACCCTATGCGCTTGCAACACCAGCCATTTCGGTCATTAACCAGTGGCAACTGGCGCTGGACAATGGATCTCTGCCTGCCTTTATCAATCATCTTGCACCGCACCATCCGCAGTATGCGGCTATGCACCAATCGCTATTGGCGCTGGTAGGTGATTCGCGCCCGTGGCCGCAAATCACCAGCACGGTGACGCTGCGACCGGGGCAGTGGAGCAATGATATTCCGGCTCTGCGTGAGATCCTGCAGCGTACCGGTATGCTGGATGGCGGACCAAATATCGCCTTGCCAGGTGATAACGTCGCCGTCAGCCCTTCGGCCCGGCCCGTGAAAAAAGTGCAGCAGACGCGCGCGGCATATGACCGCCAACTGGTGGAAGCGGTAAAACGCTTCCAGTCATGGCAGGGATTACATGCGGATGGCGTGATTGGTCAAGGCACGCGTGACTGGCTGAACGTGAGTCCTTCACAGCGCGCTGGGTTGCTGGCGCTGAATATTCAGCGCTTGCGTTTGCTACCGGGCACGCTTTCGACCGGCATCATGGTCAACATTCCTGAATATTCGCTGGTTTATTACCTCAACGGGAACCAGGTGCTGGCATCACGGGTGATCGTGGGCCGCCCGGATCGTAAAACGCCGATGATGAGCAGCGCGCTTAATAACGTGGTGGTTAACCCGCCATGGAACGTGCCGCCAACCCTGGCGCGCAATGATATTCTACCGAAGGTTTGGAACGATCCGACTTACCTTGAGCGCCACGGTTACACTGTATTGCGAGGAT
The DNA here is from genome assembly GCF_042788095.1 of Kosakonia sp. YIM B13571. Classification (NCBI taxonomy): domain Bacteria; kingdom Pseudomonadati; phylum Pseudomonadota; class Gammaproteobacteria; order Enterobacterales; family Enterobacteriaceae; genus Kosakonia; species Kosakonia sp. YIM B13571. Next base: position 241,041 of record NZ_JBHZPL010000001.1, on the reverse strand, counting down.
GGAACAGCAAGGAAGCGGTTGACCCGTATATGGTCGATTGGGCGACCATTACTCCCTCGAATTTACCGTTCCGTTTCCAGCAGGCGCCTGGCGCGCAGAATTCGCTGGGGCGTTATAAATTCAATATGCCGAGTTCGGATGCCATTTATTTGCATGACACGCCGAACCATAATCTGTTCCAGAAAGAGGCGCGGGCATTAAGCTCGGGCTGCGTACGCGTCAATAAAGCCTCTGAGCTCGCTAATATGCTTTTGCAGGATGCGGGATGGAACGATACGCGGATTTCAGATGCGCTAAAACAGGGGGATACGCGGTATGTCAATATTCGTCATGATATCCCGGTCAATCTCTACTACCTGACCGCTTTTGTCGGTGCCGACGGCCGGACGCAGTATCGTACAGATATTTACAATTATGATCTGACGGCGCGATCGGGTGCACAAATCTTGTCGAAAGCTGAACAATTGATCAGATAAATGAAGCAGTTTCAGTCAGCGTGTTGTCGTAATAACTGGCATAAAACGGGCTCTGAAGGCCACAGAGCCCGTATTTGCTGGGATGAGGCAGCCTTGACGTGGCGTTTGTTGCCCGGTAAGGTGCCTCTCGTGCGCTAAAAGAGTGCATAAATTTTGTTCAACATTGCTTATCTGTAGAATTTATTATCATGGATAAATTTGACGCTAATCGCCGCAAATTGCTGGCGTTGGGTGGGGTCGCACTCGGTGCTGCCATCTTACCAACACCGGCTTTTGCAACCCTTTCCACGCCACGACCGCGTATTTTGACGCTGAGTAATCTTAATACCGGTGAATCTATTAAAGCTGAGTTCTTCGATGGCAGGGGCTATATTCAGGATGAATTAGCAAAACTTAACCATTTTTTCCGTGATTACCGCGCGAATAAAATCAAAACCATCGACCCTCGTTTGTTCGAGCATCTTTTCCGTTTGCAGGGGCTGCTGGGAACACGCAAACCTGTGCAACTGATCTCCGGCTACCGTTCTGTTGATACCAACAATGAACTCCGCGCACACAGCCGCGGTGTGGCGAAACAGAGCTATCACACCAAAGGTCAGGCAATGGATTTTCATATTGAAGGGATTTCGCTGAGTAATATTCGCAAAGCCGCGTTATCTCTGCGCGCGGGTGGTGTAGGATACTACCCCAGCAGCAACTTTGTGCATATTGATACCGGGCCGGTAAGGCACTGGTAAAACTCAGGCTGAGCTACAGGAGCAGTATGAACTATCGTATTATTCCGGTTACCGCGTTCTCCCAGAATTGTTCGCTTATCTGGTGTGAGCAGACCCAACTTGCCGCCGTGGTCGATCCCGGCGGTGACGCCGAACGGATTATTCAGGAAGTGGACGCCTCTGGCGTGACACTCACGCAGATCCTGCTTACGCATGGTCACCTTGATCATGTTGGCGCGGCAGCCGAACTGGCGCAGCATTATGGTGTGCCGATTATCGGCCCGGAAAAAGAAGATGAGTTCTGGCTGCAAGGCCTGCCGGCACAAAGCCGGATGTTTGGCCTGGATGAGTGCCAGCCGCTGACGCCCGATCGTTGGTTAAATGAAGGCGACAGCGTAACAGTGGGTAAAATAACGCTGCAGGTATTGCACTGTCCTGGTCATACGCCGGGGCATATTGTGTTCTTCGACGCCCAATCCCGCTTGCTGATTTCCGGCGACGTGATTTTTAAAGGTGGCGTGGGCCGCAGCGATTTCCCGAAAGGCAATCATGGGCAATTGATTGATTCCATCAAGCGCAAATTGTTGCCACTGGGCGATGATGTTACTTTCCTTCCCGGCCATGGCCCGATGTCTACGCTGGGAAATGAGCGGTTGCACAATCCGTTCCTGCAGGATGAATTACCGGTCTGGTAAATAAAAAAAGGGTCGCTTCGGCGACCCTTTTTGTTGCTGCTGTAACTTACAGTACGGCAACGATAGCTTCGCACAGCGGCGACATATTATCCGGCGTCATACCCGCGACGTTAATGCGTCCTGAAGCAACCGCGTAGATCCCAAACTCTTCACGCAAGCGCAGCACCTGCTCTTTGGTCAGGCCGCTGAACGAGAACATACCGTTCTGTTTGGTGATGAAGCTGAAATCGCGATTAGCCCCTTTCTCCTGCAAGGTATTAACAAACAGCAGACGCATACGCTGAATGCGCTGACGCATGTCCGTTAACTCTTGCTCCCAAATGGCACGCAGAGCCTCGTTACCGAGAATGGTTGCAACCACCGACGCGCCGTGCGCTGGCGGGTTAGAGTAGTTGGCACGAATAACGGCTTTCATCTGACTGAAGGCGCGATCGGCGCTTTCCGCGTCTGCACTCACCAATGTACAGGCACCGACGCGCTCATTGTACAGGCCAAAATTTTTCGAGAATGAACTAGCCACCAGTAACTCTTTATGCAGCGCAGCAAACGCGCGCAGCCCTTCAGCATCTTCTTCGAGACCGCGAGCAAAGCCCTGGTAAGCGAAGTCGAACAGTGGCAGCCAGCCTTTTTCAACGGACAGCTTCGCCAGTGTTTCCCACTGTTCGAGCGTTGGGTCGATACCTGTCGGATTATGGCAGCAGCCGTGGAACAGCACCACGTCGCCAGCCTGGGCGTTATTCAGGCTTGCCAGCAAACCATTGAAGTCCAGCGCATGGTTTTGCGCGTCATAGTAAGCGTATTCACACACTTCCAGACCGGCTGAATTAAACACGCCTTTGTGGTTCGGCCAGCTCGGGTTGCTCACCCAGACACGTTTTGCGGAGGTGTTTTTGGCGAGAAAATCCGCCGCCACACGCAGGCCACCCGTACCGCCAGGCGTTTGCGCGGTGCGCGCACGTTTGTCATTGATAATCGCGTTGCCTTTGCCGAACAGCAGTTCCTGAGTGCAACGGCCAAACTCATGAATACCGTCGATACCGAGGTAGTTCTTGGTGGTTTCGTTTTCCAGCAGATAAAGCTCGGCTTTTTTAACGCTGGTCAGTACCGGGGTCTTGCCGGTTTCATCTTTATATACACCGATGCCTAAGTTGATTTTATTGGGGCGTTCATCGGCGCGAAACAGATCGGCCAGACCCAGAATGGGGTCGGCAGGGGCGGCGGTTATATTCTCAAACATGACGAGGTTCCATTTTGATGACAGAAGGGAGATCCGCTATCAGGTTAACGGCTGACACAGGAATTGCCAACCGTTTGCGATAAAAAGCGCGATGCTTTTCAAAACTCATCGTAATTAATCTTGCAGGCATAAAAAAACAGGGCCAATGGCCCTGTTTGATATGCATATAACAGTCGAGGGTGACTATTAGAACTGGTAAACGATACCAACTGCTACGGTGTCGTCAGAACCTACGCCCAGTTTGTTGTCTTTATCAATCTGGTTGATGATGTAGTCAACATAGGTGGACATGTTTTTGTTGAAGTAGTAGGTTGCGCCAACTTCAACATAGTTGATGTAATCTTCGCTACCGATACCTGCAACATCTTTCGCTTTAGATTTGTAGTAAGCGATGGACGGACGCAGACCGAAGTCAAACTGGTACTGTGCAACAACGGAGAAGTCCTGAGTTTTGTTCAGGTAACCATTGCGCTCAACGCTGCCCGGAGGTGTAGTATTCAGGCGAGTTGCGTTGCGGGTTTCACCATACAGAGCTGCCAGGTAGATGTTGTTAGCATCGTATTTGATACCGGTCGCCCACTGCTCAGCTTTCTTACCTGCCGCGCCGTAGCCAGTCGCAGACGCATCGTTAGCTTCCTGCGTATTGGTACGATCTGCTGCGCCGTAAGCACCAACGATACCAAAACCTTCAAAGTCATAGCTTACAGACGTCGCCCAGCCATCTCCGTTGGAGCGAGTAATATCATCCGCACTATCAGTGAGTTTTGTAGCACGCTCGTTTTTACCCAAGTACTGAACGCCAAAGTTCAGACCGTCAACCAGGCCGAAGAAGTTGCTGTTACGGTAAGTCGCCAGACCACCGTTACGGCTGGAGAAGAAGTTGTCGCTGTTCGCGGTGTCGCCGCCGAACTCTGGCAGCATATCGGTTACGCCGATTGCATCGTATACCAGACCGTAGTTACGACCGTAATCTAAAGAGCCTGCGTCGCCGAATTTCAGACCAGCGAATGCCAGACGCGTTTTGTTACCCTTCTGAGCATCGGTACCACCTTCAGAGTTGTTACCCTGGAAGTTGTATTCCCACTGGCCGTAACCGGTCAGTTGGTCGTTGATTTTGGTTTCGCCTTTGAAGCCCAGACGAGCGTAAGTTTTATCGCCGTTGCCGCCGTAGCTGTTGGCACCGTTGTCTTTAGAGAAGTAGTGCAGACCTACAGCTTTACCGTAGATGTCTACTTTGTTGCCGTCTTTGTTGTAGATTTCTGCAGCGTTAGCTGCACCGGCTGCCAGCAGAGCAGGGATAACCACTGCCAGAATATTGCGCTTCATCATTATTTATTACCCTCATTGGTTTTTTTTGAACACCTGCCACTGCCGCCAATAAATTCCGTCAATAAAAATTTACGGAACTATTGATGAGAGTTTGGTGTCTTTCTGTGTCTGAAAGGCATCTTTCCAAACATAACAACGTTTCGCTAGTCTGAAAGTGCTACAAATGTATTAAAGCAGTAACAAAAAGAAATATTGTGTAAGAGTTTGTGTATTTAAGGGAACTTTGTGAACCATCTCAAAATTCGGCACAGAGTGCTGGTTTATTGAGCGTGTCTATTACTATTTATATGAATTACTTATATTTAATTAAGATAAAGGCTTTTCTTATCCAGTAAATGTCTGCGGCACGTTTTTTCTAATAATGACATTCAGCCATCTGGATGTCTGTGCGAATTTTAACCAAAAGTGCTAATTAACAGGCTGACATATCCCGTAATAAAGGGATGGGGTGTTTTTTGTAGTGAAGGTTTTCAGGCGTAAAAATGTGCAAAGAAGGGTAAAAAAGCAGTGAAATTCGATGAGCGCGCCGAGGTGCTGTTAATAAAAGTTGACGGGTATCACATAAATGAAAAAGGCCAGCGATAACACTGGCCTTTAGAACATCAGAACGTTGCGCTGCGTGGCGTGCGCGGGAATGGAATTACATCACGCACGTTCTGTACGCCGGTCACATAGGCAATCAGGCGTTCAAAACCGAGACCGAAACCGGAGTGCGGTACTGTGCCGTAACGACGCAGATCGCGATACCACCAGTAGTCTTCTTTATTCAGTCCCATTTCCGCCATACGGGCATCCAGGACATCAAGACGCTCTTCACGCTGCGAACCGCCGATGATTTCACCGATACCCGGTGCCAGCACGTCCATCGCCGCCACGGTTTTGCCATCTTCGTTAAGGCGCATATAGAAGGCTTTGATATCTTTCGGATAGTTTTTCACCACCACCGGCGCTTTGAAGTGTTTCTCGGCCAGGTAACGTTCATGTTCAGAAGCCAGGTCAACGCCCCAATAAACCGGGTTCTCGAACTTCTCTCCGCATTTTTCGAGAATGGCGACCGCATCGGTGTAATCAACCTGGGCGAAATCGGCCGCAATGAAACGCTCCAGACGGCCAATCGCGTCTTTGTCCACACGCTCTTCAAAGAATTTCAAATCATCCAGACGCTCTTCCAGAACCGCTTTAAAGGCGTATTTCAGCATCGCTTCAGCCAGACGGGCGTTATCGTCGAGATCGGCGAAAGCGATTTCCGGTTCCAGCATCCAGAACTCAGCCAGGTGGCGGCTGGTGTTGGAGTTCTCCGCGCGGAAAGTCGGGCCGAAGGTATAAACCTTGGACAGGGCGCAGGCATAGGTTTCCGCATTCAACTGGCCGGAAACGGTCAGGAACGCTTCTTTGCCAAAGAAATCTTTATCAAAATCAACTTTGCCTTCCGCGGTACGTGGCAGGTTTTCCATATCCAGCGTGGAGACGCGGAACATTTCGCCTGCACCTTCGGTATCTGACGCGGTGATAAGCGGCGAGGAGACCCAGAAGAAACCTTGTTCGTCAAAGAAGCGATGCAGCGCCTGCGCCAGCGTGTGGCGAACGCGCGCAACCGCGCCAATCAGGTTGGTGCGCGGGCGCAAATGGGCAACTTCGCGCAGATACTCAATGCTGTGGCGTTTGGCCGCCATCGGGTAGGTATCCGGATCTTCAACCCAGCCGGTGACTTCGACAGAGGTCGCCTGAATCTCAAGGCTTTGGCCTTCGCCCGGTGAGGCCACAACTTTACCGGTCACAATCACCGAGCAACCTGTGGTCAGGCGTAAAATGTCCTGATTGTAATTGGGCAGAGAATTATTAATAACGGCCTGTACAGGATTAAAGCAGGAGCCGTCATAAACGGCGAGGAAGGAGATACCAGCTTTAGAATCTCGGCGGGTGCGTACCCATCCGCGTACGGTGACTTCACTGTCAACGGCAACGCGGCTATGGAATACGTCGGCTACAGGCACAACGCTCATAATATTCTCTCTGTTAATAGTCGGAAAAAATAAACACTTGTCCGCCCGATAAGGGGGGATATCTATGTTACCTGGCGTACGCCATCAGACAAGCAGAATTCGCAGGAACAATTAATAAATTATCGGCAAAAAAGAAGGGAGCCTTCAGGCTCCCGGTGATTAACTGGCTTTTTTGACCTGCGGCAGGTCAAATGCTTCGCGTAGTGCGCGGACAAACGCCTTGTCGTGGCAGATAGTTTTGCCGGGGCTGTCGGATAATTTCGCCACCGGTTTTCCGTTGCATTCAACGAGTTTGATAACAATATTCAGCGGTTTCAGGCCGGGAATATCACACGTCAGGCGTGTCCCGATACCAAAGCCCAGCTTGACGTGCTCGGCAAAGTGGCAATAGAGATCCAGCGCTTTGTTCAGATCGAGATTGTCCGAGAATATCAGCGTCTTCGACAGAGGATCGATGCCGAGCTTCTCATAGTGGGCAATGGCTTTTTCACCCCATTCCACTGGATCGCCAGAATCATGGCGCAGCCCCTGGTAACGGGTTGCGAATTCCGGGCCGAAGTCACGTAAAAACGCATCCATCGTAATACAGTCTGTTAACGCAATCCCCAATTGGTTTGGATACTCTTCGAGCCATGCCGCGAGCGCCGCGCGCTGGCTGGTGGCCAAATCGGGGCTGATCTGTTGGTGTGCCTGGAACCATTCATGCGCCTGGGTGCCCATGGGGGTCAGCGACAGGCGGCGGGCCAGGTCATAATTACTGGTACCAATAAACCAGGGTTCTTGTTGCAACCGTTCGACTATGGCTAGTTGTACATCGCGGGAGAAACGGCGGCGCGTACCGAAATCCATCAGACGGAAACCGGACATATCAACCTGCGCGGTGCGCGCAGCAAAATCCGCCAGCTTCTCTTCCAGATGCAGTAGAGCCTGCTGAACGCCTGTCTGCGGCGAACGGCAGCGATGAACCACTTCACTGATCACGGCCAGCAGCGGTACTTCCCACATGATCACTTCACGCCACGGGCCGGAAAGGCTGATATGCAGCTTGCCGTTGTCGTTAGTAATCGTGACCTGGCGCGGGTCGTAACGAAAATGACGTAGCCAGTTAAGGTAGTCAGGCTGGAAGAAGGGGAGGCCGGACAGCCACAGATACTCGTCATCTTGCAGACGCAACGACTGCATGGCCTCGACCTGTTCGCGGACGGCATCGGCATAAATACCGAGCAGGTCATCACCGCGACAGCGGAATTCAGCCGTGACATGCACGTCATAATAGTGGTGGAACACCGCTTGTTGCATGTGCAGCTTGTAAGCGTCGGTATCCAGCAGCGTTTGCAGCCCAGAGAAAGCGAGTTGAGTCATGGTGCGCAGTAGCATCCTCTTACAGGAGCGTTTAGTACAATAAACAAAGCAAATAGTCGCTGGAGTATACCTTGTTTACCAGGTTATTGAACCCTGATCACACCATAACGCACAGAACGGGTCGATGGCATTTCGTGCCTCCTGTTATAAAAATGTAGCAGACAGAGCTTTTCCCTCTGAAAAGATGAAGATTCTGCGTGGCACGTTTGCGGCAACCGGAATAGACTGGAGTCGTAACCAACAGAAGATGCTAAAGGTTTTTTATGACACAACAGCCACAAGCCAAATACCGCCACGACTACCGTGCGCCGGACTACCTGATTAGCGATATTGACTTGACCTTTGACCTTGACGCCGCCAAAACCGTCGTCACCGCGCTGAGCAAAGTGTCACGCCATAGCGCCTCTGCTGTGCCGCTGCGCCTGGATGGCGGCGAGCTGACCCTGATTTCCATTCACGTAAATGATGAGCCCTGGACCAACTATAAAGAAGAAGGCTCCCAACTGGTGATCGATGGCTTGCCAGAGCGTTTTACCTTGCGCATTGTGAATGAGATAAGCCCGGCCGCGAACACTGCGCTCGAAGGGCTGTACCAGTCCGGTGAAGCGCTGTGCACGCAGTGTGAAGCGGAAGGCTTCCGCCATATTACCTGGTATCTTGACCGCCCGGATGTGCTGGCGCGTTTTACCACCAAGCTGATTGCCGATAAAACCCGCTATCCGTTCTTGCTCTCTAACGGCAACCGCGTTGATCAGGGCGAGCTGGAAAATGGTCGTCACTGGGTACAGTGGCAGGATCCGTTCCCGAAACCCTGCTATCTGTTTGCGCTGGTCGCCGGAGATTTCGACGTTCTGCGAGACACGTTCACCACCCGTTCCGGGCGTGAAGTGGCGCTGGAGCTGTATGTCGATCGCGGCAATCTCGATCGTGCGCCGTGGGCGATGACCTCACTGAAAAATTCCATGAAATGGGACGAAGAGCGTTTCGGCCTCGAATACGATCTCGACATTTATATGATTGTCGCTGTCGACTTCTTCAATATGGGTGCCATGGAGAACAAAGGGTTGAACATCTTCAACTCGAAATACGTGCTTGCCCGCACCGATACCGCTACCGATAAAGACTACCTTGATATTGAGCGCGTAATTGGTCACGAATACTTCCATAACTGGACCGGTAACCGAGTGACCTGCCGCGACTGGTTCCAGCTCAGCCTGAAAGAAGGCCTGACGGTGTTCCGCGATCAGGAGTTCAGCTCTGATCTGGGTTCCCGTGCGGTAAACCGCATCAATAACGTGCGCACCATGCGCGGTATGCAGTTCGCTGAAGACGCTAGCCCGATGGCGCACCCGATCCGCCCGGATAAAGTCATTGAAATGAATAACTTCTACACCCTGACGGTGTATGAAAAGGGCGCGGAAGTGATTCGCATGATGCATACGCTGCTTGGCGAAGAGAATTTCCAGAAAGGGATGCAGCTCTATTTTGAGCGTCATGACGGTAGCGCAGCGACCTGCGATGATTTCGTGCAGGCCATGGAAGATGCGTCGAATATTGACTTGTCGCATTTCCGCCGCTGGTACAGCCAGGCCGGTACGCCGGTGGTTACGGTGCACGATGATTACAACCCGAACACCGAACAATATACGCTGACCATTAGCCAGCGCACGCCGCCGACTGCCGAGCAGCAAGACAAACAGCCGCTGCACATTCCGTTCGATATCGAACTGTACGATAACGAAGGTAAAGTGATCCCGTTGCAGAAAGACGGTCATCCGGTGCATCACGTCCTGAACGTCACTCAGGCGGAGCAGACGTTTATCTTTGATAATGTCTATTTCCAGCCGGTGCCGTCGCTGCTGCGTGAATTCTCCGCGCCGGTGAAGCTGGAATATAAGTGGAGCGATCAGCAACTCACCTTCCTGATGCGCCACGCAAGTAACGATTTCTCCCGCTGGGACGCGGCGCAAAGCCTGCTGGCAACGCATATTAAGCTGAACGTTGCGCGCCACCAACAAGGCCAGGCGCTGTCGCTGCCACTGCATGTCGCGGATGCTTTTCGCGCGATCCTGCTGGACGAGACGATTGATCCAGCGCTGGCTGCGGAGATCCTAACGCTGCCGTCGGCAAATGAGATCGCCGAGCTATTTGAAACCATCGATCCTGTGGCCATCGCAGCGGTACGTGAAGCGCTGACGCGCACGCTTGCCACCGAACTCGCCGATGAGTGTCTGGCTGTGTATAACGCGCACAAACTCGATAGCTACCGCGTTGAACATGCGGATATCGGCAAACGTTCCTTGCGCAACACTTGTCTGCGCTACCTGGCGTTTGGCGATGCGCAACTGGCAGACAAACTGGTGAGCCAGCAGTATCACAGTGCGGATAACATGACGGATGCGCTGGCGGCGCTCTCAGCGGCAGTTGCCGCACAGCTGCCATGCCGCGAGGTGCTGATGCAGGAGTACGATGACAAATGGCATCACGACGGTCTGGTGATGGATAAATGGTTTATCCTGCAGGCTACCAGCCCGGCGGAAGATGTACTGCAAACGGTGCGCAGCCTACTGAAACACCGCTCGTTCACCCTCAGCAACCCGAACCGCATCCGCTCGTTGATTGGCGCTTTTGCCGGCAGCAACCCGGCAGCGTTCCATGCGCTGGATGGTAGCGGTTATCAGTTCCTGGCTGAAATGCTCACTGAGCTGAACAGCCGCAACCCACAAGTAGCATCGCGTCTGATTGAGCCGCTGATCCGCCTGAAACGCTATGACGCTAAACGTCAGGCGATGATGCGTGCGGCGCTGGAGCAGTTAAAAGCGTTGCCGAACCTTTCCGGCGATCTGTACGAGAAAGTCAGCAAAGCACTGGCGTAATAAAAATGCCGCCTTCACCGAAGGCGGCAATAATTTCCCCCGCAAAGGGCGCGTCGAGACCGTTATAAAGAAGCGTCTGCCAGTTCGTGATTTAACCCCAAAGCCAACCAGACAGAACCCAAACCGGTGGCTGATCACGCCGACAGAGCGTGGTTTGCCGTAAGCAATAAGCCTTAATGGGCGGACCTGTGCCGGTTAATACAGAGAACATTAAGCGTGACGAGTTTGAGGTAACGGAACGGTTTCCGACTCGCTGCGTTTCATCACCCGGTTCAATACTTCCGCTTCCAGTTCTGCCAGCCTCACCGATCCCAGGCGGCGTGGACGCGGCAGATCGACGGCTAAGTCCAGCCCGATTTTTCCATCTTCTATTAGCAGCACGCGATCCGCCATTGCCACTGCTTCACTGACATCATGTGTCACCAGTACCACGGTGAACCCGTGTGCCTGCCATAACTGTGTGATGAGTGCCTGCATCTCCAGCCGGGTTAACGCATCCAGCGCGCCTAATGGTTCGTCCAGCAGTAACAACCCCGGTTGATGTACCAGCGCACGTGCCAGCGCGACCCGCTGTTTCTGACCGCCGGACAACGCCGCAGGCCACTCGCTGGCTCGTTTTTCCAGCCCGACCGCGCGTAACGCATCCTGCGCAGCTTCCCGCCAGCGGCCTTTCAACCCTAAACCGACATTATCTATCACTGATTTCCATGGCAGCAGCCGGGCATCCTGAAACATCATTCGCGTGTCGTTTTGAATGTTCGCCAGCGGCGTATTGCCTGCCAGCAGTTCTCCTGCATTGGCGGTTTCCAGCCCGGCCAGCAGGCGCAGCAGCGTGCTTTTGCCTCCGCCGCTGCGGCCTACCACGGCGACAAACTGCCCGGCGCCAATATGCAGATCCAGCCCGCTCAGCACGGTGTTATTGCCGTAGTGCTTACTCACGCCGTTCAATAACAGCGGGATCCCCTGAGTGAGTCGCGCAGTGTTCATGCTGTTGCCTCCTTGATATGGTAAGCGGGATGCCAGCGTAGCCACAGACGCTCCAGCAACTGGGCACTCACATCTGCCAGTTTGCCGAGCAGGGCGTAGAGAATAATGGCTACCACGACAACATCGGTCTGCAGGAACTCACGTGCATTCATGGCCAGGTAGCCAATCCCGGCATTGGCGGAAATCGTCTCGGCTACAATCAGCGTCAGCCACATCAGGCCGAGCGCAAAGCGTACGCCAACCATAATCGACGGCAGAGCGCCGGGCAGGATCACATGGGCAAAGAGGGAAAAACCGGACAAACCGTAACTGCGTGCCATCTCCAGTAATCCCCGGTCGATGTTGCGGATGCCGTGCCAGGTATTGATATAAATGGGGAACAAGGTGCCAAGCGCAACGAGGAATATCTTCGCGCTCTCATCAATACCAAACCACAAGATAACCAGTGGGATCAGTGCCAGATGCGGCACATTGCGCAGCATCTGGATAGAAGTATCCAGCAGGCGTTCTCCCCAGCGCGACAGACCACTAATCAACCCAAGTGTCAGGCCGATACTGCCGCCAATTGAGAAACCAATCGCTGCACGCCAGGAGCTGATCGCCAGGTGTTGCCACAATTCACCGCTTACGCTTAATGTCCAGAACGCTTCCAGCACACCTTCCGGCGAGGGAAGGATCCGCGTGGAGAGCAAGCCGGTGGAGGAAGCGACTTGCCACACCACCACAACCCCTGCAGGCAGCAGCCAGGGGGCAATGTGCAGTAGCCATTTCTTTTCTGCTGCCATAATTACCTCAGCTTTGCGCCACTTTACGGGGAATAAATTCGTTCGCCACCGTTTCGCCCTGCAGTTGCAACGGCTGTGGCTGCGGAATTTGCGGAACCGCGACATCAAGATGCGGGAACAGCAGTTCGCCGACGCGATATGCCTCTTCCAGATGTGGATAGCCGGAAAGAATAAAGCTGTCGATGCCGAGGGCGGCGTATTCATTGATTCTTGCCGCGACGGTCGGGCCATCACCCACCAGCGCGGTTCCCGCGCCGCCGCGCACCAGCCCAACGCCAGCCCACAAGTTGGGGCTGATCTCCAGTTGATCGCGTTTGCCGCCATGAAGCGCCGCCATCCGCTGTTGACCAACGGAATCCTGACGCGAGAAAGCGGCCTGTGCTTTAGCAATCGTGGCATCATCCAGATGGGCGATCAGGTTGTTCGCCGCCTGCCAGGCTTCTGCATTCGTTTCCCGGACAATCACATGCAGGCGAATACCGAAGCGCACTTTACGCCCGTGAGCCGCGGCTTTGGCGCGCACCTGTTCAATTTTTTCTTTTACCTGCTCAGGCGGTTCGCCCCACGTCAGATAGAGGTCAACCTGCTCAGCGGCCAGATCTTGTGCTACATCGGACGATCCGCCGAAATAGAGCGGCGGACGTGGCTGCTGCACCGGTGGGAAAAAGAGTTTTGCGCCGCGCACATGGATATGTTTACCGTCGAAGTCAACGGTGTCGCCTTCCAGCAGACGCCGCCAGACGTGGGTAAATTCCGAAGAGGCTTCATAACGCTGCGTATGATCGAGAAACACGCCGTCTCCGGCCAGTTCTTGCGGATCGCTGCCGGTCACCAGGTTAAACAACGCACGTCCATTTGAGAGCCTGTCCAGCGTAGCCGCCTGGCGCGCAGCGACAGTCGGTGATGTAACGCTGGGGCGCAGGGCGACAAGAAACTTCAATCGCTGTGTCACCGGGATAAGCGAGGCGGCGACCAGCCAGGCATCTTCACACGAGCGCCCGGTGGGGATCAGTACCCCGCTGAACCCTAAACGATCCGCAGCCTGAGCGACCTGTTGCAAATAAGCATGATCTACCGGGCGCGAGCCGTGGTCGGTACCTAAATAGTGACCATCACCGTGGGTGGGTAAAAACCAGAACAGATTTAAACTCATGACTTGGCTCCTTGTTTGGCCGGTTGCCAGATGCGGGTGCGAATATCGACTTTTTTCGGTAGCAAACGGTTCTCATAAAAGAGATCGGCCGTTTGCTGTTGCAGTGCGGCGGTGGTTTCATCGACCGGCGAGATTTTTGTTGGTGGGCGGTGATCGAAATAGGTGGCAATCACCGGCTGGGGCAGTCCCAGCGTTTTGGCAAACAGCGCGATGCTTTCGTCACGCTGGCTAAGCGTCAACGCGTCGGCTTCGCTAAACGTATCCAGAACGCCCTGAATAAATGCACCATTCTTTTCTGCATAGGGACGCGAGGCCAAATAGAAGGAGCCGGTCTGTTTCAGCGTGGTGCCGTCTTTTAATACACGCACGCCACCCTGCAACAGTGCCGCCGAGTAGTAAGGATCCCAAATAGCCCATGCATCAACGTTACCTTGCTGGAACGCGGCACGTGCATCTGCAGGTGTCAGGAACACCGGCTGAATATCGCTGAATTTCAGCCCGGCCTGTTGCAGCGCGCGCAGCAGTAAATTGTGCGAACTGGAACCCTTCTGGAAAGCGACTTTATGCCCTTTCAGGTCGGCAACTGTTTTGATCGGGCTGTTTTGGGCAACAAGGATCACCTCTGCTTTCGGCTTTGGCGGCTCAACGCCGACATACAGCAGATCCGCGCCAGCGGCTTGGGCAAAAATCGGCGGAATATCGCCCGTGCTGCCGAGATCGATACTGCCAATATTCAGCGCTTCCAGCATTTGCGGGCCTGCCGGGAATTCGGTCCAGGTAATTTTGGTGTTCGGGTAGCGTTTCTCCAGCAGGTCATAGCTTTTTGCCAGCACCATACTGACGCTGCCTTTCTGGTAACCAATACGCAAACTCTCCGGTGCCGGTTCGGCGGCCTGTGTCCAGGCGGAAAGCGTCAATAAACCGCTTAACGCCAGCCATTGCGTGCGGCTTTTGAATAGATTAAACATGCGCGACTCCTTGCGGTAGGTGGAAATCCGGCGCCTGAATGTCCCGGCGGTGCAACGCTTGCCAGAAGGTTTCCAGTGCCTTATCCAGACGGGTCTGCAAATTGGGTGTCAGGCTGGGTTTGTGCTGGTAATCCAGCACCTGGCTATCATCGGCGAAAACACCGTGCAGGATCTCTTGTGCTTTCAGTGCGCTGAGCACCGGCTTCAGGGCGTAATCCACCGCCAGCATATGTGCCACGGTGCCGCCAGTGGCCAGCGGCAATACCACTTTGCCTTCCAGTGCACGCTCAGGCAGCAGGTCGAGCAGCGTTTTTAGGGCTCCGGAATAAGCTGCTTTATAGATCGGTGTCGCAACGATCAGTCCGTCCGCCTCGTTGAGCTGCCCAATAAACGTTTGCAACGCGGGGCTATCGAAACGGGCATAGATGAGATCCTCTGGTGCAAAATTTTGCAAATGCCAGTGATACACCTCGATATCCTGTACATTCAGGCGCTCGCGGGCATACTCCAGCAAAGCGCTGGAGCGGGAAGGAAAGCGTGGGCTTCCGGCCAGGGTAACAACTCTCATAATCGCTCCTTATAACCAATTGTTTGCTTTTAGATAACATTCATAACAATTTAAGGCAGTGTGGCAGAGTCGATTTATTCCGCTAAATGATTTATTCGATGAAAAAATGCTGAAATTTGCATAAAGGAGAGTTGTAAGAGAAAACGATTGCGTCGAATCGCCTTTTTTTGCCTCAGGTCAATTCCCTTTCGCCGGGTAATCACTGATAATACGCCCCCGGTTTGCAACCGGGAATCCAGGAGAGTTCATGTACTACCCCTTCGTTCGTAAAGCCCTTTTCCAGCTCGATCCAGAGCGCGCTCATGAATTAACGTTCCAGCAATTACGGCGTATTACCGGCACGCCTTTCGAAGCCCTCGTGCGTCAGCGTGTACCGGAGAAACCCGTCAAATGCATGGGTCTGACCTTTAAAAACCCGTTGGGGTTAGCGGCTGGGCTGGATAAAAATGGCGAGTGCATAGATGCGCTGGGCGCGATGGGGTTTGGCGCCATCGAAATTGGTACCGTGACGCCACGCCCACAGCCGGGTAATGACAAGCCGAGGATCTTCCGTCTGGTGGATGCTGAAGGGCTGATCAACCGCATGGGCTTTAATAATCTTGGCGTGGATAACCTGGTTGAGAACGTGAAGAAATCGCGCTTCGACGGTGTTCTGGGCATTAATATTGGCAAGAATAAAGACACACCCGTCGAGCAGGGTAAAGATGACTACCTGATTTGCATGGAAAAAATCTATGCTTATGCGGGTTATATCGCCATTAATATTTCTTCGCCAAATACGCCCGGTTTACGCACGCTACAATATGGCGAAGCGCTGGACGATCTGCTTACGGCAATTAAGAATAAGCAAAACGATCTGCAAAACTTGCATCATAAATATGTTCCGGTAGCCGTAAAGATCGCACCAGATCTTTCTGAAGAGGAATTGATCCAAGTGGCCGATAGTTTAGTTCGCCACAATATTGATGGTGTTATTGCCACGAATACCACGCTTGAAAGATCGTTGGTACAGGGAATGAAACATTGTGACGAAACGGGTGGTTTAAGTGGTCGTCCGTTGCAATTAAAAAGTACGGAAATTATTCGGCGGTTGTCGCAAGAATTAAAAGGGCGCTTGCCGATTATTGGCGTCGGCGGCATCGACTCGGTGATAGCGGCTCGCGAGAAAATCGCCGCCGGTGCGTCATTGGTGCAAATTTATTCGGGCTTTATTTTTAAAGGTCCGCCGTTGATTAAAGAAATCGTTACTCATATCTAATCTTTTATCCCTTCCTGTGCAACCAGGGCTTTATTTCCCGCCCTGGTTGTTTTATATTCCACCACTGTTGCTAATTTAAACATTTTAGTCTTTTATTATTTAGGTAATAAACGAGGCGGCAAACAGGATGAAAAAGTTACAGGATGTTTAGGGGAAGGGGAGAGGAAAATGCGAATTAAACCTGACGATAATTGGCGCTGGTATTTTGATGATGAGCATGATCGCATGATGCTCGATTTAGCCAATGGCATGTTATTTCGCTCTCGTTTTGCCCGTAAAATGTTGACGCCAGACGCTTTCTCGCCGTCTGGTTTTTGCGTTGACGATGCTGCGCTTTATTTCTCCTTTGATGAAAAATGCCGCGATTTGCCATTATCCAATGAGCAGCGCGCTGAACTTGTGCTTAATGCACTGGTAGCGATTCGCTTCCTCAAGCCGCAAATGCCGAAAAGCTGGCACTTTATGACGCATGATTCCCAGTGGTCTCCTGTTACAGGCGAAGGTGCTTGCGTCTGGCTGAGTGATACGCAAGAGTGCGTGAATCTGCTGGTGGTTGAGCCTGGTGAGAACGCGGCGTTGTGCCTGCTGGCGCAACCCGGCGTAGTGATTGCCGGGCGCACCATGCAATTGGGCGACGCGATTAAAATAATGAACGATCGCCTTAAACCGCAGCTGAATTCCAATGCGATTCCACTCGAACAGGCGGTTTAAGCCTCCAGTCGTAGCGATGTTTTCGGCACACAGCTACAACAAAGAATTGAACCATCCTGTGCAATCGCTGATTTCTTCAGCGCACTGACTTCACCTTCCACTAAACTGATCCGGCAGCAACCGCAAATACCCGCGCGGCAGGAGTAGGGTACGCGAATCCCCTGGTTCTCCAGCTGTTCCAGCAACACTTGTTGGTTATTGCCGCGAAATGTTTGACCTTGCCAGTTGATTTCCACGGTTCCTGCGGGTAACGCATCCTGGTTAAGTGATTCTTCCACTTCGCCAGCGCCGTATAATTTTGCTGGCGCAGTGGTCAACACCGCCACCTCATCGCCAACACGAATCACACCGCTGTTACGCGCGATCAGGTTTTGACCAAAATCGACGGTGCCATTGTCCTGCGCAGTGCGAAAACGCTGTAAGGTAGCGAGAGGTTCACCGGAAGGGTGTTTTTGCCCACGTTCCGGGCTGACGGTAGTGAACACACAGCGGCTGCACGGTTTCACGACATCGAAAACCACTTCGCCAATACGCACCACTTTCCAGCTGTCCTCTTCCCACGGTTGCGCGCCTGTTACCACCAGGTTGGGGCGAAACTGCTCCATTTGTACGCTGGCAGGGCAACGACTTTGTAAATCGCGCAGCGAGGCTTCATTAGCGAGCAGATACGGAAAGCCATCAGCGAAAGATAACGGCACATCGTCGTGGCGTTTGACGCGGCGGGTTAATTCAGGTCCAACCCAGCGCAATTGCACCTCGCGCGAAAAAAAGCCGCTCAGCCAGTGATTAATCTCTTCGGGCGCGATGAGCGCAGTAAAGTGGTTACCCCACACTTCCGTGGGCGCGGCTTCGGGCGAAAAATCGGCAAAGCGAATCACCGCGCTGCTGCCGTCCGGTGCGGTCAGGTGCAAACCATCGGTTAACGGTGATGGCATAAAGCGCACCATCTGCGGAAACTGTCGTGCGGTAATAAAAGTGCCATCGGGTTGCGTGACCATAAAAACACGGTCAAAAGCGAGGCCGCTGATGTCGGCAAGCGCATGTGTCAGGCCGATACCGCGCATGGATTTTACCGGATGAATAAAAAGACGTGAAAGCGTTGGCACGTCTTCCCCCTGTCAGATGAAAATTAGCCCTCAACTTTATGACATGAACGCCAGATTAGCTATAATGCGCAACAATTTTCGTTGAATGTAAGTGAGATTATGATTTCTCTGTTTGCCAGTACGGCCCGCGGGCTGGAAGAGCTGTTAAAAACTGAACTGGAAAAACTCGGCGCTGTTGAGTGCCGGGTTGTTCAGGGTGGTGTCCATTTTGAAGGGGACACGCGGCTCCTGTACCAAAGCCTGATGTGGAGTCGTCTGGCTTCGCGCATTATGCTGCCGCTCGGGGAATGCAAGGTTTACAGCGATCTTGATCTCTACCTTGGTGTGCAGGCGATCAACTGGACAGAGATGTTTAATCCGGGCGCAACCTTCGCCGTCCACTTTAGTGGCCTGAACGATGAAATCCGTAACAGTCAGTACGGCGCGCTGAAAGTAAAAGATGCGATCGTCGATAGCTTTACCCGCAAAAACCTGCCGCGTCCAAATGTGGAACGTGAGATGCCGGACCTGCGTATTAACGTCTGGCTGAACCAGGACACGGCGAATATCTCCCTTGATTTGAGCGGCGAAGGTTTGCACCTGCGCGGCTATCGCGATCGCACCGGTATGGCGCCGATCAAAGAAAACCTGGCCGCCGCGATCGTGATGCGTTCTGGCTGGCAGCCAGGCACTCCGCTGCTCGATCCGATGTGCGGTTCCGGGACACTGTTGATTGAAGCTGCGATGGCGGCGACCGATCGCGCGCCGGGTCTGCACCGCGGTCACTGGGGTTTTGGTGGTTGGGCGCAGCACGATGAAGCGCTGTGGCAAGAGGTGAAAGCCGAAGCACAAACGCGTGCGCGCGAGGGGCTGGCTAATTACGCGTCCCATTTTTACGGTTCAGACAGTGACGCGCGTGTCATCGATATTGCGCGTAAAAACGCCCGCCGCGCCGGGATTGGCGAGCTGGTAACCTTCGAAGCGAAAGATGTTGCTGAGCTGAGTAACCCGCTGCCAGCAGGTCCCTACGGTACGGTTGTCAGTAACCCGCCGTATGGTGAGCGTCTGGAGAGTGAACCAGCGCTGATTGCGCTGCACAGCCAGTTGGGTCGTCTGCTGAAGGCACAATTTGGTGGCTGGAATCTGTCACTGTTTAGCGCCTCGGTTGATCTGCTGAACTGCCTGCAACTTCGTGCTGAGCGTCAGTTCAAAGCGAAAAACGGCCCGCTGGATTGTGTGCAGAAAAATTACCATCTGGCGGAAAATACCGGCGAAGCAAAAGCGCCTGCAATGGCGGAAGATTACGCGAATCGCCTGCGTAAGAACGTTAAAAAGCTGGAGAAATGGGCGCGTCAGGAAGGTATCGAATGCTATCGCCTGTATGATGCCGATCTGCCAGACTACAACGTCGCGGTCGATCGCTATGCTGATTGGGTGGTGGTGCAGGAGTATGCCGCACCAAAAACGATTGATGCGCAAAAAGCGCGTCAGCGCCTGTTTGACATCATCGCGGCCACCATTCATGTGCTGGGGATTGCGCCAAACAAGCTGGTGCTGAAAACCCGTGAACGGCAGAAGGGCAACAATCAGTATCAGAAAATGAATGAAAAGGGTGATTTCATGGAAGTGAGCGAATATAACGCTCGCCTGTGGGTCAACCTGACCGATTATCTTGATACTGGTCTGTTCCTCGATCACCGTATCGCTCGCCGTATGCTCGGTCAAATGAGCCAGGGCAAAGATTTCCTGAATCTTTTCTCTTATACCGGCAGCGCCAGCGTGCATGCGGGTCTGGGTGGCGCGCGCTCGACGACAACTGTGGATATGTCACGCACTTATCTGGAGTGGGCTGAGCGTAATCTGCGCCTCAACGGTTTGAGCGGTCGCGCGCATCGCCTGATTCAGGCCGACTGCTTAGCCTGGCTGCGGGAGACCGATGAGCAGTTCGACCTGATCTTTATCGATCCGCCGACCTTCTCCAACTCCAAACGCATGGAAGAGTCTTTTGATGTACAGCGCGACCATATGGCGCTGATGGAAGATCTCAAACGCCTATTGCGCAAGGGCGGCACGATTATGTTTTCCAATAACAAACGCGGTTTCCGTATGGATCTCGACGGGCTGGCGAAACTGGGTCTTAAAGCACAAGAAATCACCCAAAAAACGCAGTCGCAGGATTTTGCCCGTAACCGTCAGATCCACAACTGCTGGCTGATTACAGCAGCCTGAAAGGATAAATAAATGTCATTAATCAGTATGCATGGCGCGTGGCTGTCGTTCAGCGATGCGCCTCTTCTCGATAATGCTGAGCTGCATATCGAAGAAAACGAACGCGTGTGCCTTGTTGGGCGTAACGGCGCGGGGAAATCGACACTGATGAAGATCCTCAACCGGGAAGTTAACCTGGACGACGGTCGCATTGTGTATGAGCAAGATTTGGTGGTGGCGCGCCTGCAACAGGATCCGCCGCGTAATGTCACAGGCAGTGTCTACGATTTTGTCGCTGAAGGGATTGAAGAGCAGGCCGAGTATCTCAAGCGTTATCATGAGGTTTCTCACCTGGTAATGAGCGATCCGAGCGATAAAAACCTCGCCGAGTTAGCGCGTGTGCAGGAGATGCTGGATCACCACGGTTTGTGGCAACTGGAGAACCGCATCAACGAAGTGCTGGCGCAGCTTGGGCTGACGGCGGATATGTCGCTCTCTGCCCTTTCCGGCGGCTGGTTGCGTAAGGCGGCGTTAGGGCGCGCGCTGGTGAGCGGCCCGCGCGTGCTGCTGCTCGACGAACCGACCAACCACCTGGACATTGAAACTATCGACTGGCTGGAAGGGTTCCTGAAATCTTTCGGCGGCACCATTATTTTTATCTCTCACGATCGTTCGTTTATTCGCAATATGGCGACGCGTATCGTCGACCTCGATCGTGGCAAGCTGGTTTCTTACCCGGGCAATTATGATCAATATCTGCTGGAGAAAGAAGAAGCTCTGCGCGTGGAAGATCTGCAAAATGCAGAGTTTGATCGCAAGCTGGCGCAGGAAGAGGTGTGGATCCGTCAGGGTATCAAGGCGCGTCGTACTCGCAACGAAGGCCGCGTCCGCGCGTTAAAAGCAATGCGTCGTGAGCGCAGTGAACGCCGTGAAGTGATGGGCAGCGCGAAGATGCAGGTGGAAGAAGCCTCCCGCTCCGGCAAGATTGTTTTCGAGATGGAAGACGTCAACTACGGCATCGACGGCAAAGTGCTGGTGCGTGACTTCTCCACACAAGTGCAGCGCGGCGACAAAATTGCGCTGATCGGCCCGAACGGCTGTGGTAAGACTACGCTGCTGAAATTGATGCTGGATCAACTCAAAGCCGATAGCGGGCGTGTCCATGTCGGCACCAAACTCGAAGTGGCCTATTTCGATCAGCACCGCGCCGAGCTGGATCCGGATAAAACGGTGATGGACAACCTTGCTGAAGGTAAGCAAGAAGTGCTGGTGAACGGTAAGCCGCGCCACATTCTGGGTTACTTGCAGGACTTCCTGTTCCATCCCAAACGGGCGATGACGCCGGTACGTGCGCTCTCAGGCGGGGAACGTAACCGACTGTTGCTGGCGCGTTTGTTCCTGAAACCCAGCAACCTGTTAATTCTCGATGAACCGACTAACGATCTGGATGTTGAAACGCTGGAACTGCTGGAAGAGCTTATCGACGCCTATCAGGGTACGGTTCTGCTGGTGAGCCACGATCGTCAGTTCGTGGATAATACCGTGACCGAATGCTGGATCTTCGAAGGTGAAGGTCAGATTGGTCAGTATGTTGGCGGCTACCACGATGCCCGTGGTCAGCAGGCTGCTTCGCAGATGCAAAAGCAGGATGCCGCGAAAAAAAGTATGGAAGCGCCGGTAGCCAAAGCAGAAACTGTCAAACGCAACAGTAGCAAACTAAGCTATAACCTGCAGCGTGAACTGGAACAATTACCGCAAAAGCTGGAACAGCTGGAAGCGCTGCTTGGGGATTTGCAAGCGCAGGTCGCCGATGCCAGTTTCTTTAGCCAGCCACACGACCATACGCAGAAAGTCTTAGCCGATATGGCTTCGGCGGAGCAAGCGCTTGAGGAAGCGTTTGAACGCTGGGAGTATCTGGAGGCTCTGAAAAACGGCGCATAAAGGGAGCCTGTATGTGTGAACACCACCACGCCACTCGTCACATTCTTTGTTCGCAATGTGACATGCTGGTGGCGTTACCGACGCTCCAGCATGGACATAAAGCGGCTTGCCCGCGTTGTGGGACAACGCTTGCGACCGAGTGGGACGCGCCGCGGCAGCGTCCCACTGCTTATGCTATTGTCGCGCTCTTTATGTTGTTGCTCTCCAACCTTTTTCCCTTTGTAAACATGAAAGTAGCAGGCGTGGCCAGTGAGGTGACGCTGCTGGAAATCCCTGGCGTCATGTTCTCGGAAAATTACGCCAGCCTTGGTACTTTCTTTCTGTTGTTCGTGCAGTTTGTGCCAGCGTTTTGTCTGGTGACGATCCTGCTGTTGGTTAACCGCGTGCCGATGAATTTTCGCTTGAAAATTGGTCTTGCGCGCGTGTTATTTCAACTGAAAAGTTGGGGGATGGCAGAGATCTTCCTCGCTGGGGTATTGGTGAGCTTTGTCAAACTCATGGCTTATGGCGATATTGGCATCGGCAGCAGTTTTATTCCCTGGTGCCTGTTCTGTCTGCTGCAATTGCGGGCGTTTCAGTGCGTAGATCGCCACTGGTTGTGGGATGACATTGCGCCTGCGCCCGGTGTTGCGCAACCTTTGCATGTCGGCGTACCCGGAATCCGCCAGGGGCTGCGATCCTGCCCTTGTTGTACGGCGATAGTGGCGATTGACCAACCCATTTGTCCACGCTGCCATACTCACGGCCATGTGCGTCGGCGCAACAGCATCCAGTGGACGCTGGCGCTGCTGGTGACCGCCATCATGCTCTATCTACCGGCCAATATCCTGCCCATCATGGTGACCGATCTGCTGGGTGACCGCATGCCGTCGACCATTCTGGCCGGGGTGGTTTTATTGTGGAGCGAAGGCTCGTATCCGGTCGCGTTAGTGATCTTTATCGCCAGTATTATGGTGCCAACGCTGAAAATGATTGGCATCGCCTGGTTATGTATTGACGCGAAAGGGCATGGAAAGCGCGACTGTGAACGCATGCATTTTATTTATGAAATAGTGGAATTCGTTGGGCGTTGGTCAATGATCGACGTGTTTGTTATTGCTGTTCTGTCTGCGCTGGTGCGGATGGGAGGGCTGATGAATATTTATCCTGCGATGGGTGCGCTGATGTTTGCGCTAGTCGTTATTATCACGATGTTTGCGGCAATGACTTTCGATCCCCGTCTTAGTTGGGATCGCGAGCCACAAACGCACCATGAGGAGTCGTTAAAGCATGGAGAATAAGAGTGGGGAAGCCAACGTGCAAAAGGTGAGAAACTGGTCACCCGTGTGGATTTTCCCGATTGTGACGGCGCTGATTGGGGCCTGGATCCTTTTCTATCATTACAGCCATCAAGGCCCGGAAGTCACCCTAATCACCACTAACGCCGAAGGGATTGTCGGTGGTAAAACGACGATTAAAAGCCGCAGTGTGGATGTCGGTGTCGTGGAGAGCACGACGCTAACCGATGATTTGACCCATGTTGAGATCAAAGTGCGGCTTAATTCCGGCATGGAAAAGCTACTGCATAATGACTCGGTTTTCTGGGTGGTGAAACCGCAGGTGGGCCGCGAAGGAATTAGCGGGCTTGGCACGCTACTTTCTGGCGCGTATATCGAACTTCAGCCCGGTGTGAAAGGCAATGCGCCGGAGCGCTATAACTTGCTCGATTCCCCGCCGCTAGCGCCGCCGGATGCGAAGGGGATTCGCGTGATCCTCGATAGCAATAAAGCGGGGCAATTAACGGCTGGTGATCCGGTGTTATTCCGCGGCTATCGTGTGGGTTCCGTTGAAACCAGCACCTTTGATACGCAAAAACGGACCATGAGCTATCAGTTATTCATTAACGCGCCGAACGATCGGCTGGTGACAAGCAATGTGCGTTTCTGGAAAGACAGTGGCATTGCCGTCGATCTCACCTCCGCCGGGATGCGCGTCGAGATGGGGTCGCTGACGACATTGTTTGGCGGCGGTGTCAGCTTTGATGTGCCGGACGGGATGGATTTAGGGCAGCCGGTGGCAGAAAATAGCGCCTTTAAGTTGTATGACGATCAGCGCAGTATTCAGGATTCGCTATACACCGAACACGTTGATTATCTGATGTTCTTTAAAGATTCGATCCGTGGATTGCAACCCGGCGCGCCAGTTGAATTCCGCGGCATCCGCCTTGGTACGGTGAGCAAGGTGCCTTTCTTTACGGAAGGTATGCGCCAGGCGTTGAATGATGATTACCGTATTCCTGTCCTGATCCGTATTGAGCCGGAACGTCTGGCGAACCAACTGGGTGAAGATCCAGATATGAGCGCACATCTTAATGAGCTATTGAAGCGCGGTTTGCGAGGCTCGTTGAAGACCGGCAATATCGTTACTGGCGCGCTGTATGTTGATCTCGACTTCTACAATAATGCCCCCGCGATCACCGGCATGCATGAGTTTGCTGGCTATCCAATTATCCCGACAGTGAGTGGTGGATTGGCGCAGATCCAGCAGCGGTTAATGGATACGTTAGACAAAATCAATAATTTACCGTTGAACCCGATGATCCAGCAGGCGACAAGCACGCTATCTGAAAGCCAACAAACGCTTAAACGTCTGCAAACGACACTGGATAACCTCAATAAATTGACCGCCAGCCAGTCGATGCAGCAATTGCCCACAGATATGCAAAGCACGTTACGCGAGCTCAACCGCAGTATGCAGGGCTTCCAGCCGGGCTCCGCCGCTTATAACAAAATGGTGGCGGATATGCAGCGCCTCGATCAAGTGCTGCGTGAACTGCAGCCGGTGCTGAAAACGCTCAACGATAAGAGCAACGCGCTGGTGTTTGAAGCGAAAGGGAAACCCGATCCGCAGCCGAAGAGGGCAAAAGAATGAAAAAGAGCGCATTAGCGATGCTGGCGCTGTTGCTGACAGCTTGCAGTAGTGGTGGTGATAACAAAAGCTACTATCAACTGCCTTCGCCGTCGCAAGTAAAGGTGCAGGAGATGGCCGGGCAAAAGCAGGGAAATCGGCAATTGTGGGTTGAGCAGGTTTCGGTACCTGATTTCCTCGCGGGTAATGGCGTGGTGTACCAAACCAGCGATGTGCAGTACGTCATTGCAACGAATAATTTATGGGCAAGCCCGCTCGATCAGCAACTGCGTAACACGCTGGTGTCCAATTTGAGCAATCAGCTGCCTGGCTGGGTGGTCGCATCGCAGCCGTTGGGGAGTGAACAAGATACGCTAAACGTAACAGTGACCGGTTTTCATGGTCGCTATGATGGGCGAGTGATTGTTAGCGGCGAATGGTTGCTTAAACATCAGGGACAATTGGTTAAGCGCCCCTTTCATATCGAGCTGAAACAGCAGCAGGATGGTTATGATGAAATGGTGAAAATGCTGGCGCAGGGTTGGCAACAAGAAGCTGCCAGTATTGCGAATGCGTTAAATCGTCTGCCATAAGTAAATCTAAACACTATAAAAACCGCTATATGCGAAAGCTATGGCGGTTTTTTTATGTTTGGGCACAAACCATTAGTTGTGCTAGCTCACATTTTTTGTACAAATGAATTTTTGTGTAGCTCACATTTATGACACTGGCGTGAATTTTGCGCATTGACGACGAACTCTATTCAAGGTATTTGTGACCTGTGGCTGCACATTAAGTGACCACTGTTTTCTTTTCCACCAGATCAAATAATGAGGGAAACGAGGCATGAAGAGACAAAAACGCGATCGCCTGGAACGGGCACATCAACGTGGTTATCAGGCTGGTATTACCGGGCGTCCGAAGGAAATGTGTCCCTACCAAACCCTGAATCAAAGGTCCGAGTGGCTGGGAGGCTGGCGAGAGGCCATGGAAGACAGGGCAGTCATTGCCTGATTCTGTCTCTTTAAAAAAGAAACCTCCGCATCGCGGAGGTTTCGCCTTTACTGGGGTATGTAAGTAACCCGATATCAGAAATTAGACGTGTCCTGGAACAGGCCCACTTTCAGGTCAGCAGCAGTGTAGATAACGCGGCCATCAACCAGCACTTCGCCATCCGCCAGACCCATAATCAAACGGCGGTTCACAATGCGTTTAAAGTGAATACGGTAAGTCACCGTTTTTGCCGTTGGCAGTACCTGACCGGTAAATTTCACTTCACCGACGCCCAGCGCGCGGCCTTTGCCTTCGCCGCCGAGCCAGCCGAGATAGAAACCAACCAGCTGCCACATTGCATCGAGGCCGAGGCAGCCTGGCATCACCGGGTCGCCAATGAAATGGCAGCCAAAGAACCACAGATCCGGGTTGATATCCAGCTCAGCTTCAACGTAGCCTTTATCGAAGTTACCGCCGGTTTCAGTCATTTTGACCACACGGTCCATCATCAGCATGTTCGGTGCTGGTAATTGCGGGCCTTTCGCACCAAACAATTCACCACGACCAGAGGCAAGAAGATCTTCTTTTGTATAGGATTCGCGTTTATCTACCATGTTCTCAGTAAGCCTTATTTGTAGTTTCGGACGCAGGATAGCTAACACGTGTACGCTGAACAAGTCCGATCAGTTTCGGATAAACAAGTTCAACCAGCGAAGCGGCCACGGGAAGCGGTGGCGCGCATCCTGCTGCGTTGCCTGCGCGATACGTTCCTGGATGAGTTGCTTAAGGTTGTTTTGCCCTTCGGCATCCCACGACAAGCCCGTTAATAAGGGTAGCGCATCCATCATGTCATCCACGGCCCAGATGAAAAATTGCTGCGCCTGGATAGCATCCAAGAGTTCCTGATGCAGGCAGAGATGGCGCACATTTGCCGAGGGGATAATCACACCTTGTTTGCCTGTGAGCTGGCGCTGCTGGCAAATAGCGAAGAAGCCCTCGATTTTTTCATTCAGGCCGCCGACCGGCTGAGAGCGACCAAATTGATCCACTGAACCGGTGATCGCAATACTCTGATTAAGCGGAACTTCAGACAGTGCGCTGATTAAAGCGCACAGTTCAGCCATGGATGCGCTGTCACCGTCGACTTCGCTGTATGATTGTTCGAAGGTGAGTGAGGCGGAGAAGGGAATCTGTTGTTCCAGATCCAGCTCTGCCATCAGGAACGCTTGCATGATCATCATGCCTTTGGCGTGGATATTACCGCCCAGCTCAGCTTTGCGCTCAATATCGTTAAACTCGCCATCACCAACATGTACCACACAACTGATTCGCGAGGGCTCACCAAAGGCGCGTGGATGCCCCGGAAACTCAATAACGGACAGCGCATTGATTTGACCGATGCGTTCTCCTTCGGTTTCGATCAGGATTTGCTCAAGCAGGATCTCATCCTGCATGCGTTCCGCCAGGAAGCCTTCACGCCACTCTCGCTGAGCAAGCATTGTCTGGAATTCTTCCCCGCTGAAGGTTTCATCGGTGGACATGGCTGCCACTTCTCGCAGTTGCCGTGACAACCACATTGGGCAAAGTGGTAATGTTTCCTGATCGCCTGTGTAGCGGACGGCTTCACGAATGAGTTTTGACCATGCATCAGCCGCAGGAACAGGCAAGTGCGCATCGCGTGCGGTTTGCTCGACCCACTGGCACCATATGGACATTGTTTCAGCATCGGCAATTTGCAGCGTTTCTTCGTATTCGCTGTAAATTGCCTGCGATGCGAGTTCCGGCTCCATTTCCTGGAAATCCGCCAGTGATTCACGTTCACCCACCAGGATGACTTTGAGATCCATCGGCATGGGCGGCACAATGACGGGCAGGGGGCGCGATTCATCAAAGGAAACCCAGTCAAAACGACGCTGCGTTACCATGGTTTTCAGGCGCATCCACAGAAGCGGCTGCGCGAGCAGAGTACGTAAGGAAATAATCAGCACCCCACCGTTTGCCTGGTGGACGAGACCGGGTTGCAAAGTGATTTCCTGATTAAACTGGCGAAGGCAGCCAAAAAGTTGTTCTGCCTCGACCCATTCGGCGATTACGGTCGGTTTGTCGCCGATAAAATTTGCCTGCATATTAGCAGAAGGTTCAAAGCGAATCGCTGAACCATTAACATGATATTGGCCGCCAGAAAATGGGCGGGCTTCAGGAATGAGCATTTCGGTGGCGCTGGCAATAAGCGCAAGATATTCGGCTTCTTCTGGTGCTTTAGCCAGCAAAAAGCGTGACGTCGCCTGCGGATAGAGCAATTGCTCCAGCGCGTACTGTAATCGGGGTTGCGTGTCGGCCAGGGAGAAGTCCGTTTCGCGGGCTATTTCGGACGATTCAAACACTTCCTGATAGCTGGTGGTATCAGGAACCAGGTCGTTCCATTCAAGTTTTGTAATGGTCAAAGTCGTTTTTTTAGTCTGATGTCAAAGGCGCGATTATACCGTAAACGCTCGTACAGCACACATTGATTACACGCTTTCGCGACGCGAACGTTATTGCCTTAACCGGGGTAGTGATTTCTTTTCAGCAGAGTTGGAAAAAACTGATATTCTGAACTGAGTTACACGGTCACGTTGAGAGCGCAATGAAATATCAACAACTGGAAAATCTCGAAAGCGGCTGGAAATGGAAGTATCTGGTAAAAAAGCATCGTGAAGGGGAATTAATCACGCGCTACATAGAAGCCAGTGCCGCTAAAGACGCGGTCGATTTATTGTTGACACTCGAAAATGAACCCGTACAGGTCAATGACTGGATTGGGCAGCATATCAATCCGGCATTGATTAACCGGATGAAGCAAACTATCCGCGCCCGCCGCAAACGGCATTTCAACGCCGAACATCAGCATACGCGTAAAAAATCGATCGACCTGGAATTTGTGGTCTGGCAGCGTCTGGCTGGGTTAGCGCAACGCAGGGGAAAAACGCTTTCTGAAACGATTGTCCAGCTGATCGAAGATGCTGAACACAAGGAGAAGTACGCATCTCAGATGTCCACGTTGAAACATGACCTGCAGGCATTACTCGGGAAAAAATAGGTTTGGGGATTATCCCTACATATAATTTCAGGCAATAAAAAACCCCGCCGATGAGCGGGGTTTTTTTAGACGGAAACTTAAGCCTGCGGCTGAGTTACAACGTCTTTGCTACCTTTAACTTCGATCTCAACGCGACGATCCGGTGCCAGGCAGTCGATCAGCGCTGCACGCGGTTTCACGTTGTCACAGGTGCTGCCGGTAACCGGGTTGGATTTGCCCATGCCACGTGCGGAGATTTTGTTAGCCGGGATACCTTTAGAAACCAGGTAATCAACTACGGATTGTGCACGTTTCTCAGACAGACCCTGGTTGTAAGCGTCAGAACCGATACGATCGGTGAAGCCCAGAACCACTACGGAACCGTCTTTCGGATCCAGGTTGCTCAACTGACCATACAGCTGATCCAGCGCCTGCTGACCTTCCGGTTTCAGCGTCGCTTTGTTGAAGTTGAACAGAACGTCAGACTTCAGAGTGAAGTGCTTGGTCTGTACTTCCGGAGCCGGAGCCGGGGCCGGAGCAGCCACTACCGGAGCAGCATCTTCCTGCTGGCCGAAGCGGTAGGAAACACCTACGCTCAACATGCCGTTATCCGGACGAGCACCAACGGTGCTTGCATCACCGATATTGTTAACCCACTGGTATTCCAGGCGGGTAGCGATGTCGCGGGTAACTGCCCATTCAACACCACCAGCGAAGACCGGGGAAACACCGGTATCGTGATCTTTGAAGCCCTGGTTGTTCTGAGCATCTGCACGCCAAACCATACCACCCAGACGAGTGTACAGGTCCAGATCGTCAGTTACCGGGTAACCCAGTTTAGCCGTCAGTTGAACGCCCTGAGCTTTGAACGCGCCGTTAACGGTGTCGCCTTTGTACGGCATACGACCCAACCAGTCATAGCCCAGTTCGAAACCTACGTACGGGTTAACCTGGTAGCCACCGAACGCACCAGCACCCAGTTGGCTTTCGTGGGTCGGGCCATCGTTCTGCCATACCGCACCTTTGTCATGATACTGGGACCAACCCAGTTTACCACCTGTATACCAGGTGTTATCTTTCGGAGCGGCCTGCGCTACGGTAGCGAAACCAGCCAGTGCCACTGCAATCGCGATAGCTGTCTTTTTCATTTTTGCGCCTCGTTATCATCCAAAAATCGCCATGGGAATCTCTGTTGAGAAGCCACGGTTAAATCCTTCACCGGGGGCATTGCTCACTGACAACTCTGCAGATATCTTTACCGATATCTTTGGCTTATGCCGAGCACCCCTGGCGATGTAAAGTCTACAACGTAGTTGGAAACTTACAAGTGTGAACTCCGTCAGGCATATGAAAAAAAAGGCTTTGTATACACAATATTTAACACTTCTGATTAATATTTCGCCACGGCTCTTTCCGTACAAAGCGCGCTACACAGGCTTTCGCGCTGTATTTTGACGATAAATTTTAAGCCCTGCCCTTACGCAAAAATTATCCTAGGAAAACTCTTAAATTTACTCAATGATACAAATTCGAGTGAATTTTTATCCCAGAAAGCTGTCTCGCAGCCAGAGGATCGTGGCGTATTGGGCGCATAACGAAGCCTATCGCATTGCCTTCTTCTGCCGCCATAGCTAATAGTCTAAGTTCCTCAGCCGTCAACTCTTCAGAATGCCAGCCAATAACAACGCTATAGTTGCCGGTGCGCAGTGCCTTGATCATTGAGTCCAGCGTTACGCTTGGAGAGAGCTGGTTCACCTGCATTACCTTGGTGAGGGGTAACCCAGCGGATTGCACCCACTCACGGCTGAGCTTTTGTTGAGGCGTCAACCACAGCTGCCAACGGGATTGTTGCCCGAGTTGCTGCAGCAAAGGCAGTAAAAGCAGCTGCGTCATCCAGGGCTGGTCCTCACGATAGACCATTTCGCTAATCAGCCCGGTAGTGATGCTGGAGGTCTCAACGTGATTCAATTTGTTGAGTGTAGAAGCGAGTGTTGTCGAACGATTAGCATAGCCTGAAGTGTACATAATCAATCCAGCCCTGTGAGTTACTGTATGTTTATACAGTAACCTTTGCATGCTCAGAGATCAACCTCATTTTCTGAAACTATCTCGCATTTTTGTTTCGTCCCCGTCATGTAATGAAAAATTTGCTTGCTGTCTTGCTCACAGTTGCCTATGTTCCTGCATAATGGTTTCACTAATCGCAAACTACCTTTTACTACGTGATTTATAAGGGAAAAATCATGGAAGACCTATCTTATCAACGGATATATCAGTCGCGCGAATACCTCATGCCTCTCGGAACAATTTGTCACCGCGCTCATTTTGGCGGTTACAGCTTGTCTGTGGATAAAACTGTTTTCGCGATGGTTGCCGAGGGGGAACTCTACCTTCGAGCATGTGACGAGAGTGCGCAATACACGGTTACGCAAGATGCTCCTTTGCTGGTATTCAACAAACGCGGGCGTCAGGTTTCGTTAAATTACTACTACGTTAGCGAGAGTTTGTGGCGCGATCGCTCGCTACTTCTGCAACTTTCGGCACTTTCACTCGATGCTGCCCGGCGTGATAAAGATCGGCGCAGTGCCAGGACGCGGTTGCGCGATCTGCCTAACCTAACTTTTCAACTTGAAGCCCAACTCCATGAAGCAGGTGTTCTGGATGCACATACATTGCGAATGCTTGGGGCGAAAGTTTGTTGGCTTAGATTGAGAAAAACAAATGAGCATCTGAGCGCAAAAGTGCTTCTCGCACTGGAGGGCGCAATTGTTGGGCTTCATGAGGCTGCGTTACCGGCGCCTCGACGCCGGGAACTGATGGAGTGGTTTAAGGGGGTTTTGAAGAAAGGCGCAAACCCTTATTGAGTGATTTGGCTTTTCAGCCGGCTGACTTCAGGCAATAAAGCGATCAGCAGGCCAATCTGTTGCAGTACCAGTGGCTCTTTGCTATCCGGGCGCGGTTCCAGATGTTTAATGCGTTGGGATAGATCGACAAGGGTATCCTGAACACGTTTTTGGTCTGCTGGTAGGTGATGCAGGGCATCGTCAACATAGCAGACTGCATCATCAAGCAAACGTAGAATATCCGGCTGGGATAGCTGCTCACGATGTGCGCCAAGTGCGGAAATATAACTGGTAAAGGTATGATTCAAACACAATAAACGGAACGCGGCATCGCGAAGTTCAGGTGAGGTTCCGGGTTCGGAAGACATATTTGAAACGACCGATGCCAGTTCCGCGTCACGGTTATAAGCATTACGTCTGGCGATGCGGTAAGCAAGACGGTTATCGCGTCCCTGATGGTATTGTTCAAGAATGGCATCAAGGTAGCGGCAGTTCGCGTCGAAGGCTTGCTCTGTGACACGGGGCAGGTGTCGAAAACGCCAGTCCGGCCAGATAAAACTCACCGCCGCCCAGGCGATAGCACAACCTATGAGCGTATCAAGAATACGGGGAAGCGCGACTTCAAATCCTTCGCCCAGTAAGTTAAAGCACAACAACACCAGCAATGTAATAAACATCGTGGCATGAGCGTATTGCACTGTTCGGAATGTGAAAAACAGAACGCCGGTGATGACAATGAGTATCAGTTGCCCTTCATGTGATGGAACGAAGTAAAGTACCGGCAATCCGATCGCAACCCCAATCAGCGTACCAATTACGCGCAGCCTCAGGCGGTGGCGAGTGGCGTTATAGTTAGGCTGGCAGACAAACAGACTGGTCAGCAAGATCCAATAACCATGCTGTAGCCCCGTTATTTGGATAAAAGCATAGCCGATACATAACACCACCGACATGCGCACTGCGTGGCGAAAGAGTGCGGATTCGGGCGTCAAATTATTACGTAACCGCTGCCGTATGTCGTTAAAACCACTCAGGCTATCGTCCGAAAGCTGATTTTCAGTGTCATTTGATAATGCGTGCTGTGGCTGCCCGGATTCAATAGTTGCTAACTGAGCGTCAATAGCCCTTAGGTTATCCAGAAGAAAACCAAGTGCTTTTATATGCTCCTGAGGCGTGATGCCATTGGCACGAAGGCGATCAAGTGCCGCGTCAAGGTGGGTAAATGCCCGTTCGAAGCGAGTATCGTGTTGATACGGAGTGCGTAGCAAAATGGCGCGTGATAACTGAGCGCACGCATGTGATTGCATGGAAAGTAAGCGCTGAAAGCGGAACATCACGTCGCTATAACGAAAGTGTTCGCGCAGTGTTTGATATTGGATATGCGACGAACTGGCGCGTTCGTGAATATCTTGCGCCGCAAAATAGTAATGCAATGTTTGACGTGTGCCGCGCTGCCCACGATCTCCGCGCAAACGCGTGAGCAACGTGGCTTTGGTTTGATTGAGCGTGTTCACTAACTGGCCATTCGCCAGTGCTAAATCATAGAGCGGCGCCTGGCTATCATCTTCAATATCCGGATCGAATAGACGTGATTTCAGTTCAAGGTATTGCGCCAGTTGTTCATAGCAACGCGCCAGATTGTCTTGTAGAGCGCGAATGGGGAAAACCAGATGTCCAACCAGCGTCAGCAAATTAAACCAAATGGCACCGGCCAACAGCAGTAGTGGTTGCTGATACCACTGTTCGAAAAGGGAAATCCCCAGCATGGTGTAGACCGCAATGAGCAGTGCCCCAAAAGCAATGGTGGCGTAACGCTGTCCAAGCCCGCCAAGCAAGATGAAGCCAATGGTGGATGTCACTAGCCCAAGCGCAAACAACCATGGCCACGGGAAGAGTAACTCCACGGATGCAGACGCAATAAAAAAGCACACTAGCGTAATTATCAGGTTTTTCAGACGCCCCGTCAGGCGGTCATCCAGATCGGCAAGTGCGGCGGCAACGACGCCAAGCGTTAACGGGATGGTCAGTTTCACCTCGCCGAGTAGCCAGGGCAGCAAAGCAGTCCCGCAAAGCGCAATAAAAATTCTGACGTTATAGAGCCAGGCACTGTTCCATGTATAACGGCGAAGCAGAGGACTTAACATAATGGCAAGCGATCCGATTATTGAAAGCGACGATGCGCATTGGCTTCACGGGCTGCGCGAGCGGTTTCTACAGATACCACCCGACGGCCAACTGGCCACAGTGCAATCGCAGCGATTTTAAAGTTCGCGACGCCAACGGGAATGCCGATGATGGTAAGACACTGAGTAATACCGGCGGTAATATGCATAATGCATAGCCACCAGCCAAACAGAACAAACCAGACAATATTCAATAATGTCCCACCCGCATTTAGCAGGCTGTTTTTGCTCTGCGGTTCGAGTTCATCAATGTGAATGGCTTCATTTCCCCAGGGGATAAGTGAGAGCTTTGTGATTTCCCAGCAGGAACGCGTCAACGGCAGAGTGATAATGAGCAGGGCGCTAATTATTGTAGCGAGTAGCCACCCGAGTGTAGTGGCGAAACCACCAAGCACAAAATTTAGAATATTCAAAACAGTACGCATAAAACCTCAGTACAAACCGGTCGGTAGTGAATGCCGGTAATTGTAACGATTATTTGGGCTGGAGCGCCAATTCTCTGGCAGGTAAACTGGCAATTATTGTCACAAGTTGAGAACGATAAGTCATGGAACTGAAAGCGACCTCACTGGGAAAACGTCTGGCGCAACACCCTTATGATCGCGCAGTCATTCTGAACGCCGGCATTAAAGTGGCAGGTGACAGACACGAATACCTTATCCCGTTCAATCAGTTGTTGGCGATTGAATGCAAGCGTGGGTTGGTGTGGGGAGAGATGGAATTTCAGCTTGCCGACAACAAAGTAGTTCGTCTTCACGGAACGGAATGGAGCGAAACACTGCATTTTTACCATCTCTTAAATGAGCGCTGGAACCGGTGGAGCGCGGAAATGAGCGAGGTCGCTGCCGGGGTTTTATCTGAGCAACTGGCGCTGATTTCCGGGCGTATTGAGCCAACGAAATGGCTTACCCGCAAGCAACTTCAGGGGGTACAGCAGCAATTGCAGCAGGCGTTTGCTGCGTTGCCGATTCCAACAAGCCGATTACCGGAGTTTGATAATTGCCGTGAGCTTTGGCGTCAGTGCCAGTCGTGGTTAACGGATGTTGAGAAGCGCCGGACACAGCACAATCAAACTTATACTGAAACGATGGTTACTCAGTACGCCGCTTTTTTTGAGCAAGTTGAAACATCTCCTTTAAACCCGGCGCAGGCGCGGGCCGTGGTCAACGGTGAGCACTCTTTATTAGTGCTTGCTGGCGCGGGGAGCGGAAAAACCTCGGTTCTGGTAGCCAGAGCTGGCTGGTTGCTGGCTCGCGGCGAAGCCTCGGCGGATCAAATCCTGCTGCTTGCGTTTGGTCGCAAAGCTGCCCAGGAGATGGATGAGCGTATCCAGCAACGGCTACATACCGAAGAGATTACCGCGCGCACTTTTCATGCGCTGGCGTTGTATATCATCTCCCAGGGAAGCAAAAAGGTGCCCGCGTTAAGCGAGCTGGAAAATGATACGTCGGCTCGCTTGTCCTTGCTAACAGACACCTGGTGCCAGCAGTGCAGTGAAAAGAAAGCACAGGCGAAAGGGTGGCGTCAGTGGCTGGAAGAAGAGATGGAATGGGAAGTCCCTGAAGGCAATTTTTGGGAAGATGCAAAATTGCAACGCCGCATCGCTCC
This sequence comes from Kosakonia sp. YIM B13571, assembly GCF_042788095.1. NCBI lineage: Bacteria > Pseudomonadati > Pseudomonadota > Gammaproteobacteria > Enterobacterales > Enterobacteriaceae > Kosakonia > Kosakonia sp. YIM B13571. The sequence continues at coordinate 205,112 of NZ_JBHZPL010000001.1, read as the reverse complement.
ACGTCTCGATCGTTGGATTGGGCTGATGCGTATGCATGGTGGTGCACAGGCGGAGATGATCGCTGGCGCACCAGATGAAGTTCGTGATCTGTTCAGTAAACGCATTAAATTGATGGGGCCGATCTTAAAAGCATGGAAAGCCGAGCTAAAGTCTGAAAACGCCGTCGATTTTTCCGGGCTGATTCATCAGGCGATCAATGTGCTTGAAAAAGGGCGTTTTATTAGCCCATGGAAGCATATTCTGGTTGATGAATTTCAGGATATTTCACCGCAGCGCGCAGCTTTGCTGGCTGCGTTGCGTAAGCAAAACTCGCAAACAACTCTGTTTGCTGTCGGTGATGATTGGCAAGCTATCTACCGTTTCAGCGGCGCGCAACTTTCCTTAACCACCGCTTTCCATGACTATTTTGGTGAAGGTGATCTCTGCGCACTGGATACGACTTATCGCTTCAATTCACGCATTGGTGAAGTGGCAAATCGTTTTATTCAGCAGAATCCATGGCAGCTTGCAAAACCACTGAACAGCTTGAAAACAGGCGATAAAAACGCAGTGACGCTGATGGCGCAGGATCAGCTGGATGCGCTATTAGATAAACTCAGCGGATATGCAACGCCAGAAGATAGGATTCTGGTTCTGGCGCGTTATCACCATGGAAAACCTGCCGTTCTGGAGAAAGCAGCCACCCGCTGGCCGAAACTTCAGCTCGATTTTACGACTATCCACGCCAGTAAAGGGCAACAAGCGGATTATGTAATTGTGGTGGGTCTGAAAGGGGGCGCGGATGGTTTTCCTGCCCCGGCGCGTGAATCCATTATGGAGCAAGCCTTGCTGCCGCAGGCGGAAGAGTTCCCTGATGCGGAAGAGCGGCGATTGTTGTACGTGGCGTTGACGCGCGCACGCCATCGCGTCTGGCTGTTGTTTGATAAAGATGAACCGTCACGCTTTGTCGACACGTTAAAATCGCTGGATGTGCCAGTCGCGCGAAAACCGTGAAACGAAGGCGGCCGCTGCGGCCGCCAGCACTTATTTCAGACGCTCAGCGAGGTAACGTTGGTAGTCCGGAATGAGGATGTCGACGCTGTGATTAAACTGCGGAGAGTCAATAATAAAATCAGCGGTAGATAAATTGGTTGCAACCGGAATATTCCACACCGTTGCAAGACGTAAGAGGGCTTTCACGTCAGGATCGTGCGGGACAGCATTAAGCGGGTCCCAGAAGAAAATCAGTACGTCGATTTTGCCTTCTGAAATCAATGCGCCGACTTGCTGGTCGCCGCCCATCGGGCCGCTCAGCATGGCGTTGACTTCAAGGCCGGTTGCTCGCTGAATCAAATTTCCGGTTGTACCAGTCGCATAGAGCTCATGCTTGGCCAGTACAGGCTGGTGACGTTCTACCCATTTCATTAATGATTGTTTGCAGTGGTCGTGTGCGACCAGTGCAATATGTTTGCGCACGGGTAAGGTGCGAGTGGTTGATTCCATAATCCGCTTCCGTCAGTGATTTTCGCTACAGATTACTGGAAGCGTCTGATGCTGCAAGAGAAGTGGATAAAAAAATCTGAAAATGGTCGAGTGGGTCTGTTTGATTTACACTTTGGTGACATCGCCGGGAGGAAAACATGAAAGAAATCGATATTGCCGCTATTTTACAGTCGACCCAAACTATTGCGTTGGTTGGTGCGAGTGATAAACCCGATCGACCAAGCTATCGCGTGATGAAGTATTTGTTGGATCAAGGCTATCATGTGATTCCCGTCTCGCCGAAAGTAGCAGGTACTACCCTACTTGGGCAGCAGGGCTATGCAACGCTTGCCGATGTGCCAGAAAAGATCGACATGGTGGATGTTTTTCGTAATTCGGAAGCGGCGTGGGGAGTTGCTCAAGAGGCGATTGCCGTTGGCGCGAAAACGCTTTGGATGCAATTAGGGGTGATTAATGAACAAGCCGCCGTGCTGGCGCGTGAGGCGGGGTTAAGTGTAGTGATGGATCGCTGCCCGGCGATTGAGATCCCGCGGCTCGGTCTGGCGAAGTAAAAAATACCCCGCATCTGGCGGGGTATTTTTAGTTGCGCAGGCGCGGAGCCTGAAGCTGTCGGCGAATGGTACGCGCCAGTTCGTCCATGGATGGCTGCTCCGGATGTTCATCCGTAATTTCGCTTGTCAGCTGCGCTTCTGCCAGGTATGTGTGCACTGGCTGGCCATCATCATCTTCCATCACGACATGATACCAGGGCAGTGCGCGGAGTTCGTCGTTCACCGCCAGTTCGTCTGCTGACGGCTCGTCCAGTGAATACTCAGGATCGATATCGACCACTACGCCAAGATACCCCAGCAGTGAGTGGCGAACTTGCTGACCGATACCGAATTTGCTGGCAATCATTGTCACCTCCCGGGAACCTTACATACCCGCAGATATGCGGGCGCGGTTCCAAATTTCAAGTTACATAACGCGGCAGGCAAACCCTTTCAGATACAGCCCTTCCGGGTAGGTAGCGATCACAGGATGATCGGCGGCCTGACGGAACTGTTCTATAAATTGTACATCACGACCAGCATCTATTGCGGCGTCAGCTATGATTTTCTGAAATAAATCGGTGGTCATCAAACCGGAACAGGAGAAAGTAAGCAGCACACCACCGGGATTCAGGAGCTGGATCGCCAGCATATTTATATCCTTATAGCCGCGACATGCGCCCATCAACTGGCTTTTGTTTTCCACGAACTTTGGCGGATCCATTACGATGACATCGAAAGTTTCGCCCTGATCGCGATATTTACGCAGCAGTTTGAATACGTCGTCGCGAACAAATTCTGCTTTGCTTAAATCCAGCTCATTCAGAGTGATGTTCTTTTTTGCGACATCCAATGCTTCCTGCGAAGTATCGACACTGACGACCTGGCGGCATCCGCCCATCAGTGCGGAAACGGCAAAGCCGCCAGTGTAGGAAAAGCAGTTTAATACGCGCTTGTCTGCCACATAGCGACGTGTTGCCAGCCGGCTGTCGCGCTGATCGAGGTAGTAACCGGTTTTGTGCCCGCCCTGAATATCGACAAACAACTTCATGCCGTGCTCTTTGATAGGCAACAACGCGGGCGGCAGTTCGCCAGCCACCAGCCCTTGCGCGAGTTCCAGACCCTCTTTTTTTCGCACGGCAACATCGCTGCGATCGTAAATTGCGCATTGTGGATAGAGAGACTGGAGCGCTGAGATAATGGCTGGACGCTGGTATTCTGCGCCGGCGCTAAGAAGTTGAAGGACAAGAAAATTACCGAAACGATCGATGGTTACGCCTGGTAACCCATCTGATTCACCAGCAATCAGTCGATAGCTGTCCAGACCATCGCGTTGCGCCAGCCAATCTCGCCACTGCTGCGCTTGCTGTAGGCGGCGGGTGAAGAACGCGATATCAATGCTTTCATTTTTATCGAAAGTCCAGACGCGAGCACGAATTTGCGATGCAGGAGATAATGCTCCACGCGCCAGCCACTTGCCCTGATGATCGACAATATCAACCGTTTCACCGAGGCTGGCTTTGCCTTCCATTCGCGCGACAGCGCCGGAGAAAATCCAGGGATGACGGCGCAGCAATGATTTCTCGCGCCCTTTGGCTAACACTAAACGTACACTCATATTCGGCTATTCTATAAACTGAAGAAAATGGGCGCTATTGTCACGGGTTCACCGGGCAAATGCAACGAGCCTGAGTAGAAAGGGGGTCAAAGATGGCATATGTCTGCACAATTGCCTGGGTACACGGAATGGTGCAGGGCGTCGGGTTTCGCTATACCACACAGCACGAAGCGCAGAGGCTGGGTTTAACGGGGTATGCACGTAACCTTGATGATGGCAGCGTCGAAGTGGTTGCGTGCGGCGACGAACAAGCGGTGAATCAGCTGATTGCGTGGCTAAAAGCGGGTGGACCGCGTAGTGCCCGGGTTGATAGAGTTCTTGCTGAACCGCATCAACCCGGCAGGGAATGGACAAACTTCGGTATTCGCTATTAGATGCACTTCACCGGTTTTGGTAAACCAGCGATCTTTGTCGCCTGTTTAGCAGGCCCTTTTGGAAACAGGCGGTACAAATAGCGGCTGTTGCCTTTCTCTTCGCCGAATTTATTCGCCATCGCTTTTACCAGCATGCGAATGGCGGGAGAAGTATTGAATTCCAGGTAAAATTCACGCACAAATTGCACCACTTCCCAGTGCTCAGGAGAGAGGATTATGTTCTCTTGCTCTGCGATGAGAGGCGCTAAGGTTTCACTCCACAGCGTAGTGTCCTTTAAATAGCCTTCGCTATCGGTTTCGATTTCTTTACCTTCAAAGATCAACATAATTTTTCGCAGCGTTAGTCAACAACGGCGGGAGTGTAGCAAAAAACAAAGCCCCGCATAAGCGGGGCTAAGCGGGAATCAGTCTTGTTTAATCTCGGTTGGCGAAACCCAGAATACTCAACAGGCTGACAAAGATGTTGTAGAGCGACACATAAAGACTGACAGTGGCGCGGATGTAGTTGGTTTCACCGCCGTGAATGATATTGCTGGTTTCATACAGGATAGCGCCGCTGGAAATCAGGATGAATACGGCGCTGATAGCCAGGTGCAACGCGGGCAACTGCAAGAAGATATTCGCGACCATCCCGATCAGCACCACCACTACGCCTGCCATCAGCATGCCGCCGAGGAAAGACATATCCTTGCGTGTTGTTAACACGTATGCGGAACAGCAGAAAAAGACCAATGCGGTGCCGCCGAGTGCCAGGCCAATCAGATCTCCCATTCCGGCTGAGAGGTAAGCATTAAGCATTGGCCCCAAGATATAGCCGAGGAAACCAGTGAACGCAAATGCAGCCAGGATACCGGTCGGTTTGTTCGCCAGTTTATAAGTTAGAAACATTAAACCGTACATCCCAACGAGTGTCAGGATTAGGCCCGGAGAAGGCAACATTAATACGGTGCTAGCAGTCGCCGTAATTGCGGAAAACGCCAGCGTCAAGCTTAAAAGAAAATAGGTATTACGCAGGACTTTGTGCGTACTTAGCAGGGAATTGCCGTCACGCGATGAAGTAATAATACGATCCATGAGTCACTCTCTTATGACAGATGTAATTGATTGCAGAGTCTAAAAAAGTCTCGCTTGCTGACAAAGTTGTTTTACCCATCTTTACTCATAAAGCAGAAGTGCTGACACAGTGTTTCATGCGAAGGAATGAGCACTACACAGCATAAAGGGATAAATGTGAGAGAGATCCATATTGGTGTCTTATATGTCACTGAAATCTATTGCTATATAACTATTGGGGCGCTAAGAGTGTAATCGCGTCGTGACAATGTATATTACTAAGGCGAAAGGACATGAAACCACAAACACGTAACCACATTGCACTTTCATTATTGACTATCGGCATTCTAAGCGCGTGTTCTGGCGCGCTTGCAGCGACGATACCCGAAGGAACAACGCTTGCTGAAAAACAAGAGTTGGTGCGTAACAATGGCAGCGAACCCGCATCGTTGGATCCACATAAGGTGGAAAGTGACGTCGAGTTCAACATTATTAGCGACATTTTTGACGGGTTGGTTGCAGTTAAGAAAGATGGATCCATTGAACCTCGACTGGCGGAAAAATGGGAGAATAAAGATAACACGGTTTGGATTTTCCACTTACGCCCGGGAATAACATGGTCTGATGGTACTGCGATCACGGCAAAAGATGTGGTCTGGAGTTGGCAACGTTTAGTCGATCCGAAAACAGCATCCCCCTATGCCAGTTATCCAGGAAATATGCATATCGTTAATGCTGCTGATATCGCACTAGGTAAAAAAACGCCTGATACGCTTGGTGTGAAGGCGTTAGATGATTCAACGCTGGAAGTCACTTTGACACAACCTACGGCATCCTTTTTGCCGATGCTGGCGCATCCATCTTTGGTTCCGGTAGACAGCGTGTTGATCAATCGTTTTGGTGATAAATGGACAAAACCGGAACATATAGTCACTAGCGGTGCCTATAAGATTACCGATTGGGTCGTTAATGAACGCATTGTTGCCCAACGCAATACCCGCTATTGGGATAATAAAGCGACGGTGATTAATAAGGTCACTTATCTTCCTATCAATGCTGAAACTGCGGATGTTAACCGTTATAAAGCTGGTGAGATTGATATTACCTACACTATTCCTGTGAACCAGTTTACCCAGTTAAAGAAATCATTAGGCGATCAGGTGCATGTTGCTCCACAACTGGCGACTTATTATTACGAGTTTAATACCACTAAGCCGCCATTTAACGATCCTCGAGTACGCCGTGCGCTCAACATGGCGTTGGATAAAGATGTCATCGCGGATAAAGTGATGGCGCAGGGGCAGCGTCCTGCATGGGTCGTCAGCCAGCCGGAAATTGGCGGTGTGAAAATAGCTTCACCAGATTACGCGTCATGGCCACGGGAAAAACGACTTGCCGAAGCGAAAAAACTCCTTAATGAAGCTGGCTTCAATGATACACACCCACTGAGTTTTAGCCTTCTGTATAACACGATGGAAACACATCAGCGGATTGCGATTGCTGCCAGCTCAATGTGGCAGAAAAATCTTGGTGTTAATGCAAAACTACAAAATCAGGAATGGAAAACCATGCTTGATACTATGCATACGGGTAATTTCGATGCGGTACGGTATGCATGGATTGCAGACTATGCTGATGCGGCAACTTTCCTGAATAATTTCCGTACCGGTGACAGTGAAAACACAAGTAAATATAGCAATCCGGCGTATGACGAAGCGCTGAAAAGTGCAGCGAAAGCGAAGGATATTACTGAACGTGGTAAATATTATCAGCAGGCAGAGGACATACTCGGAGAGGATGTTCCGGCAATCCCGGTATATCATTATGTTCGTACGCATCTGGTGAAGCCTTGGGTGGGTGGTTTTGCGCCCGATAGCTTGGGTGTCTACTTGACAAAAGATTTGTACATTAAGAAACACTGATCTAGATGCGCTGAATAAACGGTCATAGTGCTGGTATTTCCATCTAACAGCACGGTTTTGATGGTTTTTCAGGCAAACAAACATTCCCGGGCTTTACATGAGACTCGAGGATGTTTATAGTGCGCCTCACACCGGAAGTGTGGCCGAGCGGTTGAAGGCACCGGTCTTGAAAACCGGCGACCCGAAAGGGTTCCAGAGTTCGAATCTCTGCGCTTCCGCCAAATATAAAGCCCCAGCTTACTAAGTAAGCTGGGGCTTTTTTATTCCGGGCAAATCACCTGTGGTTACATTCAGCAATCACTCTTAGTAAGTGGATAGGGCAATGTGTGAATTGCACTTATGCACAAGCAGTTCTGTTGTTGATATTAAAGACGAAAGCAGGGGAGGACTGGTTTCGTCATCCCCATCATGCAAATTTAAAGGCTCTCGCTCCACTTTTAGCGGGCGCAAAAGAAAAGGGGCCGTTTACCGATGGTGAAAAGAAATCCTTGCGATCCTTGGGGATGGATTGAATACGTGATGCTTTTATTAGGATAAACGTAAAAACTGGGTAAAACAGTCGCGATGACTTTATCCGGCAAGGTTTCTAAGCTATCGACTTTGTTTATGCCGGATGACTGAAAAGTGTAAGTGCCGCGATTTTCGGTCCAGGTAAAGGAGATATCTCTTCGTATAGTGCCTTCTGGGTGAGCGTTTTCAAGGTAACTTCCGCTTACTGAAACGATTCCACTTCTTTTTTCTTTATTGTACATAAAATCGAATGTAATGTTGGCTTGTGTTCCTTTATGAAAAACAATCATAGAAGCGCTGCAACTTTCAGCACTTCTGTTTTTTATAAGCAACGAGTAATAAAGATATCCCGCTACAATCCCTACACTTATAAAAAACAGGCTTAAAAAGAAGATTGTTTTTTTAGTCACCGTTTACTCCCCTGATTAAAAGTGAAATGCATCCTGACGATAATGTTGTCGAGAATTTACTCTTGCAGACTAAAGCAGCGAGTGATGGTGAGGTCGGTGATGTTGGAAAATAGATCCAGGGATAGTTTTTACAATTCAAACCGGAGTCTTTAATAAGAGATTTATATTTAAGATAATATTCGTTGTTATCATGACTATCATCCTTAGTGTAGAAATGGCAACCGTCTTCCTTTTCAATAAAGCTATAACTTTCAAAAAAAGCAGCATCGTTGTTAATACTCCATGTTAGGTAAACTACGAGCAAGCCTATGATAAATGAGGCTGTAGCTGCAAAAATTCCATTCGACATTGCAGACGACTTTTTTTTCTTAATCGCAAAAGTGTCTGTCTCAGCGGGAAGATCTTGCTTGTTCAGCACATCATCGTTTGGTTGGTTAAGCACTTCAGTAATGTTAAGAGTTGTTTGATAACGGGTAGTAGAAACAGGAAAAGGTGTGGCCGGTTCGTTATCATTTCGCCTTGAGATTTTTACGCTATCATCTATCTGAAAACCTTTCCGGGGAATGGTTGCAATAAGTCTTCTGTCTGTCTCACCTACAGCGCGCAGCCCACGGCGAACAATAGATATATTCTGGTAGAGTGTATTCGTTGGAACTAACATTCCTTCTTCTTCCCAAACTTTCTTAAAAAAGTCTTGTTGAAGTACAATATCTGGAGATGCTTCAAGCAGTAAGAGAAGGCAACGGCTGGCTGGTGATGTTAGCGTAACGTTCATTTCGGGATTATTTACTGAGGACAGTCTTTTCATTCCCGGCCTGAATTCTATGTTGTCGTTGATAATCCAGTACATATATATTCCAAAGCAGCCAGAGGCTGTGTCCATTATTAGCAATGTATGTAATAGGTTAAAATATTATGATATCAATTTCAGCATAACAATAGATGCATTGCTATGTTTTTTACAACAATTAATGTCGTCAGCCAGAGAATTTTATCGTAGATTGATTAATAGCCAGAGTTGTTGATACTAAAATTCTAAAAAATCTTTTAAAGTTAGGATGATGCCTCTGGGAGCTTTAGAGGGAAATATATCTTAAACTGAATTTTGTTGCTTTAAGGTCCTATTTAAGATAGCAGGAATAACGAGTTTTTCTGGCGAGAATATATATTTATAAAATATATGATTGTTGGATGCTAACGGAATCATGTTTCGTTATGTGGTGCTTAAGGCTGGTGGTGGCTAGGCTCTCTAGGAATAAATGTATTAGCGTTACATTACATATAGAGATGGTGGTTAGATCACCAATCATTAAACTAGCAATGTCAATAGTTAATCAATTTAAAGCATAAGTAGTGATTATATATGAAATCAATAACGTTACCGCGTTAACAATATTTGATATTTAATGAATATTGATTTTGTTTTTTAAGGATAATTAAGTTGTTTTGGCTGTAGTGATGAAGATAATTGTAGAAGTGAAAGTCGTTCTGGTACTTTTAATTTTCTAGAGGTAATGGAAATCAAATTTTACTTTTTAGTTTTCATTTTGCTATGTAGTGCTCGTGCATATGCTGATACTCAATTTTCGCGACTAGCCAAAGAGCAGCAAAAAAATGATAATAATGCCGCTCAAGAAAATCGGATTGATAAAAAAGATGTTTTCTCGGAAGTTGAAGATAAAAATGTTATAGATTTTGAGTTGCCATTTGAAAAAGATTGTTACCCTGTTACAGAACTCATCCTCGAAAATGAATTTTTAGATAATAGAGTGATTCGAAGCATAAAGGATGAGGTCTCGAATAGTTGTCTTGAGACGAAAGGTATTGAGTACGTTGCGACAAATTTGCAAGATTATTATATAAAGGCCGGGTATGTAACAACGCGCGTGAACATTCCTGTTCAAAATTTAAAAACAAAAAAGTTACAGCTGAAAATTATAGCTGGGATGATCGGTAACGTTATCATCGAAAATGATGACGTCAGAAGCTGGATCCTGCCGTTTACATCAGGTGATATTCTCAATTTGCGAGATATTGAACAGGGCCTGGAAAACATGCAGAAAGTGCCCGGTGTTAATATTAAGATCAATATCGTGCCTGGAAATAGCTATAGCCATAGCGATATCGTTATCAATACTAATCGTAAAAAATTATGGAATATCAGGGCGACGTATAACAACTGGGGCGATCGAAGCACAGGAAAGATGCTTACTGGTATTTCAGGTTATTTGTACAATTCTGCAAGGCTTGGCGATCTTTTCTATTTGTCTGGTACCAGCAGTACAACAGGTGGATATAAAAGCATCAGCACTTTTTATAGCTTACCTGTAGGTTTTTGGGACTATGAGGTTTTCTACAGTAGCAGTATGTCACGCCAGCGTGTTGGACTGAGTTATTGGAATTTAGACTATCAAGGAAAAAATCAATACCTTAGTTTGAAAGGAACCCGAACTTTTTTTCGAAATATGGATGAAAAAATAACCGGGAGTGTAGAAATATTAAGGCGTAGATCTGCGTATCAATTAGGTGGCGTGGATTTAGCTCTGCAAGAACGTGATATGAGTAATCTTCGCCTTGGGTTAAATTTTAAACAAAACTTCCAGGATGCGACGCTAGACTCCTCCCTTAGCTGGCAACGTTTTATGACTTGGCTAGGTAGCGAGAAAACGCCAGATATGGAATCTGGGGATGTAAGTTCTAAAAGCCAAGTTTTTAATCTGAATACAAATTATGTGAAATGGTTCAACGCTGAGGCTTTGCACTATTATTATGAATTGAATATGGGTGCTCAATTTTCGCAAGTGCCGTTAACATTACAAGATCAATTTACAATCGGTAACCGTTGGAACGTTAGAGGGTTTGAAACCAGTGCAGGATTAGATGGAAATAAAGGGTTTTATATCCAGAATACATTCCATTTCCCTATCGGGAATTACAGTTCTGAATTATATTTTGGCGCGGACTATGGGCAGATTATGGGTGAAATATACCCACAAAATACTTTTGGTGACAAAAGGATAATTGGATCAATCATTGGGGTTAAAGGAACAATTAAATCATTAGGATATGATGTCTCTTTATCCTCTCCCTTAATGTACCCGGTTGGTCTCGTTGAAGATCAATTTATATCTAATTTTAATATAACTTATCAACTGTAATTTTATGGTAAAGCTAGGAATAAGTGTCGGTACTGATATCGTTGAAGTTGAACGGGTTACCAACGCGATTAATAATGGTGGTATGTTTTTTTTACAACGCGTATTTACAAAAAAAGAGATACTCAAAATTAATGCCAATGAACCGGATTTTGAAAGGGCATCCGGATTTTGGGCTGCAAAAGAATCAATTGTCAAAGCGCTTGGTTGTGGTTTTCGAGATGGAGTGTGCTTTAAAAATATTGAGATAAATCATGATGAGTATGGTTGTCCATCTTTTTTATTTACTGGAATATTGAGCAAGGTAATTAAGGAAAGTGGTGTTGTTGACGTGTCACTTAGCATATCGCATTGTCGCACTCATGCCGTAGCAGTATCTGTTGTTAACTCAATTGTGTGTAATGGAAATGTATAAATATAATGATCTAAAAGGCAAAACAGTATTGATATCGGGAGCTAGTGGTGACATCGGTATTGCCATCTGCGAAAAATTTCTTGAACAAGGATGTGAAGTTTATGCATTGTATAACACCAATGCGGATCGTCTAGATGAGTTAAAAGAAAATAACGCAGCAGGACAAAGATTAAACATATTACAATGTGATATAGCTGATCCTGAAAAGGTAGCTATATTAATGAAGTATTTGAATACCAAAGTAACGAAGATCGATGTATTAGTGAATAATGCCGGTATTGTTAAAGATAGTCTCTTTGCATCAATGACTTTTGAGGACTTTAGTACTGTTATTGATACAAATATGCTGAGTACTTTCAGATTGACGAAGGAAGCACTAATGCTGCTGAGATGTTCTGAAAGCCCTGCCATTATCAATGTGGCTTCTATAGCAGCAGTAATCCCAAGTATAGGGCAGGTTAATTACAGTGCTTCAAAAGGTGCTCTGCTCGGTTTTACCAGAACACTAGCCGCAGAATTGGCCCCTCGGGGTGTGCGAGTGAATGCCGTTGCTCCTGGAATGATTGAATCGAGGATGGTAAAAAAAGTTTCTCGTACTGTAGTGCGCGAGGTTACTCATTCTATTCCTTTGAAGCGCCTGGGGCAGTGTCAGGAAGTAGCGAATACAATTGTGTATTTAAGTTCTTCTGCAGCCAGTTATATTGTTGGCCAAACCATCGTGATCGATGGTGGCCTGGTAATGCGGTGATTTATGTCCAGATATTCTATTCCTTCTAAAATTTTTCTTGAGATGGGCGGGTGGCGGCAGCCCTTACTAATGGTCGACAGAATAGATGATTATAAATATGGGGAAAATGGGTATGTGCAGATAGTAAAGCATGTTACTTATAATGAACCCTATTTACTTGGCCACTTTCCAGATGACCCTATCATGCCCGGCGTTCTCATTGCTGAGATATTTGGTCAGACAAGTGAGTATTTTTCATTTATTACTGATGTGTGCGATATCTATTTTGAAAAGTTTGGTATTGAATTGAAAAGCTTGCGAGATATTTATGCGAAGATCCATCAGCAAGAGTTATTAGATATTATTCGAACAAGGCGTTCACAAGTGCGTGGCGTATTAGCAGCACAAAATTTAAAGTTTAAAGATATTGCTTATCCAGGCGATACGATCGAAGTCACAAGTAAACTAGCGTTTTCAGATCCAACTGGTTTTAAGCACTATTCCGTGACGGCTAATGTTGGTAAGAAGTTAATTAGTCAAGGAACAATAATTAACTATCGTGAAGCAAAACACACTATTAATGGGACATAAGCAATGACAACTATGCATGATAATATCCAGGAGCGTAAAAATGTACTTTTCACAATTAAAACCGAGATCATCCAACGATTAAATATTCAAAGGGATGAAAAGCAAATTGATGATGATACACCATTATTTGGTAATGGCTTAAAGCTGGATTCAGTAGACGCGACAGAAATTATTGTTTTGCTTGATAAGGTCTTTGATATCCAGGTAAGTGAAGGAGATGATCCTTCTTACATGCGTAGCATTAATAATTTGGCATCGTTCGTTATTACAAAGAAACGTTCCTGACTTTTGAACAATTTACTGGAAAAGGTTTTATGAAGTCTCTTAACGATTTGCATTTAGAAAACAATGCCAGGATGGGCACTTATAATAATCGCACTGTTCCCGTAGCATATCACGATCTTGCGGTTGAATATAAAGCAGTCAGGGAAAATGCCTTGCTTGTCGATTATTCACATATGTCTATCGTTAGCGTGATGGGCGATGATGCCTGGGCTTTAGTAAATCATATGGCCTCTGCTGATATCTCAATCATTCGCGATGAGCAAGGTATCTATTCATTGGTATTAAATGAGGACGGTACTATCCGTGGGGACATTTATGTGCTCTGCACCTCTGACGGTTATTACCTCCTTTCAGAAAATATTCCGGCTCCGGAGATCATTGAACGTCTTTCTTCAATTTTAGAAAGCGATGAATCACTTGATATTGTTGAACTCCCGGAAATTAAATCTATGGCAGATAGTGGCTGGGGCGCTATTATGCTGGAAGGCCCTTACTCCTGGGAAGTTATGTCAGAAATATATGGCTATGACATCATTGGTTTGCCTTACTTTGAGTATATTAATGAGGCCGATGAATTGATCATCTTCCGCTGTGGGAAACATGGCGAATTTGCATATATGGCCATTGGTCAGGAATCTTCCCTGGTGAAATTATGGGAAAACATCCTTACGATTGGTGAGAAATATGAATTAAAAACGGGTGGCATCCAATACCAGGATATTGTTCGTCTTGAGAACACTGGCTGGGATGAAGGTATTTTTTCCGAATATAGCCAAAATCCAATTGAGCTGCAAATGCAGTGGGCAATTCAATACGATAAAGAAAATTTTATTGGTAAATCAGTGATAGAGCCACAGTCCCATTATCTGGGGGCACGTAAACTCGTTGGTATGCTCCCGACTGCAGAGTGCAGTGGTATTAAATCTGATGATAAAGTTTTGGTTGAGGGTAAAGAGGTTGGCATTATTGTTAAATCCGGTTTTTCGCCTGCTCTACAATCTTTTATCGCGCTGGCTTTGATTGATAATGACTTTGCTTTGGCGGATATATCAGGGTTTGAAATTTTAACGGTAGAAGAAACTATCCCGGCAAGAACACAAAGTGTGCCGTTTTTATATAACTTAAGTATGTTGGTTAATCCGGCTGAACATAGTTTTATTGATGCGTCAAAGTCAAAGCGAATTATGTAACTCTAATAATTAAAATGAAAGTAAAGTGACACGTATAAATATGTTGCTTTACTTCGGCTATTTATTATGGACTAAAAAGTTTTCTACTGCGGGGATAACGATGAAGACGAACCGAAAACGAGTTGTAATTACTGGTATGGGGATTTTGTCATCCCTGGCCGAAACTATTGAAGATTTCAAACAAGCGCTCTTTGATAAAAAAAATGGTGTCGGCAACAGTGAGCGGTTTACCGCGTGGTTTGAAAATGCTCGTGCAGCGGAAGTCCTTCACGAAATAGATTATTCAGGGATCCCCGAAGACATCATCCACTCATTGGATAATGCTGCCTTATGGGCATACAAAGTGGGCAAGGATGCCCTGACTCAGGCTGGACTTGTTACTAACAAAGCCTGCCTGGATGAGACAGGATTAATTGTTGGCGTTTCTTCTGCTGGAACAGAAGCGTTTCTGCCAATTTTCGAGCAGCGAATGGAGGATTTCTCACTTCGCAAGGCTATTTATTCGGGGGGATTTTCTTCTTGTTGTTCAAGTGCTTCGACGCTCTTAGGCCTCAAAGGCGGCGGGGAATTGGTGGCAACAGCCTGTACTGCCAGCCCTAACGCAATCGGTATGGCGTTTGACTATATCCAAAATGGTAAGAGTAAGACCATGCTGGCTGTCGGTACCGAACCGATCTACCTGCCAACATTTGCTGGGTTTTACGCATTGAACGTTATGCACCCCGACTCCTGCACCCCTTTTTCAGGTCAGTCTGGCATGTCTATCGGCGAAGGTGCCGGTGCGATCGTGCTGGAGGATTATGAACACGCTATCGCCCGCGGAGCCAAAATTTACGGTGAAATTCTTTCGTACGCAACCTCATGCGATGCCTACCACGAAACGGGCCCTGACCCACGAGCCAGCGGTGCTGTACAGGTCATGCTTAAAGCCATGGAGAATGCTGGCGTAAAACCGGAACAAATTGATTACGTTAACGCGCACGGCACGGGCACAGAGGCGAATGATCGCATTGAAACGCTGGCGATGAAGAAAGTGTTTCCAGATAGCCACCATTTACTTGTTAGCTCAACAAAATCTTATTTCGGTCACAACATCGGTGCCGCAGGCATTGTTGAACTCATCGCTTGCCTGGTGACGCTGCCTGAAAATAAAGTTTTACCGACACTCAATTTCTCAATTCCACGCCCAAATTGCGACCTGGACTATGTCCCTAATGAGTTTCGAGAAAAAGAAATTAATATCTTTATGAAAAATAACTATGCATTTGGTGGAAATAACTGCTGCATGGTGGTGAGTACAAAACCAGGGACGGTGCCGGTTAGTCAATATGACAGTAAGCGTGTGGCTATTACTGGCGTAGGAGCCGTAACGGCGATTGGTCACACTGTTAACGATATTTTGCACAACGTCTGGCAAAAAAATAACGAACCCGTATTGGGCGGCGTCACGTTTCCTGATGACACCCTCGCAGAGGCGCGGGAATTGTTAAGGGTGCTGGTAGCCACAAATCAACTCGAAGAAATTTTTGGCGATCAAGATGCTATAAGCACCGGAACGTTTCCGGAACAGGAGCCGGATTTTAAGACCTTCCAGGTAATGGGGCTGGAGCCGCGTAAACATCTGCGCCGTTTTGATGCCCGAAAGGCAACACGTGGTTGTACGTTTGCTCTTGTTGCGCTGTCTGAATCGTTGAATATGGCAAAACGTAAAATAAAGCGTGATGGCGAAGAGCTCGGCATGATCATGGGGATGTCTCGTGGCCCCCAGAAGACTACCTATAAATATTTGCAGAGCCTGAAACCCGATCCGCGGAAAGTTAGTACCTCAGAGTTCCCGGGCTCGTTGATGAATTCTATCGCCACGTTCTGCGGTATTTCTGAAGGTATTAAAGGTTATACCACCACACTTGCAACCGGCGAGAATGCGGCGCTCGGCGCATTAACCTATGGCTATGAAATTATCCGGCAAAACCTGCAACCCCACGTCATAGTGGGTGGTGCTGATGAATATTTCCCCTCGTTGTCTCTCTATATGGATGCGCTAACACAGAAAATCCATATGACTTCTGATGTCAACGATTATCAGATCTATGGTGAGCAGCCAAAGGGATTCATTCCCGGTGAAGGTGCTTGCATGTTACTGCTGGAAGACCCTGATGCTGCAGTAGCGCGTGGTGTCGAGGTGATGGCCGAAATTACGGGCTACGGTAAATCCAGCAGTAATAGTTATTTTGACGCATCGTTATTGAATGAAAAATCGTCAGCTATGTCCCTTGCTATTGAGCGTGCACTTAATGATGCCGGCGTAAATGCAACAGATATCGATTTGGTTTGCGGCAGTAGCAATGGCAGTAAAGAAAATTCGCAAATTGAAATCGACGCCATCTACGGTGTTTTCCACAAAGAGAATCCACGAGTTCCGGTTGTTAACTATAACGCTTATTTTGGGTTCGTAGCTTCGTCTGCTGGGTTGCTAAATCTTTTGGTGCTCATTGATTGTATTAAAAAGCAATCAGTGCCGGCTATTCCATATACTCAAGCGTTCTTCGATTCACGTATAAACTTCATACGGAGTCCACAAAATTTAACGCTTAAGCATGTGCTTCTGGTTGGGGCAACAGAAGGTGGAAACTATTATGCATTTGTAATTAAGGAATAGAACAGTGGATAATGCGGCTATCATTACAGGTTATAGTCTATATTTACCCTTTGCTGAAAATTACAGTCAGTTGATCAATAATCTTCGCGTTGGTAAGCGTGTTAATGAGAATTATTGGTTTGCATCTGATGAAGTAGCGCTGAAATGTGGGTTTACAGGGAATAAGCGCGTGGCAAAGCTGGAGCAAATAGATGATAGCCCATTAGCGTTATTGTATCGATTAATCGATGACGCACTGGCTCAGGCTAATCTCGGAAAAATTGCGCTTGCCGGTGAAAGGGTAAGGGTATATTTAACCGGGTTAGGGCCACGTGTTGATGGCATGGACTATAAATCCTTTTATGATCATAATGATGTTGAGGATCTTAAATGTTCGCCATCAATAAGTCGTCTTCATGTAAACAATATGTCGCAGGATGAACTTGCCTATAATATTGCGCACAAGTATGGGTTAAACCATCTTCCGCCTAATTTACATTGCACCAGTAATTCATCATTAACAGCGGTTCATCTTGGTTGCCAGGCGATTGATAATGATGGGGCAGATCTTGTTTGCGTAATTAATTGTTCTAAAATCAAAACGCAAGATATCTGGTTTCTCGAAAATCAATCTATGCTTGATAGCGAATCAGTACAACCATTTGGTCAAAATAGCAGATCAGTTTTATTTTCAGAGGGCTGTTGCGTCATATTACTTGAGAGTAAAGCACATCGGCTGGCCAGAGGAGTAAACGGTGGTATACAGCTCAAATCTGCGTATGTGCAAATTAGTGCGAGTCGCAGTAATGATTCAGCTTGGTTAAGCGCTAATATTATTAAAGTTATAAGTAAAGTATTGAACGACGCGAATGTCGGTCTCGGCGATTTATGTGCAATCATTCCTCATGGTAACGGTTCGTCAAACAGCGATAAGGCAGAGGCTAAAGCAATAGCAATGCTTTCAGGCAAGCAACCTGTTCCGGTTCTCGCTTATAAAGGACAACTGGGGTATACCACAACAGGCTCAGGGATAGTCGATTTGATTATTGGCGAGTACTCTCTTCGCCGACGCGAATTACTTCCTCCGGTAAGTAATGATGACATTATCGAAGAAATTTCGAGTCAGCTGTTGACGGATATCGGCGTTATTAAACATGAAAAGAAGCATTTACTGAAAACGGGGCTTGGCGTTGATGGATCAATTATCGGTATTGTCATGTCTGATACCAGCATTTGAGATTAGTAGATATGAAAAATGAGATATATCTGACGTCATTTTCACTTTTGGAACCAGACGAAAATTTTTATTTTTATGCTCCTCACTGGTTAAATGCCTGGGAGGCCCATCTGTATAATCAGGCTCTTAAATCTACCTCTGCAAGTGGTTGGGCATTTAAGCGATTTGGCACCGATAAAGAAATTTATGCGCGGGAAATGATACGTAAGCCACGTTATATTGATTATATTGAGTCCATGGAGCAAGCCGCTGATGTTGCATTGCAACAGATGACCCCAAGAGACCGCATGTTATTGTTAAAGTCGCGTGCTGCTTTCATTTACATCGACGCATGGGGAGAATCGTCTGTCTTTGAAAATATCACCAGCGCGCTGCATACTTCGACTATTGATACATTGCCAAAGAATATATTAAAGAAATTCTCAATTAAAAACGTGACGTGCAAGATTCGCGGGGAGAATTTTTCATTAATACAGGCGATGCGATTAGCGCAAGATTATCTACATTGGAAGGTTTTCGATTTTGTGGTTATATGTGGAGCGTACAGAGCAATTCCCGTATTGGTTTTTTCGGATGAAGATATTTCTGGTATCAAGGGTAGCGTTAGAGCAAAGCAAAAAAATGGCGTGCAACTCTCCGTCGAGCGGACAGGGTGTTTTATTTTCAGCTTACGCGAAAGTGCGCTAAGAGTGAGTTGCGGTAGTTATATCGCTCACGATAACGTGGATTACATTCAACGTGAAATGGCGAAGGATTTATCGGAAGGTGATCTGCTTACCTTTTCGGGTAGAAAAGAGAATATTACGCGGATAACACCGCGAACTTGCATAGATGTTATCGACCTGAAAGATATTTATGGGTCGAGCGGTTGTCTTACCCCTGCGCTGAGCTGGGAGTATCTACTAAACAAAACGGTTCCTTCAAAAAAGATGCGCACGATATTAGCTGATAAGTTCGGTGGGTATAGTTATTTTGATACCCTCTTTTCGTCGGGGGGGTGATTGATGGGTTATACAATAAAAGAACTTCCAGCAATCTTTATGCAAGATATTTATAAGAGTTTTGGTGCTAGCGAAAATAAGGTTGACGCGTTAAAAAAAATTAACCTTGAAATCAAGAAAGGCGAGTTTGTGGCGCTATGTGGGCCTTCCGGTAGTGGGAAAAGTACGTTGCTGAATATTCTTTCTGGCATCGATATCCCTTCCGCTGGAACTGTCATGTTTCTTAATCATGTTCTTAATGAAATGCCCGAAAAACAATTGGCATATGTGCGAAGTAAGTACTTAGGGTTTATTTTTCAGTTTTTTAACCTTATCCCAGTACTCAGCGTTTTTGATAATGTTTTTTATCCTCTTGTTTTGAATGCACATTTCAATAAGAAAGAAGCAAAAGAGCGCGCTTTATATTTCCTGGACAGCGTGGGGCTCGCTCATTTAATTGATCGCAAACCAGGTCAGTTATCGGGAGGACAGCAGCAGCGTGTTGCGATCGCCCGCGCGCTTGCGCATGAACCCAGTGTCGTCGTCGCCGACGAACCGACCGGGAATTTGGACTTAACGACGGGGGAGTCCATTTTAGATTTGTTGATGAAAATAAATCAGCAGATCGGCACCACATTTGTTATTTCCACGCATTCAACCCAGCTTAGAGACAGAGCCGGGCGGGTAATTGAAATTAAAGATGGAGTGTTAGTACATGGCGCAGATGCGTAAGTATTATTGGTCTCTCTGGGTAGGGTTGGCCTGTTATATGGTAGCGAATATTGCGTATGCGATGACAGCTCCGGAGGTCGATAAAGTGATACAGCGTGGCCTCCCTGAACAATCCGATGCGTTAGCGAAAACGACACAGGCACTTTTCCAGGAATTTGAAAAAACGAAGAACGTTACGTCGCTGATTTTTTATTCCTATGGAATGTTACGGCAGGCGAATCATTTTTCGGCCGTTAATGATTTTATCCATGCTTCGGAATATGCGAAAACGGGTTTTTTTTATCTTGATGAAACGGTAGATTCACATGAAGAAAACCCCCGTATTAGATATCTTCGCGTACGTATAGACGCTTATTTACCCGCTGTAATAGGGCGTTGTGTAGTTACACTCGATGATACCAATCGGTTATTAAAAGAAAAAAATGTATTCAATAATGATATTGTAAAGCATATTGAGTATATGCGTTATAGAGCCCTGGTAAACTGCAATCAACCTCAGCAGGCTGAATTGCTAATGGAAAAAATAAAGGCGCAAACTTCCATGGGTGCGAAGTATCAGAATACAGACTTCCATGCTGAACCAGGGTGGGATATGAATGAAGTTACACATGTTGTTATTCCATTACTCAAAAGCGAGTAAGTATCCATGCATATGCTTGTAATGAATGTAGCTGTTCTTGTGATAATGTGTTTTGTCTTTTATTGTGCTTTTTTTAAATTTAGGGATGCTAAGTTTTCTTTTTTAAATTTGTTCCGACATAAAAAAAGAACAATTTCAACAACGATTGCCATTATGCTAGGTGGTGTGTCTATTTTCCTATATGGCGGATTTATTGATTATTCTTTTTGGATTATGAAGGAGCAAACTATTCGAACAAATATAGGGCATGTTCAAATCTATAACCCAAAATATTTTGAGACATCAAATAAAAGTCGCAGTCTGATCGCGGATTATGCAAATCTGAAAAAAGAAATCCTCAGCGACCATGCATTATTTGATGATATTTCAACTATTTCAGGGCAACTTGAGTTTAGCGGTGTCGTATCACAATATGAAAATGAAACCTCCAGTTTTTTTTCAGGGTTAGGTGTAGAACCGTTGCCATCATTAAAGCTAGGTTCTTTCGATAAAATTATTTCTGGCAGTGATTTATCTCGAGTGAAAACAAACGAAGTTACCATCGGGGAAGGGCTTGCTGGAACGCTAAATGCTAATTATGGTGACTGGCTTGATATAATGACAGTCAATACCCATGGTGGGCAGGGCGCTCTTTCATTAAAATTACGCGGCATCTTCTCCTCAGGGATTAAAGATTATGATGATGTTGCGATGAAAATGCCCTTGGCGACAGCACAAAAATTAATGGGTACAGATGGTGTAAGCAAAGTCATAATTTTGCTTAAAAAAGACAATACAGATCTTTTTATCAAAAATTTACGACATTTTATTGATGAACATCATTTGCCATTGATAGTTAAAAGTTGGAAAGATACCTCAATTTTTTATCAACAGGTAGAGAGTTTACTATCAGGTATTTATTTCTTCATCAAGCTCATCGTGGCACTCATCGTTATCTTTATGATCAGTAATGCGTTGACTATGAATATTATAGAACGTACAAGAGAAATTACCACGCTACGGGCGATTGGTTTACGGCCATTACATGTTTCGAGGTTATTCCTGCTTGAAGGAATATTTATTGGTGCCCTCGGTGCGATAGGTAGTCTTGTCATCGGCTTTGTTCTTGCAGGTATTATTAATCTACACGGTATCGCCATGCCTCCCTCTCCCGGCCAAACGCAAGGTTATACCGCTTTCATTAAAATTAACAACGTCGAACTGATATGGCTAACGTTTGTGTTGCCTGTACTAACTTCCTCGTTAGCGTCAATACTACCTGCTTTGCGAGCATCCAGGTTAAATATATCAGATGCATTTAAATTTTCTTAAGGCTGAATATGATTGGCTCCGTTAGTCTTCGAATCATTATTGTGTCTGTTTTTTTAATCATGGTAAATGTCAGCGCGATAGCTGCAGTCGGAGCGCTTGATATTATTCGGCGTGCTGACGAAATTCGCTCACCCAATAAACCTTTTCGTTATACCGTTACAGTGCTTGAGTACAACGATGGTGTAGAAAAAGAAGAAAATAAGCAGATTCTTGATATATCAATGCGTTTTATGAAGCCTGAAAATGGAATGCCAGCTGATGCGCGTTCGTTAGCTCGTTTTATTTATCCACCCAGGGATAAAGGTAATGTCATGCTATCTGATTGGTATGATTTATGGTTTTATACGCCGACGCTTCGACGACCTATGCCTATATCGCGCGAGCAAAGGCTAGTTGGGCAAATTTCAAATGGTGACGTTATCGTTACCAACTTTGAATATTCTTATAGCGCAACACTGGTTGGAGATAAGCCCTGCGGGGAATCGTTCTGCTACGAACTCGTCTTGCTACGTAAATCGGATGCAGTGACATACCCTAAGATTATCTATTTGGTTGAAAGAGAAAGTTATCATCCCTATCAGGCATCTTATTATTCGATGGACGATAAGCTACTTAAAACAGTTCAGTATGAAAATTTTCAAATGGTGCTAGGGGAAATGCGACCAATGAAAATAGTTGTGCGAGATGCAAAACACAGTAAAGGCTATTCTGTTATGGAGTATAGTGATGTAAGGTTCGAGTCTTTACCCGAATCTAATTTTACCCGGGAATATATTCAGCGAGGTGTTAAGTGAGTTGCCGCATAAATCTGGTGACTTTATCGTTTATACTGTTACCTGTTAGTCTCAACGCAAATTGTCTTTCGGGTTCTGATATACAAAAAAACGCTGATGTTACGTTATCGTTGCAAGGCTCTTATATAAAAAAGAAACCATCAATATGGAACATTGAAGGCAAAAACGCCTATGTAGAAGATAGTGTTAATAATAGCGCAGGCGTAAAGTTTAGCAGCGGTTGTTCGATTATTGATGAACGTCTGAATTTAGATCTATCACTTTATGGGTTGACTTATTACCCATGGCGAACCTTGGGGGATTTTGAGAAGGATAACCATCGTTCGCGAATACTACTGAATCAGGTTAAACTTACGCTTATATTGTCTGACAACGTTCGCCTCGAAGGCGGTAAGCTTAGAGATAAACCGGGTATTTTCTTTCTTAAGTCGCCATCGGCTCTGCTAACCAATTACTATGCGGGGTTTAAAAATGACCGCCTTTATACTCCGGCAATGAAGCCAGTTTATGCCGAATCATTTTGGGGGGCGAGCATTATTCATGATACAAGGGATTACGGAGTGGTTTTCACTGTCGCACCTCGGTTAGCACGAATAAATAAGCACTATGAGTCGTCAGGAAACTGGTCTGCTGATCAACGTTCTAATTCCAGCGAACGTTATTTGTTAAGTTATACGGAATATCGTCTTAAAAAACATACGCCGTCAATTAATGTGATGTTAGGAGAATCTCGCTCTGTTGCTTTAGCTGACAGTATTAATTACACGCCACAATGGGTTATCAATGCTGAGATTGCCTTGCATTCAACCCAACGATGGCGGCATTTTTCACCGCAAAAGGCTGATGCTGTGCAGAGTTATTCTTTTCCTTCTTCGCTCTATACCACAGGAGATAAACAGGGCGTTGAGCTGGCGATAGGCGGACAGTACACCACTGATAACTTCAGTTTGTTTGGCTTAGAATACTATTTTCAAAGCGAAGGATATTCTGCACGCCAGTGGCGGCAACAAACAAATTTTATCGATTATCTCAATACCAAAAACCAGTATGCTGCATTAGATCAGGTGTTTGATGCGTATAAATATCTTATGGGTGCAGAAATAAGTAATGTTTCAAATAAAGGAAACTTGCTGGGTAAACACTATATTAATGCTTATGCTAGTTTGGCATTTAAAGGTGGTTCTAACTTACAGCCTTATATTATTACGAATGTGGTGGATTACAGCTCGCTAATCGGGATGCACTACTCGATACCTTTTGATTATTTCGATGGGAAAGTTGAAGGCTATGCTGGGATTTTTTCAGCGTTTGGCGCGCGGGATGCTGAATTTTCCCACTTTGGTAGAACTGTCGGTTTTTACCTAGGGGTTGAATATCATTTATAAGGATATTATCTATGGACATAAGTAGTACATCACAGCCTGTTTTTTTTCTTTTCGCTGGGCAGGGAAATCCTGTTATCGGTATGGGTGCTGATTTATGGAATATAAATGAGACAACACGAGCCATCTGGGATTGCGCCAGTGATATTTCTGGTATGGATATTAGGCGATTATGTTTAAAAGGACCCATGAATCGCTTGATCCAGACAACTGTGCAACAAATTGCTGTAACTGCGATGAATGTAACGCTCTATACTCTTTGTAAAGACAAATTTGCGGAGACACGCGTTATCGGTTCATGCGGGCATAGCGTTGGGGAATATAGTGCTCTTTACGCTGCCGGATCAATAACACTGGAAAATCTATTTCGCCTGATTCATTTTCGTTCGCAGGTGATGGATGATGTTAGTAAAAAATACAAAGGCTACATGTTGGCGGTAAAAGACATAGATCATACCGCTCTCAGTCAAATGATTATTGAATCTGATCTACCAATCGATATCAGTTGTGATAATAGCTGCCGGCAACAAGTGGTTGGCGGAACGATAGCTGCGCTTAATGAGTTCTCACGTCAGCTCCGTGCTGCTGGCCATGAGCCTGTGAAGCTTGGCGTAAGCGGTGCCTGGCACACGCGTTTGATGGACGAAGGCGTACCCGTGATGCGCAAGTATCTGTCTGACGCTGAAATTTGTCCTCCTCAACACGCTGTCGTTATGAATGTGACAGGTAGGGCAGAAAATGAACCGGTGCAGATCAAAGAAAACCTCTCTTTGCATTTAACACATACTGTTAAATGGGCGGATTCAATGTCGCTTTTTTTAGCAAATAAAAGCCCAGCCTTATTCGTTGAAATCAGTAATAAAGCTTACCTTGGGAAAGTGTTAAAGGATTTCGTCAACTTTAACCCTGAGATGACATTGCATTGCAGGGGATTGTTTTCAATTTAATGGTGCTATTGTGATTCCAGATTATCTAAAATTTATACGTGTTCAGGATAAAAGAATACTGCCTTTTCTCTTCGTTGTTGTTTTTATTATGATTGGTTTTTATTGGAAGAATAATAGCTATAATTTAAATCAAAGTGACGCTTATTACATTAGCGGCATTGTAGGTATTTTACTCTTCAGTTCAATTTATGAACTTAAAGCTTTTTGGGCATACAAATGCGTTACAAAAGCGATTGACTTCACTTTTTTTTCTGAGAGAAAACTTGGCAGAATAGAAAAATGGTGTTCTCATCCATTCGTTGCTAGTATTTTATTTACTGCCGGTTTTGGGTTAATTATACAGAGCTGTTTTTTACTTTACTCATCAATGTATGCACTGATTCCCTTGCTTACGATTTCACCTATTTTTATTTACGGTGTGTTTCGGGCCTTAAGAACCAGTTATATTAAGCAGGTAGCAACGGCAGCGGTTGAAAAGGTGAAATATAAGCATCTTTATCGTTATATTTTTGCGTATATTTTTCTTGGCGTCGCTTTAAATTTGTTGACTATTTCGCCTTTGAAACGTGAGGCGGATTTTTCGCTGCAGGTCGGCGTTTTCTCCGCTAGAGTAGTGGTCGCAATGTTTATTGTATGTTGTATTGCTTTGGCAATAAATCTACTTTTTACTCGTTTGTCAAGGCGGTATATATTTCTCGGCAGGTTGTTTTTAAAAGAAATTGATTTTTATTTTTCGGTTTCATTGCCATGGCCTGCATTCTATGACAAGCCTTTTTGGTTGAGAATAACTCTGTTACTGCTCACTGAGTTTGTATGGATTATTCTCGTTAGTGCGTTTCTGGCATGGTCTGGATGGCAACTCTGGTTTGAAGTGTATTTTTTGGTCTGCTTTTTACCATGCATTTGCTTTAACTATTTGCACATTTACTCGCTTTGGCATCGGGATTTTCTGATGGCTTGTGACATGTACTTTCGCTGGGGGACGATCGACAAACAGACTCATCTTTGGTGATAGAAGTATACCGCCTGTAGCATTTATATCACTACAGGCGGTGACGATCTTGTGTCTGCATGTTTTAAAAGCTGTAGTCCAGTTCTCTTATACTGTTAGGAGAGGTGAAAAAGGTTGTTGATTCTTCAAGTAGTTTATCTCTTATCAAAAGCAGGTCGCTTATTTTTTTTCCTCCTAATTTTTTGCACGCCTTGTTACGATAAGCGTAAACTCTTTTTGGCGGTATATTAAGTGTTTTAGCTATCAGATGAATGTTTTTGCCTTTTAGTGACTCTTTGAGAATAATACTTTCGATATCACTAAGTTCACTATCTTTGGTCGATACCTCTTTTTTCTTTTTTGCCACAACTCTAATAGCGCGGCTTATGTCGAGAAGCGAGTCCCTGGATTTAATGACCAGATCGGCATCATTAATCACGATATCTCTCGCAGCACCTAAAATAACCAGTAATTTACAGACTTTATTAAGTGGTGAGATTGCCTTCGCATAGGCACCGTTTTTTACGTCCAGATGAAGGATGACGACGTCATCTGGTGTTAGTTGGTTAGTAAGTGAAGAATCTAATTCATGTGCAACTATGTCCCATCCCTTCGATTTGGCTAATGAAATAATTCCATTTTGGAAATAAACATCGTCACTGATTGTATAAATCTTCATGTGTTTGCTCTATATCATGTTGAATAATTCTAAGGATAATTCCTGGATTATAATTAGTCAGGAGTGGAACCTGTAATTAAATAATCTTAAATAAGTCCTTGTGATTAGATAAGGTCAGAACGGAGTAGATTGTAATTGTGCATTTGCAGTCTATACTTCTTAGATGTATTACTTAATTTTGTTGTTTTAAATGAAGAAGATATTAACTGAGGTGTTTTAAATAAAATTGATTTTTTATATTGCAGATTACTTTTTTCTTGGCACATTCTTTCATTCTTAAAAAGAATAGAGATTTTTCAACATTTGTTATGCGTTTCCGGCTTGCGATATTCAGCATATTGATGAGGGCAAGCAGAGAGCGTGTTAACTATCGTAAGGGTTTAAGTAATGGAAAATTATCTTAAATTAATGAAAAATGAATGGTTTCATCTCATTGATAAAACAGATGAACGCATTCGTTTTTTAGCGGCGGAAGTTGGCAAAACGCATGCACATATTCTGAGTCAGGAGTTCTACCGTATTGTTCTGACTGACCCTCACGCGGAAGAGTTTCTGTCTAATGATCAAGTAGAGAGACATCTTAAAAGGGCGTTAGAAAAGTGGATTATAGATGTGTTAGCATGTCAAGTTTCTGATATTGATAGACTTATCGCGATTCAGCAACACGTGGCTTCGATCCATGCGCGCATTGGTATTTCGGTTGAAATTGTAGAAATGGGTTTCCGGGTTCTTAAAAAAATACTCTTTCCGGTGATCAATTCTTCATCTTACGCTGCAGCAGACAAGCTTGAAGTTTACCACTACGCCATTAACAGCATTGATCTGGCCATGGAAGTGATGTCGCGTGCTTTTACCTTTACGGAACACAACTCATCGAAGGAAGATGAGAATTACCGCATTTTCTCCCTGCTTGAGAATGCGGAAGAAGAAAAAGAGCGGCAGATTGCTGCAATGTTAAGCTGGGAGATTGATCTTATCTACAAAATCATTATGGACGCTGATCTCGGTAACAGTCTGACCCTCAGCCAGTCTGACTTCGGCCTGTGGTTCAATCACAAAGGCCGTCATTACTTTAGTGGTATCGCCGAAGTGGGGCATATCTCGCGCCTCATTCAGGATCTCGATGAAGTTTTCCGTAATACGCGTAATACACCCAGAGCATTAAGTAACAGAACACTTCGTGTTAAATTTCTTATTCAGATCAGAAACACTGTTTCGCAGATTATTACGATGTTGCGTGAACTTTTCGAGGAAGTTTCCCGGCATGAAGTGGGAATGGATGTGTTGACAAAACTTCTTAATCGACGCTTTTTGCCCACGATATTTAAACGCGAAATTGCCCATGCCAAGCGTATGAATACTCCGTTGTCTGTATTAATTATTGATGTTGATAAATTTAAACAAATTAACGATACATGGGGGCATCATACTGGCGATGAAATTTTACGTAAAGTTTCCAGTGCATTTTATGACAATGTGCGCAGCAGTGATTACGTTTTTCGTTATGGTGGCGATGAGTTTGTCATTATTTTAACCGAGGCGTCGGAGTTTGATACTCTACGTATTGCCGAGCGTATTCGTAGTCGTGTTGAAAAAACTAATGTTATTTCACCGTCTGGTGAAAATATTGCTTTGTCCCTTTCTATCGGAGCGGCAATGTTCAGTGGTCATCCTGATTACGAGCGCTTAATACAAGTCGCTGATGAGGCGCTATATATAGCAAAAAATAAGGGGCGTAATCGCGTTGAATTATGGAAGGCGCCAGATTGAATTATTTGAATAAAATTGCGCTATATTCAATTTCACGGTGGAGTTCTTTTTTTTGTTATTTTCGAAAAAGTACGCATGTAATTAACCTATGATGCTGTGGCTGACGCAGTTATTTTTTTGTCGATCATTCACATATATGCCCGAATTAACCGATTTTAAGCCAAACTGAATTTGTTTGCCCTCAGATTTTCCTCTATCTGGTCTTGCTGAATTGTCCGCATTTGTTACTTTTCTCATTTTGTTTCAAAGGATGGCAGAAGTGAAAATTTGTTCTTATTTGTTGGCGCTCACGCTTGGGTTCACCACCACGGTTGCCAGTGCGCAGCAAACCTATATGCCGGTACTGTTAAATCTGTCAACGCTGCTCGATTTCAACCCGGTCAAAGGCCATGTCAAAACCATCGATTCCGTGGGAACCGATGATAAAGGCAACGAGGTTTACACGCTCCGCGTGGTGTTATCCGCAGAGGGTTGTGTACAGACGTTACGCCGTGATGGTAAGTCCGATAACAGCCATATGAATTTGGTCAATGAAGGAAAGGCGCTAAAAGGAACATTCAATGGTCAACCTGTTGCTTTTGGGTTGGACGACAAATGCAATTTAACGAGTCGCGATGATAGTAATGGGCATCTCGATTATAAAACCAATGCGCAAGGCCTGCTGGGCGAGACAATGCTTCGAACACTAAAAATTACCGATCATTTCTACGACACTGATGGCAATATCAAAAAGGTGCAATATTACTCAGGCGATCTCGTCGCCTCCTCAACCAGCATTCACTATCCTGATAGCGTCAATAAACCGCTCGATTATACGCTGGTCAATGAATCTGCTCTCAATGCCCGTTTTAATTTCACTGCGGTTAGTGAATGCCGATACGATGAAAGGCAAGTTCCTGTCCTTTGCCATTTAAATGTTACCCCGGCTAGCTCCTCCGGGGATGTGATGACGCATATGACGGTCGCCACCCGCGCGAGTTTTTACTGAGTAATAAAGCGGAGACAGCCAGTGGCTCCGCTTTATTTACAAACTACCGGTACCGCCATCAACCAGTAATTCCGTGCCGACCACATAAGCGGACTCATCGGAAGCAAGAAACAGCGCAGCCTTCGCCAACTCCGTCGGTGTTCCCATTCGCCCTAACGGCACCAAATCTTTGATTTCACTCTGCAGCGCTTCCTGTGCCGCACCGCTCAACCCCAGTTTATTCAGCGCCGGCGTGTCAACCGGGCCAGGGCTCAAACCATTGATGCGCACCCCGCGCGGCAGCAATTCTGCCGAGAGCGTGCGGGCAAACGACAGTAGCGCGGCTTTGCTCGCGGCATATACGCTGCTGGTAGGCAGGCCGATCCGCGCGCTGACCGAACCACACAGAATCACTGACGATGGATTATGCAGTAGCGGCAGGAGAGCCTGAATCAGAAAGTAGGGGCCCTTGAGATTGGTATCCATCAACCGATCCCAACTCTCTTCCCGCCACTCTTCAAGCAAGCCGTGCGAGACATCGCCCGCATTAATATACAGTACATCCAGCTGTGGCCAGCGCGTCGCGAGTGTGGCAGCAAGCTGGCGTTGATCGTCGGTACGACTGGCATCAGAAGCAATAACCCAGACATTATCACCGAGTATTGCCTGCGCTTGCTTTAAGGTTTCCGGATTACGCCCGGTTATGGCTACCTGTGCGCCTTCAGCGATGAATTCTTGTGCGGTAGCAAGACCTATTCCAGTGGTACCGCCGGTGATCAGCGCATATTTACCTGCTAAGCGTCCCATTTTCGACTCCTGTTTTTAAGCTTGAGAAAGCACTATAGAGCCATTAGTATCCTTTGGATACAAGGTACCAAATGGGTACTAAAAAGGCAGGAGGTATGTTATGGCGGATTCAGCAGCATTGTTGCCGAAAAAAAATTATGCGACGCAACCCTGTCCAATGACTGATTTTGTCAGCCTGATTTCCGGGAAATGGGCTATCCCGATTTTGTACCGGTTGATTGTGTTGAATACGGCGGTGCGCTTTAGTGAGTTGCAGCGCGCAGTTTCACCGATTACGCAAAAAGAGCTGACTCGCCAATTGCGCTTGTTTGAGCAACGCGGGCTGGTCTCCCGGCAGGTTTATCCGGAAGTCCCGCCGCGCGTCGAATATTGCATTACACCGTTGGGGTTAACCTTGCGCGGTGCGTTAGATCCGCTGGCCGAGTGGATGCATAACCACGGTGATAAGTTAAAACGTTAAGCGCGTGAGTAACGTGACGCGGGTTTGCCGTTGCGCGAAGCGCTAAACAGCGCCAGTCGCGCCGCTTCCCAGTTATCCCACAGCTGTAAATCCTCGACTGGCGGAACCGTGACCAATTCACCCTGGTCGAGGCCTGCCAGTGCCGCATCGACCAAATCTTCGCTGGTCATCACCGAGCCTTCCGGTAGCGCATCAAGTGTAATCCCGGAATGCCCCCAAATTTCAGTCGCAGTAGCGGCTGGCAGCACGGCCTGGATGCGAACATTGCTCCCGGCGAACTCTTCCTGCAAACCACGGGTGAAATTAAGCACCCAGGCTTTTGTCGCACTGTAGACCGCGCTGCCCGCACGCGCATGGAAAGCAACGACTGAAGCAATATTAATGATGGTTCCCTGATTGTCTTCCACGAAACGCGGCAACACTGCCAGCGTCAAGCGCATCAGCGCCGTCGTATTCAGCGTGTTGATGGTTTCATGTTGTTCGGCACTGCTGCTGAGGATAGGGGCAAGATTTGCTGCACCGGCATTGTTTACCAGCAGACTTATCGTTGTATTGTCACGCAAAATCGCCTCAAC
The DNA here is from genome assembly GCF_042788095.1 of Kosakonia sp. YIM B13571. Taxonomy (NCBI): domain Bacteria; kingdom Pseudomonadati; phylum Pseudomonadota; class Gammaproteobacteria; order Enterobacterales; family Enterobacteriaceae; genus Kosakonia; species Kosakonia sp. YIM B13571. Next base: position 173,939 of record NZ_JBHZPL010000001.1, on the reverse strand, counting down.
CTGCTGGATCCCCTTAGCGTTGCTGAGATCGGCAACCAGTGTGCTGATTTTTACGCCATGGCGATGCTGTAAATCGTCGGCAAGTGTGTTTAAACGGTCGCCGCGGCGAGCGACCAGCAGCAGGTCGTAACCACGAGCCGCGAGACGGTCGGCATAGATGGCGCCAATCCCTGAAGAGGCGCCGGTAATCAGTGCTGTTGTCATTTTTTCTTACCTCGTTGTTAAATGGTTTTATCATAAAACTAAATTCAGCTTCTGATATTTGGTTTTATAATGCAACCAAATAAAACGGCAAAAAATGCGGTTTTAAAATAGATTGAGGTAACAGGCTGAATTATCAGGTATTAGCAATACGCAACTTCACGTCCTCTGGCTGCAACTCGCGGCCATCCGCGGCGCGCAGAGCCAGTTTTTGCAATGGGCTGTGCGTATGGTTATCGACCAGCACGCTGGCAGGTTCACCGTTATCGAACAACCACTCCTGTCCCCATTGCGAGAGCGCAACCAGCACCGTTTGCAGGGAACGGCCTTTTTCTGTCAACACATATTCCTGCCAGGCGCTGCCATCAGAGGCGGGTTGTGTGCGCAAAATACCTTCATCCACCAGCAGCTTAAGACGCGCGGTCAGCATGTTTTTGGCAATACCCAGGTTTTTCTGGAATTCACCAAACCGTGTCACGCCTGCTAATGCATCACGCACAATGAGCAAGGACCACCAGTCGCCAATAATATTCAGTGAACGAGCTACGGGGCAGAAAGTCTCTTCAAAGCGGGTACGTTTCATCGCAGTTCTCCGGTTAGTAGTTTAATTATAAAACCACATCGCGCGTCTTCACACCGCTTTTTGCGCCAGTGCACACTCCGGGGATCTTGTACCGGTGAGTTGTCATGAATGTGTCACAATTCTAATTTCGGGTAGAAAAATAAGGAAAGCAAAATGAAAACGGTTTTTTGGCTTAGTGCAATTGCCTCCACCATGGCACTCCCCGCCGCGATGGCGCAAACGGCACCACAGGGTTATCAGTTGCAGCAAGTGTTGATCATGAGTCGTCATAACTTACGTGCACCACTGGCGAATAATGGCAGCGTGCTGGAACAATCTACACCCAACCAATGGCCTCAGTGGGATGTCCCCGGTGGGGAGCTGACCACCAAAGGTGGCGTGCTGGAAGTGTATATGGGGCACTATATGCGCGAATGGCTTGCAGAGCAGAAACTTATTGCTACGGGAGAGTGTCCGGCGCCAGAAAGTGTTTACGCCTGGGCTAACAGTTTGCAACGCACTGTCGCGACAGCGCAGTTCTTTATCAATGGCGCGTTTCCGGGTTGTGATATCCCGGTACATCATCAGGAAAAGATGGGGACGATGGATCCGACCTTTAATCCGGTGATTACCGACGAATCTGCCTCGTTTGGCCAGCAGGCGGTGAAAGCGATGGAAACTCAGCGCCAGCACTATGCGCTGGGAGAGAGCTATAAGTTGTTGGAAAAAATCACTCGCTACCAGCAGTCCCCGGCCTGTAAAGAGAAACAGCAATGCTCGTTGGCAGAAGGCACTGATACCTTTAGTGCGAAATATCAGCAGGAACCGGGTGTTTCCGGGCCCCTGAAAGTGGGAAACTCGCTGGTGGATGCGTTCACCTTGCAGTACTACGAAGGGTTCCCAATGGACCAGGTTGCGTGGGGAGAAATCAAAACTGATCAGCAATGGAATATGTTGTCGAAGCTGAAAAATAGCTACCAGGATACCTTATTTACCTCGCCGGAAGTGGCGCGTAACGTGGCAAAACCGTTGGTGAAATACATCGACAAAACGCTGGTTGAAGAGGTTGGCCGCGCGCCGAAACTGACCCTGCTGGTGGGGCATGATTCCAACATCGCTTCATTGCTCACGGCGCTCGATTTCAAACCGTATCAGTTGCATGACCAGAACGAACACACGCCAATTGGCGGGAAGATCGTTTTCCAGCGCTGGCATGACACGGCGGGTAATCGCGATCTGATGAAGATTGAATATGTTTATCAGAGCCGCGATCAGTTGCGCAAAGCCGAAGCTTTAACCCTGAAATCCCCGGCACAGCGTGTCACGCTAGCCTTAAAAGGTTGCCCGGTAGATGGGGAAGGGTTCTGTCCTATTGATAAATTCAACGCGGTGATGCGCGACGCGGCGAAATAAGCGAAACGAAAAGCTCCCCCGCGACAGCGAGGGAGCAGAACGCTACACGTTTTGCCGTTCTATGGTTTGCTCGCCCCAGAAAAGTGAATCTTTATCGGTTTTTTCAAAGGCGCGCAGTAACACCTCATCGCTGCCTTCCTCCCAGATTTTTTCTGCCAGCTTTTCGTCATAATCGGCGAGTTCGAAGATCGCCTCGGCAATTTCTGGCGAGGTATTACGTAAACTGGCCCATTCACCCACGCGATGGGCTTTTGCTTCTTGAGTTGGCATCTGTTTCCTCCTGTTGAAGGTTAACCGTTGAGTTTTACTGCCAGGCCCGCAACGTATTCACCCTGATAACGGGCAATTGCCAGCTCTTCGTTACTGGGCTGGCGAGAACCGTCGGCACCTGCAATAGTCGTTGCACCATAAGGTGTGCCTCCGCGAACCTGCGAAATATCGAACAACTCCTGGGCAGCGTAACCAATAGGCACAATGACCATCCCATGATGTGCAAGGGTAGTCCAGGTTGACGAGATTGTATGTTCCTGGCCGCCGCCAGTGCCGGTGGAGCTGAAGACGCTCGCCAGCTTGCCGTACAATGCCCCCGATGCCCATAAACCACCGGTCTGATCAAGGAAGGTTCGCATCTGTCCGGACATGTTGCCGAAGCGAGTCGGTGTACCAAAAATGATGGCGTCGTATTCAGCCAACTCTTGCGGCGTGGCGACTGGCGCATTTTGCGTCTTACCTCCTGATTTCAAAAATACTTCTGCCGGCATGGTTTCCGGTACGCGCTTGATGACAACGTCCGCGCCATTCACTTTTTGCGCACCTTCGGCAACGGCATGCGCCATCGTTTCAATATGTCCATACATTGAATAATAAAGCACCAATACTTTGGCCATTTGCATCACTCCTGATTTGATGATCACCGGCAGCAGAACGCTGCGTTCTTTTTAAGCGTATGACGTGATGGTCAGAGTGCAAATAAGAGCACCATTTCTTTGATAAATAACAAGTTAAAAACAAAATCCCGGGAGTTACAATTTGTCACATATAAACGTGGCGGATTTTTTGCGAGTTAAGAGGACGTTATCGGTTTCGCTTAGGGAGGGATGGCTGTTGGCAGCGCAAGCTGTTGCAGAATATTACCATTCACTGGCTGAATGATTTCCTTCCACTAAGCTTAGTTCCACACGGCGCAGATAAAGGCACTGCCTTTGCACCGTGCGGTGAAAGAATCCTCTTTTACTGAACGCAGTATGATGTCTGATATTTCACTCATCTGGAGGTAAGCATGGCAAACCATCGTGGTGGATCAGGTAACTTTGCTGAAGACCGTGAAAGAGCATCAGCAGCAGGCCGTAAAGGTGGCCAGCAGAGCGGGGGGAATTTCAAAAACGATCCCCAGCGCGCCTCAGAAGCCGGTAAAAAAGGGGGCAAAAATAGCCATGGTAGCCGCAGTAGCAGCTAACAATGGCGGCTGACAACCCTAACCGGTTGTTAACCACGCCCGCCGCCGGGGAGACCCGGCGGTTTTTTTATCCTTGCACCGTCCGCGATGCCAACGCACACTAGCGTTTTTTCCCTGTTGCCGGTTGTGATATGCCTCTCGCCCGTTACGCCTTCTCCGTAAAACCTCAGGAAGCACTGCTGATTCTTATCACTATGTTCTGGGGTGGTACGTTTCTTGCCGTGCAATACGCCGTAACGATGAGTGGCCCGTTCTTCTTTGTTGGTCTGCGCTTTGCCACCGCTGCGCTGGCGGTGAGTATGCTCTCGCTGAATATCCTGCGTGGCTTAACCTGGCTTGAAGTGAAGGCGGGAGTCGTCATCGGGGTTGCCATCGCTCTGGGCTACAGTTTGCAAACCTGGGGACTCCAGTCTATTTCCAGCAGCAAATCTGCATTTATTACCGCCATGTATGTGCCCCTGGTGCCGTTATTACAGTGGCTGTGTCTGGGACGGTTACCGGGGTTAATGTCCTGTATTGGTATTGCGCTGGCGTTTGGTGGCCTATTGCTGCTCGCCGGGCCAGAAGGTAATTTGCTGGCGCTGGGGGAAGGCGAAATCATTACCCTTGCCAGCGCGTTAGCCATTGCCGCCGAGATTATCCTGATCAGCGCCTGGGCCGGAAAAGTCAATGTTCGCCGGGTGACGGTGGTGCAATTGCTCACCGCATCGCTGGTCTCATTTATGGCCATGGTGCCTGCCGGGGAAGCCATACCGCCACTGACGACAGGTTTGTTACTGGTCGCGCTGGGGTTGGGGATTTTTAGCGCCATTATCCAGGTGGTAATGAACTGGGCGCAGCGCAGTGTGTCACCAACACGCGCCACGGTTATTTATACTGCTGAGCCAGTATGGGCCGGAATTTTTGGCCGCATGGCTGGCGAGCGGTTACCATTTTTAGCACTCTTTGGCGGCATGTTGATTGTGCTTGGTGTGCTGGTGAGTGAACTGAAGCTGAAAAAGAAAAAAACACGGTCTGCCGGCGCAGCAGACAAGGTAGAGCAGGAGTTGTGATAGTGAAGGATAAGGAGTGGGGGATGGCGCAGGATACAGTTAGCGGAGCGGGCAAACGCAAGCGCGCGGTGAGCGAGAAGCGGCAGGCGATTTTAACGGCAGCATTGGATCTCTTTTCCCGCCTTGGTTTTCATGGTGCGCGCCTCGAACAGGTGGCGGAGCTGGCGGGCGTATCGAAGACCAATTTGCTCTATTACTACCCGTCGAAAGAGGCGCTTTATATCGCCGTATTGCGCCAAATTCTCGATATCTGGTTAGCGCCGTTGAAAGCGTTTCGCGAAGATTTCGCACCGCTGGTGGCCATTCGCGAGTACATCCGTTTAAAGATGGAAGTTTCGCGCGATCACCCCCAGGCATCAAAACTGTTTTGCCAGGAGATGCTCCAGGGCGCGCCGCTGCTGAAAGCCGAACTGACCGGCAGTTTGAAGACGTTGATTGAAGAGAAATCGTCGATTATTGCGGGCTGGGTAGCCAGCGGCAAACTCGCCGCTGTCGACCCGCATCATCTTATCTTTATGATTTGGGCCTCAACGCAGCATTACGCCGATTTCGCCACCCAAGTGGAAGCGGTCACGGGATCAACGCTGCAAGATGAGGCTTTCTTTCAGCGTGCGGTAGATAACGTTCAGCGCATGATCATCGAAGGCATTCGCGTGCGTTAGTGGCCCGGCGGTAATGGGCAGCTTAAGTCACCTTCGCCACATTGCAACAGCGATGCCAGCCAGGCTTCGCGTTCATTGGTTTTATCTGTCAGGCACTGGTTTTGCACCATCGGCTGGGCACTGCCGCCGTCCACGCCAGAACTGACAAAGGCGCAGTCGCTGTCGCGCAGGGTTATCCAGCTTTGCTGCGCTTTTTTCAGCATTGCGGCTTGCGGCGGCGTCGAGCGTTTAAGCGCGGCCTGGTAGGTTTGATTAAGTTTCTTATCCGCAGCCTGATATTGACTGGCAGTGCAGCTGTTGAGTTGAGCTTGTGTGGAGGCGTTATCGCACTCATCGGCCAGTACCGGGCTGCTGAGTAACAGCGTCGCCAGCGCCAACATACGCGTTTTCATCACTTCCCCTTATTTCGCAAGGCGTTGAACCAGCGCTTTTATTAACATAGCCCTTCGCGAATGTCACCCGCACAGCTGGAGTTTTGGGTAACGTATTAACCAGCGTTTCTCATCAACGCGCTGGTGGAACAGGTGCCGCTTCTCGTGCTGAAAACGCGGGGTTGGTTGCAGGCGCAAGCAGAATAGATCCGCCAGCCCAAAAGGGGCAACAATCGCAAGGCGATCATCTTTATCTAAACGCACTGCCACGGCGGTCGCCGTTTCCGGCCAGTGCCAGAGAGCTTCTTCCAGCGAGGCGTACGGCGCGTCGTCATTACGCGTATGCATGCGCGCCTGGTTTTTTACCGACCAGGCAAAACCGGCAGAGCGCAGGCGCAACTGCGCTTCCAGTTCTGCATCATGTTCGGCGCGTGTGTCCGCAGGCTCACGCCAGATTACATCCACATCCCCTGTATGCGGGCGCGACGTGAAGCCGTGCAACTGATCCCAAACTGCATCGCGTATAAACCCTGCGCCAATCCAGCATCTTTCGTGGGTTGCACGCACCATTGCCAGAGCCGCCATTCGCGGTGAATCGGCGCGAAGCAGTGCTTCCAGTTCAGCCGCATAGCGCATCGTTACACTCCATCATTCATTAATCCGTAAGAGATAAAAGGTTATCGGCACTGCTTGTGGGCGAGTATCGCGTTACGATGAAAATATTGCTGCCAGCGCTTTTGCCTTGCTCGTTTCAGTTCTCAAATTTAGAAACTTCTTGCGGCTGCTACACCATTTGGCGGTGTGAAAACATCCCTCACAATGCTTAAAATGATAATTAATTGTTAATTTAATGTTTTAAATTCAATTATATTTAACACCATTCAAGTGGGTTATCATGATTTTCTGGTTATATTTAACCTTTAATTAACTATAATTGATCTTTATTTTAACATTTTTGGGCTTGTATCACGTTTTTGAAATTACCATTGTTTTGCCTCTTCCCTTCGTTGCTAACCTCCATCTCGCGACTTTCCTCTGTCCTCAAGAAAGGTACAACTATGAAATTCAAACTCGCATTACTCAGCGCAGCCCTCATTTCTGCCAGCATGGTTTCCGGCCAGGCGTTTGCGGCACAAAAATATGAGATCGCGGTGGTTGCCAAGGTTACCGGTATTCCATGGTTTAACCGCATGGAAACCGGAGTCAACGAAGCGGCGAAAAAACTGGACGTCAACGCGTACCAGACCGGGCCATCAACACCGGATCCGGCACAGCAAGTGAAAGTGATTGAAGATCTGATCGCCAAAAACGTCAACGCCATCATCGTGGTGCCAAATGATGCGAAAGTGCTGGAGCCAGTGCTGAAAAAAGCCCGTGACAAAGGCATTGTGGTACTGACGCATGAATCCCCGGATCAGCAAATAGGTCAGTGGGATATTGAAACCATCGACAGCGAAAAATATGCCCAGGCTAACGTCGATGAACTGGCAAAAGATATGGGCGGTAAAGGCGGTTACGCCATTTATGTCGGTTCTCTGACGGTGCCGCTGCACAATGCCTGGGCCGACTACGCGATCAAATATCAAAAAGAGAAATACCCGGATATGTTCGAAGTGACCTCGCGTTTGCCGGTCGCCGAGAGCATCGACAAATCCTATGCCACCACCCTCGATTTGATGAAAACCTACCCGCAATTGAAAGGGGTAATTGGCTTTGGCTCGCTGGGGCCGATTGGCGCAGGGCAAGCTGTACAGAAGAAACGCGCAAAAGACAAACTGGCGGTAGTGGGCATCGCGATGCCTGGTCAGGCCGCGCCGTATCTGATGCGTGGCGACATCAAAAAAGCGCTGCTGTGGGATCCGCGTGACGCCGGTTTCGCGCTGGTGACCGTCGCCGACCAGTTGTTGCAAGGAAAAGAAGTCACGCCCGATCTGACTATTGATGGGTTGGGCAAAGCCGATGTGGATATGAATAAGAAAGTGATCCGTTTTAATAAGATCCTCGAAGTGACCAAAGATAACGCACAATCACTCGGTTTCTGAGCCTTTCAGGCCACACCAGGGAACCGGAATGCCGGCCGTCAGGCCGGCCTCTTCCGCCGCAGATTTTAACCTCGCGCCCACCCCGGGCGCTGGCAGAGGTATTGTCGATGACCGACACCACCGCATTTATCACTCTTGAGAATATCAGCAAGCGATTCCCGGGCGTGCTGGCGCTGGATAATGTGAATTTAACGCTGGAAAAAGGCGAAGTTCACTGTCTGGCGGGGCAAAACGGCTGCGGAAAGAGCACCATCATCAAAGTAATATCCGGTGTTTATCACCCGGAAAAGGGTGCCAACATCGCACTCGACGGCAAACTTTTTCACCAGCTCACGCCGCAGCTCTCAGCGCACTACGGGATTCAGGTTATTTACCAGGATCTGTCGCTGTTTCCTAATTTTAGCGTGGCGGAAAATATCGCCATTCACCGCTACCTTCCCGGTGGCGATATCTGGGTGCGTCGTAGCGCGATGCGCGCACAAGCGCTGGCGGCGATGGCGCGCATTGGCGTGCGCCTCGATCCGGATAAAAAAGTAGAAAAACTCTCTATTGCCGACCGCCAGTTGGTGGCGATTTGCCGCGCGATTGCTGCCGATGCCCGGCTGGTGATTATGGATGAACCCACCGCCTCGCTAACCCGCCAGGAAGTGAATGGCTTACTGCGCGTGGTCAATGAATTGAAAGCCGCCGGCATTTGCGTAGTGTTTGTTAGTCACCGTCTGGATGAGGTGATGGAAGTGGCTGACCGCATCAGCGTGATGCGCGACGGCAAGTTGATTGGCACCTGGCCGGCAAGCGAACTGGATAGCCACGAGCTGGCGTATCTGATGACCGGCCAGCGTTTTCACTACAGCCCGCTGCCGGAAAAACCCCCGGTGGATCAATTACCCATGCTGGAGCTGCGTCATCTTAGCCGCAAAGGCAAATATCGCGATATCAATCTGGCGCTACGCAGCGGCGAAATCGTATCGATTGTCGGTCTTTTGGGTGCCGGACGTACCGAATTGTGCATGAGCCTGTTTGGCATGACACAACCTGAGGACGGCGAGATCCGCATCAATGGCACGCCGGTGAAACTGCGTAGCAACCATGACGCCATCCGCCACGGGATCGGCTATGTGTCAGAAGATCGGCTGACGCAAGGGCTCATCATGGAACAGTCGATTTATGACAACACTATCGTCACGGTGTTCGACAAGCTGCACACGCGCAGCGGTTTGCTCGATCACCGCAAAGCGGAGCAACTGGTTGCCGATCTCATTCGCGAGCTGAACATCAAAGTCTCCGATGCGAAGTTACCGGTGAAAACGCTCTCCGGTGGTAATGCGCAGCGTATCGCCATCGCTAAATGGGTGGCTACGCAGCCGCGTATTCTGATCCTTGATTCGCCCACGGTTGGTGTCGATATCGCCAACAAAGAGGGCATCTATCAGATTGCCCGCCAACTGGCGGAGCAGGGGATGGCGGTGTTGATGATTTGCGACGAAATCCCGGAGGCCTATTACAACAGCCATCGCGTGCTGGTGATGCGCCGGGGGGAACTGGTGGCAGAGTTTAATCCGCACCGTTGCACAGAGCAGGAAATTGCCGAGGTGGTCAATGCGTAACGCGTCCTTTTCCCGCCTTGTCGGACAACATGAGTTCTGGCTGGGGCTGTTGGTGATCGCGCTGGCGATTTTCCTCAGCGTACGTACCGATGAGTTTCTTTCCCTTGGCAACCTGACGGATGTCGCCACCAGTTACGCCATCCTTGGGATTTTGGCCTGTGGGTTGTTTGTGGTGCTGATTTCTGGCGGCATCGATATTTCGTTTCCGGCGATGACCGCGATTGCCCAATACGCCATGGCCAGTTGGGTGATTGCCCACGGCGGTAACTTCGCACTGGCGTTGGGGCTTTCGATGGCGGTTGGCCTGCTGCTCGGGTTAGTCAACGGCTTCCTGGTCTACTGGCTGCGCGTGCCCGCCATCATCATTACCATTGCCACGCTGAATGTTTACTACGGCCTGCTGGTATATGCCACCAAAGGGACGTGGCTGTATGGTTTCCCGGACTGGTTTATGAATGGCATCAACTGGTTTTCGTTCACCGCTGCCGACGGTTACGACTATGGATTGACGCTGCCGCTGCTGTGTCTGGGCGCGACGATTATTCTCACCGCAGTGCTGATGAATTATACCCGGCTGGGCCGCCAGATTTATGCCATGGGCGGCAACCGCGATGCGGCGTCACGTCTGGGTCTGAACCTGCTGAAACTGCACTTCTACGTCTACGGTTTTATGGGCATCCTCGCTGGCGTAGCGGCGGTGGTACAGGCGCAAATTACCCAGTCTGTTGCACCGAACTCGCTACTGGGGTTTGAGCTGACGGTACTGGCGGCGGTGGTGCTTGGCGGCACCAGCATGTCCGGCGGGCGTGGCACGTTGACCGGCACGCTGTTGGGCGTTGTGCTGCTGGCCTTCTTGCAAAACGGTTTAACGCTGCTGAGTGTCTCCTCTTACTGGCACACGGTATTTAGCGGCGCAATTATCCTGGTGAGCATTAGCGCCACCGCGTGGAACGAAAAACGCAAACTTGCGAGGGAGTTATAAGATGAAATCCATCGTCCGAATTCTGCCCGGTGATGCCATCATCCGCTTGCAATGCGTCATTATCATCGTCGTGGCGCTGGTTTTCTCTGCGTTACTCGGCAGTCGTTTTTTTAGCGTCGCTAACTTCCAGTCGATTGGCTCACAACTGCCGATTCTGGGCATGCTTGCGCTAGGTATGGGCATCACCATGCTGACCGGCGGCATTAACCTGTCGATCATTGCCGGTGCGAACGCCTGTTCGCTGGTAATGGCGGCGGTAATTGTCAGCCATCCGGATAACCCGCTGTTCCTGGCGCTGGCGTTGCTCGCCGGTCTGCTGGTGGCGGTGGCAATCGGGGCGCTGAACGGTGCGCTGGTGGCGTGGATTGGCGTTTCGCCGATTCTGGCGACACTCGGCACGATGACGCTGATTTCCGGGCTGAATATTTTGTTCTCAAATGGCACGGTCATCTCCGGTTTTCCGAGCGCTATTCAGTTCCTTGGCAACGCCACACTGCTTGGCATCCCGGTCGCACTGTTACTGTTTATCCTCGTTGCGCTGCTGCTGTGGGTATTACTCGAACATACTACGCTTGGGCGCAGTCTCTACCTGGTTGGCTCGAACGAGCAGGCCACGCGCTACAGTGGTGTGAATACGGTTCGCGTACAGATTTCGGTGTATATCATCTCCGCGCTGTTGGGCTGGGCGGCTGCCATTTTGATGATGGCGAAGTTCAATTCGGCGAAAGCGGGCTACGGTGAATCCTATCTTCTGGTGACTATTCTGGCTTCGGTACTGGGCGGTATTAACCCGGATGGCGGTTTTGGCCGCGTGCTGGGGCTGGTGCTGGCGCTGGTGGTGCTACAGATGCTGGAGAGTGGCTTTAATTTGTTGGGTATCAGCAGCTATCTGACGATGGCGCTCTGGGGCGCGGTGCTGATCCTCTTTATCGCATTACAAAATCGAAAAGCCTGAGAGCGGGAGAAAAAGAATGGCGAGCTACTTTATTGGTGTGGATGTTGGCACCGGCAGCGCACGTGCAGGCGTCTTTGATTTGACTGGCAGAATGGTCAGTCAGGCGAGCAGGGCGATTGAAATTTACCGCCCGCAGGCCGACTTTGTTGAGCAATCTTCCGACAATATCTGGCAGGCGGTGTGCAACGCGGTACGCGATGCGGTGAACCAGGCGGATATTAACCCGATTCAGGTTAAAGGCCTCGGTTTTGACGCGACCTGTTCGCTGGTGGTGCTCGACAAAGAGGGCAACCCGTTGACCATTAGCCCTTCCGGGCGCAGTGAGCAGAACATTATTGTGTGGATGGATCACCGCGCCATCTCGCAGGCGAACCGTATCAACGCCACGCACCACCGGGTGCTGGATTACGTCGGCGGGATCATCTCGCCGGAGATGCAAACGCCGAAACTGCTGTGGTTAAAACAGCACATGCCGAACACCTGGGCCAACGCTGGATATTACTTCGACCTGCCGGATTTTCTCACCTGGCGGGCAACGGGTGATGACACCCGCTCACTTTGCTCCACGGTGTGCAAGTGGACGTATATGGGCCATGAGGATAAGTGGGACACCAGTTATTTCCGCCAGATCGGTCTTGAAGATTTGCTGGAGCACGATGCGGAGAAAATCGGCCGTTACGTGAAAACCATGGGCGAGCCGCTGGGTCGTGGGCTGACGCAACGTGCGGCGACAGAAATGGGATTGATGCCCGGCACGGCAGTCAGCGTGTCGATTATCGATGCTCACGCGGGCACGCTGGGCACGCTCGGTGCCAGCGGGCCTTCGGGTGAAATGGCGGATTTCGATCGGCGTATCGCGCTGATTGGCGGCACCTCTACTGGCCATATGGCGATTTCACCGCAGGCGCGTTTTATCGGCGGCGTGTGGGGGCCTTACTTCTCGGCCGTGCTGCCGGGCTACTGGCTGAACGAGGGCGGGCAGTCGGCGACCGGGGCGTTAATTGACCATATGATTCAATCCCACCCGTGCTACGAAACACTGCTGGCTCAGGCGAAAGCGCAAGGGCAAACCATCTATGAAGTGCTGAATGCGCTACTGCGGAAGATGGCGGGCGAGCCGGAAAATATCGCGTTTTTAACGCGTGATATTCACATTCTGCCGTACTTCCACGGTAACCGTTCGCCGCGCGCAAACCCGACATTAACCGGGGTGATCAGCGGGCTGAAACTCTCGCGTACGCCGGAGGATATGGCGTTGCACTACCTGGCGACCATTCAGGCGATTGCCCTCGGTACGCGGCATATTATTGAAACTATGAATCAGAGTGGTTACAGCATCGACACGGTAATGGCGAGCGGCGGGGGCACCAAAAACCCGATTTTCGTTCAGGAACATGCAAATGCCACCGGTTGTGCGATGTTGCTGCCAGAAGAGAGCGAAGCGATGCTGCTCGGCGGCGCAATGATGGGTACCGTGGCGGCAGGTGTTTTCGACAGTTTCCCGGAAGCGATGTCGGCGATGAGCCGTATCGGCAAGACGGTGACGCCGCAAACTAACCGCATCAAGCAGTATTACGATCGCAAATACACCGTCTTCCATGAGATGTACCAGGATCATATGAAATACCGCCAACTGATGCAGGAGGAGGCATGAGCGACAGCTGGCGTCAGGCCTGCGACGCCTGGCAAATTTATAGCGAAGAGATGGCGGCGCTGAGCCACCATCTTAACGATGCACAGTGGTGTGCGTTAATGGCGGAACTGCGCAGTTGTCGCGGTAAAATTGCTGTCACCGGTGTGGGAACATCCGGCATTGCAGCCCGCAAGATTGCCCATATGCTGGCGTGCGTCGAGCGCCCGGCTATCTACCTGAATGCCACGGATGCTGCGCACGGTGATCTGGGTTTTCTCGATAGCCGTGATCTGGTCATTATGCTGTCGCGCGGGGGGAATTCTGATGAGCTAACGCGGCTGCTGCCGGGGCTTGCACAAAAGGGCGTGCCGCTGATTAGCGTGACGGAAAACCCGGATTCCGCTATCGCTCAGGCCGCGCGGCTGGTGATTTCCACCGGCGTGCAGCGCGAAATTGATCCGCTCAATATGCTGGCCACCACCTCCATCGTGCTGACGCTGGCGATTTTCGATGCCGCCTGCGCCTGCCTGATGAGCGAAAGCGGCTATTCAAAAGAGACGTTACTGTCGGTGCATCCCGGCGGAGATGTTGGTTTAACGCTAAGCAAAAAAGCGCCGTAAGGCGCTTTTTGTTACATGCTCAGTAAAATAAAAAACGCGGGCCTTATATTATTTATATTGATTTAGTCACATAAATAAATTACTTCGCTGTCAGATTGTTCAGTGTGAAATTCTTTAGCCAGATGCGTTTTGAATCCACATTCTTGGCGGAGTATGCCGTTATGATCGTGATGTTATATTCTTTGTCTTGCTCAAAATGGTAATTGACTGGAAGACATTGGCCGGGGTTAACGATATAGGTCGGATTATCAAAATGATCCGCTTGCCAAATTTCCTGCATTTGCCTGTTACTATCGCGTGTCGAAAGCGTCAGCCGAAGCAATTTTGCCTGACCCTGTTCAATAGTGGGGTCGCCTTTTACTGAGACACAAAGTTTATTATCTTTTTTCGTGACATCAGCAATGCGAAATGGCGTGTTTTCACCCACGCAGCCGGTAAAAAGTGGTGTTAAGATAATCGGTATATACCATTTCATTTCCATAAGCTCCTTTTATCCGTAGGTGAAGCCAGAAAATACTGTAGCGTATTTTGGTACTTCGCGAGCAAGTCCGGTCCATGAATCCCTTGAAAATCAGTAACGCCTTTCCAGACATTATAACCTGCGGTAATCAGGGTAAAGTAATCAGCAATAATGTTAGCTTGTTGCTCCATGGGATAGTCAGCCAGTGTTTTTTCTTTAGGCAGGGAGTATGTATACCTAACGTACTTACTAATCAGCCCTCTAATTCTGACACCCATTCCCATCTGATGTTGCCAAATGTGGGCAAATTCATGTATGAACCAGTTTTTATCAGACGAGCTTTCCGCTGAAAAATCTTCTTTAAAAATGGGCTCTGGCCAGTACATGTTTCCATTCGGCGTGACCGCAGTATCCTGGTCTTGAAGATTAAAAGGGAAATAGCTGCCCTTATAAATCCTTACTGATCCATAATTGATCGTATCTTTGAAAAGAATACGGGCCATTCTGATTTCGCCAGCGGTGAGTGGTCTAAATGTGTCTTTCCCGGTTGCCACCTCGATCTCCTTTTTATCTATAAATTTGGCTTCAGATTTTTCTACTCCCGGTTAAATGAACTGTCAATGAACGCGTTATGATTGTGCTGACTCATATCAATAGTTCTATTTCCTCGCTTATAAAAATAAAGCCCCGCAACGCGAGGCTTTGGATTATCCAGTTACCCTGCTTCAGCCAATCGTCATCAAACTGGCGTTGCCACCGGCAGCGGCGGTATTGACACTCAACGAGCGTTCCACCCACAGGCGTTCGAGCAGGATGTTGCTTTCACCGCGTGCAAAGCCCTGAACCGACACAATCGCGCCATTGCGTGCAGCGACGTTTTCACACAGCGCCACCAGTTGGTCGGAATCACCGTGGAAAATCACCGCATCAAACATCTGCGCCATTAAGGCATCGGCTTTGGCAAACTGAATACGTTTGCTGACGCTTTCCGGCAACTGTTTTGCCAAATCGCGGTGCAACGTATCGTCCGGCCACAGCAGTTGACTACCGCAGGCGATGACGGCCGCCAGTTGCACCAACGCGTCCTGTTCATTATCCGCGACACATAACACTCGTTCGCGTGGCACCAATGTCCAGCTATTGCGTTCGCCGGTCGGGCCTTGCAGCAGGCGTTGTGTTCCGGTTTGCGCCAGTTCGCCAAAATGGGCGCACAGTTGTTGCAGCGCCGGACGCTCTTTTGCCCATGTGCTCAATGCTTCCAGCGGCTGCAATAGCGATGCTTTCAACTGCGCATCCAGCGGATGCTGCGCGTCGTGACGGGCCAGCGTTTTTTGTACCGCGTTTTCCGGTCGGCTGCCTAACAGACGGTAGAGATAGAGCGGCCCGCCGGCTTTCGGCCCGGTGCCGGACAACCCTTCACCGCCAAACGGCTGTACGCCTACCACCGCGCCCACCATATTGCGGTTCACATACAGGTTTCCGACATGGGCATTGCCAGTGACCTGAGCGATGGTTTCATCGATGCGGGTATGGACGCCGAGCGTCAGGCCATAACCGGAGGCATTAATCTGTGCGATCAACTGATCCAACTGGTTACGGTGATAGCGAACAACGTGCAGAACCGGGCCGAAGACCTCTTTTTTCAGCTCGTCAAAACTTTCCAGTTCGATAAGCGTCGGCGCGACAAAGGTGCCGGTGCGCCATTCGCGCGCATCTTCGCTGTTTTCACGCACCGCCTGGAACACCTTGCGGCCTTTGGCCTGCATCGCCTGGATATGTTTGTCGATATTCGCTTTTGCTTCGGCGTCGATCACCGGGCCGATATCGGTGGTCAGCCGGCCTGGATTGCCCATGCGACACTCCGCCATCGCGCCGCGTAACATGGTCAACGTGTGATCGGCAATGTCATCCTGCAAGCAAAGCACGCGCAGGGCTGAACAGCGCTGCCCAGCGCTATCAAACGCGGAGGCCAGCACATCAATGACCACCTGTTCGGTAAGCGCGGAGGAATCGACAATCATCGCATTCATCCCGCCGGTTTCGGCGATAAGCGGCGTCGGGCGGCCTTGAGCATCAAGACGTGTTGCGATACTGCGTTGCAGCAGCGTCGCCACGTCGGTGGAGCCGGTAAACATCACCCCGCGCACACGCGGATCGGCGGTCAGTTGTGCGCCTACGGTTTCGCCGCGCCCTGGCAGTAACTGCAAAACACCTGCTGGTACACCGGCTTCCAGCAGAATTGCTACACCCTGAGCGGCAATCAGCGGTGTCTGCTCAGCGGGTTTTGCCAGTACGCTGTTGCCCGCTGCTAACGCCGCGGCAATCTGGCCGGTAAAAATAGCCAGCGGGAAGTTCCACGGGCTGATACACACTACCGGCCCCAGCGGACGGTGCGTTTCGTTATCGAAATCCGCACTCACCTGGCCTGCGTAGTAGCGCAGGAAATCAACCGCTTCGCGCACTTCGGCAATGGCGTTGCTGAAGGTTTTACCCGCTTCACGCACCAGAATGCCAATCAACGACTGCATTTGATCTTCCATCAGCACCGCAGCGCGCTGAAGAATAGCGGCGCGCTCTTGCGGCGGCGTGGCGAACCAGATCGGCGCGTGATTGACGGCGTTTTCCAGCGCCTGGTTAACCTGCGCTTCGCTGGCTTCCACCACATAACCCACGGTGTCTTTCGGTTCGGCGGGGTTAATCACCGCGACAGGTTCGCCGTCCATAACCACCTGTTCCAGCGTCGGGCGGGCGTACCATTTCTGCGCCGCGCTGGTGAGCAGTGAGGAGGAAAGCGAGGCCAACCGGTGTTCGTTCGCCAGATCCAGACCTGCGGCGTTGATACGGCCTTCGCCATACAGCGCGCGGGGCAGGGCGATTTTCGGGTGTGGCAAGCCGACCTGACCTTCCTGTGCGGCAATTTTTTCCACTTCGCTCACCGGGTCGGCAACCAGCGCGTCCAGGGGCAGCGTATTATCGGCAATGCGGTTGACGAACGACGTATTCGCCCCGTTTTCCAGCAGGCGGCGCACCAGGTACGCCAGCAAGGTTTCGTGAGTGCCGACCGGGGCATAAATGCGGCAAGGGCGATTCAGTTTGCCATCGGCCACTTTGCCCACCACCTGCTCATATAACGGTTCGCCCATGCCGTGCAGGCACTGGAATTCGTACTGGCCAGGATAATAGTTCTGCCCGGCGAGTTGGTAGATAGCCGCCAGTGTGTGGGCATTATGGGTGGCAAACTGCGGGTAGATCAGGTTTGGCACTGCGAGTAATTTTTTCGCGCAGGCGAGGTACGAAACGTCGGTGTACACCTTGCGGGTATAAACCGGGTAGCCTTCCAGTCCTTCCATTTGCGCGCGCTTGATTTCACTGTCCCAGTAAGCGCCTTTTACCAGGCGGATCATCAAACGACGGCGGCTGCGTGTCGCCAGATCAACAAGATAATCAATGACAAACGGGCAGCGCTTCTGATAGGCCTGAATAACAAAACCGATACCGTTCCAGCCTGACAGTTCCGGCTCGAAACAGAGTTTTTCCAGCAGATCGAGGGAGATTTCCAGACGATCGGCCTCTTCGGCGTCAATGTTAATGCCGATGTCATACTGGCGTGCCAGCAAGGTGAGGGATTTCAGGCGCGGATAGAGTTCATCCATCACGCGGTCATATTGCGCTCGGCTGTAACGCGGGTGCAGGGCGGATAATTTAATCGAAATTCCCGGACCTTCATAAATGCCGCGTCCGTTGGAGGCTTTGCCAATGGCGTGAATTGCCTGCTGGTACGACACCATATACGCCTGCGCATCGGCCGCAGTCAGTGCCGCTTCGCCCAGCATGTCGTAGGAGTAACGGAAACCTTTCTCTTCCAGTTTGCGCGCGTTAGCCAGCGCTTCAGCGATCGTTTCGCCGGTAACGAACTGTTCGCCCATCAGACGCATTGCCATATCCACGCCTTTGCGGATCAGCGGTTCGCCACTTTTGCCAATAATACGATTTAAAGAGTGCGAGAGGTTGGCTTCGTTATGGGTGGAGACCAGACGGCCAGTAAACAGCAAACCCCAGGTGGCGGCATTGACGAACAGCGACGGGCTGCGCCCAATGTGTGACTGCCAGTTGCCGTTGCTGATTTTGTCGCGGATCAGCGCATCGCGGGTGGCTTTGTCGGGAATACGCAGTAACGCTTCGGCCAGACACATGAGCGCCACGCCTTCCTGCGAGGAGAGGGAAAATTCCTGTAACAGGCTTTGCACCATGCCGGCGCGGCCGGAGGCGGTTTTTTGGTTACGCAGTTTTTCCGCTAACTGATAAGCCAGCTTATGGGCATTTTCCGCTACCGGCTGCGGCAGACGGGCTTGTTCCAGCAACATGGGCACCGCATCCGTTTCCGCCCAGCGCCATGCACCAGTAATGGCTGCGCGGGAGACGGACTGCGGCAGGATCTGCTCGGCAAAATCGAGAAACGGCTGGTGGCTGTCATCAACCGCAACGGTACTTTCGTCTTCCTGTGCGTTGCCTGGTGCAGTCGCCAGTTCTGGCAGCCCTTCGTTGTTTTCCAGCTTTTCCAGAAAATTGAAGATGGCTTGTTTAATCAGCCAGTGCGGTGTGCGGTCGATGGTCGCCGCTGCGGCTTTGATCCTTTCGCGTGTTGCGTCATCAAGCTTGACCCCCATGGTGGTGGTGCCCATGCTTTGCTCCTGTTTTTTTACGATGTTTTGCGGTTCAGGCAGAAATATCCACCATGTTGCAACTTTGTGCAACCTTGTTAAATGTGACCTGGCTGGCAAGGTAAGAAATGAATGAAATGTTAACGACTGGTAATTGCTAAAGACGCTGAGCAATTCGCTGGCAAAGCAGGTTTTATGCGGTGGATAACACTTTTAAAAGGTGCAACCTTGAAAAGTGTGACAGAGTACAACCTATAGGAAATTGTTATCAGAGCCGGGATGAATTTGATGTAAATGCCGTGTTAAATCAATTGTGAATAAGTGAGGCATCCGGCAGGATACGGGCGCTTCAAATAATCTATACGCCCCATCGCCCCGTTCCGGCGCTGGACAAAAGCGGCAAAAGCATTTGCCGACGAAGAATCCTGGAGACTTTTTAATGGCAATGAGCACACCGATGCTGGTGACTTTTCTTGTTTATATCTTTGGCATGATACTCATCGGTTTCGTCGCCTGGCGTTCGACGAAAAATTTCGATGACTATATTCTGGGCGGTCGCAGCCTTGGGCCACTGGTCACTGCGCTGTCGGCGGGGGCATCGGATATGAGCGGTTGGCTGCTGATGGGGTTGCCGGGCGCGATTTTTATTTCGGGTATCTCCGAAAGCTGGATCGCCATTGGCCTGACGCTGGGTGCCTGGATCAACTGGAAACTGGTGGCCGGGCGTCTGCGTGTGCACACCGAGGTGAACAATAACGCGCTGACATTGCCGGACTATTTTACCGGGCGTTTTGAAGACAAAAGCCGCTTGTTGCGCATTATCTCGGCGGTGGTGATTCTGGTGTTTTTCACCATTTATTGCGCTTCCGGTATTGTTGCCGGCGCGCGCCTGTTTGAAAGCACCTTTGGCATGAGTTACGAAACCGCGCTGTGGGCCGGTGCCGCTGCCACGATTATTTATACCTTCATTGGCGGTTTCCTGGCGATCAGCTGGACCGATACAGTGCAGGCCAGCCTGATGATTTTCGCGCTGATCCTGACGCCGGTGATTGTCATTATTTCCGTTGGTGGCTTTGGTGATTCGCTGGAAGTGATCAAGCAAAAAAGCATTGAAAACGTCGACATGCTGAAAGGCTTGAATTTTGTTGCCATCGTATCGCTGATGGGCTGGGGGTTGGGTTATTTCGGCCAGCCGCATATTCTGGCGCGTTTTATGGCGGCCGATTCACATCACACCATTGTCCATGCGCGTCGCATCAGTATGACGTGGATGATCCTGTGCCTGGCAGGTGCAGTTGCGGTGGGCTTTTTTGGCATCGCTTATTTCAACAACAACCCGTCGGCAGCCGGAGCCGTTGATCAAAACGCCGAGCGCGTGTTTATCGAGCTGGCGCAAATTCTGTTCAATCCGTGGATTGCCGGGGTGCTGCTGTCGGCGATCCTCGCCGCCGTGATGTCGACGCTGAGCTGCCAGTTGCTGGTGTGTTCCAGCGCGATTACCGAAGATTTCTACAAGGCCTTTTTGCGCAAAGGCGCAAGCCAGCGCGAGCTGGTGTGGGTGGGTCGCGCCATGGTTTTGCTGGTGGCGCTGATTGCTATCGCACTGGCGGCGAACCCGGAAAACCGCGTGCTCGGCCTGGTGAGCTACGCGTGGGCGGGCTTCGGAGCGGCGTTTGGCCCGGTGGTGCTGTTCTCGGTAATGTGGTCGCGCATGACGCGTAACGGTGCGCTGGCAGGCATGGTCATCGGTGCGGTGACGGTAATTGTCTGGAAACACTACGCGTGGCTGGATCTGTATGAAATCATTCCTGGCTTCGTTTTCGGCAGCATCGGCATTGTGGTCTTTAGCCTGCTGGGCAAAGCGCCTTCCGCGCAGATGCAGCAGCGTTTTGCTGAGGCGGATGCGCATTACCGCTCTGCGCCGCCATCGCGTTTACAGGCCGAATAAATTGCTCTTTGTGAAAAACCCGCTGCGGCGGGTTTTTTTATTGCTAAATCTTTGTAATTACGCTGTTATCTCACAACAAATAACAATGAGGATAGCGATATGAAGTTAAAGACAGGGTTCACTGCACTGATGATGGCAGGTTTACTGGCGGGTTGCGCTGCGCCGGTGGCAAAACAACCGAGTGCGACGGTGCAAACCTGCAAGGCTGAAAACCAGATGCAGCAAACCACGCTCTATTACGGTTTAACCCGTCAGGGCGGCAAAGTGATTACCGCGCAGGAGTGGCAGCAGTATGTGGATAACGATGTCACACCGCGTTTTCGCGATGGGTTAACGGCATATGATGCACAGGGGCAGTGGCTGAATAGCAACGGGAAAGTGTCGAAGGAGCCAAGCAAAGCGCTGATGTTGATCCACAGCGTGGATGCGCAAAGTGACACGAAGATCGATGCGCTGCGCGATATCTACAAATCACGCTTTGCCCAGGAATCGGTAATGCGGGTGGATCAGCCGGTCTGCGTGCAATTCTGATGTGACGGCCCACTCCGACAGAGTGGGCCAGTAAATTACAACACCACGCCTGCGAAAGCCGCTGAAAGCAAACTCACCAGCGTTGCGCCATACACTAAGCGCAGACCAAAGCGGGAAACAGAGTTCCCCTGTTGCTCGTTTAACCCTTTAATTGCCCCTGCCACAATGCCGATAGAGGCAAAATTGGCGAACGACACCAGGAACACAGAAAGAATACCCAACCCGCGCGGTGTCATCTGCGCTGCGATTTTTTGTAGCTCAATCATTGCCACAAATTCGTTAGCCACCAGCTTGGTCGCCATAATGCTGCCTGCATGCAGTGCATCGCTCAGCGGGATGCCAATCAGCCATGCCAGCGGGTAAAACACATAGCCGAGGATTTGCTGGAAGCTAATGCCGAACAAGGCGGAGAAGAGGGCGTTGACGGCGCTGATTAGCGCAATAAAGCCAATCAGCATCGCCAGAATAATCATCGCCACTTTGAAACCCGCGAGGATGTACTCCCCGAGCATCTCAAAGAAACTTTGCGATTCGTGGAGTTTTTCCAGTTTGACCTCGGCTTCCGCTTCCGGGCGCGTCGGGTTAATGACCGACAGCACGATAAAGGTGCTGAACATATTGAGGACCAGCGCTGCGACTACGTATTTTGCATCCAGCATGGTCATATACGCGCCGACAATCGACAACGACACCGTCGACATCGCCGTCGCCGCCATGGTGAACATGCGGCGCGAGGAGAGATCCGCGAGGATGCCTTTATAAGCAATGAAGTTTTCCGACTGGCCGAGGATCAGCGAGCTGACGGCGTTAAACGACTCAAGCTTGCCCATGCCGTTCAGTTTTGACAGCAATGTGCCTATCAAACGGATAAAAATGGGCAAAATGTGCCAGTGCTGCAAAATGCCGATTAGCGCGGATATAAAGACGATAGGGCACAGCACGCCGAGGAAGATAAACGCCAGGCCTTTTTCGCTCATCCCGCCGAAGACAAAGCCGGTGCCGTCGCCAGCGAATTTCAACAGCGCTTCAAAGAAGCCGGAAACATATTTAATCAGCGTTAACCCGCTTTGCGCATGCAGAAAGAACCACGCCAGCGCCAGTTCAATGACAATTAATTGCAGGATGAAGCGAAAACGAATGTGTCGGCGGTCGAAACTCACCAGCCAGGCCAGCGCGAGGATCACCACCAGCGCCAGCAAAAAATGGAAGAAGTTAGTCATGTCTTTAATTTTGCAGGTAAACGAAACGGGGCGTTCATTTAGCCATAGTGCCGTGGTGGGGTAAATACAAAGTTAAAGATTTGTAAGCTATGTTTTAGCTTTATTTCAATCGCTTCTGCATAACACGTATGCCGTGAGGTTCGCTGGCTACGTGTTTACATCCAGTTATCATTCTTCGCATATTTCGCTTGAGTTTCCTTTCACCGTAATGATAATCACTATCAATGCAATTTACTTTTCTTTGCAACCATTGACCGCGCATGACATTAGGGGTTTCCTCCATGTTTGTTCCATTTTTGATTATGTTACGTGAAGGCCTCGAAGCGGCGCTGATCGTCAGCCTGATTGCCAGTTATCTGAAACGTACCCAGCGTGGACGCTGGATAAGTGTCATGTGGATTGGTGTTTTTCTTGCCGCCGCGCTCTGTCTTGGACTGGGTATTGCGATTAATGAAACCACCGGCGAGTTCCCACAGAAAGAGCAGGAGCTGTTTGAAGGGATTGTCGCGGCGATCGCCGTGGTGATCCTCACCTGGATGGTGTTCTGGATGCGCAAAGTGTCGCGCAACGTGAAAGTGCAACTGGAGCAGGCAGTCGACAACGCGCTGGCGCGCAGTCATAACCATGGTTGGGCGTTGATCCTGATGGTCTTTTTCGCCGTGGCGCGTGAAGGGCTGGAATCGGTGTTCTTTCTGCTGGCGGCGTTCCAGCAGGATGTCGGGATCTGGCCGCCGCTGGGTGCGATGCTGGGGCTGGCCTCGGCGGTGGTGCTCGGTTTCTTGCTTTACTGGGGCGGTGTGCGCCTCAATCTTGGTGCATTTTTTAAATGGACCAGCCTGTTTATTCTGTTTGTCGCCGCCGGGCTTGCCGCCGGGGCGATCCGCGCTTTTCACGAGGCGGGATTATGGAACCACTTCCAGGATGTGGCCTTCGATTTCAGTAATGTGCTGACCACGCATTCACTCACTGGCACGCTGCTGGAAGGGATTTTGGGTTACCAGGAAACGCCAAGCGTTAGCGAAGTGGCGGTCTACTTTATCTATCTGATCCCGGCGCTGGTGATGTTTGTTTTACCCCCTCGCGCGGGTACGCAGCCTTCACGAGCAGCACCGTAATCGCTTTATAGTTACAACATACTAATTAAGGGAAAGGGCATGGCAATTCATTTTCGTCGTAGTGCATTACAGGCTGGGATTGCGGCATTAATCTCCGGCGCTTTCGCGGTGCAGGCTGCGGATATCCCGCAGGTGAAAGTCACGGTTACGGACAAGCAGTGTGAGCCGATGAACCTGACGGTTAACGCCGGTAAAACACAGTTTATTATTCTCAACCACAGCCAGAAGGCGCTCGAGTGGGAGATCCTCAAAGGCGTGATGGTGGTTGAAGAGCGTGAAAATATCGCGCCAGGTTTTAGCCAGAAGCTGACCGCCAACTTGCAGCCTGGCGAATATGAGATGACCTGCGGCCTGTTAACCAACCCGAAAGGCAAGCTGGTGGTGAAAGGCGCGGCGACGGCCGATGCGGCAAAAGGTGACGCACTGCTAAGTCTGAGCGGCGCCATCACGGACTATAAAGCCTATGTTGTTGCCGAAACTGCGCAGTTGGTTTCCGGTACCAAAGTGTTCACCGATGCGGTAAAAGCGGGCGATATTGAAAAAGCGAAAGCGCTGTATGCGCCGACGCGTCAGCACTACGAACGTATTGAACCGATTGCTGAACTCTTCTCCGATCTTGATGGCAGTATTGATGCCCGTGAAGATGATTACGAGCATAAAGCTGCCGACCCGAAATTCACCGGTTTCCACCGTCTGGAAAAAGCCCTGTTTGGCGACAACAGCACCAAGGACATGGGTAAATACGCCGATCAGCTGTATAGCGATGTAGTCGATCTGCAAACGCGCATTAATGAGCTGGCGTTCCCGCCATCCAAAGTGGTCGGCGGCGCAGCCGGTCTGATTGAAGAAGTGGCGGCGAGCAAAATCAGCGGTGAAGAAGATCGCTACAGCCACACAGATTTGTGGGACTTCCAGGCCAACGTCGATGGCGCGCAAAAAATCGTTGATTTGCTGCGTCCGCAATTGCAGAAAGATAACGCCGAACTGCTGGCGAAAGTCGATGCCAACTTCAAGAAAGTGGATACCATCCTCGCGAAATACCGCACTAAAGACGGGTATGAGACTTACGATAAGTTGACTGACGCCGACCGCAATGCGCTGAAAGGGCCGATCACTACACTGGCGGAAGATTTGGCGCAGCTGCGCGGCGTGCTGGGACTGGACTAATACCATGAAGCAAGATGATAACAACGACGTCAGCGAACCTTCCCGGCGCCGTTTATTAAAAAGTATGGGCGCGCTGGGAGGTGCGCTTGCGCTGGCTGGCGGATGTCCGGTCGCGCATGCGGTAACACCCAAGAGCGCGCCGGGGACACTTTCGCCGGATGCGCGTATGGAGAAGCAGCCATTCCTGGGCGCACATCAGGCCGGTATTTTGACACCGCAGCAGGCGTCAATGATGCTGGTGGCGTTTGACGTGCTGGCTACGGATAAAGCCGACCTTGAACGGTTGTTCCGCTTACTGACGCAGCGCATCACGTTTCTGACCGCCGGCGGCCCGGCCCCGGAGACAACGAACCCGCGCTTACCGCCAACGGACTCCGGTATTCTCGGCGCCTATATTGCACCGGATAACCTGACGATGACGCTCTCTGTGGGAGAGTCGCTGTTCGACAACCGTTTTGGTTTGCGCGCGCAAATGCCGAAAAAGCTGCAAAAGATGACGCGTTTCCCTAACGATTCGCTTGATGCGGCATTGTGTCACGGTGATTTGCTGATCCAGATTTGCGCCAATACACAGGACACGGTGATTCACGCGCTGCGTGACATCATTAAGCACACGCCGGATTTACTCAGCGTGCGCTGGAAGCGGGAAGGGTTTATCTCTGACCATGCAGCGCGAAGCAAAGGCAAAGAGACACCGGTTAACCTGCTGGGCTTTAAAGATGGCACCGCCAACCCGGACAGCAGCGATAACGCGCTGATGAACGAAGTGGTATGGGTGACGAAAGAGCAGGATGAACCGGCGTGGGCAGTGGGCGGCAGTTACCAGGCGGTGCGTATTATCCAGTTCCATGTCGAGTTTTGGGATCGCACGCCGCTGAAAGAGCAGCAGACCATTTTCGGACGCGACAAACACTCCGGTGCGCCATTGGGTATGACGAATGAGCATGATGTCCCGGATTATGCCAGCGATCCGGACGGCGATGTGATTGCTCTCGACAGCCATATTCGCCTTGCGAACCCACGAACGAAAGAGACGCAATCCAGCTTGATGATGCGGCGCGGCTATAGTTACTCGCTCGGTGTGACTAACGCCGGCCAGCTGGATATGGGGTTGTTGTTCGTCTGTTATCAGCATGATCTGGAAAAAGGCTTCCTGACGGTGCAAAAGCGTCTGAACGGCGAGGCGCTGGAAGAATATATTCGTCCGATTGGCGGCGGTTATTTCTTCGTATTGCCCGGCATACAAGAGGCAAACCGCTATCTTGCACAATCTCTGCTTGAAGCGTGAAGATCCTATCCTGCCCGCCTTCGGGCAGGATATTCTGTCATCTGTTGCATCCTGACATACTTTTTGTGCCATCCAATTATCATTTTTTCGTATGAGAAAGTATCTGTTATCTTTCTGTAATATTCATAACCGAGACTCTGTTCAACGACGCAGAGGTCATGCGCGTTATGGGTTGGTAAAAATAATGTTGCAATGATGCTAATCTTTGATGTAATTAGTGAGAGCGTTATCCCCTGCGGTGATGAAGTTTTTCTGGAGATCGCGGATGGTAAAGTCCAATAGCGGACAGACAAAAAGACCACGCAAAACCCGGCACGGAGGTGCGACCTCCGGCAGCGACTTCTTCACCCCTGAATTTTCCTCCTTCTTTTTCATTCCTGATGTCGACGATGTGACAGGCGATGCTGTTCGTCGCGTTGGCACGTCATTTTCAAAGGCAAGCCATGGCTTACAAGGAAGCCAACCCTCAGACGTTTGTGCGCATAATCGCGTCGATAGCGACGTGTGTGATGTAAACCAACAACTCAAGGTGCTATCCATGGGAAGACAAAAAGCAGTGATCAAAGCTCGTCGTGAAGCGAAACGCGTGCTGAGACGTGATTCACGCAGCCATAAACAACGTGAAGAAGAGTCGGTCACCTCGCTTGTGCAGATGAGTGGCGTTGAAACAATTGGCATGGCGCGGGACAGCCGTGATACTTCCCCAATTGCCGCGCGCAATGAAGCTCAGGCGCACTACCTGAATGCTATCGAGAGTAAACAATTGATCTTTGCAACCGGTGAAGCCGGCTGCGGGAAAACGTGGATCAGCGCGGCGAAAGCGGCGGAGGCCCTGATCCATAAGGACGTGGACAGGATTATTGTAACCCGACCGGTTCTGCAGGCCGACGAAGATCTCGGCTTCTTACCCGGTGATATTTCGGAGAAGTTCGCTCCCTATTTCCGGCCCGTTTACGACGTGCTGCTAAAACGGCTTGGAGCGTCCTTTATGCAATACTGCCTGCGACCAGAGATCGGTAAGGTGGAAATCGCGCCGTTCGCCTATATGCGCGGACGTACCTTTGAAAATGCGGTGGTCATTCTCGACGAGGCTCAGAATGTCACGGCTGCGCAAATGAAAATGTTTTTAACACGCCTCGGGGAGAACGTGACCGTTATTGTGAACGGTGATATTACCCAGTGCGACCTGCCATCCGGTGTGAAATCGGGTTTGAGCGACGCGCTGGCACGTTTTGAGGAAGACGAGATGATAGGCGTGGTACGCTTCAATAAAGACGACTGCGTACGCTCCGCTCTCTGCCAGCGCACGCTGAAAGCGTACGACTGATAGCATGGATATTTAGCGATAAAACCCGGGAAACCGGGTTTTATTTTTTGCGGGGTGCAAACAGGTCGCAGTCTGCCCCGTTCGTGGAACTTCATCGCCTGCGGGAGTGCGATAGGCGAAAAAAGCCTGCGTTGATATGCACGCTCTTCTTTAAAACACAAGGGCCAGTAACGGAAGAAGACCATTCCTTGTAAATAACTGCGTGTAAATAATACTGCGTGTGTCGCGCTTGCTGATGAAAATCCATCTGAAAGCGTGAGCTTACTTTTCCTTCAAATGAGTAAGCGTGTGCAATGTGCAACGTTAAGTTTGAAAAACCTTACTTACGCTTTTGCTCATACAGAATGATATGTTTCAGCGCTTTTCTCACCACCAGAAAGTTCTGGCCAGATCAGGCCCGTTTCGCTTGCCGTTGCGTGCATGTCTCCCACGGTGATGGATGCCCGGCATTTTTCGGTGTCGTTATTTATAAAATTTATATCCCTGTTATCGGAGCCCTGAAAATGGGGGGCTGCATACCGCGTAAACACTTTTATCACTACGTTCAGCCCGCCTGGTCTGTCATGTTTTTCATCTTATATAAGGCGCAGAACGGTAAAAAACCTGCGGTCTATCGATGAATCCACATTGATATCAGCGTGTTACATTTCCTTACGCAAACCCGCTTTGGTGAAATAATAACGTAATTGAATTAATGAAAAGTGAACGGTGCGTGTTATCACTTTAACCGTGTTGTCTGGTTTGCTGTTCATTCCCGAAAGCACTTTTTCAATCACGGCTAATCACGCAATTGAGTATCCGCTAAGAGAACTTGTTACTGGCCAGCACTGTATCCGTAAGCTCGGGAACACAATGCGCTTCACGAAAAGCGGGCGCTGCTTATAACAAAGCTCTTACATCCAGAAACGAAATAGTAACCAATGGTTATATTTACGCGGGTAAATTAAGTTTGGCACTTTTCTTTGAGGGATGGTTATGAAGGTTTTCATATCAACACTATGTATGTCCGGAAGCGTTTTTTCAGGAGCATCTGCTCCCATTTGTCTCAGTGCCCTTTCATCACTCTTAAGTGAACGCATGGAGCTAATGAGAGAAGTTGCAGCCTACAAAGCGAAGTATCACTTACCGGTGGAGGATTTGGTTCGGGAACAAAAAGTGCTGTTGCAGGCGCGGAGTAATGCGCGCGAGGTTGGGCTGGAACCGCAGTCAGTGGAGCCGTTCATCAATGCACTGATGAATGCAGGAAAAGCAATACAGTATCGCTATCTGGCAGACTGGTTGCCCCGACCAGAATCATTTGTCACCCTCCTGGATCTTGACGGGATCAGACGGCGTATCAATGAACTGGACAAGCATCTGCTAATGACCATCAGTCAGCGGCTTCGGGGTGGAACGCTCTCTTATTCAGACCGGGCATTGTTGGCGGAGAAAACGGTGTCCCCAAATCTTACTGAAGCTGAGAAGGATAACTTGCTGGACACCATGCGCTTTATTCAGCGTGCTCCGCAGGCACCCGATTCAGGGATATCCTGATATGCAACTTCACGATCTTATGACGCTCAAATATGCACAGAATTGGTCTTTTCTGCATCGCAAACTCCATGCGTGGGAACCCTTGCTCTGTGTCGGCAAAAAATCTACATCAGCGGCAATCGCATTATTAATGAGGATATACTGCTAGCAGTGTTTGGATAGTGTTATTGTATTCACGTTTTATTTTATAAACATAAATTTCGCTAATGAAAATTAGAACCTCACCGTTTGAGTTCTCAACTGTGATTTTCACTTTTATTGCACTGCTGTTTACTTTTCATGCCTCTGGATAACAACATTAATTATATCAAGTGACAGTAATGGCATTAATGACTTTTTACGGAGTGAACATGGCATCTGAAGCGCGTAATTTTATTAACTCTATCGTTAAAAATTTTAAAGAATCCATTGGGCTGATTAACGTGTTGATACTGGAGCCTGATGAGCCCGACGCTTTGCAATTGCTCTACTTTAAACTGGATGTTATCAAAGGAGGTATTGAACAGGATGTGCGTATGTTAAGCAAAGCCCGTCTGGACGGCAATGCTATGATTTGCCTTTACCAGGTATACAATGCGCAAAACGCCCTGAATTATTGCATTGGGATTCTGAGAAATACGCCTTTAAATAATCAGTTTTATTATGATTTCGAAGATTTTAAGAAGGTTGTCAACACCCTTGATGCAATGTCAGGACGTGTTTTTACAACCCAGGGTGATAACGAGTAAGCATCAAAAGATATCTATTTCGTATAAAATAAATAGGAGGCTAATATGAATACCCAATGCGGTTTGCTAAACCCATCGCGATTTTCACGCTATAAGATAATGCTAACTGGTTATTTTGGAAATAATGAGGTGGAATGTTTTATCATCTTTTCCCTGCTGAACTTAAACGCGACTTCAACTAAATACGAATTAGGCAGATGTTTTTATTACAGCACCTCAACAATACGTCAACGATTTTGATATTGGGATAATTATGCTTTTTCTCCGCTGTAATTTGAAAGGAATAATGGCTGGCATATTTGTCGTCTCAGTATCAGGATTCAGCGCGACGATATTGGCCGAGGACAGCCCTGATTTGCCAGAACCTGTGCTGCCCGCGCATATCTGCGCAAGGCTGGCTTCTTCATCAGGAGACGATACCCGACGACTTCAGTCGGCCATTGATAACTGTCCTCGGGGGGAGGCTTTACAGCTCCTTGCTGGTCGTTTCTCCAGTGGACCGCTGACAATGAAATCTGGCGTCACACTCTGGATTTCGCAAGGGGCAATGCTGGTAGCAAATACTGACCCACGTGTTTACGACAAAAATGGCCGTTGTGGAACAATCGATCATAAGGGGAATGGCTGTCGGCCCTTTATTCTTTTTAAGAGCACAAACGGGGGAGGCATTGTCGGGGAGGGCGTTATTGATGGGCAGGGTGGTAAGCCGATAAAAGGACAGCAGGAATCATGGTGGCAGCTGGCTCGCCGCGCGCAGACTGAAGGTGGGTCGCAGAATGTTCCGCGGCTGATTGAAATAGATGATGCCTCTCAGATTGTTTTTCACGGCATCACACTGCGAAACTCGCCCGGATTCCATGTCACGCTGAAAAACGTTCAGGATGCGACGTTCTGGGGCGTGCGTATTGATACCCCGGCGAATGCGCGTAACACCGACGGAATTGATCCCATTTCGTCGCAGAATATCCTTATCGCCCACAGCTTCATCAGAACCGGTGACGATAACGTGGCGATTAAAGCAGGCGCGGGTGGCGCCACGCAGCATGTAGTTTTAGTGGATAACCATTTTTATTGGGGACACGGGATGTCCATTGGTAGCGAGACGCTGGGCGGTGTCAGTGACATTCGGGTTCGTGATTTGACACTTGATGGCACAACCTCAGGGCTGCGTATCAAAAGTGATAGCAGCCGGGGCGGGATTGTCAGCGATGTTCGCTACGAAAATATTTGTATGCGGGGGAATCGTCGGCCGCTCGATTTTGATACGCAATATGACGTGCACGCGATCGGTAACAACATTCCGGTCTACCGCGATATCTCCCTGCGCCAGATTTCCGGCGAAACCGGAAATCTGGTATTACGCGGTTATGACGCCGCTCATCCTTTGCATTTTGCTTTGAACGGGGTGCATTTCAGCAACGCGGCTCACTGGTTAATCGAATCGGCGCAGATCCGCATTGGTTCTGATGGTGTCTCACCTGTTCCATCGGGAGCAGCATCGTTACAACGATCGGCGGCCTCGATTGATTGCGCAAAAAACTGGATCCCTTTCCCCGTGACGGATGCACCAGAAGACTAAAATGCATTCAATTTACGGTTACCTGGTCTGATTAGGCTGACAGTTCATTAAGAGCGCATTGTTTGGCACAGTCAGCGATGACAGGAACCGGTTGTTATCAGCCCTCCCATAAAGGAGGGCTGTTCATAACGGTGGCTGTTTTAGAGCGTTTATTTCAGCAATCTTCTACGATCAGATACGCTGCGTTTACCGGACCATGTACGCCCACGACTTTTATCAGTTCAATGTCCGCGGTTGAACTGGGACCGCCGATCAGGTTGATACAGGAAGGCATACGCTCACCCGCCAGCGCTTTTTGATGTAGCGTTTGCGCCAACTGCGATACGCGAGGAAGAATGGTGCTTTTGCGCAACACAAAAATAGAGGAGGCGGGTAATAAACTCAGGGCTCTGCCGCGTTCCGGCGCAGAAAAAAGCACGACACCGCCGGATTCTGTTAAGCCATATTCTGCGTACACCACACCCATTTTCGCCTGTTCAGCCTTGCGAATATTCTCTTCGCCTTTGGCCGGATCCCAGATGAATGCATCATAAGCTTCCTCAAGACGATGAGTGATGCCCAGCGCTTTCAACCGCGCATCGCCGCTGACGACAATCGGCTGGCTTCCATATTTTTCGCATAAATTCAGCACGGTTTCGCCAGCCTTTTCCTCGCTGGTCAACGCACAGTCCGCCAACATTACCGTTGAGGCGACGTTGATAAATTCATCACAGCGTTGTTGTGGGCTTAGCCCGGTGAGGCGCGTTTGCGCGTAGTTATTAACGGGCGGCATTCCCTGTTCAGGCTGGTAACGAACCTCCCTTCCCAGCGCCTGGCTAATGGTGGTCAAAAACGCCATTCGATTATCCATTCTTTTTCCCCTGTGCCTGATGTTTTTTGAACCAGCTACGAAAACTTTCCCCATCCGCTTCCGGCAAGTCGCGCGCTTGCGTCCAGTCACCGATCGCACCGATGTTGAGCGGCGTTTTGCCCCCTTTAATAAACCAGCTGGCCACCTGCGCTCCGGCAATCATGCCGACTTTCCACAATCCTGGATGACTGTTGGCGTAGGCGAACATTTTCATCGCCCGCTGTTCTGCTTTAGGCGTTAACCCTTCCTCTGCCATCACTCTTCGATGGCGAAGGATAAGTTTTGACAGGGGAATTTGTACCGGGCAGACACTATCGCACGCAGTACACAGCGAACAGGCATAGGGGAGATCTTTGAAATCCTTATATCCGCCAAGCAAGGGAGAAATGACCGCGCCAATCGGGCCTGGATAGATAGAACCGTAACCATGTCCACCGATATGGCGATACGCGGGGCAGGTATTCATACACGCGCCGCAGCGGATACAGCGCAACACATCGCGAAAACCGGAGCCCAGAACCGCCGAGCGACCATTATCAATGATGACCAGATGGAACTCCTCCGGTCCATCCACGTTATCCGCCTCGCGTGGTCCCGTCAGCCAGGTGTTATAACCGGTCAAACGCGCCCCTACCGCACTGCGGGCGAGCATCGTAATGAGAACATCCACTTCCTCAAACGTCGGGGCAATACGCTCCATCCCCATCACGGCGATATGCGTTTTCGGTAGCGTCGTGCACATCCGGGCATTGCCTTCATTGGTGACCAGACACACAGAACCTGTTTCAGCTACCGCGAAATTACAACCGGTCACGCCGACTTCTGCGCTCAGAAATTCCTGGCGAATCTTCTGGCGGATAAACAGGGTCATGGCTTCCGGGGTTTCCGGGCCGTCATAACCGAGATGTTCATGCAGGACGCTGCGGATCTGATGACGATCTTTATGGATAGCGGGAACGACAACATGCGACGGCGGGTCCTGATCCAACTGCAGAATATACTCGCCGAGATCGGTTTCAATGACCTGGATACCGGCGTCCTGCAGTACCGCGTTCATGCCAATCTCTTCGGTCACCATCGATTTGGACTTCACCACTTTGCGGGCGTTTTTGGCCTGCGCCACGTTTAAAATGTAGCGCGTGGCGTCTTCTTTTGTTTTCGCAAAGAAAACATGACCGCCATTTTCCGTGACTTTCTCTGACAGTTGATACAAATAGGCGTCCAGATTATCCAGAACGTGTTCACGGATCTGGCTGGCGCGCTCCCGCCACGCTTCCCAGTTGCCCAGTTCTTCAACCATCCGCTGGCGATTAATGCCAATTCGTTGCTGCGCGTTCGCGACCGCTTTACGCATAATGGGATCGTCTAACTGCTGGCGGATCCGCGATTTAAAATCTGCATTGCTGGTTTTTAAAGACACGATATTCTCCTCCCGTTAGCGGCTCATCAGCACTTCGGCGATATGCATAACTTTCACATTTCGGCCTTCGCGCTGAAGGCGTCCGCCAATATTCAGCAGGCAGCTGACATCTGCGCCAATGAGATACTCGGGCTGCGCATCCATCAAATGTGCCGTTTTTTCCTTCACCATCTCGCCAGAAATTTCTGCCATTTTTACGGAGAAGGTGCCGCCAAAACCACAGCAGGTTTCCTGATCGGCAAAGGGAAGTAGCTCAAGACCTTTAACGTGATTCAGCAATGTCAGTGGCTCTTGTGTAACACCCAACTTGCGAGAAAGGCTACAGGAGGGATGGTAAACGGCTTTCCCTGGCAGACAGGCACCGACATCTACAACGCCAAGCTTATTGACGATAAAAGAGGTGAGATCGTGCATCCTGGCGGCCACGTTTTCCGCCCGCAGCGCCCATTCCGGCTCTTCGACCAGATATCCCGGGTAGCTTTTGATGGCGTACATACAGGAGCCTGCTGGGGAAATAATAGGATCATCGTTTTCCTCCAGCGCGGCGATAAGATTTTTCATGCCCGGGATCGCTTCTTTTATATAACCACTGTTCATGGCTGGCTGACCGCAGCATCCCTGTTTTTCAGGGAATGCGACCTGGCAGCCGAGTTGCTCGAGCAATAACACTGAGTCGCGCGCCATCCGCGATTTCAACGCATCACCAATACAGGTGACGTAAAAATTGACGTTCATTGGAAACTCCATTGCTTTTTATCGAGTCGTTTTATTCCGCGAGGCGGTGGCGTTATGCCATAAACCAGTAATAAAAAAGGCCAACCTTTAGCCCAAGGATGAAGATGTAAGCGGCACAGTACTTCATGGTGCCCGTCATAATCGTGCTGCCTTGCCCCTCCATCCGCGTGGCGGAGACGGCGATAGCAATACTTTGCGGCGAGATCATTTTCCCACCGGTCGCCCCGGCGGTATTGGCCGCTGCGAGCCAGTTGGGATCGATATGCAGCTTTTCCGCTGCCATGGTTTGTAACTTGCCGAACAGCACGTTGGAGTTGGTATCGCTACCGGTCACAAAGGTGCCAAGTGCGCCAATAACCGGCGATATAAAGACAAACGCGCCACCGGTAAGGTGCACCATTGTTTGTGCCAGCGTGGAAATCAGCCCGCTGACATCCATCACGGTTGCCAGCGCGACGATTGCCATAATCGCGATAATGGAGTTTTTAAGCTGAAGAAGGGTTTCAACAAATACCTGCAGCATTCCTTTCGCTGATGCCCCCTGTATAAAGCCGCCAATAAGGGTTGCAAAGATGATAAGCATGCCGGGAGTGGTGAGCCATTCCACCTTGAGCGTCAGTGTTTCACCATTTGCCAGCGGGAAGTGCAGCACGGAAGCAATCTGTGAAACCGCTGATTTAATGCCCGGAAAAAGCGGTGAGCAGAGCAGAATGAAAACAAACATCAGTATATAAATGGAGCAGGTTCTGAGCAGGACAACGGGAGAGCGGGGCGCGGCTTCCGTTTTGCTTTTATTATCGACCCGCCATTCCCGTTCTGTTTTGCCGTTACGCGCGCGCCCAGCCAGCGCCACCACGATCAGACTCACCAGGCTGCCTGCAAAGGCAGGCAATTCCGCCCCGAGATGAATAGCCACGAAATACTGCGGAATCAGTGTTGCTACACCGCACAGCAACGTAATGCCGAACACGCCGCGGATAGCCCGAACGCCGCCGCCAATGATGCAAATGATCACAAACGGCAGCAGGATGTTGAACACCGCCAACTGCATGATGATGGTGCCGCCAAGCGTGTTAACCGGTAAATGCACCTGTTCGGCAAGTATCGTGACGGGAATACCAACAGCACCAAACGCGGTGGGAACGGTATTGGCAACCAGCGAGGCAATCGCGGCTTTCAGGGGCGGAAAACCAAGCGTAATCAGAATCCCGATAGGAATAGCGACTGCGGTTCCGTAACCGGCAGCCGCCTCCAGAAAGCCGCCAAAGCACCAGGAAATGAGCAGCACCTGGATGCGTTTATCGTCGCTGATGCCGATAAGGACATCCCGCAAGATGTTAAGTGCGCGGGTCGCTTGCATCACGTTGTAACTGAAAATCGCCCCCAGAATCACAATCACAATTGGCCAAAGACCCTTGAGGGCGCCGTAGGTCAGGGCGGCGCGCAACGTTTCTGTTGGCATGTGCCAGAAAACCATCGTCAACCCACACGTTAAGGCGAGCGTAATGAGCACTGAATAATGAATCGGTGTTTTCACTTTCAGTATTAAAAAAACCATGAGCATGAGCGGAACGAGGCCCAGCGCAAAAAGTAGGTATTCGGGCATTATCAAGTCCTGTTTTTAAATGTCGGTTGTTTTGTGTGACAAATAACAGGACGTGTTTATAACCGACTGTATGGAGGAAAAACGTTCGAATGGATCGCTTCAGCAATTAATAAAACTAAAAAAACCAACAAAAGATACGCATATATTTAAAGATTGTTAATTTTTATTTAAATTTAGATACCACGATTAACCAATATAACAATATGGGGGTAGTTAAATTTAAACCCTGAGTCATCCAGGCCGATCGGGAAAATATTGCGCTTAATTTTCCCCCTTTATGCTTAACGAACAGCGACAGACATGAAAATGTGCTGGTGAAAATATTGCCATGAGTAAGTTCGTTTTCCGGCGTGCAAGTGCATCGCCGCGATGAAGCTCGTCAAATCGGCTACACCATCAAAGAGATCTGCGCGAAGCGGGAGTATCTGCACTGGAAAAGAAAGTCTGGTGATATTGATGCGTCTGATATCAAAAAGATGACAGACGCTTCTGACGACTTATTTAAGCGTTTTTGAAGTCTGTATCATGCAGAAGGATTTCAGGTGAGAGATATTATTTCCCCTCCGGACATTCGCTCAACTGGTGAGTTTAGCCGGGAGCTAAAGATCTCAGTAACGAAACGAGTGTGCCAGTGGGGGCGTAAAATTATTCCGGTAATGACGTCAGGTAGCTTGGTCAGGGAAATTAAATTCTCACAAGGAGAAGAGGGCGGGGGTTAAATCTTCTACGGAAAAATAAGGATTGAGGCCCTCGGTAAGAGATCGAAAGATGAGGGTGTGGTTTGTAAATAATTCACATCGCTCCCCGTCATACCAAGCAGATAATAACTATGCAGTGCAAGCGATACCGGATTTTTCAATACGGTTATTTTAATGAAACGTCAAACCGTACGCGCCGGGCAACCTGCCTGTAATATCGATGGCCTGCTACTATCAGGCCGACGATTTCATCCTGAACGGATCTGCCAGTCCCACGACGCACTATGTTGATTGCTGAGTTGATTGCTGGCGTAATTGCTGCGCTTGAGGGCAGCCGATACTGCGACGCCATGCGCCGGGCGCCTGGCCATACTGACGCTTGAAGCTGCGGTTGAAGGACTGCTGGGAGTCAAAGCCTAGCGCAATCGCCACATTCAAGATCGGCTCGTCGCTGTGGGTTAAACGCTCAATCGATTTTTGCAGCTTTTGCGCGCGGATATACTCGGCGAGACGATAACCCGTATGCTCTTTGAAGAGCCGCTGGAGGTGCCATTTCGAATAGCCGGCTCGCCTGGAGACGGTCTCAATGTCCAGACGGCTTTCCAGGTTGTTGTCGATCCAGTCGAGTAAATCGTGAATAAATGCGCCAGTGTTCATCTTGTTGCCCTCACGCCGCTTATTTAAAAGCATCTTTGTCTGTTGCATTTAAAGGTGGCCCGTTTTTGCATTAATTGCAAGTTTTATTGTTGCATTTAAATCCTTGCCGAAAACGCGACTTTTGGCCCTCACTCAAACAGCACATAAAGTGTATCAATTATTCTTGCACTAAATTTAGCGCCTCCCTACAATCCCCGCGATAGTGTATTGGCAACTGTTACAGTTTTGTGGCGATGAACGGCACAAATGGCCTTAAGCCAGCCCGGACAAAGGAAGTGGCGCAGCGTCTCCCGCGGCGTCTTGCCCGGCGGCTACAATTACCGGAATAAAAATAATGAGCCTGCAAAAACCTTGGGTTAATTTTCATCTGAATGCGCTGGGAGCAATGTTGCTCTCCGTCGTGCTCGTCGGATGCGATAATGGTGTTGCGCAAAACGCCGTGCCACAAGCTCCCGCCGTCAGTGCCGCTGACGTGGTAGTGAAATCCATTAGCCAATGGGATAGCTTTAACGGCCGGATTGAAGCGGTGGAAAGTGTTCAGCTCCGCCCGCGCGTCTCCGGCTACATTGATAAAGTGAATTACACCGACGGCCAGGAAGTGAAAAAGGGCGAGGTGCTGTTCACTATTGATGACAGAACCTATCGCGCCGCGCTGGAGCAGGCGCAGGCGACGTTGGCGAGAGCCAAAACACAGGCCAGCCTGGCGCAAAGTGAGGCTAACCGTACCGATAAATTAATCAATACCCACCTGGTATCCCGTGAAGAGTGGGAGCAGCGCCGTTCGGCCGCCGTCCAGGCTCAGGCCGACATTCGCGCAGCGCAGGCTGCAGTTGACGCCGCGCAACTTAATCTGGATTTCACCAAAGTGACCGCGCCTATTGATGGCCGCGCCAGCCGTGCGCTGATCACCAGCGGTAATCTGGTCACGGCAGGTGACAGCGCCAGCGTACTCACCACGCTGGTCTCACAGAAAACCGTTTACGTCTACTTTGACGTGGATGAATCGACCTACCTTCACTATCAAAATCTCGCCCGCAGCGGACAAGGGGCGTCCAGTAATCACCTGGCGCTACCCGTGGAAATTGGCCTTGTTGGCGAGGATGGCTACCCGCATCAGGGCAAAGTGGATTTTCTTGATAATCAGTTAACGCCGAGTACCGGCACGATCCGTATGCGCGCACTGTTAGATAACGCGCAGCGTCAGTTCACGCCGGGGCTATTTGCCCGCGTACGTCTGCCAGGCAGCGCTGAATTCAAAGCCACGCTTATCGACGACAAAGCGGTACTGACCGATCAGGATCGCAAATATGTTTATATCGTTGATAAAGAGGGTAAAGCACAGCGTCGCGATATTACTCCGGGGCGTCTCGCTGCCGGTTTACGCATCGTGCAGAAGGGGTTGAACCCTGGCGATAAAGTCATCGTCGATGGTTTACAAAAAGTGTTTATGCCGGGTATGCCGGTTAACGCGAAAACGGTAGCCATGAACGCCAGCCCCGCTCTCAACTGATCCCTTACCTGAGAATCCGACACATGGACTTTTCCCGCTTTTTTATCGACAGGCCGATTTTCGCCGCGGTGCTGTCGATTCTGATTTTTGTCACAGGATTAATCGCCATCCCGCTGTTGCCGGTCAGCGAATATCCTGACGTCGTACCGCCAAGCGTGCAGGTACGCGCGGAGTATCCAGGCGCCAACCCGAAAGTGATTGCAGAGACCGTGGCGACGCCGCTGGAAGAAGCGATCAACGGCGTTGAAAACATGATGTACATGAAATCTGTCGCAGGCTCTGATGGCGTACTGGTGACCACCGTTACTTTCCGTCCGGGTACCGATCCCGATCAGGCGCAGGTTCAGGTGCAAAACCGCGTATCACAGGCCGAGGCGCGTCTGCCGGAAGATGTGCGGCGTTTGGGCATTACCACCCAGAAACAATCGCCGACGCTCACGCTGGTGGTGCATCTGTTTTCGCCCAACGGTAAATACGATTCACTGTATATGCGTAACTACGCCACGCTAAAAGTGAAAGATGAACTGGCGCGTCTGCCGGGTGTCGGCCAGATTCAGATTTTCGGCTCGGGCGAATACGCGATGCGCATCTGGCTGGACCCCAATAAAGTGGCGGCGCGCGGGTTAACTGCCTCGGATGTAGTAACGGCGATGCAGGAGCAGAACGTACAGGTTTCCGCCGGGCAACTTGGCGCGGAGCCGCTGCCGAAAGAGAGCGATTTCCTGATCTCAATTAACGCCCAGGGTCGTCTGCACACGGAAGAAGAGTTTGGCAATATTGTTCTGAAAACGGCACAAGACGGCTCGGTAGTACGCCTGCGCGACGTGGCGCGTATTGAAATGGGTTCTGGCAGCTATGCGCTGCGTTCCCAGCTTAACAATAAAGACGCGGTCGGGATTGGTATCTTCCAGTCGCCGGGTGCGAACGCCATTGATTTGTCTAACGCGGTGCGTGCCAAAATGAACGAACTGGCCACGCGATTCCCGGAAGATATGAAATGGGCGGCACCTTACGATCCGACGGTGTTTGTACGCGATTCTATTCGCGCGGTAGTGCAAACGCTGCTGGAAGCGGTGGTGCTGGTTGTACTGGTGGTGATTCTGTTCCTGCAAACCTGGCGCGCGTCGATTATTCCGCTGATCGCGGTGCCGGTATCGATCGTGGGAACGTTCAGTATTCTCTACCTGCTTGGTTTTTCGCTTAATACCCTGAGTTTGTTCGGTCTGGTGTTAGCCATCGGTATTGTTGTGGATGACGCCATCGTGGTGGTGGAAAACGTCGAGCGAAATATCGAAGAGGGGCTTGCTCCCCTGCAGGCGGCGCATCAGGCGATGCGTGAAGTGTCCGGGCCGATTATCGCTATTGCGCTGGTACTGTGCGCAGTGTTTGTACCGATGGCGTTTCTCTCCGGCGTAACCGGTCAGTTCTATAAACAGTTTGCGGTGACGATCGCGATTTCGACGGTGATCTCTGCCATTAACTCGCTGACCCTCTCTCCGGCGCTGGCTGCGTTGCTGTTAAAGCCACACGGCGCACCGAAAGACTTCCCGACCAGGCTTATTGATCGACTGTTCGGTTGGCTTTTCCGTCCGTTTAACCGCTTTTTCCACCGTAGCTCGAACGGTTATCAGGGGCTGGTTGGCAAAACGCTCGGTCGACGTGGTGCGGTGTTTGTCGTTTATGTTCTGCTGCTCTGCGCCGCTGGCGTCATGTTTAAAGCCGTACCCGGTGGGTTTATTCCGACACAGGATAAGCTCTATTTGATTGGCGGCGTGAAGATGCCGGAAGGCTCTTCGCTGGCACGCACCGATGCGGTGATCCGCAAAATGAGCGAAATCGGTATGAATACTGAAGGTGTGGATTATGCGGTCGCTTTTCCAGGGCTTAATGCGCTGCAGTTCACTAACACGCCGAATACCGGGACGGTCTTTTTTGGCCTGAAACCGTTCGACCAGCGTAAACATACTGCGGCGGAAATTAACGCTGAGATCAACGCTAAAATCGCGCAAATTCAGCAAGGCTTTGGTTTTTCCATTTTGCCGCCGCCGATTTTAGGGCTGGGCCAGGGTTCTGGTTATTCGCTGTACATCCAGGATCGTGGCGGTCTTGGTTATGGCGCGCTGCAAAGTGCGGTGAATACCATGTCCGGTGCGATTATGCAGACGCCGGGGATGCATTTCCCCATTTCAACCTACCAGGCTAACGTTCCGCAGCTGGATGTGCAGGTTGATCGTGATAAGGCGAAAGCGCAGGGCGTGTCGCTGACCGATCTTTTCGGTACGCTGCAAACCTACCTGGGATCGTCTTATGTGAACGATTTCAACCAGTTCGGTCGTACCTGGCGCGTGATGGCGCAGGCCGACGGGCCGTTCCGCGACAGCGTGGAAGATATTGCTAATTTGCGCACCCGTAATAATCAGGGCGAAATGGTACCGATCGGCAGTATGGTGAATATCAGTACCACCTACGGGCCGGATCCGGTGATTCGCTACAATGGTTATCCGGCGGCGGATCTGATTGGCGATGCCGATCCGCGCATCCTCTCTTCTTCGCAGGCGATGACGCAACTGGACGGGATGTCTAAGCAGATACTGCCAAATGGGATGAATATTGAATGGACGGATCTGAGCTACCAGCAGGCCACGCAGGGCAATACGGCGCTGATCGTCTTCCCGGTCGCGGTTTTACTGGCTTTCCTCGTGCTGGCGGCGCTGTATGAAAGCTGGACGCTGCCGCTGGCGGTGATCCTTATCGTCCCGATGACGATGCTGTCCGCGCTGTTTGGCGTCTGGCTGACCGGTGGCGATAACAACGTGTTCGTGCAGGTTGGTTTGGTGGTACTCATGGGGTTGGCGTGTAAAAACGCGATTCTGATCGTGGAGTTTGCCCGCGAGCTGGAAATCCAGGGGAAAGGCATCATGGAAGCGGCGCTGGAGGCTTGCCGCCTGCGTTTACGCCCAATTGTTATGACCTCCATCGCCTTCATTGCCGGGACGATTCCGCTGATCCTCGGTCATGGTGCGGGTGCAGAAGTGCGCGGCGTCACCGGGATCACGGTGTTCTCCGGTATGCTGGGCGTGACGCTGTTTGGGCTGTTTTTAACACCGGTGTTTTACGTAACGCTGCGTAAATTCGTGGCGCGCGGTAAACCGGTAAATGACGTTTTGCCTGCATAAATTGTTGCAGATACAAAAAACCGCCTTCATTGTGAAGGCGGTTTTTTTTCGCAATAAGTAAATAATTAAGACGTTTTTTTATACTGGGCAATAAGCTCAGGCACCGGATCCCATCCGCTGGTATCGGCTTTTTTGACCTCTTCCAGCGCGCTTGCCACGGTATGGCGCGCTAATACCTGTAACGAAGCCTGCTCCGCTTCTTCGGCGATGGATTTGAAGTACCAACACGCGTTAGCGCTGACTACGCAGCGGGCCGGTACGTCAGGACGCGACGCCCACAGTTTTTTATCTTCGATGACGGAAAGGTAGATATCGCGCAGGGTGATCTCTTCCGCCGGGCGGCCGAGGTGAATTGACCCGTTGCGGCCAAGCGTTGAGACGATAATGCCGTCACGCGTGAGCGGAACCATTAATTTGCGGATAAAGCTCGGATTCGCTTCCAGGCCGTAGGCCAGAATCGCACTCGTCGAACGTTCACCCACTTGCTCCGCCATCGCTACGCTGAGAACCATCTGCAAAGCTGTCGGGAAGCGGTAATCTAACATTTTATAGTCCTGGGTTGCGGTGAATCTTGTTCTTTTTGGCACCGCAGAGGTGAATAAGCAATGAGCAACAATATAACAAATACGGGAATTTTTTTGAAGCAGTCAACGATTAAGCTGAGCTGTAAAAAAGAGTTTCCGGTGCGCGCCGGATGGGCGCACGTTATTCATCCGTGCACTCGTCATTGAACTGGTTCAAACCCTTCCCGGAGAAAAATTAAGTGACACAATAGAGTCAGGGTAGGGAATAGAAATACAGTTTAACTTTACAGTTTAGCTGTATATGTTTAAGGTGATTTCATGACTATCAAAAAATACACCGACAGCGATGCTGTCAATTCAGCCATTGCCGCAGAGCTGCGGCAGTTTTTCAGCATGCTAAAGCGACGCTTGCGTGACGAAGGGCATACCAGTGATCTGAGCCCCGGTCAGTCGTCGGCACTGCTGAGGCTGGAAAAAGAAGGCCCGATGACGATTTCTTCTCTGGCACAGGCGGAGGGAATTCGTCATCAGTCGATGAGAACGCTTGTTTCAGCCCTGCAGTCAAAGGGGCTGGTCAGAG
The DNA here is from genome assembly GCF_042788095.1 of Kosakonia sp. YIM B13571. NCBI lineage: Bacteria > Pseudomonadati > Pseudomonadota > Gammaproteobacteria > Enterobacterales > Enterobacteriaceae > Kosakonia > Kosakonia sp. YIM B13571. The sequence continues at coordinate 131,070 of NZ_JBHZPL010000001.1, read as the reverse complement.
GAACGGCGGATCCAGAGGATGGCCGCCAGATCATTATATCGTTAACGGATAAATGCCTCTCCCTTCTTCAGGAAGGGCGATCTGCACGCCAGGACTGGCTAAGCCGTGCAGTGGCACAACATCTGACGGGAGAAGAGCAGCGGCAGGTTCTGGCTGCTATCGGCTTGCTACAAAAGCTTGTGGAGAAATAACGGTTTTTAATATTACGAATTTTCCGGAGCAGATATGGCCCTGACTGAACTTGATCTCCTCCCGGCATTAATTGTTATTGATTTGCAGAAAGGCATTATTGGTGCACCTTACAATGCTTCAGTCTCCGCTGTTGTTGAGAACGGCGCAGCTCTGATAAAGGCTTTTCGTCAGCGTCATTTGCCTGTTGTGCTGGTCAGTGTCGCGGGGATACCTCCGGGAAGACGGGACGATCGCCGCAGTCTGCCCGATACGTTGCCGGAGGACTTCACCGACTTCATTACAGAGATTGCCCCACAACCGTCAGATATTATTGTGACCAAATACAGCTGGGGAGCCTTCTCCACAACTGAGCTGGAGTCCCGTCTGAAATCTCTCGGCGTGACCCAGGTCATCATCACCGGTGTGTCAACCGGTACAGGGGTGGAAGCAACGGCACGGCAGGCCTGGGATTGCGGTTTCAATGTGGTGTTGCCGCTTGACGCCATGACCGACAACCGACCGGAAGCGCATAACTGGAGTGTACAGAATATCTTTCCCCGGCTTGGCGAAACTGCACGGGCAGTCGATATCCTCACAGAACTGGAAAACAGGAAGAATAAATGAGCCTGTTACATTATTTATCCCTGTTCGGTGGGGGTATTTGTCTTATGAACGCCGTGCCCCATGTTATCAGTGGCGTTCTGGGCAGAGCGTTTCAGACACCTTTTGCCACACCTTCCGGCAAAGGGCTTTCATCATCCATGGTCAATGTCCTGTGGGGATTGGCCAATCTGATACTGGCCTGGGTGCTGCTTATCTATTCAGGCCGGGTTGATATAGCCCGCTGGTCGGACGCGATTGCTCTGTTTGTTGGTATGGCTGGTATTGCTCTTTTTTCCGCACATCATTTTGGTCAGTTTCATGGCGGAAATAATCCGCGCCAAAAATGAAACCTTTCAACAACGCTGTTTTCCGATCGTTGCGTAATTTTAACTACCGGCTTTGGGCTGCCGGGGCGTTTGTGTCTAATATCGGAACCTGGATGCAGCGCACCGCACAGGACTGGCTGGTTTTTGTCATTCTGACCCCGCATAACGGCTCAGTCCTGGGAACGGTTATGGCGCTGCAGTTTGCCCCGCATTTTATTTTCCTGCCATGGACTGGCATTGCTGCTGACAGGTTTAACCAGCGGAAATTACTGATGTTCACTCAGGGAGCGATGGGGGGACTGGGGATCATGCTTGGTCTGATGACGGTGGGAGGAATTATTCAGCTGTGGCATCTGTATGTGTTTGCCTTTCTTTTCGGCAGTATTACGGCGGTTGATGCTCCGGTTCGCCAGACATTTGTGTCAGAGCTTGTCGGCGAAAGCGATCTCTCCAATGCCGTCGCGCTGAACTCGATGTCTTTTAATGCCGGACGTTTTATCGGTCCGGCGGTTTCAGGCGTGCTTATCGCCTCTGCCGGAACCGGATGGTGCTTTCTGATCAATGGTTTCTCATTTCTGGGCATCCTGGCCTCCCTGTTTTTCCTGAGAAAAGCAGAGCTGAATCTGTCCGGCAGGGCATCCCGGCGCAGGGGAGCATTTACCGAAGGTCTTTCTTACGTCAGGGGGCGCCCGGATCTGATTGCGATCCTGTTGATGCTTTTTTTTATCGGAACATTTGGTCTGAATTTTCCGATATTCCTGTCTTCTATGGGGATAAGAATCTTCCATGCTGACGCTGCCAGCTATGGTTTTCTGTCATCCGTTATAGCCACAGGAACCCTGGCTGGAGCGTTACTGAATGCGGGTTATGACCGCATTAAATTCCGCCATCTGGTTGTCAGTGCCGGTGTGTTCGCATGTGGCTGTGCCGCCGCTGCATTGTCTCCGGATTACTGGTTTTTTGCGGCTTCACTTATCGTCACCGGCAGTGCAGCAATGTTTTTCACCAATGCCACGAACAGTCTGATGCAGCTTTCAACCACGCCGGTAATGCGTGGTCGGGTGATGGCGCTGAGGGTTGCTGTTGCCATGGGAACAACGCCAATTGGCGCGCCAGTGACGGGCTGGGTGGCTGATAATATCGGTCCCCGATGGGCTATGGGTATTGCCGCGTTATCCGGACTGGCCGCTGCAGTGGCAGGATTAATTGTATCGTCTCTCAACCGGAAACAGGATAAATATCAGGACGATATCTGAACCCAGGAAAACAGCACAACGAACGGTCGAACACATAATAATTTTCGATACTGGAGGGAGTGAATCAGCACATATAATCCAGACACCTCCCGGCACGAAACGGAAAAGCTGAAGAGCGGCAGGTCTGCTCCGAGCGAGAAGCAGACAGTCTGCCTTCTGAAAAGGTTCACAGTAATGGCATTCCTGACAAAATTGAGGTCGCGGGTATTTACATGCGATTTCTGCCTACCAGGCCAAATATTCCGTCACCTGCTGGCGCTGAGGTGGCCGTCTTCATGTCCCTACGTTGTTGATATAAGCCTGTAAGCCTGCTGCGAGAATATCAAACACCGTTTTACAGGCCTTACTGTGCCGCAAGTCCTCATGCATCACCAGCCAGGTGTCGAGATGAAATGCAAAGAAATCAGGCATCAATCTCTCTAACGGAACAGGGAAATCGGCCAGTTGAACCTGACACATCCCTATGCCTGAGCCTGCGCGGATTAGGTTCAATTGCGCTACATCACTGTCAGTGCGCACGGTAAAGCGTTCACGATTTAACTGAGGAAAGTGTTTCAGTGCCTGTAAAATAAAGGGCGTCGTTTTATCAAAGCCCACAAGCGTATGGGTGAACAACTCGTCAATACTTTCCGGTGCGGCGTGGCGTGCCAGATAGGACGGCGAGGCATGCAGACCAATTTCAATACTGCCCAACCGACGCGCAATCAGTTGTTCCTGCACCGGTGTGCTCATGCGTACCGCAATATCCGCTTCCCGGTTCAATAAATCCTGTAGTCGGTTAGACAGCACCAGTTCAATGGTAAGTTGCGGATAATCTTCTTTAATTTGTGCAATCAAAGGGGGCAGCACTTCGGTGCCGATAATTTCGCTCGCAGATACGCGAACCACGCCATGTAACCCGGCGGAGTGGGCACTGAAGCTGGCAGCCGAACGCTCAATCATACTGGCCGTGTTTTCCATCGCTTGCGCATGTCCCTGAATCGCTACCGCCGCATCCGTGGCCTGCAGGCCAGTCTGAGAACGTGTAAACAAAACCAAACCAAGGGCGGATTCCAGTGCCGCTACATGACGCCCCGCTGTGGGCTGGGTGATGGAAAGCATGCGTGCGGCTCCCGACAGGGAACCCTCTTTCATCACCGCCAGGAAGGTTCGATACCATTCCCATGGAATATTTAGCTTCATACAAAAATGCATACCTGCTGTCTGATGTCATGCAATTACATTTAGCTCGTACAGGCACTACGATGTCAACAGACAAGATATCCGGCAAAGGTAAGACAATGAACCGCAATAACAAGGTACTCATACTGGGCGCAACAGGCGGAATCGGTGGTGAAATCGCCCGTAAACTCATCCGCGAAAAATGGGACGTTCATGCATTGCGCCGCAACGCCCCGCAGAATGAAGAGCACGAGAGTATGACGTGGATAAAGGGTGATGCGCTGAATGCTGAGCAGGTCGCGACTGCCGCGTCAGAGTGTGATGTGATTGTTCATGCTGTTAATCCGCCAGGTTATCGAAACTGGGAACAACTGGTTTTGCCAATGTTACAGAACACCATCAATGCCGCAGAACGAAATGGTGCATTAATCGTTCTCCCGGGCACCGTTTACAACTATGGTCCGGACGCCTTTCCACTTTTACGGGAAGACTCTCCCCAAAATCCTGTCACCAGAAAAGGGGCAATACGAGTGCAAATGGAGAAGGCTTTGTTCGCTTACGCGCAGCGTGGCGGAAAGGCGCTGATTCTGCGGGCCGGTGACTTCTTTGGCCCTGACGCAGGCAACAACTGGTTCTCGCAGGGATTGATCAAACCGGGGCAATCCCCGCGGATAATTAAAAACCCAGGCAAAGCCGGGACAGGCCATCAGTGGGCCTACCTACCGGATGTTGCCGAAACGCTGGTTGCGCTATTGGCGCGTCGGGAGCAACTTGACCCTTTTGCCTGCTTTCATATGCGGGGACACTGGGATGCCGATGGTACGGCGATGGCTGGAGCCATACAGCGTGTCACACAGCTTGCGGGTGTTTACGCGAAGGTAAAATCATTTCCCTGGTGGCTCATCACGGCGATGGCACCTTTCAACACCACACTGCATGAAATGCTGGAGATGCGCTATTTATGGGAACAGGCAATACAGATGGACAATGCAAAACTGATCGCTTTCTTAGGCCACGAACCGCATACCCCGCTTATTGAGGCTGTGCGTACCACGTTAATCGGCCAGGGCTGCGTTAATCACGCGTTATCCACGCATTCGTGAGTGGATCTGAGTATCGTTTCTGGCACGAAGCGGCAAACCAAGGCATAGCCATGTCTGCTCCGGGCGAGGAGCAGACGTAACATCATCGGTGTAGCGAGGAATTAGCATCGTTCCATTGTATGTTTCGCGGCAAACCAGCCCCTCTACTTTTAGACAATGGATCCAACGTGCCATCAGTCAGGAATGTCAATTGGCTGATGCGGTTGGTCTGATGGTTATTTCTGTTGTATCAACGCTCTCAGGGGCCTCAATGACCTGCCGCACGGCACGGGCAATATCCGCAGGTTTAAGTGCCACAGCACGGTACTCATCCATCGCCGCCCTGGTTTCCGGATGGGTAATGGTTGAGGCAAGTTCACTTTCCACCACGCCGGGATTGACACAGGTCACACGAATATTTGGGCTTTCCTGACGTAAACCATCCGAAATCGCGCGTACCGCGAATTTCGAGGCACAATAGACGGCGGCGGTTGGTACGACTGAAAGGGCACCGATAGATCCAATATTGATTATCTGACCGAAGCCCTGCGCTTCCATCACGGGAAGAACAGCGCCAATGCCCCAGAGCACTCCTTTGATATTCACGTCGATGATGCGCTCCCATTCATCCTGTTTGCCTGCGGCAAGCGGAGAGAGCGGCATGATGCCTGCATTGTTGATCAGCACATCTACGCGGCCCCATTGATCAAGCGCGGCCTGCACGAAGCCCGTCATCGACTGGCGGCGGGTAACATCTAACTCACGCGCCTCAGCAATACCGCCCGCGCTGCGTATTTCTGCGGCAATGGCTTCGATGCGCTCCAGTCTGCGAGCCCCTAATAACACCTTCGCGCCTGCGTTTCCAAGCTCCCTGGCAATACCTTCTCCAATTCCACTGGATGCGCCGGTAATTAATATCACTTTATTCATAGCATGCTCCTTCAGTTGAGTTCGAAACGATCATAGAACGTAACGATTGGTTCCAGTATCCTGCTTTTACTGGACTCACTGGTTAGCAGTGTTAAACAATGAAAATTGATCTCAATCTTTTACCTGTTTTTATCGCGGTGGCAGAAGAGCGTAATTTCAGCGCAGCCGCCGCTCGTCTGGGCGTCACCCGATCGGCGATCAGTCAGGGAATAAGACGACTTGAGGATGCGTTCGGCACAATGCTGGTAATGCGTACGACGCGCTCAGTAACCCTGACGGAAGCGGGAGAACGGCTGCGTCAATCCCTGTCATCACCGTTATCCAGTATTGAAACGGCGTTTGAAGAGGTCGCGTCGGAGAATATGCCGCGAGGATGTCTTCGGATTGCAGTGACCTCAATAGCCGAAGCATTTCTTTCCGGCCCGCTGATCGCTTCGTTTGCGGCGGCCAATCCTGCCGTGACAGTTGATATTGTCGTGACGGATGAGGAGTTTGATATTGTGGCCGCGGGTTATGATGCTGGCGTAAGGCTTGGAGAGGTGATCGAAAAGGATATGATCGCCGTCGCGCTTACCGAAAAACAACGTGAAATGGCGGTTGCCTCACCCGCGTATCTCGCGACGAACAACGCACCCGCGCATCCGCGTGAATTGATCCATCATCGGTGTATCGGCTGGCGTCCTGCCAAAGATGTCGCCCCTTATCGCTGGGAATTTGAGGAGGCGGGAGAACCTTTCAGTCTGGCGATTGAACCGCAGATCACCACTAATGATCTACGCCTTATGTTGCGGCTCGCTTTGGCTGGTGGCGGCATTACGTTTGCCACGGAGGATACGTTCAGGCCGTTTGTTGAAACCGGGCAGCTTGTTTCACTGCTGGATGATTATCTTCCTTATTTTCCGGGCTTCTATCTCTACTTCCCTCAACGTCGCAATATGGCACCCAAACTCCGCGCCCTGATCGACCATGTCAGGCAATGGCGGCGGCAGCATATTTAATCGCCTGCGTTTGTTACGGTCCGCACGCTGATATTGACCCCTTTTTGTCATGCGCTATGTCTGTTTATGACACTCAGAATATAGCGGTTAGGGGTATTGATTCGCTTCGCTCACCCTTACTCGGCCCTTCAGGGCCAACGCAAGCGTTGTTCAAAATCGCTCCCGACGTTTTTGTGCGGGCAGATTCCTCGCGGGCTCGTCATCTGTCCAACTGGCTGCGCCAGTTGTCGAACCCCGATCGGGGCTTCTCATCCCCCTGGGGAGTGCGATATGCGAAAAAAAAGCCCGCATTTTCATGCGAACTCTTCTTTAAATGATGGCGGTGAGGGGGGGATTGATTCGCTTCGCTCACCCTTACTCGGCCCTTCAGGGCCAACGCAAGCGTTGTTCAAAATCGCTCCCGGCGTTTTTGTGCGGGCAGATTCCTCGCGGGCTCGTCATCTGTCCAACGGACTGCGCCAGTTGTCGAACCCCGGTCGGGGCGTCTCATCCCCCCTGCGGGGGTGCGATATGCGAAAAAAAAGCCCGCATTTTCATGCGAGCTCTTCTTTAAATGATGGCGGTGAGGGGGGGATTCGAACCCCCGATACGTTGCCGTATACACACTTTCCAGGCGTGCTCCTTCAGCCACTCGGACACCTCACCACATTGTATCGCTGCCAGCCAGTACTGGGGGCAACGGGGCGCTACTATAGGGAGTTGTACTGAAACGGTCAAGCAAGATTTTAAGCTTTCATGACTGTTCGCTTAAGGCGTGAGCAATACGAGGATTTGCTGCGAAATTCGCATGCTTACCGGTCAATAAAGCAAAGCGAACAGGTACTGCGGTTGTCTTGCATTACACGTGAGTAAACCTTGTTAATTCGCACTCAATTCTCAAAATTGTAAAACGCAATTTTTTCCGATGGACCGGCTCGATTTCACCCCGCACCCGGCGAAATTTTGTCGCTCGACGCCGGACAAACTAGCTTTGTTGACAGAAGCGGAGCCGGTTGCCAAACGGGTCGTGGACTTCCATGACGTCTCCCCAGTCTTGCTTAACGATTTCCGGGCGACCGTACCCATATTGTTTGCCGTGGAGTTCATCTCTGAGCAACGCAATATTATTCAGAGGAATAAATATCGTTGCGCCCGGGCTGGCGTCACCGTGATGTTCAGAAAGATGTAACTGCAACCCTTCTCTGGCAATGCCCATATACAGTGGTAAGCCGGGCTCGAACCGGTGTTCAAACTCAACGCTGAATGAGAGAAATTCAAGGTAGAACTCCTGTGCCTTTCGGACATCAAAAATTCGCAGGATGGGGATGGGTTTACTGAATTGGATCTGAGACTGTGGGATCTGCGGTGGCAACGTTGCTGCCGCTGTGTTCCAGTCTTTGAAGCCTAACTGGTGTGCAACCGTTTCGAGCGCGGTGGAATAAGAAAGCTTATGTTCACGCAACTCAAGAGAGGCTTTTAACTTTGCAGCCATTTGTTTGGCTTGCTCGATAGAAAACATATATTCTCCTGCTGTCAGGAAATGGTGGTGCTCGCATTACCACGTCCCGACCATCAAGAGTTTTAAAATTAATGAGGTTGAGAACAAACATGCTTTCACCTTTTCCTTTCAGGAAGTGAGTGGCGGGCAGCACGAGCCCTGAATGAGAATACCCAGGCTCGTGAAACGCCACAAGGTTTCAGGTTCGAATGAAGATGGGGCTACCAATTCAGGTAGTTAAGGTGAATGGATGACTGTATTCGCGACGTTCTGCTCATAATCATTCAATACAATTCACAATGCTCTGTTTTTATAGGCTAACCATTCTACCCAGACATTTTCTGCATTGAGATCGGGATAGCCCCGGCTTGCAAGCATGTCATGGGCAATGTCCGTTGGTAAGTTAATAGCGGTAGCATTATCCCGTATCGACTCAACCTCATGCCGGCTCAATTCGCGGCCGGTTTCTTTTTCCTGTGCTTCAAGCAATGCCACAAGAGAAGGGATGAATACAATTGTCATGGGTGGTCATACTCCGTGATTTGCTGAATTAATTATTCTTACATGTATTGCCTCTCAGAGCTCTTTCTTTATAAAAATTGTATGAATGTTATTGCAGCAAGAGTGAGAGGGGCTAACGTCCGCTTCGTGCTGTGAGTTCAACGGATATTGCAAGTATATCGATAGATTGATGATCAGGGGTAATACGTCTCTCATTTAAACGGGGTTTACAGGCGATTGTGTGATAGGGGAAATGGCATTGCGAATAGCGATATTTCAATAAATTATAATTTAAATGTTTTTTCTGACGGTCTATTATCTTTTATGTTTTCCATCGTTTATCGTTATAAACTCACACTCTCGTTGCCCATTCATTATTAAAAACTCTATAATGAAATTCATTGCTTGTTGATCCTTTGAAGAAATCCGCATCTTTCAACTCATTAATTTTCTTTAGTTTCAAAGATTCCACTAAACCAATTGAGGCCAGATTACGGGAATCAATCAATGCGTCGACATGAGATAAATTATATTTTTTAAATAAAAAATCTATTACCATACACACGCACTGTTTCGCCACTCCTCTTTTTTGATACCTCCCAAATACATGATAAGCAATATATGCCCAGCCTTTATCAACCATCAAGGTCGACTGGACATACCCAAGATACGTACCAGAGTTACGATGTATAATCACCCAGTTTAGCCAAATTTGACTCTTATCTGGCGAGTAACGCTGAGATATTCTCTCATAACGCGCTGTCAACTCATCCAGGTTTGCCGGTGGGTTGGTCGGTATGAACTTATAATCGTCAATAGAACATGATCCTGCATACATTTCGCTAGCATGAGATTTATCTAAGGGTTCCAGGATATATAAATCCGACATCAAAGGCTCAATTAATTTAGCACTCACCGTGAAACCCTCATAAAATATGACATGCAGAAATTACCTTTTAGCCACAATTCGCATTTCCACAAGTGCGTTTTCTGGAATGAATTCTGATACACCAATGGCGGACCATGCCGGGTATGGCGCTTTTATATATTCATCTTTTACGTTAGAAAAAACGTCTATATGTTTTTTAAGATCAATATGGAAAGTGGTCATCTCAAGTATATGTTCATAGCCCAAGCCGGCGGCGTTTAAATAAATACCCAGCTTATAAAACGCATCGTGAAATTGTTCTTCAGGATGCTTACTTATCGGTTTGTCCTTGCGTGCCGCGGTAACTCCTGAGAGATACACTGTGCCATCAGCTTCGATGACCGGGGAGAAGTGCCAGTCATCGAAATAATGCTGAAATTCTTCAGGAACTATCGATTTTTTCATAATTTTTCTCAAATTGATGACTTAATAAATGCCAGCATGTACCAAACCGTTATGCTCTGTGGCAATTCCGTCAGGATTATCATCCACCCGCCGACAAAACAGGAATTCAGATGTCATTTACATTGAATCTGTTTCGGCAAGGTATCTAGCCAACCCCGCCATCACTTCTGGGAAATCTGCGCTGATCCCCTCGCCGAAAGCCTTAGCCTGGGGGCCCTGGGTGCTGATCGCGTAAATCAAGATACTCTGCTCGGATCCAGATGCCTCAATACGATGTTCAACGTTGACCCGTGTTTCATCCACCCAGGTTTCATCAATGAAATGTTTTTCTTCAGAAACATCAGTAAGTTGACTACGGACAACATCGCCTTGAGGTAACTCCATTGTGAACCATGTTCCCCTATGAAATGGCCCCTCGATAGTGATTGACTTTACGCCAGGGTTCCATCGTTTCCAGTTATCGGTGTCGACGAAGGCCTGCCATATTGCTTTCGGTTTGCTTCTTACAGTCAGCGTAAAGGACTTACTCCAGACGTTGTCTTCATTCATAAAATTGCTCATCAGATAGAGTAAGTGGACATATTCAATGTGTACTTATAATGGCGTAACGCCAAAAATGCCAAACCCCATTTTTCGCTCAGGGAGAGTAAATCTCGCTCAGGCAGGCATCTAAAAACATACTCACTAGTCTGCAGGCCAGAGAAAGATAGTCTGAGATTTAATGCTTAATGGCTTTTTAAACGTTAATTTGAATGGATAAAGGAATAAGAAAGAAATGTCCGACTCTCACTGCGAGCGAACATCTTGTCTTCTGGCGCTACCCGCTTCGTGCCAGGAACGGATATTAGCACCCCGGAATTTTTAGCAAGAGGCATGGCCTGGAAGCAGCGCTAGAGCGCAAAAATCATCTTTGTTATTATGGGATTAACACTTACTCATCAAGGTATATGTCATGTCGTTTAAGGTACGTGAAGCTAAAGCAGAGGATTACGATGTCTGGTTAAGGCTCTGGAAAGGATATTTGAAATTTTCTGGCAGCACTCTGAGCGATGCCGTTACCTTATCGACCTGGCGTAGGGTGTTGTCTCCAGACTCTGATTTAATGTGCCGGCTTGCGGAAACCGAACAGAAAGTGGTGGGTTTTGCTATGTGCGTGCTGCATGAGGGAACATGGGTAACACAGCCTCATTGTTATCTTGAAGATCTTTTTGTTGATGAGCATATGCGCGGCCTTGGCGCGGGAAAAGCACTGATTGAGGCGATATGTGATGAAGCCCGGACGAAATCATGGTCGAAAGTCTATTGGGTTACCAGAGAATCCAATCCTGCCCGGGCACTGTACGATAAGCTTGCCGTGCTGGATGATTTTGTCCGATATACCGTCAAGTTGTAAATACAGCAATACCTAAAGCCAAATTACAGCTTCGCGTAAATAACCGTCCGATGATATTTTCATGGGCTGCCTTGTGCCAGAAGCGAAAGAAGCTAATCCCCTGGCACTTTGTTCAACACTATTATTCAACAGTATGTAGTGCAGCTTATTTATCTTCCTCATATAAAAATGGCACTAACGGAAAGATGTCACTCAGCTTCCTCATGTATATATCCATCCACACATACTCATTAAGAAAAGGATGCATGAAGATGTTGAGAGGTAAAAGAGCGGTTATTACCGGTGGCGGCGGGGGATTTGGCCGGGCGCTGTGCGTGTGGTTAGCGCGAGAGGGCGTCGAGGTAGATTTTTGCGCGCGGCGGGCTGACGATATTCAGAAAACCTGCAACATCATCACTGCTGAAGGCGGCATTGCAAAAGGGTATCTCTGTGATTTAACCCGGCCTGAGTCCCTTTCTCAGTTTTCTTCACAGCTATTAACTTCAAACAAGCCCGTCGACATTTTAATCCTCAATGCTGCTCAGTGGTTGTCAGGGACGTTAGACGATCAACCCGACACAGAAATTATCAATACCATCAGTTCAGGCCTGACAGGGGCGATTCTACTGACGCAGGCATTGCTGCCTGGATTAAGACGTTCAGACAGTGCTGATATCGTCTCCATTATATCTTCATGCGGGATCCCGAACTTTACGGATTCAATTGCCCATCCCGCTTTTTTTGCCAGCAAACATGGGCTTAGCGGCTTTACAACGAAACTGTCACAGCAACTGTCCGGAGAGAACATACGTGTTACCGGGTTGTACCCACCGGATTTCGAACTTACCGGATTAGATACGTTTGTCGATAATCATTCCAGAATGGGGGAACGTCTACTGAATGGGCGATCGGTCTGGGAAACGATTTGTTTTGTGCTGACTCAACCGCGTAGTTGCCATATAAGTAGTATCTACTTCCAGGGGCCAACTCGCGAAAATCTTAGTCGTAGGGTCTGAGTCAGGTGGCGCTAAACAGAACGGCCACTCAAGGCCGTTTATTTAAAGTAGATATACTTCAGTGATGGGGTGTGCGAGTTAAATTGGAACCTGTGTCGCACGCCATGCCCGCTACATGCAGGAAGAGAGTCATTGTGCCTATCGAGCAATATGAATTTATAAGGTTCAAATCACTTGTCCGTAGCCGCCATATAAAGTTAATGTAATCTAATGTAATTATCACTTGCGGCCCATAATTCTGATGCGTAGATCTACGGATTATGCTCTTAAAGAGCAACGGCTTTTCCGCGATAAGCGTTTTATTTTTCTGGGAGAATCCATACATGGTGTCGCGGAATATACTCAATTAAGAAAGAATATCGCAGAACGCTATTTTAAAAATTCGGCTGTGTTGATATTTGAAGCGGATAGTAAAGGGATGTTATTTTCGCATCAACATAATGAAACTGCCATTTGCAGACTTAAAAACTTTCCCAGGATATTACGTACGCAAGAAACATTAAATTTATTGGCATGGGCTATATCCCGGCAAATTCCTTGTCTTGGAATTGACTGTATTCCTCGTCGAGCTGTAACTGAATTCACCCCGGAATGGCAACCCATTCAACAACAAGAAATTGATGAATATTTCAAGGCCAGAGCGGGAATAAACTTTTTTGCATGGCGTGACATCAGGATGGCTGAAAATTTGATCAACTTAACCTCAACGTATCCAGCGCACCGGATGTTAATAATGCTTCACAATCTCCATATAAAACGACGAGGTAGCCTTGAGAAGGCGGAACTACAGTTGAAATCCGTACGAGAGTATTTTGAGGACGCATTTCCCGTGCAAAGTCATTCTATTGCTCAGTTTGCCCAACGCGGTAGTGCTTTACACAATGATTTAACGTTATTTAGTTTTCAGATTACCGATCCTCTCTCCGTGGAACTTTTATCCGGTGCGGCTGCATACAATTTGCTTACAGCGGAACAAATATCTGATGTCAGCACTGCATGGCATCATGCTTTCGAACGTGAAACAATCCCACCCCAAAATCAGTATGAGGGATGTTTTATCTTCAAAGAGGTGCATCCCCCGATAATTATTTCATTATAGAATTCAGAATATTATGCATAACCTCGCTTAGCCAGCACAGCATTTCAGGCTTTAGCGAGCGGCTTCATGCGAAAACTGATGCCCATACGATTGATGGCATTCATGGTGGCAATAACAAGGGTAAGTTCAACCAGATCTTTTTCACCAAATACAGAAAGTGCTGCAGAATATGCTTCATCGCAAGCGTGTGTTTCACTGATATGAGTAATTTCTTCTGCCCATGAGAGCGCAGCTTGATCTATATCCGAGAATAGATAGGTCGCTTCACGCCAAACCGGCACCAATACTACCGTTTTCAACGGAAATGTCAGCCTTGATAAGGTCGAGAGTATATCGATACAGTGCGCACAACCTTTAATTTTTGAAACTCTTAAAAAAATTAAGTGAATAAGATTAGCTGGCAAATCTGTCCCGGTAGTGGCGTAATGATGGAGCACTTTCATAGCCTTTCCACTTTCGGCAGAAACTTGAAACCAATTTGGACGCTTCATATCTATCTCTCCTTTTTTAGATGTTCGAGTAAACTTATGTTTGTTATTTCGATGCTATAAAGAGCCGCTACGACGAATTTGAAGCAGTACGTCTGCTCAGGCGTTGTGATATTAGCCATTCAGGTCATAAATAAAAGCGATAAATACTGAGTAAGAAGGTAGGACATTAATAGAGGGAATCTCTTCCCGTTAAACAGAGAAAAGAATTCATCGAAGGCGATTCCTGGGGGATGATAAACGCACGGTTAATTTCCGCTTTTCGCTCAGATCAACCTGTCAGATACTTTGCTTTGTATTATCGGCTTTGCATCAACCGTTCACCCCGTGTTCTGCAGAAGATGGATTCTGCCCCGCACTGAGAAAAAAAGCAGCCTGTCCCGTTACCGGGATGCTGGCCGGGACCAGCCTGGCCAGTACATCAGCAGGGTATGGAACAGCATTGTTGACTCAGCGAGTCGGGTGGATTTCAATAACGAACGGTGTGCATTAATCATCTTTTACTGTACCAGGGGAGGTAAAGTCTCAGCGTTCCCCCCCAGAATATGCCGTCAACAAGCCCCGTCACACCGCCAAACAACATACAAAAGCTTGTAGTTGACCTTAATCCAGGCTGCAGATAAAGAGCCGAGGTCAGGGTAAACTTCATACTAAAAGCAATGACGATCAATCCCAGAGTCAGCGGTGTCCCGGCTCTGATAATCATGCCTGGATTGTCTGTATTTCTCAGCGGTGGCAGTGAGCGCCATAATCGGTATCCGAGTGCGGTGCCTGCGAACAGTCCGGCTGCCATCATTGTAAGACTTACTCCAGCCAGTTCTGTCTCGGTGATCACGCCATATGTTCCCCAGACAAGAAAAAGTACCGGCAGTAAAAACAACCGCCCGATTGCCATCTCCCGGTCATAAAGCGCAGCAAAACCACGGCGTAGTAAAAAGGCCAGCATTATCCATACCCATACGGGTGTTTCTCTTAAAAAGTGTGCCATATCCATCATTTGTCCCGGTTACGAAAATTACTCTTTTTCTTCAGCACCGGTGAACCGTCACACCATAACCTTTTCAGCGACACTCATCACTGTTACCGTCCACTGCAATGCCTGCGATGAGACTTACATATCAGGCTGGCACCGTACACGACAACGCCATGACTGCAAGGTGACACGTCAGTGACATCAGGCCGGACCCGGGATATGACAAGCCTGGTCAGCGGCATTAAAGACCAGCAGATTCAGTTCTGCCTGCATGCGGTAAGCTGAGCCGTTACGTTGTGTATGCAGTGGGCTTTCTGGTAAACCGGCAAATTCCGCTAATTTCGCTTTAAAAAAACGCCGTCATGTTTTGACGGCGCAGGTGATCCCGAGACCTGCAGAAAAGGCGATTGCGTAATAAATCATGCTCATGCGTTTCATACCTGTCAGCGCGACTGCGCCAGCGGCAGGAAGGTTTCTGCAAAAAGGGGTCGACTGCGTGGCGAGAACGGGGGAGCTGAATAACTCCACGCTGGTAGCTCGTCCGCTTGGCCGGTTTCGCTGGATAACCTATGCCTCTCCGGCGTATCTCAGGGAAACGGGATTCCGCAGTCGCCCGACGAATTGTTGCAGCATCGTGCAATCCATTACTTTTCCGGCTCAGCCAGGCGTACGGGTGAATTGCGTTTTGCGCGTGGCGCTGAGACGCTGTCCGTTCCTGTTAATGGCGATGTGGTTGTTAACGAAACGGGGCTTTATATAAAAATGTGTCTTGAAGGTTTCGGACTGGCGCAGCTTGCCGGGCGCATTGTCTCAGAGCATCAGCAGGAAGGAAGGCTCATTGAGGTGCTTGCAGACTGGCAACCGCCACCAGTACCGGTCACTTTACTGTACCTGCATCAACGCTTTCTTTCTCCCGCCGTGCGCGCATTTGCAGACTGGATAGCCGACATTATCTGATCTTGCTGCTACTCTGATCGGCCATCCAGGGATGGCCGTCGTGTGAACGCTTATACCTGCGTCATGCCGCCATCAACGCAAATCTCTGCGCCGGCAATATAGCAACTCTCATCGCTTGCGAGGAAGAATGCAGCGTTGGCAACCTCTTCAGGTTGACCCATTCTGCCGAGCGGTATTGCGCTGGTTAAGCTTTTACGCACTTCATCAGACGTTGCCGCCATCATTTCAGTGTCGACAGGACCAGGCGCGACAACGTTGACACGGATACCGCGCGCGGCAAGTTCGCGTGTCCAGGTGCGGGCAAAAGAGCGCAGTGCGGCTTTGCTGGCCGAGTAAACGCCATATCCGTGTGTGCCGAGAACATCAGCAATTGAACCGATGAGAACGACACTGCTGCTGGGTTTCATCAAAGGTAATGCTGCCTGCAGGGCAAAGACAGGAGAGCGAACATTCAGGCCAAACGTCTGGTCAAAATGCTGCTCACTGACCTCTTCAAGCGGGGCGTATTCCGACATTCCAGCATTGATTATCAAGATATCTATCTGACCTGATTTTTCTGCAACTGTCTGCATGATACGACTCAGTTCGCTCTTCTGACTGACATCAGCCTGTAGCGGTATCGCGGTTCCCGATATTTTGCTTTTGGCTGTCTCAAGGTCTTCTTCTCGTCGCGAAGTGAACCAGGTAACGGCCCCTTCAGTGGCTAAACGCTGACTGATAGCCAGCCCAATCCCTTTCGCACCGCCAAGCACCACAGCGACTTTTTTCTCTATTCTGCCCATCTGATTTCTCCGATTTAGGTCGAAAACAGATGATATAAATTCTATACTTAATATCAATTACGCACTTTTGCTATACCAAATATAAGTGACGATATCGCTATGCAAGAAAAAAACGATAACTGCCTGATAGATTTTAGAAATACCCGTCTGGTGTTAGAACATATCACCAATAAATGGTCGATATTAATTCTGACGGTGCTGTGCACGGAACCTTGCCGGTTCAATGAACTTCGCCGACGCCTGGACGGGATCACCCATAAGGCGCTGGCCGATGCGCTGAAACGGCTGGAGCGAAACGGTTTAATTACTCGTCACGTTCTGTCCACTCATCCTGTGAGTGTGGAATACACCATTACGCCGCTGGCGCAGTCACTCCAGCAGCCTTTTGTTGCGTTGGCAAATTGGGCGTTGGAATTCGGTCCGACCCTGGCATTAGCTCAGGCTGAATACGATCGTGCTCATGCGGATGAAAATAAATGCGAAAGTCAGGTTGAGGCTTGAGCAATGAGCCTGATCCTCTGAATAACGCTGAACAGGCTACCCCGGAGATTTATTCCCGCAAATGGGGCCGGGGTTAATCCCATAAAAGATACAGCTTTGTCCGTTATCACCAGGGCCAGCTGTTGTTCTCATAATCGAGGAAGAGATGGCTTCTGGCGTTTCGGTGTTGCTCAATCACACTGATCATGCCGTTGACGCTGGTCTTCACATCAATCTCTGCATCCACTGTGCCATCCAACGTGCCCATCGCTGTCGCCACCCAGCCAGGATGAATTGACAGAACCGTCTGCGATCCCTGGCTGATATCCCTATAAATACAACGCGCCAGCATATTCAGCGCCGCTTTACTGGCCCGGTAAAGCTCAATACCGATCCCCGGTTCGGTATTGCTGGCAATACTGCCCCGGTGCGACGACATGAAAACCAGGCTTCCCTCAGGCTCAAGCATCGGCAGCAGGTGCCGGGCCAGGCGGGCAGGGCCAAAAGCATTGGTCATCATGATTTGCTGGAATTCCGCGTCAGAGGCCTGCAACACGGATTGATGCAAGGGGCCGTAAATGCCTGCAACCATAAAAATAACGTCAAACCGCCGTTCGCGGAGCCTGCCGATAAGCGGCTCGATATGGGACTTGTTGGTGACATCAATCTCGCCGGTCACCAGATTGCCGGGGTAAATCTCTCCCAGGGCGAGCAGGGCGGAGGTATCCGCACCCGGTAAATGGGTGGCGAAAACGTCCCAGCCTCGCTCCAGATAGGCTTCTGTCAGCCCTTGACCCAGTCCTTTCTCGGCTCCGACAACTAAAATGCTCTGCTTTTTCATCATTGGCTCCTGATTTACTGTGCGGTGTAACCGCCGTCAGCCATCAATACCGTTCCCGTCACAAAGCTGGCTTTAGGTGAGGCAAGCCAGATAATGGCTTCAGCAATTTCTTCCGGCTGAGCCACCCGCCCAAGTGGGTGAGCGTGACCGTAGCTGGCCAGCGTGGTTCGGCTGTCTTCCACGATGTCGGAAAGAATATTTGTTTCGACGACGCCGGGTGCAACGGCATTAACCCGGATAGCATACTCAGCCGCTTCCAGCGCCAGAACTTTCGTCAGTTGCGCGATGGCACCTTTAGAGGCCGAGTAGGCGGACGTGGTTTTCATGCCCACCCTGCTCACCACGGACGCCACATTAACAATCGCGCCTTGCCTGCGAGGCTGCATGACCTTCAGGCTTTCCCGGCTCAGGAGAAAATACCCTCTGGCATTAATGGTCATAATGCTGTCCCATTCTGCAACGGAGGTTTCGGTAGCGAGTTTATTCAGGGTCTTACCCGCATTGTTGATGAGAATATCCACGCCGCCGAATTCTGCTTGTGCGAAAGCGACTGCGCTGATGACCTCATGTTCCTGACTGACGTCGCATATCTGTGTCACCACCTGATTGCGCTGTGCCAGCGCATGGACCGCCGGGTTGATATCCAGAGCCAGCACCTTCGCTTCATGACTCACGAGAAGGTTTACGGTGGCCCTGCCAATATCACCTGCGGCGCCCGTGACAATCGCCACTTTGTTTTTTAATCCAAAAAAATCTGCCATTTTTAGTCCTCAAATGCTGTATCACGTTGCCCGAACGTCATCACCTTTATCAGCCGTACGGATACCTCCTCATCCGAAGCCCATGTCAGGGGTGATTAGGTGAACGGGCGGTTTCAATCATGATGCTTGCCGCTTTTTCTTTGCCTGCTGTCACGCCGTTACGCGATTTAGTGACTGCTGAATCTCACTGAGTGAGGAGAGGGGAAATCTGGCCGAATACGCCAGGCGTCAGCGAAATGTCTCCGGGCGACGTTTCCCGTCCGGGTTCATGGACAGTTGCTGAAATAAGCCAGGCTCTTGATTCAGAATGACGTTGCATAACGTCTCCTCATTTCTTTTGTTGCTAAAAGAGTATGAGAAGCAGCGCAATGCAACAATGAAGGTTCCTGTACAAAGATTATCGTTTCCTGTCAGAATTCGGTTTAATAACCTGATACAGGCTGAAAAATTTATCCTTTTGTATCTTCAGGGGGCGCAGTGTCCGGACTTACCTCAAGCCTTACGCGAAAAATGATCCCTGCTTTGCTGGCGCTTTCGCCTGATGAAGGCTACGCGCGCACCCGGATGACAGCGATAAAGCTGTTGCGAGTCAATGCGTCGATGCCCCACACGCCCGTCCTTTATGAACCCTGTATTGTTATTGTTCTGCAGGGAAAGAAAACCGGTTTGATGGGCGGGCGGGAATTTACCTACGATCCCGGACATTATCTGGTTGTCTCCGCGCCTCTTCCTTTTAGCAGCCAGACCACTGCCAGCCAGCAAGAACCTCTTCTGGCGCTGTCTGTATCGCTTGATGTCGCCACGATTGCCGAATTACTTATTGAAATGGGGGAAGGCGAGGTAAGAGGAAATGAGCAGGCGGGAATTATGTTTTCCACCCCTCTCGGAGAAGAACTGGCCGATACGGTTTATCGTCTTCTGGCGGTGCTTTCTGATGAAGAGAAGGCCAGAATTCTGGGGCCGGGTATTCTGAAAGAACTTTATTATCGTGTACTGATTGATACGCAGGGAGCCTCAATCAGAGCGGCGCTCTGCGGAAAAGGGCATTTCAGGCAAATTGCTGCCGCTATTCGCACGATGCATACCCGGTTTATGGATCCTATTGACGTTGAGATGCTGGCTAAAGAAGCGGGCATGAGCTCCCCCTCTTTTCATCGCCATTTTAGGGCATTCACCGGCACAACACCCAAACAGTATCTGATTTCCATCAGGCTGCACCAGGCGCGTTTTTTAATGGTGAAGAGCAATGTCACGGCCAGTGAAGCTTCTTTTAAAGTTGGCTACGTCAGTCCGACACAATTTAGCAGAGAATTTAGCCGGTTCTTTGGTTGTCCGCCGCAAAAGGAAGCTCACCGTTTACGCCATTTATTAAAAGTGAAAGCCGAATCGTACTGGCCGGAATAATCTCTTCCCGGCCTGAACGTCGTGGCAGTTAAAGAACGGATGAGCGCGGTTCATTCGGACATGTAAAAACAGCGCGAAACATCGCGCCGTTATGCCCCAATTTTTACTCAGAATGCGGTTTCCAGTGAATCTGTGACGCAGTAATTATCGTCTACCAGGGGCAAATACCGCCATTTATCGAATGCGGTACAGGGATGTGAAATGCCACAACCCACCCAGTCACCGGGCTTTAACACATCCTCTTCCGGCAGCAATAAATACGCATGTTGATCGTTCACCTCGCTGATGCGCATGCCAGACGCTGCACGCGGGGCACTGCCATCGACGTTGCGCACCCACAGCGGATTTGGCAGATCCTGATCGAACGGCACATCACGGCGTCCGAAATCAACAAACGCCAGGCTAGGCTCAGGGCGCGACAATACCCGGCCCCAGATCTCCAGCGCGGCGGTGAAATGATGCGTAGCCCCGGGCTGCGCAAAAGGCGCAATGCGTGCGTACAGGCCGCTGTCGTGCGCCATGTAAGCGCCGGATCGAATCAGCGGCGTCATTGGCAGTGGCAGGTTCGCGGCGGTGAAACACGCCGAGACCACGTCAAACCACGCACCGCCGCCGGCACTGAGGATAATATGCTGGCTGGCAAACAGCTGATTTTCAGCCAGCAGCGCCGCGGTGGCGATCAGCATCCGGCAGTAATCTGTTACGCGCTGCACCCCCGCGGTATCACGTCCGGCGCCAAGCGCGCCTTCATAGCCCGCCACGCCCACCAGTTGCAGAGCAGGGCTGGTCGCAATCGCGGCGGCAATCTCCAGTGCTTCAGCGGATGAACGGCAGCCGGTGCGTCCGCCGCTGACCGACATTTCCAGCAGTACCGCAATGCGGCTGTCGCCGAGATGTTGCTCCAGCAGACGAACACCCTGCAGTGAATCGACGTAGCAAAGGAAGCCATGGTCGGGATGCTGCTTTTGCCATTCGCCTATCCAGCGAATGCCAGCGGGGTCGACCAGTTCATTGGCGAGGAAGACGTTACGAATGCCGAACTGGCGCAAGGCGCGAACCTGCGCAGGGGTTGCGGCGCTCAATCCCCAGGCACCGCCTTCAGTGATGGCGCGGCGCAGAATCGCCGGAGACATCGACGTTTTGCCGTGTGCCGCCAGCATTACGCCTTGCTCACGACAAAAATCTGCCAGTTGACGCAGGTTATTCTCCAGTGCCGATTGCTTCATCAGCATCAGTGGGGAAAACACCTCGGGACTGTTAAAAATTTGGGTGCCGTTAGCCAGCGGCTGATTGCCGGACCCGGCGACCGATTTAAAACGCGGCGTAGTTTGCTGCGCATCCAGCGTGCCGTCTGCCTGCAATGGAAAGTGAATCGACATCATGCCTCCTGTTAGTGCTCAAGCACACGCGATAAGAATTGCTGGGTGCGCGGATTCTGCGGATTGACGAAAATCTGCTCCGGCGAACCCTGCTCGGCTATCACGCCCTGATCCATAAACACCACGCGGTCAGCGGTTTTACGCGCAAAACCCATCTCATGGGTGACCACCACCATGGTCATACCTTCACGCGCCAGGCTGCGCATGACTTCCATCACTTCGCCGACCAGTTCAGGATCGAGCGCTGACGTCGCTTCATCAAAAAACATAATTTTCGGCTCCACCGCCAGCGCGCGAGCAATCGCCACACGCTGCTGCTGACCGCCGGATAGCTGGGCCGGATAATGATGCGCGCGCTCGGCCAGCCCGACACGGGTCAGGGCGGCCATACCGCGTTTATTGGCTTCGGCCTCGGACAGTTTCTGCGCTTTAATCAACGCCAGCGTCACGTTACCGAGCGCGGTTTTATGGGGAAACAGATTGAACTGCTGAAACACCATGCCGACATGGCCGCAGATTTCGCTGCTGCGTTTGCGTTCGTGCAGCGGCACTTCATTCACCCAGATTTCCCCGCCATCGGCGGTTTCCAGCCCACTCATAATGCGTAATACGGTACTTTTGCCGGAACCGGATGCGCCAATCAGAACCAGCACTTCGCCGGGTGAAACATCAAGGCTTATCTCTTTCAGGACCTGGGTTGAGCCAAAGGATTTGGTAATACGGCTCAGCGTAATGGCGGATTTGCTCATGATAACTGGCTCCTGGTTTGATGATGTTGAACCCAACGGGAAAGTGGAAAGCAGACAGCGAAGTAGAGCAGGGCGACCAGGCCATAAATCACCACCGGCTGACCGATGCGATCGACAATAGCCTGGCCCTGGTGCATCAATTCCGACATGCCGATCATGCTGACAATCGACGTATCTTTTATCAGCGAAAGATACTGGCCCACCAGCGGTGGCAGCACGATGCCGCGCGTCTGCGGCAGGATCACGCTAAGAAACGTCTGGCGTTTTGACAGGCCGAGGATCCATGACACTTCCCACTGGCCTTTAGGTACAGCTTCAATACCGGCGCGGAATACTTCGGCAATGTAAGCGCCCTGATAAATGCTCAGGCCGAGGATCCCAGCAGCGAACAGATTGATTTCATAGCCGAAGTAAGCCACGCCGAAGTAGATAAACATCAGCGTGATCAGTACCGGCGTGCCGCGAAACAGTTCGGTATAAAACACGGCAATCTGTTTGGCGACCGGCAAACGGCTGGTGCGTAACACCGCTGCCAGTAAACCGAGCAGTGTGCTGCCGACGATAGCGGCGATGGAGAGCAGTAAGGTGATAACCAGGCCTTTCAGCAGGATTGGCAGCGAGTTGATGATAAGTTCGCTCATAGCGCATTCTCCCGTTTCGCTGGGTTAATCAGCCATTTTTTTGCCCACTGCCAGCCGGGCTTTTTTACCGGCGTCACCAGCGGCGGATGGAACATCCGGCGTCCTGCCATGCTGCCAAGCCATGAGAACAAGTTGCTCAGCAGCAGATAGACCAGCGCGACAATACTGAAAGTCTGGATGTACAGCAGGGTGCGCGCATTGATCACCGTTGCGGTGCCGGTCAGTTCCGGCAGCGCGATGGCGGAAAGCAGCGACGTGCCAAGCAGTAATTGAATCAGGTTATTAATAATGGCAGGCCACACTGCGCGAGCGGCCTGTGGCAGCACCACGCTGAGGAAGATCTGTCGGCGTGGAATACCGAGGATATACGCCGCTTCCAGCTGACCCTTCGCGACCGACTGAATGCCAGCGCGGAAGGTTTCCGACAGATAAGCGCCTACGTTAATCCCCAGCGCCAGCACGCCTGCGGTAAAGGCGCTCATGGTGATACCCAACGACGGCAGACCAAAAAAGATGATGAAGATTTGCAACAGCACCGGGGTATTGCGGATGAACTCGACGTAGCAGTGGCTGAGCCAGCGTACCGGCGCCAGCGGCGAGGATTTCGCCAGTGCGGCCAGCAGCCCGAGAGCCACTGCCAGTACAAACGCCAGCAGCGTGACCTGTAGCGTTAGCCAGGCGGCGTCCAGAAAAGTGTCGGCGTAGCGCCACAGGGTTAGCCATTGATAACTCATGGTGTGACTCCTTCAGGCGGCGCAGCATTGGCTGCTGCGCCGTGGGCGAACAATCAGTATTGCGGATTCAGCGGGTAGCGCGGTTTACTGCCGAACCATTTTGCATACAGCTGTGCGTTCTCGCCGGATGCGTTGATTTCAAAAAGGAATTCGTTCAGATAATTGGTCCACACCTGGTCGCCCTGTTTCACACCGAAGGCGTTGTACTCCAGTGGCACCAGCGCCTCGTTAGTCACGGTCAGCGACGGATCGAGTTTTGCCTGATAAGCGAGGAAGTTGTTATCTTCGATCATCGCATCAGCCTGTCCCTGTTTCACCGCCAGAATTGCCGCCTGGGATGAGTCGTACTCCTGAATTTTCACGTCGATGCCGAGGTTGCGCACTTCGTCGCCGTTGGTAGAACCTTTCACCGTGGCAATGGTTTTTCCGGCCATGTCATGCGCGGACTGAATGCCGCTATTTTTGCGCACCAGCATGGCTTCACTCGCTACGACATACGGGTTGGTGAAACCAATCTCTTTGGCGCGTTCCAGATTGCGGGTGAAGTTACAGAACACCACGTCGACTTTGTTGGTTTGCAGGTTAGGAATGCGGTTGGCGCTGGTTGTGTTAACCATCTCCAGTTTGACGCCCATCTGTTTAGCCAGCGCTTTGGCCAGATCGACGTCATACCCATCCGGATTGCCCTCTTTATCGTAAAAACCAAACGGGGCAAAGCTCAGGCAGTCACCCACGCGCAGTGTGCCGCGCTGCAGGACGGTTTGCAGTGCAGACTGCGGCGCGGCACCCGCTTCTTTTTTCTCTTCGGTCGGCGTACAGCCCGCTACAGCCAACATTACCAGCGCGCCGGCCAGTGCTTTGGCACTAAATTTCAGCGATGTTGTTGCATTCATTTTTTATGCTCTCTTTTAATGTTTAACGAGACGGCGTAATACCGTGTCACCCGTTATAAGCAGACGATCGCCCGCGCAGCGGCAGCGCTGATTATTTCGGGATATTCTAGTGAAAAAGCAAAAGCAGCAATTAATAACAGGCGGTCCTGGTGTTGGCGAAGAAGAAATAGAAACGCGCAGCCTGTTTTAACGGTTTTAATTATTTACGGTCAGCGCGGAAACATTTCATATCCACTTCCACTTTGCAGTCGACCACTAAATCCTGCACGCTACAAATCCGCGCTGGTGGATTATTACTAAATATCTCACTGAATACTTTATTAAATGAACTGAAATAGCGCGCGTCGGTTAATATCGCCGTGACGTGTACGATATCTTCCACGCGATAGCCTGCTTCCCGCATGATGGCGAGACAGTTGTTGAACGCCAGTTGCGTTTGTTCGATGATACCGCCTTCCACTACTTCGCCCTCGCGCATCGGTGTCTGGCCCGAGATATACAGCCAGCCATCGGCCTCAACTGCGCGTGCGAACGGCAGTTTCTGCCCACCCGTGCCGGTGCCGCCTTCAATGCCATAACGCTTAATCGTCATGCGACGCTGCTCCTTTTTGTTCTGAGAATACCCGTGAGTACCGAGTAATGATTGTCTGATATATCAGACTTGAATCTGCAATATCGGATAGATCAAGATTTGCACAGCTTTTTTGCTTTTGCAATATATCGCGAGGAATTTAATTTCTCGTGATGTCGTCGCGATCGCAAAATAAAAAAGTAATGAAAGAAATTTCTAACTGGAAATGTTACCGCTGTCGTTATTTAAAAAAATAACCTGCACGCTATGCGCTAAAATGAGGCCCCAAAATAGAACAAGGAAATATAAGTTTCGGCATTGAAATTTTAATTAACGGGGATGGGTTAACGACGACGCTGGGTGTATGATGCTTTCTTTTTTACTGTCTGGCGCGACCGCCCGACTGCATCAGGAGAATTTGCTTATGCCGGACGAGAAGCCATCGCGGGCACGCGGTGTTGACCGGGTTATCGACATTTTTCGCCAGTTGCATATCGCTCGTCAGCCCATGGCGATGCGCGATTTGATCGATGCCACTGGTGCGCCGCGTTCTAGCGTATATGAGCTCGTCAACCTGCTAAGTGAGGCTGGGTTGGTTGAACTGGACGCCGACGGTGCGGTGTTCTTCGGCCGTGAAATGCACTATTACGGTGCGGACTACATGGCGCATAACGATCTTATCCGCCGCTCACATCAGTTAATGGTTGAGATTGTGGCCCGTCATGGCGAGACGGTGCAGCTATGTATGTTGGAAGGGAATAAGTACACAGTCGTGCTGTCGGAAAGTAATGCCCACCCGTTCAAAATCACGTCTGATATCGGGGTGCGAGTACCGATTACCTGGACTGCCACGGGTCGTCTGCTACTCAGTAACTGGTCGGACAGTGCCATTCTCGATCTTATCCCCGAAGAGGATTACCGTCTGGCGAACGGGCAAGTCCTCGACAAACAGGCATTTCTCGAAGATATACATCGTGCCGGGCAGCAGGGATATTGCCTGACTGAAGGCCTCTCAGAGAGTTTTACCTGCTGCATGGCAGCACCGATTCGTTCTCGTAGCGGGCAGGCAGTTGCTGCTATCTGCTTTATGGTGAGCCGCGAT
This sequence comes from Kosakonia sp. YIM B13571, assembly GCF_042788095.1. Lineage (NCBI taxonomy): Bacteria > Pseudomonadati > Pseudomonadota > Gammaproteobacteria > Enterobacterales > Enterobacteriaceae > Kosakonia > Kosakonia sp. YIM B13571. The sequence goes on along the minus strand of NZ_JBHZPL010000001.1, from coordinate 104,990 downwards.
ACGCCGGAGGAGCGCCGTCAGATGTTGCTCAAAGAGTTGATCGTTTCCGGGCAAAAATTATCGGATTTCACCTGAACTCATATTCCATACGATTGAAAAAAATTGATTTCCGGCTCGCCGGGTTACACCAGAAGGTGAAAGGTTGTATCGCTCACGTCGTTGCGCTGCAAAAGCCCACTGGTGTATCCCCTTCAGATGTCCCCCTTCCCACAGGCACAGACATTTTCCGTCCAACGGCAGCGTCATCCGAACTATCGACATTCATATCTTGTTTCCTCTCTGTGGCGTTAAAAAAACAGTTTGCCTGATATTTGCGCACGCGTTGCTTCTTCGTGTCTCAGCCCGGATACCCGCCTAATGCTGGCCTTTTGTTGATAATGACGATATAAAGAACCCAAACACGGACATTTAGACATCCATACGTTTAGAAGGTGATATGCAGACACAACAAGAAAATGGCGAGCTTAAGCGCACCATGAAAACCCGCCATTTGATCATGCTTTCATTGGGCGGCGTCATTGGCACAGGGTTATTTTTTAATACCGGATACATCATCTCTACCACTGGTGCGGCAGGGACTCTGCTGGCGTATTTGATTGGGGCGCTGGTCGTCTGGCTGGTGATGCAGTGCCTTGGCGAGCTTTCCGTGGCGATGCCCGTAACAGGCGCTTTTCATGTCTATGCGGCGCGCTATATTGGTCCGGCGACCGGGTACACCGTGGCCTGGTTGTACTGGCTGACCTGGACAGTCGCTCTGGGCTCAAGCTTTACCGCCGCCGGGTTTTGTATGCAGTACTGGTTCCCGCATATTCCCGTCTGGATATGGAGCGCCCTGTTTTGTGTGGTGATTTTTTGTCTTAACGCGATTTCAACGCGCTTTTTTGCCGAAGGGGAGTTCTGGTTCTCGCTGGTTAAAGTTGCGACCATTCTCGTCTTTATCCTCCTGGGCTGCGGGGTGATTTTCGGCTTTATCTCCATGAAGGATGGTTCACCGTCGCCAGGGCTTTCTAACCTCACCAGCGAAGGCTGGTTCCCACACGGCGGTTTGCCCATTCTGATGACCATGGTGGCGGTCAATTTTGCTTTTTCCGGGACCGAGCTTATCGGTATCGCGGCGGGTGAAACGGAAAATCCGCACCAGGCGATCCCGGTGGCGATCCGCGCGACGATTGCCCGCTTGATCCTGTTTTTTATTGGCACCGTTTTTGTCCTTGCCGCGCTGGTTCCGGCGAATGTGGCAGGGGTTGAGAAGAGCCCGTTTGTGCTGGTCTTTGAAAAAATCGGCATTCCGTATGCGGCGGATATTTTTAACTTCGTCATCCTGACGGCGATCCTTTCAGCGGCGAATTCCGGGCTCTATGCATCGGGCCGCATGCTATGGTCGCTGGCAAACGAAAAAACGTTGCCGGGCTGTTTTGCCCGCGTCAACAAAAATGGTGTGCCGTTGATAGCGCTTTCTGTCTCTATGCTCGGCGGTCTGCTGGCGCTGTTATCCAGCGTGATTGCCCCTGATACTGTCTTCGTTGCGCTCAGCGCCATTTCTGGCTTTGCCGTTGTCGCTGTCTGGCTCAGCATCTGCGCGTCCCACTTTGTTTTTCGTCGCCGCCACTTACAGTCGGGCAAACTCTCTGCGGCATTGAAATACCGGGCACCCTGGTATCCACTGGTTCCGGTGCTTGGATTCCTGCTGTGTCTGCTGGCCTGCATCGGGCTGGCGTTCGATGCGGATCAGCGCATTGCGCTCTATTGTGGTCTGCCGTTTGTCGCCCTTTGCTACGGTGCCTATTTTCTCACCCAGAAAACAAAATTGGAGGAGGCTGACTATGCCGCAGAGTAATCCCCTTACCACGCTGCTTGAACATCATCCCTTTGCCGTGCTGGATGGCGCCCTGGCCACCGAGCTTGAAGCGCGCGGATGCAGCCTTGTCGATAATCTCTGGTCCGCCAAAGTGTTAATGGAAGATCCGCAGCGTATTCGGGATGTGCATCTGGATTACTTCCGTGCGGGCGCACAGATCGCCATTACTGCCAGTTATCAGGCCACGCCTGCAGGTTTTGCGGCGCGCGGTCTGACTGAGGCGCAGTCGAAAGCGCTGATTGAAAAGAGTGTGATGCTGGCAAAAGAGGCGAGTGACATTTATCGCTCAGAAAACCCCAATGCCGGTCCGCTGCTGGTGGCGGGCTCTGTTGGGCCATACGGTGCTTATCTGGCCGATGGCTCGGAGTATCGCGGCGACTACGTGTGCAGCCGCGAGGCGTTTCAGGCATTTCATCGCCCGCGAATTGACGCGTTGCTCAATGCCGGTGTCGATCTGCTGGCCTGTGAAACGCTACCTTGCTTCACCGAAATAGACGCACTGGCAGGTCTGTTATCTGAATACCCGCATGCGCAGGCGTGGTTCTCCTTTACCTTACGTGACGACCAGCACTTGAGCGATGGCACACCGCTGGTGCAGGTGGTGAATGCGCTGTCTGGCTGTCCCCAAATCGTTGCGCTGGGGATTAACTGTATTGCTCTGAGCAAAACCACCGTCGCCCTCAAACATCTGCAAAGCCTCAGCGCGCTGCCTCTGGTTGTCTATCCTAACTCCGGTGAAACATATGACGCAGCAACCAAGGCGTGGCATACACACGGTGAGCGCTGCGGATCCTTAGCGGCATATTTGCCCCAGTGGTTAGAGGCGGGTGCGAGACTTATTGGCGGATGTTGCCGGACGACCCCACAGGATATTGCCGCACTGAGTCAACACCGTTAACGGTGACGGGGAGCAAATAGGACTCGTGGGCTGGAACTTATGGCCCACGGTGCCTTTCATCCGGCTAGCATGAAGATGAATCGCTCTCTGCGTTATCGATGGCTGGCGAAAAGCCTGTTTATTTCTGACAACAGATAACCTCAACCTGATGGCAGCGGTTCAGCCTGTGCACGGCCTGGCGGAAACATTGGTGGCTGAACCCTGATTGAAGCGTGAGACGTGACGAGTAAAAGGCGCGGAAATTTATTATTTGCTTTTTAATCTTCCAGCCATTTGGTTGTGGGAGATAATTCCTGCTCTATGTCGTACGCGGACCTGGCGCCCCTGAAATACTCTGCAGATGAAATAATCCACGACCATAACGGCATCATTCTCACCAGCATCTCTTTTCCCGCATCGGTAATGGCATAAACGACCCGCGGTGGTTTCTCCTGAAAATCACGGCGAGAGATGAGCCCGTCACGCTCAAGATGACGTAGCGTTCGCGTCAACATTCTTTGCGTGACACCGGTAAGGTCGTGGCGTAACTCCCCGTGGCGAAGCTCTCCGCTGGTGCCCAGTAAATGCAGCACACCCAGCGACCAGCGATTTCCTGCGTGCGCGAGGATCTCACGTTTCAGCCCCTCATTATCGTTGCTTAATTCCGCACAAAATTCTTTCGAAAATTGCAGCAGCGCTTCCCGCTCATAATCCATATTCCCTCCGGTATCATTCGTGTACCTGATTGAACCAGGTTCTGCCAGCTGTCAGGATGGCGCAGTAATACGACAGGAGGCAATCATGAAATTTGAAAACAAACCTGAAAATACTGTTCTCATTCTCGGCGCAGGAGAACTGGGATTGCCGGTATTGCGGGCAATGAGCCGTAAAGTTCAGGAACATTCATCGATGAAAATCAGCGTACTGCTCAGAAGCAACGCCGCGCATGCGACATCTGGTCAGCTCAGGACACGGTTGGATGAGCTAATAAAGCTGGGTATTGCTGTGGTTGAAGGCGATCTCCAGCAAAACAGTGTTGATGAACTGAGTGCGTTGTTTAGCACCTTCAGTGCCGTTATCAATTGCAGTGGTTTTGTCGGCGGGCCGGGAACGCAAATTAAGATTACGCAGGCGGTATTAAAGGCAGGAGTACCTCGCTACTTCCCATGGCAGTTCGGTGTGGATTATGACGTTGTCGGTAACGGCAGCGGACAACCGGTCTGGGATGAACAACTTGAGGTTCGCCACCTTCTGCGCGCGCAGAGCACAACGGAGTGGGTGATTGTTTCCACGGGGATTTTTACCAGCTACCTGTTTGAACCAGGCTTTGGTGTGGTTGACGCACAAAATAAAGTTGTCTGTGCTCCGGGAGACTGGAAATATGCGGTGACACTGACGACGCCTGAAGATATCGGCCGACTGACAGCAGATATCTTCTTTCATCAGCCCACTTTTCGTAACGAGATTGTCTATATCGCAGGGGATACGCTGACTTACGGTGAGATTGCCGATTTAATGCAGGCGCACTGGGGAACGGAAGTAAAAAGAACATTACTGGACAGGAAGAAGCTGCTGGAGGATGTAGAACATAATCCGAATGATGTTGGTGCAGCTTACCGGCTCGCTTTCGCCCGGCCTGACGGGGTGGCGTGGAGAAAGGAAGATACGTTCAATTATCGTCAGGGAACGGAAACCACCACAGCGCGCCAGTGGCTTGCCAGACAGCATAAAATTTAACTTTCCCGTATTGTTGAAAGCACAAGCCGCACCGTCAGGTAATGGAAGCATGTCAGCTCTGGTGATGCTCTCATGCCCCGTTCAGCTTTTAACGATGATGACACTTTCGCTAAACCAATGTGCACTAAAGCCTGATGAGCAGGCTTTAGTGGCTGGTCGATATTTTTACCTGGCCGCTACGGGTTTAAAACGTATTGCTATCGCAATCAGCAGGATGACACCCGCGCTCATGATGAGCCACGCGGTAGTCAGTGACGCACCGCTGTCACGCACAATACCGGCGATTAATGGCATCAGTGCTGCAATCAGGTATCCGCCACCCTGCACCCGTGACAGAAGTTTCCCTGCCTCAGCCGGTGTTCGCGCATGATCAAATGTCACGATGAGCGATAGCGGGAACAGTGCGCCGATACCAGTGCCAAGTAGCAATGTTGACACAACTGGCGTGGTTCCCGGAGCAAAGACCAGACACATCAACCCTGCCAGTAACACCAGCAGCACGGTGACCAGCGGAACACGGCGGTCAGGGAATCGGGAGATCAGGGCTGAAACGGCAAAGCCCGCCACAACTTCAGTTAACGTAAGCCAGGCCAGCATATATCCGCTGCTGCGTGCGCTCCAGCCCGCCTGAATATAGAGAGGGGGTAGCCACGCCAGTACCAGCGTATAGGCGCCGGTCCCGATGCCAAAAAACAGCAGTAACAACCCTGTCCGGGATGACGATAATGTCACCTCGGCGAACACTGTTTTTTCTGCCTGGCGGTGCCTGGCCCATGTCAGCCAAAATGTCAGAGCAAGAAGCGTTAACAAACCGGCTATTGCCAGCGTAGGCTTTAGGTCAAGCCGGGTAAACAGCGGCTCGGCAGTAGCGGCAGCCATCGCCGCGCCAGCCATAATACCGGTGCTGAACAGAGACATAAACGTGCTGGCCGATTGCGTGTATTCCTTTTTTATCAGGGCTGGCATTAACGCCTGGATCATGCCAATACTTGCTCCACCCGCTAAAGCGGTGCTCATAAGTCCCGTTAGTGAGGTGCTAAAACCCCGGAATAAACAGGCGAAAAGTAGGATCGAAAGCCCTACTGTAATTCCCCGGACGGCACCGGTTCTGGCTAAAAGCCATGGCCCACTCAGCGCAACCAGCCCCATCATCGCCACTGGCAGGGTGGTTAGCAGACTGAATTCTGTGGCTGATAATCCCGCTTCACGCTGTAAAACCGGAAATAACGGTCCGATAGAAGCCAGAATGGGGCGAAGATTCAACCCGATCAAAAAAGCGATAAATGCGAACATAAAGGGCGAAGAGGTAATACGTTTCAAGACAGGATCCTTTTAGGCATGTGATTGCTTCAGCAGAAAATGCCGCAAGCATTTATCTTAACATTAAGATAAATGCGTTCCTTGTGTAAGATGGACCGCACAACTCGATAAATACCCCTATGTAAGGTACGAAAATGCAAGACCATATCGACTTCGTTGTCAGCCAGTGGGACAGCGCAATGCCTGAGCTGGATGTCTCTTCAATGAAAATTTTTGGCCGAATGTTGAGGGTGATGAAGCATCTGGGAAAGATGCGCACCCAGGCTCTGGAGCCGTTCGGCTTTCGCGATGGAGAATTTGATGTCCTTGCTACGTTGCGCCGCGCCGGTGCACCTTATTGTCTTTCTCCAACGCAGCTGTATCGATCGCTGCTGGTCACTTCCGGAGCGATGACAAATCGCCTTAATCATCTGGAAGAGCAAGGGCTCATTGAGCGAATTAATGATCCAGATGACAAACGCAGCACACTGGTCAGCCTGACATCTCACGGGCAAGAGCGTATCGAACAAGCGCTGATCGTCCATACGGCAACGCAAAACGCGATACTGGCCAACCTGTCCAAAGATCAACGGGCGCAGCTTGAATCGCTATTAAGGCATTTGTTGCTGACATTTCCGGGCTGAAAGAATAGCGATAACACCGCCGGGCAGGAGTCACCCCGACGTGGAATGGCGTCATGGATTGTGGAGCCAGCAAGAGAAAACGCAGGAGCGGACGTAGTGCTCAGGGCAGCGGGAACCGGCGCGCAGACAAACCGTATCAACGCGTATGTCGATCAGTCCGGTCATATCCGGCAAAAGGTGGGGGAGGGCAGCGAACACCTGTCCGCTACCTGAAAGATCAAGACCCATTGTGCTGAGGATAATCAGACTGCCTCTATCAAGCTGCATTATCAGCGAACCTTGATGACAAGTTTGCCGGTCACGTGGCCTTCTGCACTTACCCGATGTGCATCAGCCGTCTGTTGCAGTGGGTATACGCCCTGAATAGGAAGTGTAAAAAGGCCACCGGCACAGAGGCGGGCAATTTTTGCGAGGGCTATTTCCGGTTGTTCAGGCGGGCCGTGGGAAAATTTTGCGCCATATTGCTCTGCTGAAAAATCCGCAACGGAAAGCACACGAGCGGGATTTCCGACGATGGAAATTAATTCAGGAATGACTCCTGATCCCGCAACGTCAATGGCAGCATCGACGCCCATCGGCGCTAACTGCGTTATTCGTTCCTTTAAACCGGGACCGTAAGTCGTTGGAATTGCGCCTAATGAGACGAGATAGTCATGTTTAGGGGAACTTGCTGAGCCAATAACGATAATGCCGCGCAGGTGTGCGAGTTGGACGATAGCCGTTCCTACTCCGCCCGCCGCACCGCTAACCAGCAGCGTCTGCCCCGTTTCTATATTTACTTCATCAAGTGCGCGGGTAGCAGTATCAACAATAACGGGCAAGCCTGCGGCTACTTCAAAAGAGACTGCCACGGGTTTGGCCGCCCAGTGTGTGAGGATGGCTTTCTCAGCGAAGGTGCCATCGCCAAAACCAAAGACCGCATCGCCGATGGCAACGCCGGAAACGCCATCGCCAATTTCATCAACAATGCCGCTCGCTTCCACGCCCACTGTGAGTGGAAACACAACATCTTCGAAGGCTTTATACTGGCCCTCTCTTCGTTTCCAGTCCGATGGATTCACCCCAGCACAATGCACCGCAATACGAATCTCCCCAGGCCCGGCGTGAGGAACAGGAATTTCATCAACGCGTAACTCATCAGGTCCACCGAAAGCGTGATAACGGATCACCTTCATCTTGTTACGATCCTCTAAGCACAAAGGATGAGAAAAAACAGAAAGGGAATTGACGGATAAATGCGAGGTAGAACTTGAGTTTGACACCGTTACGCTCCGTTTATCATGCCGCTACCGAAGAGTAGCGATAAGCGCTCCCGCCATTGTATGGCAGCAACGCGGTTGATTTCGAAGACGCTGGTCAAACTGTGGGAAACAGAATCGACGTGTACGCGATCAATTTAGCATCAGAAATGATCGTTTTTCGCGACATTCCGCTGAGCCTACTCAGGCTTAAATAGGCTGTCAATAGTGCCCTGGCTATTGCTTTTTTACGTCGTCAGTCGAGGGCGTCATTGGTATATCCTGACTTCTGTTTTTCGTTTTGAGCAGACATGCCATTCGCTGGACCGACTGCTGAGTGCCAGGAGCGGACATGCAAATACCCAGCATATTGGTTTTCATTGACCCCTTGCCTAAATAATGTAGTAAAATCAATGCTTCTTCACTTCACTGACTCATGACAATGATGAATATGCATTTTCGTATTATTGTCCTACTGGCTGGCATTGTTAACTTAACCGGCTGTCTGGTAACACCCGGGGATGCATCTGATTTCACGTATGTCACATGGATTCAGTTATTCCAGAAAGTAGATTCTACGGGATGGACTAACATTCGCGAACGCAAGGAAGCTCTCTATAGCTGTGGTGTCGATCGCAAAGAAAATCTGGATGATAAGAATTGGGGGCTAAACGTCATTCACCGCAATCAAACACTTCAGGAGCTAGCTTCACGAAATGATAAAATTTACGCATGCATGAAAAGCAAGGGCTATAAAGTCTATAACTTCACAGAGTGCGGGCCACTAAAAAGACCTACCGGACTTTGCCCTAATTAATGTAATAAAATCAATGTTTCTTCACTTCACTGATTCAAGGTAATGATGAATATGCATTGTCGTATGTGACTTGCTCCCCGTTGCTCCACACAGACTGATTTAGCAACATCCGCTTCGTGCTGTGAGTTCAACGGGTCGATGCAACGCTATCCTTAATCGAAGGGGGACGTTGCCATGAAACGAAGAACTCGGATTAACTACACGCCAGAGCAGAAGGCATTTATCTGGGACAGATATAAACAAGGTGATTCCCTGCATGATATCGCCAGAATGTTCGACAGATATCATTCTTCCATTATGCCCACTATCCACCAGACAGGCGGCTACCGTCCTCCCGTACGAAAACGGCACCGGTTAGCGCTTTCGCTTGATGAAAGAGAGGAGATATCCAGAGGGCTGGTAGCAAAACTCAGTATCAGGGATATCGCCGCCAAATTATCAAGAGCGCCCTCAACGATTAGCCGCGAGGTCAGGAGGCACGGTGGTGCAAAACAATACCGTGCAGCAAAAGCGGATACTGCTGCGTGGGAAAGCGCCCTGAGACCAAAACATTGCAGGCTAATTGAAAGACCCGCATTGTGTAAAATCATTGCAGAGAAGATGCATCAGGACTGGTCGCCGGAACAGATCGCCGGTTGGCTGAAACGCTGTTATCCGGATAGTCAGGAAATGCATGTGTCACACGAAACGATATATAAAACGCTTTTTATACAAACCCGGGGTGCGTTAAAAAAAGAACTGCAGCAATGCCTCAGAAGCGGAAGAGTCGTGCGTAGATCCAGAACATCATCGCTTAAAGGGAAAGGATTAGGGTCAATCCCGGATACGATCTCTATCAGCGAAAGGCCACCTGAAGCAGCTGACAGAGCCATACCCGGTCACTGGGAAGGTGACCTGATTCAGGGCTCTAAAAACTCCTATATCGTCACCCTCGTAGAACGTCATTCCCGTTTTGTTATGCTGGCCAAAGCCAGGGACAACAAGACCATAACGGTTATATCTGCACTCATCAAACAAGCCCGGGAATTACCTGCTGAGCTTTATAAAACATTAACATGGGACCGGGGTGCTGAAATGACCAGCCATACCCGGTTTACCGTAGCCACAGATATTCAGGTTTACTTCTGCGATCCTCAATCCCCCTGGCAACGCGGCTCAAATGAAAATACAAACAGGTTACTCAGACAGTATTTTCCAAAAGGAACTGACTTATCAGTTCACAGCCAGCAAAGACTAAACAGTGTTGCCAGGCAGCTCAACGAGAGGCCAAGAAAAACGCTAGACTATGAATCACCCGCAGAGCGTTTTAACCAATGTGTTGCATCCATCAGTTGAACTCACAGCCAGGAGCGGACGTTGCTAAGTCCGCATTTCATTAAACAACGGGGAACAGGTCAGCTACTAATAGCTATATCATTCTTCGTTATTGAAATGGGGTCAGGAAGAGCAGAAGTGTAATTTATGCTGACAACAGCAGCATATTCAAGTGACATATCCCATTGTTCGGTGAAGAATCAAAAATCTACACTAGAGGAAGATTGGTATATGTACAGCCTATATTCTCCAGTAGTACGCAAACTCTATCTCAGGAGTAACTCATTATGCTTGATCATATGACTTTCCGCGTGACTGATATTGGCCGCGCTAAAGCGTTTTACAGCGCGACACTTGCGCCATTGGGCTACAGTGTATGCTTCGAAGGCAACTACGGGATGAACATACTGGGATTTGCTTACCCTGACTCCTCTGAGCCTGACGGTAAAAAAGCTGATGTATGGTTCATCGATGGCACATCGCCATACGGGGGTTCATCAACAACTACCGGTTGCCACCTCGCATGGCGGGCAGAAACTCGTGCACAAGTGGATGCTTTTTACCTCGCAGCACTCGCCGCTGGAGGAAAAGACAATGGTGCCCCAGGCCTCCGCCCAGACTATCATCCAAACTATTATGGTGCCTTTGTCATTGATTTAGAAGGCAATAACATTGAGGCAGTATGTCACCAACCAGGATGAACGCCGCTCAATGATTACGCTTGAATGGTCGGGAATTCAGGTTGCCAGAGGCGCCGGGCATATTTGGGGCACAGGAAGCGCGAATATGGATCTTCATTTGAAAACACCGTGAGCACCATGCCCGGCTTCAATACTCGTTCAGCGTTTGCGGTCGATTTTGATGAACTGTATTCAGCGTTCCAGTTGACCTGCTCCTGGTTGATTATCACACGTCAATGTTAGTCCTATATCCCTGCGGTTATGACAAATGCGAACTGCCGTTCCTCGCTCATAACTGCCCTTTAGGGACAGCCAGTCAGGCAGTTCCGTGCCAGAAGCGGACTTCGCAAACATCACTGTTCAATAAGAAGGTAACAGGTCATAACGTATGTGCTTCATTGCTTGCCTTCCATCAATTCAAGCGTCTGCCCATCGGGGCTTTGTACATATATTACTCTTGTTCCCTGCATGGGTCCTGACAAGACTGTCTGAGGTCTCCCTGGCGTCTTCCAGCCATAGTCCGATATTTTGCTCAAGAGCGTATCAAGATTCTCGACCATAAACGCAAGGTGAGCGTAGCCTGGGATGTAGGGGGCTGAAGGCTCTTCAGGCTGTTCAATGTTATTGTATTGCAGTAATTCAATCTTAATGCCAGCCAGTTCAAGCAAAGCCATTCGTACATCAGCTCCCCTTGCGCCTGTTACTTCATCAATAATAGGTCCAGACATTTTTCCTTCGCGTAATAACTTTCCTCCGAGAATGTGAGTCCAGAAGAATAATGAGTCTTCAATATCTTTAACTGAAAAACCGACGTGATTAGCACTTAAGATCATGAGATTGCCAGCTCCTGTTGATTAAACGCGACTACGTTACAAGTCTGTATCTATCATAGAAAAACTGCGAACTGCCGCTCTTCGCTCAACGCGGCCCGCCAACCCTGCACAAGAATCAGGCTGAGCGGGTCCTTTTCATTATTTTCAAGACGTGACCGGATCGCTGACATCACTAGCGATGTCTACCAGCAGATCTGACGGTGGAAACCCGCCACCACGAGATATTTACTGCTGTTGTTTGTGAAGCTCACGCTGCGCAAGCTGTAAGGCGAGTGTTTCGATACGCTCGGCCATTTCCCGGGTCAGTTCGGTCAACTGAGTATTTTGTTTTAGCAATTCCAGCAGTTGTGCCGACTGCTCCTCTGCGAGTATCTGGCGCTTCGTCATTGCGTCGTCCAGATCTTCGCGGTGTTGTGCATCCGCCAGCGCATGCGCCTGATCTCGCTCCGCCTGCCGGGTTTGTGCCAGCAGGATCAGCGGAGCTGCATAGGCAGCCTGAATACTGAACGCAAGGTTGAGGAGAATAAAAGGATAGGGGTCAAATTTCACGGCGCCTGCAACGTTCAGAACAATCCACACGATCACTGCGATAGTCTGTCCAATCAGAAATATAGGCGTACCGAAAAAACGTGCGAAGGCTTCTGCTTTCAACGCAAACCACTCGTCGCCAAAAGTATGTGTAATACCTTTCAAGGGGCGATATAACCGAAATTTTTTATCTGGATGCATATCAAAAACTTCCTGTTGGGGAGGTTGCCAGAATCGCCGAAACTTTTTATCACTGGGCACTAAAGCCCCATCGTACGAAAGTATACTTTACGTATGTTATACGTTGGCTAAAGCGACTGTACAAAGCATATCAACCCAGTGACGCCGTCCAGTCACTATGAAGGTTCTTGGCTAGCAAACTCGTCCGGAATGACCTGCTTACCATTGGTTATCACGCGCCATCAACTGTGGGATAAAGTGCCAACATCCGCTTTTCGCTCTTAGCCCCTATGCACTTCACTCAGCGTTAACACAGGCCCACATATAGTGATTGTCAACGCCTTCAACTCGCTCAAAAATGAATCCTAAAGCGAGGTAGAAATCATTCGCCGGGCTCTCTTTCAACGCGATGAGACGGATAGCTTTACCAAGGTGTGTGGCTTTTTCCTGTATGCGTTTTACAACATCTTTTCCCACGCCCTTACCCTGAAATTTATTGTTGATATAGAAGTGATCCAGATAGAGGTACGTTGGGAAATCCCGTAGCACGTAAAATCCAACGATCTCATCTTGCCAACAGAGAATGAATGTCTCTTTATCCGTAAATGTCGCAAGGAAGCGTTCGCGTGCTCTGATGGGATCGAATCTGTTGATCGCCTCAAGACTCGGGCGCATGGCGTCAACGCGGAGTTCAGCCAGCATTGGCGCCTCATCAGCAATAGCAGGGCGGATATGTAGATTTAAGGGCAAAGTAACCTCGCATAGCGTCGGTGGTTTTTTACGCAGAATAACACTCTCTCATCACATGCCAGGCCACCCGTGTATTACAGAGTGAGAATGGGCCACGTGGTTAGGCAATCAAGAATGACATCATCAATATGCAGTGCTCAAAGTGACATAAAATTTTTGCTTAACAACCATACAGCTCCCGTTAATACCTCAGCCGACCGGTTCAGACAGAGAACCAGCCAGCGGGATATTGCTCGCAGATGAACGCCACGAAAACCGTAACTTTGGGGCTCTGAAGCCGACGGGAGGTGTGCAGCACCCAGAGTTCAGTCAATGTATCGGCTTCTCCCCAGCACACAAGTTCACCTTTTTCCAGCTGTTGGCTGACAATGGAGTGTGGAAGCATCGCCGCTCCGGCACCCGCCAGGGTGGCATCCCGTACGGTCAGAAGGGAAGAGAGGCGCATCACGGGCTGTGGCGCGAAGCGACGCTGCCCGCTCTGAACGGTCCAGACCTCTCCGTCCGAATAGGTTGACATCACGATCGCTGGAATTTCAGTCGCACTTTGCGCATCGCCGACCGGCATCTTAAAAGCGGGAACCGCCACCAGAACCTGTTTGTCCCTGGCAAATCGTCTGCCAACCAGCGCGCTGTTTTTGTGCGGATTAATACGGATCGCGACATCAAAATGCTCATCCACCAGGTCACTCATCCGGTTTTCAGAAATCACTTCAACGTAAATGTGAGGATAGCGGCGGCGAAATTCGGTCAAAAGCCGCCCGAGAGCCAACTGCGAAAAAAGCAGTGGGGCCGCAATACGCAGCCATCCCGAGGGATTTGCCGAATCTTCCCGCGCTGCTTCGGCGGCTTCATCAATGTCACGTATTGCGCCGACGGTGCGTGACAAAAGACGTTCACCTGCCTCTGTGATTTGCAACCGCTGACCGCCGCGCTCAATAAGACGTACACCGAGTGCCTCTTCAAGCTCAGTCAGCCTGCGCGAAAGGGTGGCCTTCGGTTTTCCGCTGGCGCGACTGGCTGCGCCGATCCCGCCCGAGGCCGCGATGAGATGGAAATCTTTAAGCGCATTAATATCCATGGGTGTCTCATTTATGGAACAAACTATCTAAAAAATAGCATCTTCAAAGCAAAAATGGATCGCGATAGTGTTTGTTCACACCAACCAAACACCACGGAGTAAATACCATGACCATACTGATCACCGGAGCAACCGGCCGCGTCGGCCGCAATATTGTTAATCAACTTCTTCGACGCGGTGCCGATTTCCGCGTTTTGACTCGTGATCCCACAAAGGCTGGCTTTGCCGAAAATGTAGAGGTTGTTAAAGGCGACATGCTGGATATCGACGCCTTGCGCGCCGCTTTCAGGGGCATCAAGACGCTGTTTTTACTGAATGCGGTCGCGGGTGACGAATATACCCAGACGATTATTACCCTCAACATTGCCCGCGAGTGCGGCGTTGAGCGCGTGGTTTACCTCTCCGTCTTTGACGCCGATGTTTCCGTCAATGTGCCGCACTTCGCCGTAAAATATGGGGCCGAGCGCATGCTTAAAGAGATGGACTTTAGCGCCACCATTCTGCGGCCAACCTACTTTATCGACAATGAGGTCATGATTAAGGATGTGGTCATGAATCACGGTATTTATCCGATGCCGATCGGCGGTATTGGGCTGGCGATGGTGGACACCCGCGATATCGCCGAGGTGGCGGCCATTGAACTGCTACGGCGCGATCGCGCGAGCGGAAAACTGCCTGTCGAGACGATTAATCTCGTTGGCCCCGATACGCTGACGGGGGAGGGTGCTGCCGCTGTATGGAGCGAGGTGCTGGGCCGCGAGATTATCTACGGCGGTGACAACCCGGATGCGTTCGAAGCAAGCATGGCGGAATTTATGCCGAAATGGATGGCTTACGAAATGCGTCTGATGGCTGAGCGCTACGTCAGCCATGGCATGTTGCCGAAGGACGGCGACAGAGAGCGGCTGGTCACGCTTCTTGGCCGCCCGCTACATACTTACCGCGACGTCGTGACGGCACTTGCCGCGCAATAAAATGCACCTTCTCACACGCGGGCGTTGGCTTAAGGAAAAGCCCGCCTTTCCTTCAACGTGGGGGAAGGTGGTTGAGTGATCCCATTCTGGCGCCTGAAAACGCCCGGTGGAACGCCGACATATTGCGTGAAGGCCACGTTAAAGGCGCTCGCTGACTGATAGCCGACGTGAAAGGCAATTTGTTCGATTTTCTCTTTGCTGCTCACCAGCGATTTTTTCGCTAACGACATGCGCCAGAAGAGAAGATATTGCCCTGGCGGCATGCCGACGGTCTCATTGAAAGCAGCAAAAAAAGCGGAGCGGGACATGGCGGCGTGGCGGGCGAGCTGCGCTATTTGCCACTCAACGCCCGGTTTTTCATGGATCAGATGCAGCGCGACGGCGATCTTTTCATGTTGCAGCCCTTTCAGGATGCCAGCCGTTTTCGGCAGATCATGATTACTGCGTAACGACTCTACCAGCAGCAACTGTAAAAGACGCATTAATACCCCATCACGCCCTGGTCGCCTGGCCCGGCTTTCATCCAGCAGGAGTTCAAGCAACGTGGCGAAACGACGTTGCCCTTTAATCAGGATCTCGTTTGGCAATAAAGAGACGATGAGTTGCTTATCCGGTGTATCGAATTCACAGTGGCCGACATACATGACCAGATCGGCTGGCCCGTTTGTTGCGCCAATTCTCACATACCCTTCGCTGATAATCGTTGGCGTTGTAATTTCAGTTGGGACAGGTCTGCCCGCGTTGGTGTTCTCGAAAGAGTAAGTTGCGGGTATCAGAATAAAATCACCGGCAACAAGCAACGTTGAGCCTTTGCCGTTAACGTTGATCACGCATTCGCCTTCCAGCACGGCGCAGTAAAAGGCCTCTCCGCCAGACTCCCGAACAATATGCCACTGCCCGCTCCCTTCAACGAGTTTTGAATGCGATGGCTTGGGGTTGAGCAGGGCAACAATATCGGTCAACGGATCTGACATTGGACTTTCTCTAAAGTTTACGGGACTTTTGATTATATATTGTCCTGCTGGTGGTCGCTATGATCACCGCTCTTGCCACCAAAGAGGATCACATATGCCTACTGTACTGATTACCGGTTGCTCTTCAGGTTTTGGCCTTGCCGCAGCAAAACTTTTTTTACAGCAGGGTTGGGAAGTGATTGCCACGATGAGAACGCCTGACCCGACAGGTTTGCCTGCAAGCGACAAACTGACGATTTTGCCGCTCGATATTACTTCTGCGCAGAGTATTAACACAGTCGTGAAAGCGGCGGGCGCGATTGATGTTTTGGTGAATAACGCGGGTTTTGGCGCACCTGTACCGGTCGAACTTACGCCGCTTGCCACCGCGCAGCAGTTAATGAACACCAATGTGCTGGGTACGTTGTCATTAACCCAGGCGTTTTTGCCGCTGATGAGAGAGAAGCAATCAGGGGTCATCATTAATGTTTCTTCATCAGTGACGACTCAGGCGATGCCGCTGATTGGCCTTTATCGCGCCAGTAAAGCGGCGCTGAATGCGTGGAGCGAATCACTCGCCATTGAAGCCAGGCCTTTTGGTATTCGTGTTCACGTGGTGTTACCGGGGCGCTCCCCGGAAACGAAGTTCGGCGAGAATGCACGAGCGCATTTTGCAGGCATCGACGATCCCGCCTATGGGCAAATGGTGAGGGAATTTATCCAGAGAGTGGGAGAGAGCAACTCACCTGTGACCTATGCTGAGGATGTCGCGAATGCCATCTTCGCTGTTGCTCAAAATCCCGATGCGCCGCTCTACACTGCCGCGGGTGAAGATGCCCAAATGATGCTGAAAGAGGCGCAGCATCGTTCACCTTTCTCTTACTAATTACGCTGAACGAAAACGGGAGTCGCAAAGAAGGTCAAAGAGGGGATATTCCCCTCTCTGTTTTCGCAAATCACGCTGGCTCCCGTTTTCCACTTCTTTGCTGCGAATCAAGATGACCAGGATGTTTTGTGTGGCAGTGACCATTAACGGGGCAGTGGCTGCACCAAATTTTAAAAAAGCCTTTAATTTTGACCCCGTGATCCTTTTTACGCTGGGCCAGCATCTGGCGATGTGACCTTTTATGATGAGGTTCCGGTGCTGCCGGGGAATCGCTGTTCCAGCCGATGATACAGCGAATCGAGATTACGCGGATTTTTCCACAGAGGCTGCGCGGCGCGTAACAAGAGTGGACGTGGGAAATAACGGATTTTCAGCGGGCTGGCGAATCCGGCAGCAATTCGCTCAGCCGATTGATGTTGGTTATGTTACTTGAGGGAAAGGCTGGCCGGCGCTGAAGACAGGCCGCCGGATCGCCGGATAAGCCGGATACTGAGCCCGGCACCCGTGGCGAGACATACCGCCATCGCCAGCAGCGCGACGATAAAGGCATGCGTGATATTCGCACTGCTTTTACCGTTACCCAACATACTGTAAAAAATGCCGCCGATGACGGCGACGCTCAGCGCCGTGCTGATTTGTAATGCCGAACTGGTGACGCCGGCAATCATGCCTGAAAACTCTGGCGCAACGCGGCCGGTTACCATCCGCACCAGCGTTGGCATCGCTAGCCCCTGGCCAAGACCGGTCACAAATAGCAGTACGGCGAGCGGCAGCATGGCAGGCGCGCTGCCCGTTAGCGTATTGGCAATTAACCATGCCAGGCCTGCTAACCCCGCGGTCTCGCATCCCATCCCGATTGCGCTCAGGTAATTACCGACAAAACGCCGCAGATAAGGCGTCAGCAACGGCCCTATCAGAAAGCCGACGCCAAAGGGCAGAAAAAGCAGGCCTGCGCTCAGGGCGTTTAAATGCAACGCACCTTGCAGATACACAGAAAACAACAGAAAGAAGGCGGCGATGGAATAAAACAGCAACACGATCGCCAGCCCCTGGCCCAACCCCGGCGCGCGTAACACGCCCGGATCAAGCAGCGGCGAACCGCCATTCCAGCTAAGGCGACGTTCATAACGCCATAACAACGCGCTCAGCAGTGGGAAAGCAAGCAATGACAGCCACGTCCACCAGGGCCATCCTGCATCATGGCCTTCAATCAACGGCACAATCAGCGTACTGAGTGTGACGGTTGCCAGCAGCATGCCAATGGGGTCCAACCGCTGCGCAGATTGTGCCCGCGTTTCTTTCAGCAACGGCAGACCAAAGAGAATGACCAGTAGCGCCACCGGCAGGTTAACGAGAAAAATAGCCCGCCATCCCAGTTGAAACAGGTCCGCTGAAATCAGGATGCCACCCAATACCTGGCCGATAACGGAGGCCAGGCCAAACACAGCGCCATAGAGACTCAGTGCTAACGGTTTCTCTGCTTCCGGAAAAATGGCCTGCACGGAAGCCAGTGCCTGGGGCGCCATAATGGCGGCCGTGGCGCCCTGTAACATGCGTCCAGTAATCAGTACCCACGGTGACCAGGCTACACCGCACAGCAGCGATGCAGCAGCAAAACCGAGAAGCCCAAGAAAAAACATTTTCCCACGACCATAAATATCGCCCAGGCGGCCGCCGGTAATTAATGTCACCGCATACACGCCAGCATAGGATGAAATGACCAGCTGTTCAGCGGAGAAAGAGGCGCCCAGCTCGCTCTGAATAGCAGGCAGCGCAACATTGACGATAAAAAAATCGAGCGGTGGCAAGAATGCGCCGACCAGTAAAATGACAAACATTGCCCAGCGACGCGGCTCGGCTTGCGTGAGGCTATGTGCCGACATAGAACACTCCATCGGTAGCGGTTCCGTCCCCGGTAAGAGACGTTTTGTTATGGCAAAAAATGTGCTGTTAACCTGTTTGGGTGAGTGGGGAGAGGTCAGCGCATGCCGCCAGAGGCCAGAATCACCTCACCGGTGACCCATCCCGCGTCGTCTGATGCGAGAAATGAGACGATCGGGGCAACATCCTGCACCTGACCGATGCGACCGAGTGGCGTCTGCTGTTCATTCCATCTCTGGAACTCCGAGTTCATCGCGCCCGCACTATGGCTGCCTTCTGTTTCGATCAGGCCGGGGTTAACCGCGTTGACGCGAATTCCCCGGGGGCCAAGCTCGCGCGAGAGTACGCCGGTGATGGCGTCAATTGCGCCTTTGGTGCCGCTGTAGACGGCGCTTTCGGCAATAAAGACGCGGGTGACGAACGAACTGATGTTGATGATGCAACTGCCTTTATTCAGGTGCGGCGCGGCCGCGCCAGCCAGCAACAGCGGGCCCAGAACATTGATGTCGAACTGCCTGCGATAGAGGGCTTCGGTGCTCTCTTCAATACTGGCGAACTGATAAATACCGGCGTTATTCACCACAATGTCCAGACGCCCAAAATTGTCGATGGCCGCGTTGACCAGCGCCTCGACCTCTGCCTGGTTGGTGACATCCGCTGCGATCGCCACGGCCTGCCCACCGGCGGCTTCAATATCGGCAACGACCTTATCGGCGCCGCTTCTGCCTGAAGCGTAATTGACGATGACTTTCGCGCCGTCAGCCGCCAACTGGCGGGCAATGCCAGCTCCGATACCGCTGGAGCCACCGGTCACAATGGCAACTTTGTCTTTTAATTTATTCATCTTTTCAGCTTCCTGATATCGCCGCGCGGGGCGGTTGGGTTGAGGAGGCTATGGTGATATCTACATAATTGTTTTGGAACTGACACTTTTGTATATTCGATGTTCATTTTTGAACGGTGAGACAATGGCATGGAGTGGAGCGACGTCCGGGTATTTCTTGCAGTCATGCGTAAGGGCTCTTTCGGCGAGGCTGCCCGAAGCCTTGGCGTGAGCCATCCGACGGTTGGGCGCAGGATAAAGGCGCTTGAGGATGAGGCGCAGCAGGCGTTATTTCGCCGGACAAGGGATGGTCTGGTGCTGACGGATGCCGGCGACAGGGTTATGACGCTGGCAGAAGCGATGGAGAACTCCGCGCTGGCGATGGAACGGCGCCTGGCAGGTAATCACGAACGACTAGAAGGGATATTGCGGATATCGTCAGCCGAGTGGTTTGCTAACTATGTTCTGGCACCTGTGCTGGTCGAACTGACGCGCCGTCATCCGTCGATTGTGCCGGAAGTTATCGCCAGCTACCGTTTACTTAATCTGTCGCGCCGTGATGCCGATATGGCATTTCGCATCGTTCCCTTTACCGAACCGGATATTGTCCAGCGTCGCCTGATGAGTATTCCCTATGCGCTGTATGGAACGCCGGAAACCGCGCATCTCGCGCAGCACAACCCGGCGGCAGTGGGGCTTATTCTGATGAATACGGCACAATCCCACTTTTCTGACGTTGCCTGGCTGCTCGACAGATTTCCGCAGTCGCGACGTGTGTTCACCAGCACCAGCCGGGCCGTTCAGGCGCAGATGTGCCAGCGGGGAATGGGGATTGCCGTGCTGCCGCGGCCTCTTGGCGATGCCATCTCCGGATTACAAAGCATTCGCATGCCGGAGCCGCCGCCGTCGAAAGATATCTGGGTGGGGTATCACTATGATCTGCGGCATATGGATCGCCTGCGGGTCATGCTGGATATCGCCGATGCGTTGCTGGCGGATCCCGCGACGCCAGCAACGTGAATCTGTTCGCCACTCGTCCGCTTCTGCTGTTGTGCCTGCGGATTTTATCCCTGATACATTGGCAGGGGAAGAAACGTTCGGGTATTCAATGAGTTGCGTACTGCCCCGTCATCTGAACCGGGGCGGAGTGAATGGATATTTATTGGCCGTGCGTAGCCATAAGCTGGCGGGAAGCACACGTCGAACAGCGATCAGAAACGATATGTCACCAGCAGGCTTCCCGTGGGTGATGTTTTTCGTTGCACAATCGGGCTATTGCGCGCATCACCCGTTAACTGCGTAACGCCCGCTGCGGCAACCACGCTCCAGTCCTGGTTGAACTTATGTGTCCAGTTAAGATTCGTTGACCAGGCATAAATTCCCGCGCCGGCGTCATATCGCGTAAACCCCGATGCGGCCGACTGGGATGCACTGACCCCGTAGTAAGTCTGCATATACTTGTCAGTTCCCCAACTGCCGGTCAGCGCCAGCGTCACGGAATTGTTCGATGAGGTATAGAGTGGGCTATTAATGCCGAAATGCAGGGCCGCACCATTGTTTCGCTCAGAAACCGGCACTTCAGCCTGCAATTGCAAATTAAGCCAGTCGGTCACGCTGTACCCCAGGCCAAACACACCGAGAGCCGAACCTTTGATGTCGCCCATACCGCGCAAATAGTCGCTGCCGTCGCTGATCGAATCGCTGTCCACGTCGCGATCTTTACGGCCTGCGCGATAACTCAGTGCCGCGTTGTAATCGAACTTGCCGATGTTATTGCCGTAACCGATGCCCCGCGTGGTGCTAACAAAGAAACCATTTGCCATCGTGTAATCGAGCACCAGGGCAGTTGTGACGCGGCTTTTATCCGCACCAGAATAGCGTGGCGTAACATTCGCACCGCCTCCGAGGGTCAACGCGTTGCCCGGATCCTGTTCTGCCGCCAGTATCGGGGTGGCCAGTAACGCCAGGACCGCGCCCGGCAACATTTTTTTCAGGCTGCGCCCCGAAAGTGAAAGGGGGAACTTATGACGCAGTTTGATGTTTCTCATTAAAGAAGTCCTTGTGGATTCAAATGATTACGATACAAGCGGGTGTTAAACGCCAGAACGCTCATTCTGCATGCGCCCCCTAAAGTTCTCATGAGCCAAAAATGAAGAAAGGATGAAGCAAGTACAGGCGCTGCAAAGCTGGTAGATTTCCTGATACCGTTTTTTTCTTCAGACGTTCTTCATTCACTGTTGATACCGTAACCATTGTGAAAATTCTCCTAATCGAAGACGACCTGGATCTCGGCAACGGCGTGCGTATTGCCCTTGCAGATCAAGGGTTTGATGTTATATGGGTTCGCCGCAAAGAGGATGCGCTGCATCAACTCGATGCCTGCGTGCCTGAACTGGTGTTGCTCGACCTCGGCTTGCCCGACGGCGATGGCATGAGCCTGATGGCGGGTTTGCGTCAGCAGCTCAAGGGTATCCCCGTCATCATCCTGACGGCGCGAGGCACACTGCAAGATCGCCTCTCTGGACTGGACGCCGGTGCAGACGACTATCTCGTCAAACCTTTTGTTCTTGCCGAGTTGTTGGCCAGAGTGAGAGCGCTTGCGCGACGCAGTTACGGTTTTGAGAACGAGGCGATAGAACTTCGCGGATTATCGCTTCATGTGCCGACGCGACGCGTGACCGTGAATGCACGGCATGTTGAGTTGACGGCAAGTGAATATGCACTGCTTGAAACGTTGATGTTGCGTACTGACCGCGTGCTGACACGCAGTTTTCTGGAAGAAAGGATCTTCGGCGCAAAAGAAAATATGAGTAATGCGCTCGATGTGCATATGGGGAATTTGCGTCGCAAAATCGGCGACGGCTATGTGCGAACGGTGAGGGGCGTTGGGTATGTCATTGATACCGTACCCATTCATAAGGGGGCAGGTTGATGCGAAATTTTTGGCGCCACCTGAGAACCCCAACGTTCGTACGGCGAATTATGGTAGCCCAAATGCTACTGCTCACACTGCTCTGGTGTCTTTTTCTGACCTTCGTTTTGTGGGAGGACTTGCGTAGCCCCCCGATATTAACGGGCAACAAGACTTACGAAACCATTTTTACAGTGGTTGAGAGTATGGGCGATCGCCCACAGGATCGAACTCATGTACTGGCTGCGCTCAGTAGGGCGGTGCGGGAAGATTATGGCGGAGGTGAAGATCCCGAACTCTCAATCAGCCTCATCGTGCGCAAGAATAAAGAAATAATTTATGCATCTGATGGCGCGCCAGTCGGGGTGACCAACACCAGATACGGGAAAATTGAGCGTATTCAGCGTGACGGTCGCGCCTGGACCTGCCGTACGCTCAAGTCCGGGAACTCTGACACAGAGGTCACACTTGTTACCCCTGCCGGAGGCTGGAACTTCTTTATCTACCTGAACTCGCGTGGCTACTACGTCATGCCGCTGCTGGTATGCATTCCTTTTCTTTTGTTTCCCGCGTGGCTGTCAATCCGCATTGCAATGCGCCCCTGGAATAAGGTGGTCAATGAAGTTTCCTTACGCACACCGGACGATCTCTCGCCCTTAAAAGCCGTGCCAAAACATAGGGAGCTTCGCCAAATGGTGGATGCTGTAAATGGATTTCTTGCCAGGGTGCGAGAAGGCACTGAAAGGGAGCGCGTTTTCATTGCCGATGCCGCTCACGAGTTGCGAACCCCGCTGGCTGCAATGCGAATCAATGTTGAGGCTTTGCAGTCCTACGTAAGCAGCGATAGCCAAAAAGAGTTGCTTGCCGGGATTATTCGCAGCAATAGCCGGGCGGCTCGTCTCGTCAATCAGTTGCTGCTGATGATGCACAGCGAAGCGCGCATTGACATGGTTATGGAGCCTGTGCCGCTGACGACGCTTATACAAGAGCGAATGGCTGGCCTGGTGCCGCTCGCTGCGGAGCGCAGGGTTGAGCTTGAATTCTACTCTGATGATGAAATCTGGATAACCGGTGTCAGGGAACGCCTGATGTCGCTTATCGATAACGTAATTGAAAATGCCGTGAAGTACAGTCCTGAAGGCGGGCGGGTTGAGGTGGATTTACGATCCTTAGATAAGTCCACTCAGCTACGTGTCTCAGATGCCGGGCCCGGCATTCCTGTTGAATTGAGGGAGCGCGTGTTCGATAGATTTTTTCGCGATCCCAATCAGATGCAAAGCGGGAGTGGGCTGGGACTTGCCATCGTCAAAGCGGTTGCGCAGCAACACAACAGCAGCGTAAGCCTCAGTACGTCTGCAGAAGGTGGGTTGATGGTTACGGTTGATTTCCTAAATCACAAGCTCGTCTGAAAAAACACAACGTTGATTCCGGCCCAGCGGAGGGCATCTACCTGAACAATGGAGTAAAAATTGAAATACGTTGCCCTGGCAAGCCTATTGCTTTCGCTATCACTCAGCGGGTGCGCTATTACCGTCAGCGAACTAAAAAGCAGCCAATCCTCTTTTGACGGCAGTTTCACGAGCAAGACAGGGCCTTCTGATACCTATCGAACCATAAGGCACATGGCAAGGCAGTGCCTCGAATATGAGGCATATTCAGGCAATCCGGTGATTGTATTAAGCGAGTTTGACAGCGAGCGCAAAAAAGGTGAGATCAATCAAAAGCTCCTTTCTCAAGGGTTATTGATTAACAACACGCTAATTGAGATAGAAAACCATGATGGCGACAAAGCGCAGGTCAGCCTGTACACAACCAAAAACCTCTTGAGCGCGGGCATCCGGTCGCCAAAGATAAGTGATATCAAGCGCTGGGCTGGCGGCGATAAAACGTGCTAGCACGGCACTCACGTATAACTCAGCACTATCGCGAAGCATCTCTGGCCATATGGCTTGCGCCACATTGATTAACACACCACGATGTTAGTAATGTCCGCAGATCGCTCACAGTAGACCTGATGGCTACGCAGCGTGTCCGCTGCGTGCCAGAAGCGAAAATCCACTGTAACGCGTTATGCCAGATTCATAACACTTCACTTAATCGCTACGGAAATGTTCAATAGGTAACAGGGTGCGGTTCTGAGCTTACTCTTGGGAAGTGAGCGAATTTATCCTGAACCCGTCACCGTCAGGAATAATGTTCAACATAGTCAATGGCATGCAGGCAAAAGCTTCCTGAGCACCGTTAGTATGGGGAGCGACGGCAACCACCCGCGCACCACTTGCGTTACCGGCACGTATCCCCGCCGCCGCATCCTCAAAAACAACACAGTCACGAGCCGGGTAACCAAGAAGCGATGCTGCTCTTAAATAGCCTTCAGGTGAGGATTTACCTTCAGCGACATCCTCGGCACACACCATAACAGGCGGAAGCGGTAAACCAGCTGCTTTCATCCTGTTTACAGCTAACTCCCGGCGGGCAGAGGTATCAAACGCCCAGCGATCCTGCGGTAGTCGTTTTAACAAATCAGTCGAACCAGCCATGGCGACATTTCAGCTGTGCCTCAAGAAAGCTGAGTATCGACAATCGATTGCTGCTCATTACATTCTCCCGGCTATTGACCCTGCAGAGCGGGCAAGCAGTCTGCTGCACTCGGCACTTCTGGTCTGATAAATCAGATAAAGGGGCGTGAAATCAGCTCCATTCCCAGTACAATCAGGAACAGAAGAAAACACTGCCTGAAACGCATGGTACTGATGCGTGCCCGCACCTTCTGCCCCAGCCACATCCCAGCCAGAGCAGGGAGTGTGGACATCAATGACAGCGAAAACTGCTCTATTCGGAACGCGTCATGAAGATAAAGCCCTGCGGCCAGCGCAACCGTAGAAACGGTAAATGACAGCCCAAGGGCCTGGACGAGTTCATCTTTACTGAAGCGAAGCGACTGAAGAAAGGGAACGGCTGGCATAACGAATACGCCTGTCGCACCAGTTATTACGCCTGTAATGCCACCAATAACAGGTGACAGCCATTTCTCCCGGGCCTGAGAAACGGTAAGCGACGGCGAAACCAGCGCAAAAACCGCATAAACGATTAACGCCACACCCAGGCCGAACGCTGACCAGGTGGGATTAATGCTGATAAGAAGCGAAGATGCGGCCACCGTACCTGCCAGTATTAGCAGCATCATCAGCCAAAGACGTCTAATGATAAGCATCACTGAAGGGCCAGTAAAAAGCTGCAGCACATTCGTCACGAAAGAAGGAGTAACCAGCAGTGCCGCCGCGATCGGGAGAGGCATAAACATGCCAAGTAATCCCATTGCCACCGTTGGCAAACCCATTCCGGTCACGCCTTTTACGAAACCGGCGAGGATAAATATTAGTAAAAGATAGATATGCAGTTGTTCGCTCACGAAATTTGCCCTGATGAAGGATTTCCAGAGATTCAAACATCCCGGCCGTTAGTGGACAATCTGGTTTAAGCGCGTCATGCTTCGGATGGTCCGAAGGCTTAGGTGAATATCTTATGAGGTGGGATCTTTCTGATTTGAAACTTGTCGTCTGCATCGCTGACGCGGGAAGCATTACCCATGGTGCCCGGTACGCCAGCCTGGCTGCTGGCTCGGCCAGTGAGAGGCTGAAAAACATAGAGGAAGACACTGGGGTGAAACTGTTCTTTCGTCATCCGAGAGGCGTCAGCCTGACAGAAGCCGGTGAGATCGTTGTTCGCCATGCCCGTGAAATACTGTCCCGGCAGGAGCGACTTAAAGCTGAACTCGGCGCTTACGTTAAAGGAGTTAGAGGGAAGGTGCGATTATATGCCAATACTTCATCGATGGCCGAGTTTCTGCCTGGAAGGCTTGCAAAGTGGCTTACAGAATACCCTGATGTGGCCATTGAGCTTGAAGAGAGAACCAGTGCAGATATCATTAATAGCATAAGCAATGGTATTGTTGAAGCAGGGCTCGTCTCTGATGCAGTAGACGCTGGCGAACTCACGCTTGAACCCATAGCAGATGACAGACTTGCTCTTATCGTTCCCATCACTCACCCTCTTGGATGCAGAGATAACGTCTTTCTCTCGGACGCGATCAGCGAACCTTTTATTGGGCTTTACCCCGGCAATGCGCTGCAGGATCACATCAGTGAACATGCAAGAGAGCTTGGTCATCAACTGACTTACCGAATCAGAATGAGCAGTTTTGAAGGTATTTGCGAGATGGTCAGTAGCGGCATTGGCGTAGGGATTCTTCCAGAATCTGTAGCTGAGCGCTTCAGCAAAAAGCTCGCCTACCAAATATTGCCGCTACACGACCAATGGGCGCGCCGGAGAATCTGCATTTGCTATAAGAACCAGAATGCACTGAGCCCGGTCATGGCAGGATTAATCGAGTTTCTAAGAGTACTGGATTTATAAATATCCCTGTTATGCCAGCTTAACGCAGCCCAACGTTTACATAAGCAGTTCCAGCTATGCCTTGATTGTGGGGCAAACTGCGCACTTACGCTCATACCAGACCTTCACTCCGACTTGTCGACGTCTTCATATCTGTAGCCGGCCCCTCCCGCTCACGTTCTCTTTAATAAAAAGGACGCTGTTCGTTATCACTCACGGACTGTTTTTTTCTTTTTTTAAATTCCTTTTGAGATAATGGTTGACGAGGTAGAACGATCGTTCTACCTTTGTCGCATGAACAAGAAAACAACCGCTACCCGAGAAAAAATCCTGGCTACCGCAGAGCAATTGATCTATCAAAACGGCATTCATGCCACAGGCATGGACCTTTTGGTCAAAACCTCCGGCGTAGCAAGGAAAAGTATTTATCGCTATTTCGCGACCAAGGATGACGTGGCTGCCGCCGCGTTGAATGAACGTGATGAGCGCTGGATGCGCTGGTTCAGAACTGAATCTGATAAAGGCGATACGCCTCAGGATCGCATTTTGAATATGTTCACCGTTCTCCGGGGCTGGTTTGAATCAGAAGACTTTCGTGGTTGTGCATTTATCAACACCGCCGGAGAAGTGGGTGACCCTGACGATCCCGTTCGCCAGATAGCAAAGCTGCATAAACAAAAATTGCTGGATTACACGCTCGAACTCACTGAGCAATTAAACATCGAGCAACCTGCCGCGCTGGCCAGACAGCTACTGATTCTGATGGAAGGCGCGATCACCATGTCCTATGTAATGGGCGATTGCAGCGCCGCCGACAATGCAAAGGACGTTGCGAAACTCTTGCTGGAACAGGCCTCTTCATAACGCCTGCGTATCAAAAAATGACGTCTACTGATATATCCGAATTTACAGGAGGCTTTACCATGTCCGAAACACAAACTCGCCCGCCACTTCCTCCTTTTACTCGCGAATCGGCGATTGAAAAAGTGCGGCTCGCTGAAGATGGCTGGAACAGTCGCGATGCCGAAAAAGTTTCACTGGCGTACTCACTGGATACCCAATGGCGTAACCGCGCCGAGTTTGCCAATAATCGTGAAGAGGCCAAAGCATTCCTTGCCCGTAAATGGAAAAAGGAGCTTGAGTATCGTCTTATTAAAGAGTTATGGGCGTTTGATGGCAACCGCATTGCGGTTCGGTACGCTTACGAATGGCGTGATGACTCAGGTAACTGGTTCCGCTCTTACGGCAACGAAAACTGGGAATTTGAAGCAGATGGCCTGATGAAGCGTCGCTTCGCCTGTATCAACGACATGCCTATCAAAGAGAGTGAACGCAAGTTCCACTGGCCGCTGGGACGTCGTCCGGATAACCATCCGGGTCTGTCGGAACTGGGTCTGTAAATTTGTCGCTAAGCCCCCGGATACAGTGGTAGCCGGGGGCTTTTTCTCAACGCAAAAATAACGCTAGATGTTCATTCAAATCAGGCGTCGATTCCGTTGAGGTTAATGTCGCCATGCTTTTGACTGGCCGTAACGTGACGCAAGTTTGTCGAGAAAGGTGAATAAATTTTTGTTCATTTCGCTGTAATCATTCGCCCGCAGTTCGTCTGGCGACTGGACGAAACGATATTCAGCGGCCCGGCGTAAATCGTTGTCGGAATGCGCAATCAATAATTCGACGACCTCAGGTGTCAGTTCCATGTGGCACTGAAACCCGTAAACCCGATCAGAATACGCGACTATCTGACGTGGGCATCCCTCGCTCCAGGCGATAATTTCCGCCTCAGGCGTAAGCCCCGGCATATCGTTATGCCAGTGACCAACGTCAAGGGTATTGCCGAAGTGAGAGAACATCTCGTTCATCACACCTTTATCGGTCATAAAAATGGGAAACGTGCCAATCTCTTTTTCCGGACTGTGAGCAAAAGGGGCACCCAATGCTTCGCCAATCAGTTGAGCACCCAGGCAAACACCGATGACGGCTTTACCTGAATTCACCGCAGAGGCAATCAGCGCCTGCTCAGCCTTAGAATCAAAATGCGCGCACTCTTCCACGCTGACGGAGGGATCCTGTGGGCCGCCCATGATGATCAGCAGATCGATGTCCCGTGCATCTGCGGGAAGTGGTTGACCTGCATAAACGCGGGAAAAGGTTATCTCATGGCCGCGACGCGTGGCCCAGGTTTCGTAAGCGCCGGGCGCTTCGAAACGTTCATGAACAATGAAATGTACTCGCACAGATGTATGCTCCTGTAATACGGGTCATAAAGTTAATTAAGCGCGCTTTACCTCGCCAACGTTGTCGCACGGGTAAAGTTAGCAGGGTCATGGTAAACAAGAGGTTCTCATCTGAAATGCCAGTCAGCATTGATAAAACGCCAAGACATGATGAGGCGACGGGTTGGTCAGGAACGGCCATTTCTTATCGTCGTGGAGAGGTCGATCCCGCGCATTACCATCTTGAAGGGCAGCTATTATTTGCTACCAGAGGCGTTATGCTGGTTGAAGCCGCTGACAGACAGTGGGTTATTCCCCCTCAGCGCGCCCTCTGGATCCCACCGCTTATGGTTCATTCTTATAGCGTTCTGTCAGACACGGAATTACGGGCTGTCTACGTCAGCAGTAACCTGATTGCGGCCTGTACAAACTTCAGCAGGAACAGCCAGGTTCATACCATTAGTGCGACGCCACTGGTGAAAGAACTCATAAATGGCCTTTTTACGGGTGAATATAACGCGCCGATAAAGCGAAAAATGGCGCTCTTACTGCTGGATATTCTCAGCGAGACACCCTCCGGGGGCGCAGAACTTCCCATGCCACGTGATGAACGTTTATTTCGTGCCGCAAGAGAGCTGGTGTTCAGTCATCGCTGGAACGCGTCGCTGATCGACCTGGCTGACATTGCGAATATGTCGGAACGGACTTTTTCTCGCCAGTTTTTACGTGACACCGGGTTCAGCTTCCGGACATGGAAACAACGAGCCAGGATATACGCATCCTTAGATCTGCTCGCTGATAACGTCCCCGTGAAACAGATCGCCTATCAGCTCGGCTTCTCATGCCCTGCGGCGTTTTCTGCTGCGTTCCGTTCTGTAATGGGAACAACACCCGGTGAGTTTTAACCTGAGTGCGGCGGGGAAGTGAAAGAACGACCGGTAATCAATGCCGGTATCAGTCAAAGTAAGGTTTTAACATTTCTTCAGTCCAATTCATAAAAGCTCTTACACGCTGCGACAAGTTGCGCCGGTGCGCGACAACAAAAAATGCAGCAAGCGGCGCGGGACGAAAATGGGGCAACACTTCAACCAGTGCGCCGCTTTTGATATGGGATACGAGTGAGGAATAACCGCCCTGAATTAAGCCTAACCCCGCCAGTCCCGCCTCATGATAAGCCGGTACGCTGTTGACTCTCACTGTGCCTGGTAACATCAAAGATTGATAACCCTCGCCTGCCGGATACTCCCATCCGTCAGGTTTCGAACCAAAGTTGTGCATATAATGAACCATCCTGTGTCCCTGACTGAGAAGATCATCAATCGTCTGCGGAACACCAAAACGATCAAGATAGCGAGGGCTGGCCGCGTTGATCATGCGCAGATGCCCCAATGGCCGTGCAATAAGCGTTTCATCAACAATGGGGCCGAGGCGAACAACGCAGTCAAACCCTTCCTGAACCAGATCGACACGGCGGTCAGTACTTGAAAGTTCGATGTCCAGTTCAGGATGTGCTTCCAGCAGCTGCGGCAGAGCAGGGATCACCACGCTTTGTGCCAGTACCGCTGGCATATCAACGCGTATCCTTCCCCTTAATGACTGACCGCCGTGAGAGAACATGGATTTCAGTTCTTCTGCTTCCGACAGAAAGTCGCGGGCGCGCGAATAAAACACCCGTCCGTCTTCAGTTAGCTGCACAGTCCGCGTTGTCCGGTGCAGTAGCGTAGCGCCAATTTCCTGCTCAAGTTCACGTACCACCAGTGAAGCGCGTCCTTTCTGGATACCCAGACTTTCGGCTGCCTGCGTAAAGCTCTTCATTTCCGCCACACGCGCAAAAATGATCAGAGGCTCCAGATTTTTCATTGTTCACCTTTTCGGTAACAGTGCGTTATTTTTCCCGCTATTTATGGCCATATTAATACTTAATAGACTGCTTTCACACCGCGTATCCCGCATAACGCTGTGTGAAGGCAATGAAGATGATTCATCCCAGGAAAATGATTTTACGTTCTCACCTGTCTATGTACTTACGCTGGAATATCCAGCCGCTAACGAAGGATAAAACCCATGAATAAAGGTTATCTCATCGCCCATGTAACCGTTTCAGACCCCATCGCCTACGCTGAATATGCCAGAGCGGCCGCAGCGGCCATGGAGAATTTCAATCCGAAGATCATTGCCTGGTCCGGGCAGTACGAAAACCTTGAGGGAGAGTCTCATGAACGGCATGTCGTTTTTGAGTTCGATTCTTTTGCTGAAGCCAAACGTTTTTATGAAAGCCCGGAATATCAGGCAGCAAGATCGCTACGTTCGGATGCCGCCAGCGGAACGTTTGTATTGGTTGAAGGCACCTAAAGCCGAGGAATAGCCGCCCGGCAGGACGAACTGCCACGCTGAACGGTAACAGGCAAATGTTTTAAGACGGGTTTCACCGGCTGCGCTTCACGCGCCTTGCCCGACCCAGCGATCTGCCAGTGCCGCGAGTACCTCACCTTGCCGTTCGAAGGCCTGCGTTCAGGTATCGGTGCTGTCCGTACGCCACCGGGGTGCGCAACCAATGAAGCACTGAACAGTTCTGTGGTGGTAGTTTCATCCATGACAGACTGCGTTTCGCTGACATCCCGACTGTCGGGATATCGCTCTTCGCTGCATAACGCCCCGCACTCACGGCAGGTTGTCGGTTGATCACGAGGTGCCTGGGTCGTTGAGGCGGATATTCACCCGACCGGTAGTCCAGGCATTCTGCCTGGACTGGTTCAGGTTAACAGCCCGCAAACCTTCTTTTGAGTGGGAACATTCACATAAATCTGTCTGCGCCGCCTGATGCTTCAATGGTCTGGCCGGTAACAAACTGATTCCTTTCGGAGAGCAGGAATACCGCAATCGCTGCAATATCTTCAGGCAGCCCAAAGCGACCTACCGGGGTTTTTTCTTTTCCCAGTAATGCTATAACTTCGTCGTCCGTTTTGTCAGCCAGTTCAGGGCGGCGATGGCGGACATTCGGCAGCATATTTTGTGCCCAGTTATCCGTCGCGACAGCGCCCACGCCAATCGCGTTAACCAGAATGCTCTCCGCCGCTACGCTCAGAGCAAGGCTTCGGGTCAGGTTGTTGATAGCCGCGCTCAGTGCATGTGAGACGGTAAGTTGCGGGTTTGGGTAGATGCCGCCAATAGAGGAAATATTGACAATGCGTCCCCAGTTTCGTCTCTGCATCCCCGGTATCACAGCTTTGCAAAAGCGTCGCATGGCGGAGAATTTGGTTTCAGTCATTAGCTGCCAGTCCTCTTCCGACGTGGTTAACAGCGTGCCCGCATGGGCTCTTCCGGCATTATTCACCAGCAAATCAATGTGCCCAAAAACCTTTTCCGCTTGTTCAACGACCCGCGAAGGCAGGCTGGGATCCGTCACATCCCCCGCGACAGGCAGCACCGAAACACCATACTTATCGGCGATCTTTTTCGCCGCCAGGATAAGGTCAGGTTCTCGTCTGGAAACCATAACGACATGCACACCATTTGCGGCCAGTTCTTCACAGATACTGAAACCAATCCCGGTTCGCGCTCCGGTTACCAGCGCCACTTTGCCTGTCAGTTTTAAATCCATTTGTTGCTCCTCAAATTAAGCACCGTTAATAACATCGGAACTATTAGTCACCGATCCCGATTTCAGACGCTTGTACACTGAAATTCAGACGTCTGAAAAAAACGGTCAAAGCATTGAGAACCGCCTCTGCTTATGCTGCAGGAAAGAGTGAGTGTAGAGCGAGGTGGGGTCAGTGCGTACGGAGAACCATGAGCTTTCTTCAGCCAGGATTCTGATGCTGGCGATCATTTGCTGCATTGTGGTCGCGAATATTTATTTTAATCAATCCGTTCTGAACCTGATCGCGGCTGCCTTTCCCCATGAATGGGCTGCTGTTTCGTTGATCCCCATGGCCACCCAGTTAGGCTATGCGGCGGGGTTATTCTTTCTGATCCCATTAGGTGATTATATTGAGCGTCAGAAGCTTATCCTGCGTCAGGCTCAGGTGCTTTTCCTGGCGCTGATCGGCATGATGTTAGCGCCAACCGCGACAGTGCTGGTGTGCTTCTCTTTTCTGACGGGGATGGCAGCAACGGTTGCCCAACAAATCGTGCCACTTGCGGCTTCTCTCTCGAAAGTGTCTTCGCGGGGTAAAACGGTGGGGACCGTGATGAGTGGCGTCCTTGCCGGTATTCTTGCTGGCCGGGCTATCGGGGGTCTTATCGGTCAGTATTTCGACTGGCGTGGCGTCTTTTTGTCCGGCGCGGTGATGACATTGCTGGCGCTATTTTTCATCGCGCGTATTTTACCTTCTCAGTCGTTGCCGACACCCGCGTTTCATTATCTGGCGGTGTTACGTTCATTAGGCTATTTGTGGAAAAGTGAACCGCAGGTGCGCGATGCGACGCTGACACAAGCGATGCTGTTTGCCTCCTTCAGCGTGCTGTGGACCGTGCTCCCTTTCTGGTTATCGTATCGCTACGATTACGGGGCAGGGGTAACCGGAACTCTGGCTGCTCTGGGGTTAATCGGTATTCTGTGCGCACCACTGGCAGGCAGTTTCAGCGATCGCCAGGGACCCTTCCGGATGGTGGTTTTGGGTGTGTTACTCATGCTGTTTGCCTGGGTTGTTCTCTGGGGCTGGAACAGCATGGCGGGGTTGGTGGTAGGCATTTTACTGCTCGATGCGGGTGAACAATGTGTACTGATAGCGAACCAGCACACAATTTATTCTTTGCGCCCGGATGCCAGAAACCGTCTTAATACACTCTTTATGAGCATCATATTTATGGGCGGGGCTGGCGGTTCACTGGCTGCCGCCTGGGTGTGGGAGGCAACGCATAGCTGGACGCTGATTTCTTCAGCGGGAGTAGGGCTGGTGATGATGGGGATGTTAGCCACCGCGAGGCGTCACTATTCAGGCCACCAGTCTGGCACGTAGCGCGAGAGCTTTTCTGACATCCGGTGCCCTGTCTGCGCCATCGACACCTTGTAAAACGTTTTCGATTAACTGCTTCGCCGCGAATGTTTCCCCGGCTTGCGCCTGCAATGTAGCCAGTGAATAAGCAATGCGCAGAGCCCAGCCGTGAGCCTGTTGCTGACGCGCTTTGCCCAGAGCCTGCTCCAGCATCAGGCGTTGCTCCTGAGGCGGCAATTGCGCGGCGGAAAGACGCATCAGCTCAGGCGCACACCAGTTTTCATGATCCAGCGTGGCGCTTTGCTGCGATAGCCCGCTATCAATTTCCGACAACAAGGGAGAGTATTGCCAGTCCAGCCCCATCGCTTGCAATGAGCTAAACAGGGTGGTTTGACTCACATCGCTATGGCTAAACCGTTTGGCCCAGACAAGAAACAGCTCGCCATAGGTTTTCCAGAAATACAAATCATGTTTTTCTGCCACACGAATCAGCCAGTTTGCCGCTTTTATCACCCAACGTGGCTTGCGATCCAGTGCCGCTGTCATACAGGCGCCTTCCGCCAGGGCGCAGCAAAGCGAACAAGCATGTTGTAAACGCGCGGCTTTTTTAATGCCGCGCCATGCCATCTGTCTTGCGGCTTGATACTCGCCTTGTACCCAGAGTAAACGAGACAGAAAAGCCAGGCCTGCTGTCTCCTGATCCAGACCAAAACGGAAAGAGTGGCTTGCGCTCTCACGATCGCACCAGGCCAGCGATTGCAGCAGGTCATTGCGCCCAGCGACATGCTGACCTAAAAAATGCAGCGATACACCGAGAATACGTAGCCCGGTAGCCTGTGCTTCCGCGTCATTGATGGCCCGTGCGAGTTCGTACATAGATTGCGCATGCTGACGTGATTTATTCAGTTCGCCCGTGCGCAGGCAATACAGCCATAAGCCGTAATGCGCCTGCAAACATATCTCTTTGTCGTCGAGCTTTTCGGCCAGTGTCAGTGCGGTTTGCCAGGCTGAATGGGTTTCAGATGTCGGGCCTTTTGCCCAGGTTGATGCCTTACCAGCAGCGGCGCAGAGGTTCATCCGCTGGCGTAACGTTAAGACTATCCGCGAACGTTTTTCATCTAACAGAGGATAAATATGACGCTGACATTCATCATAGAGTGAATATTCAATCCAGAACGGCGTCATCGCCTGTAAGATCTCAAGCCCTGTAGAGGCATCTCGCCCCTCAGGTAATGTTTGCTGTAAAACGCGCCGTAAATCATTAAGGATGTGGCCATAGCGTTCCCGCCACTGTTCCGTTGGCAGCATCAACCAGTCATTCCGGGCCTGCTCCACCAGAACTTTATAATAATCGACAAAACGGGCCATCAGCCCGTCATATTCCTCCGCCTGCCTGAGTTTAGTGCAAGCGAACTGGCGCATGGTTTCCAGCAGCCGAAAACGGGTTACTGGCACCTGATGACGGGTCTGAATCAGTGACAGGGAGAGTAACCGCTGCAGATCGTCAATAACCTGCCAGCTATCTTTGTCTTCAGTCTCAAGAAAATCATTGACTGATTTCATACTGAACGAATCGGTAAAGATGCCCAGCGTCCTGAATAACTGCTGTTCGCGTGCGTTGAGTAACTGATACGTCCACTCCAGCGTGGTCACGATTTTCTGGTGCCGGGGAACGCGAGCGCTGAGCGTATTGCTCAATAGCTGGAAACGGTCCTCCAGTCGGCTATAAACCTCACTGATGCTCATCACAGGCAGACGGGAGGCCGCAAGTTCAATGGCTAACGGCAAGCCATCAAGATGACGGCACAATTCGCCAATCAACGGCAATTCACTGTCTGAGGGATGGAAATCATGCCGGTTGGCCTGCACACGCTCGATAAAGAGGCGGACGCTGGCAAAAGACATTAACGCCTTATTATCATTGATTTTCTTTTCAGGAACCTGCAATGGCGGCAGTAAATATTGTTGCTCACCGGCAATCTGTAACGCCACCTGGCTGGTCAACAGCAGCCTGATATGCGGAGCCTGCGTCATGAGTAACGTCGCTACAGGTTCCAGCTCACTAATGACGTGTTCACAATTATCAATCAGCAGTAAACACCGACGTCGCGCAAGCTGTTGGCGTAAATCAGCATCATGCTCAACGGTAGCAAGGGGAAGATGTAACGCTTGTGAAAAAACAGAGAGCAAGCCAGATGTTTCGGTGATATGCGCCAGTTCTGCCACATATATGCCATCAGGAAAATGCGTGCGCACAAGATTGACAACTTCCCACGCCAGCCGCGTTTTCCCCACGCCCCCGGGACCGGTAATGGTTACCATCTGGTGCTGATTTAACAAGGCACAGACTTCCTGCACTGCCTTATCACGCCCTAAAATCGACGCCAGAATAGGGGTAACCACCGGGGCTGGTCGGACTGATTCAAGGGGAGTCTGCGACGGTACGCTGGTGATGTTAAAGCGGTAACCACAACCAAACTCAGTGATAAGCAGATGCCGGTCATGACCCAGTACGCGGCGTATAGCGGAAATATGCGCCTGAAGATTATTTTCTTCGACGATGTCATTTCCCCATACTTGCGTGAGTAAAGTCTCTTTGCTTACCGCTTTACCTTCCGCTCTCAGCAGAACCACCAGAACATCAAACGCTCTGGCCGAAATTCTTACTGGTTTACCCCGGTGCAACAGAATCCTTAGCTGGGGCCAGACTTGCCACTCAGCAAAGTGAATCTCATCGGCTGTTATCATGGTTTTGAGATCTTCAGTTTTTGACCGTCACGAAATCATACTGTGCGGAGAAAGCCATTTTAACAAGAATCAGGGAGCGCATTGTATGCCCTGCCTGATCTGTGTTTAGCTCGCGCTACCCTGAACCGCACTGATTATAGAACTGCAGTCTGACTCTAGGCGATGCATCCTGTGGCTGAAAACGCCCCATCTTGCCAGCCCTGGTGCATCATTCTTGTCTGGAAAAGCTCTCAAGTTATCCGGTTTTATGTCGTTAGTTATATCGATGTGCGAATTCACATCAATAAGCGCAGCGCATCTATTCCGCAGTGTTGAGGATGGTGAGTTGCTACGGAAAATGCTGTATGGACTCACCAGTGACCCACTTTACATCGCAGGTCTGGGGAAACGGATTTTATGATTATCACGACATCCACAGTGAAATACACACAGACGCAAAGCTCCTCTGAAGATATTTCAAAAGCCACTGTCCCTCAGCCTGTACAGCGGTCAAATAAGACGCCTGCAGCCTCAGGGCAAACGACTTTCAGCGGTATGGGGCTGCTGATGTCCCGCCTGTTCGGCGATACGGGCAGCAACCACATGGATCAGCAGTTCCCTTAAGAATTCTGCAGCGTTTGGGGTAGCGCGATAAGTTAAGCGCTGGCGATAAAAATGCCGCTGGCGCGGCGTAATAATAATGTAGGTTGCGCAATTAGCTGGATCGTAAATTTTCAATTGCACTGTCGCTGAGCGTGAGCACCGATTTAACGCTGACGCTTATTCTGTCGATAATGGCCTGCCGTGGGCCAAGACGCCACGCTTCACTGTTATAAAAAGATTCCTGAGAGGATTTCAGGTGGGAGAGGCTGTCATAAGCTCTGATCAGATAGTAAGCGTCATCGTCATGGGTTGATATGCCAAAAGAAACGATATCCATGCCCGCTGAACGATGAAGTGGAGCACTCTCCTGCGTCATGATCCTGTGAAACTCTTTCCCGGTGCCGGGTTTGAGGGTGTACAGCAAAAACTCTACGGCTCTCATCTTCGATATCCTGTCCATTTTTTTCATTATTGCGCCCTTAACCGGTGAAACTTAACGCAGCGACCAGGCTGACACCTGTTTTGGCCTGAGCGTCTCCTGCGTGCCAAAGCGGACATCCCTGACCATGCCGCGTTTGTTATCACCGCGACAGGTAATCTAAAGATGTTTAAGTATATGGTCCAGAAAAGCACGTACCGCAGGATTGGCGCGACGGCTTTCATGCCAGACCGCCGTAATATTGCGCCGCTCCACCGTAAAATCTGCAAGTACGGGAACTAACTTTTTATCCCTGACCAGGGAAGCCACCATAAAATTCGATGCCATGCCTATTCCGGCCCCGGCAGCCATTGCGGCTATGGCGGCTTCACTGGCATCAACAATCACCGTTGACGAAGGCACGATTTCAATCTCCCGCTCACCGACACGGAACGGCCAGCGAAAAAGTTGCCCGGTATTTTGGTAACGCAGATTAATCGTTTGGTGCCCGATTACGTCATTAGGATGTTCCGGAGGGGCGCAATTGGCTAAATATTCAGGCGAGGCATAACACCCTATCTGATACGGCGGGAGGCGACGCGCCAGGAGGTTCGAATCCGCGAGATCGCCAATTCGAATGGCAATATCAATATTCTCATCAACAATGCTTACCACCTGGTCATTCAACCGTAAATCAATCGTCACTTTTGGGTGAAGCGCGCAAAATTGCGCAAGAAGGGGGGCGATGATATGGATGCCCACCGGTAACGATGCCGCAATGCGTAACGTTCCTGCCGGTTCCGCGCGTGTGCGTTTCGCTACCTGCTCGATCTCCTCGGCATCCCGTAGCAATCGCAACGCCCGTTCGTGCAGTTCGCGGCCTTCGGCAGTTAAAACGAGCGAGCGCGTCGTTCGGGTGAATAAGGTTACGCCGAGATGCTTTTCCAGCCGTTGAATGCTTTTACTGATTGCGGAAGGTGAAACGGAGAGCGAGCGGGCAGCGGCACTATAACTGCCCAGAGCGCCGGCACGAGCGAATGCGATAAGACCCGTGAGTCTTTCAAAACCTATTTGTTCCTTCATGGCACAATTAAAGCGAAATACAGCCACATTATCAATCCTGAATATTAGCCGTATGCTCTGTTAACTGAGTGCTTTTTAGAGTGAGACGGTAATGACTGAGATGATGAAAGCGGTACAGCTACATGCGTTTGGTGGGCCTGATAACCTGCTTTATGAAGACGTCCCCCGGCCCGTTGTTGGAAGCGACGACGTCCTTGTTCATGTGCAAGCGGCCAGCCTTAACCCGCCAGACTGGTATCTGCGTGAGGGGTATCGGGCACTTCCGCCTGAATGGTGGCCCGCGCCCGCTTTTCCGCTCATTTTGGGCACCGACATATCAGGTGTTGTCGCGGCGGTCGGTAAAAATGTCACAGGGTTCAGTATCGGGGATGCGGTCTATTCGATGGTGCGTTTTCCTGAAAGGGTGATGGAAGGCAGTGGCGCTTATGCAGAGTATGTAAGCGTGCCTTCGTCAGAACTGGCGCTGAAACCTCGGGGAATTGGATATGTTCAAGCTGCGGGGGCACCGATGTCACTGCTCACGGCCTGGCAGTTTCTTGTCGAGACAGGGCATGACGAATCGAATCCTTTCCAGTCTTTTCCACATAAAGCCGTTCCATTAAGCGGGCGGACCGTGTTGGTGAATGGTGCCGGGGGCGGCGTGGGGCACCTTGCTGTTCAACTGGCCCATTGGAAAGGTGCGCGAGTCATTGCCGTGGCCTCTTCCCGCAATGAGGGGCTTTTACGCGAACTGGGGGCAGACGAGTTTATTGACTACACCAAAACCGCAGCCGAGAGCGTAGTAAAAAATGTTGATCTCGTTCTTGATGCGGTGGGTGGTGCCAATATGGCGCGCTTTCTGCGCTGTATCAGGCCTGGCGGTGCTCTCTTTCTGGTTAATCCTTTGGGTTTTTCCGCACATCTTGTTGAGGCTGCGCAAAAAGAGGTGACGGTGTCATCGACGCAAGTACGTTCCAGCGGTGCGCAATTATCGGAAGCAGGCCGTCTCCTGGAAAAAGGTGTTGTCCGAGTGGTGGTTGATAGCACCTATCCATTAGCAATGGCCTCTGCTGCCCATCAGCGCGCAGCAATGGGAAGTATTCAGGGCAAAATTGTGCTGACAAACTTTTGATAATCGCGTCCCCGAATGGCCAGACATTGCGATCTGGGATGACAGAAAAAGGCAACGATATGCTCATCATTTGCGGCTATGTGAACATTAAACCCGCTGATTTACCGCTGTTTATGAGCGATATAAACGTGCTCGCTCAAACCGTGCGAAAACGTGCAGGAAACCTCTCGTATGACGTGGCCGTAGAGGATTTCCTGGCTGGACGTGTGCTCATATCGGAACGCTGGAAAGATCAGGATGCACTGTCTGTGCATCTGGCCGCTCCCCATACCCGGGCATTTATCAGCCGATGGCAGGAACGAATGACGGCAGAAATCCTGAAATATGATGCCCTTAACGAAAGAGGGCTTCTGGATATGGAATGACCATTGAATAGCGATGAAATATGCGGTTGTTCAAAATCGCTCCCGGCGTTTTTGTGCGGGCAGATTCCTCGCGGGCTCGTCATCTGTCCAACGGACTGCGCCAGTTGTCGAACCCTGGTTGGGGCTTCTCATCCCCCCTGCGGGAGTGCGATATGCGAAAAAAAGCCCGCATTTGCATGCGAGCTCTTCTTTAAATGATGGCGGTGAGGGGGGGATTGATTCGCTGCGCTCACCCTACGGGCAGCCCACTCACTGCGTGCCTGGTCTGTCCAACTGGCTGCGCCAGTTGTCGAACCCCGGTCGGGGCTTCTCATCCCCCCTGCGGGAGTGCGATATGCGAAAAAAAGCCCGCATTTTCATGCGAACTCTTCTTTAAATGATGGCGGTGAGGGGGGGATTGATTCGCTGCGCTGCGCTCACCCTACGGGCAGCCCACTCACTGCGTTCCTGGTCTGTCCAACTGGCTGCGCCAGTTGTTGAACCCCGGTCGGGGCGTCTCATCCCCCCTGCGGGAGTGTGATATGCGAAAAAAAAAGCCCGCATTTGCATGCGAGCTCTTCTTTAAATGATGGCGGTGAGGGGGGGATTGATTCGCTGCGCTCACCCTACGGGCAGCCCACTCACTGCGTTCCTGGTCTGTCCAACTGGCTGCGCCAGTTGTCGAACCCTGGTCGGGGCGTCTCATCCCCCCTGCGGGAGTGTGATATGCGAAAAAAAAGCCCGCATTTGCATGCGAGCTCTTCTTTAAATGATGGCGGTGAGGGGGGGATTCGAACCCCCGATACGTTGCCGTATACACACTTTCCAGGCGTGCTCCTTCAGCCACTCGGACACCTCACCACATTGTTTTCCCGATGTTGCCGGGACGGGCGCTAATGTAGGAAAAACCCGGAACGCCGTCAATCCTCTTTTTCAATAAATTAGCGCGTTTAGACAAACTTCAAACAACCTGCTTCTTAAACGTTCTGAAATCGTTTTTTTTCTCGTCACGGTACTTTCTCCGCGCGGCATGGAGGAAATTTGTTATGCTGAGCGGCCTTAGCGAAAAAGCACAATAGTTCCGGAAAATAACCGGATACATCACACCAGGTTCTGGAGTTGATATGGAAATTATCTTTTATCACCCCTCATTCGATAACAACGACTGGATTCGCGCATTGAGTCAGGCGTTGCCGCAGGCAAATATCCGCGCATGGACGCGGGGAGACGTTGCTCAGGCCGATTACGCGCTGGTCTGGCATCCACCGGTTGAAATGCTGAAAGGCCGACAATTAAAAGGCGTTTTTGCATTGGGGGCGGGTGTCGATTCGATTCTTAGCCAGTTGCACGCCCATCCTGAGATGCTTCCCGAGTCTATTCCGCTGTTTCGCCTGGAAGACACTGGCATGGGGCTACAAATGCAGGAGTATGCAGTGAGCCAGGTGTTGCACTGGTTCAGACGTTTCGATGATTATCAGGCGCTAAAACAGCAGGCGAAATGGCAACCGCTGGATGAATACGAGCGTGAAGACTTCACCATTGGCATCCTCGGTGCAGGTGTGCTCGGTGCGAAAGTGGCCGAAAGCCTGCTCCAGTGGGGGTTCCCGCTGCGTAGCTGGAGCCGCAGCCGTAAGAATATGCCCGGTGTGACCAGTTTTGCGGGTGGTGAGGAGTTACCTAACTTTCTTGATGGCACTCGAGTGCTGATCAATCTGCTGCCGAACACTCCGGAAACGGCAGGTATCATTAATACTGCGTTGCTCAACCAGCTCGCTGATAACAGCTATGTAATAAATCTTGCGCGCGGTGTGCATATCGTCGAGCGTGATCTGCTTGCAGCGCTGGAGAGTGGAAAGCTGAAGGGTGCCATGCTTGATGTCTTTAGCCAGGAGCCGCTACCGTTCGATAACCCACTTTGGGCGCATCCTCGTGTTGCGATGACGCCGCATATAGCGGCGACGACGCGTCGCAATGAAGCTGTGGCTTTTATTGCGCAGGCTATTCAACGTATTGAGCGGGGTGAAACGGTCAGCGGGCGGGTAGACAGAGCGCGTGGTTACTGACGGACGCCCGGCATCGCCGGGTTTTGTCATTAAACTCGCCAACGATAACTGCTATCCTTTGCAGAAATAACTACAGGAGTGAGTCATGTATCCCGTTGACCTGCATATGCATACCGTCGCCAGCACCCACGCTTACAGCACGCTTCACGATTATATTGCCGAGGCAAAACGCAAAGGGATCAAACTCTTTGCCATTACTGACCACGGGCCGGATATGGCGGATGCGCCGCACTACTGGCACTTCGTGAATATGCGCATCTGGCCCCGGCTGGTCGATGGTGTGGGGATTTTGCGCGGTATTGAGGCCAATATTAAAAACACCGAGGGTGAAATCGACTGCACCGGACCGATGTTGACATCGCTGGATCTGATTATCGCGGGTTTCCATGAGCCGGTGTTTCCACCGCAGGATAAAACGACTCATACTCAGGCCATGATTGCGACTATCGCCAGCGGCAATGTCCATATTATTAGTCACCCCGGTAACCCGAAATTTGACATTGATATTCCGGCCGTTGCCGCCGCCGCCGCGAAATATGGTGTCGCGCTTGAGATCAACAATTCGTCGTTTATACATTCGCGCAAAGGCAGTGAGGCGAATTGCCGCGCTGTGGCAGCCGCAGTGCGTGACGCCGGCGGTTGGGTGGCGCTGGGATCGGATTCTCATACGGCGTTTACATTGGGCGATTTCAGCGAGTGCCGTAAGGTGCTGGACGATGTCGGTTTCCCGGAAGATCGTATTTTGAATGTCTCACCGCGCCGTCTGCTGGATTTCCTCGAATCTCGCGGCATGGTGCCAATTACCGAATTTGCAGAACTTTAATACTGACTGGAACAACTGAATGAACGAATTTTCAATCCTCTGTCGCGTACTGGGCTCGCTGTTTTACCGCCAGCCGCAAGATCCTCTGCTGGTACCGCTCTATACCCTGATCCGTGAAGGAAAACTGGCGGAAAGCTGGCCGCTGGAGCAGGATGAGTTGCTTGAACGGTTGCAGAAAAACTGCGATGCGCAGGCACTGGCGGCCGATTACAACGCGCTGTTTGTTGGCGAAGAGTGCCGCGTCTCACCTTATCGTAGTGCCTGGGTTGAAGGTGCGATGGAAGCGGAAGTGCGCTCATTTTTGTCCAGCCGCGGCATGCCATTGACCGACGCGCTGGCCGATCACATCGGGACGTTGCTGCTGGCGGCTTCATGGCTGGAAGATCAGTCTGCCGAGGATGAAAGTGAGGCGCTGGAAACCTTGTTCGCCGATTATCTGCTGCCGTGGTGTGGCACCTTCTTTGGCAAAGTTGAAGCCCATGCGACAACGCCGTTCTGGCGCACCATGGCCCCGCTGGCGCGCGATGCAATTGCTGCGATGTGGGATGAGTTGCAGGAAGAATCAGATGAGTAATTGTGATTTTCGTCACAATTAAAATGCAACAGAGATTTGTGGTTTTCAAATAGTGTGCGCACTGTCGCATCTCAGGCGTGCGCATCTGCTATGATGCGCGCCATGAACATTCTCCTTTCTATCGCCATTACGACAGGCATTCTCTCCGGTATCTGGGGCTGGGTGGCTGTCTCTCTCGGTTTATTAAGCTGGGCCGGTTTCCTCGGCTGTACCGCCTATTTCGCCTGCCCGCAGGGTGGTGTGAAAGGGCTGCTTATTTCCGCCTGCACAGTCATGAGCGGCGTGGCCTGGGCGCAGGTCATTATTCATGGTGCAGCACTGGCTCCGAATCTGGACATTGTCGGTTATCTGATGACCGGTATGGTGGCGTTTTTGATGTGTCTGCAGGCCCGAAACTTGCTGCTCTCTTTTGTACCGGGGACATTTATTGGTGCCTGTGCGACGTTTGCCGGGCAGGGCGACTGGCGGCTGGTCATCCCTTCGCTGGCTATTGGGTTAGTGTTTGGCTATGCCATGAAAAACAGCGGCCTGTGGCTGGCTTCTCGCCGTGCACAGCCGCTGCTTAAAGAGCAAGAAAAAGCGTGACCGGAAGTCACGCTTTTCTTTTTCAGGACTCCGGCGGTGCCGCCATTTCACGGTATTTTGCCAGCACGGGGTTATGACGATCGGCTCCTTGTTGCAAATCCCACAGCCCCCGATCAATCCCGTCATTGATCAGTAAAATCACGCCCGTTTCAATCGCCGACATCAGGCAGAGCATGACCGGTTCGTTGGCGGTATAGCCAATTTCGCCCTCCAGTAGTCGCTGGTAGTCAATAAAGCGAAACACTCCGGCTTGTACTTCGTAGGAAAGAATAGTTTTACTGGTGTTGACCGAAGAGAGAATTTCTCCGGTTGTGACATTTATCACCCGTAAATTCACTGCGATTTGATCCAATTGATATTGTGTGTCGCCACCGATGCCGAAATAACGCGCACCAACGCCGCCGGACTTTACATTACTCTCGTAGCCAATAATTGACCCTTCAATCATGATATTCGCGGCGGTCAGCGAGGGGAGTGGAACGCGATTGTTAATGGCGACAGTCCCGTTTTCTTGCGCGGCGCGAATGATTTTTCGTTCGTTTAAAAGATTCTGCAAGCCCTGGCGTTCCAGTGGTACAAACCAGCGTGAATCTTTCAACGCCGTGACTAACATTGCGGTCGCGCTTTGCGGGACGGCGGTAGAAAAGTTACTTGCCGGGTAGGGCTTAAATTGCCCGGTTTCATCCTGGA
Organism: Kosakonia sp. YIM B13571; assembly: GCF_042788095.1. NCBI lineage: Bacteria > Pseudomonadati > Pseudomonadota > Gammaproteobacteria > Enterobacterales > Enterobacteriaceae > Kosakonia > Kosakonia sp. YIM B13571. Next base: position 60,160 of record NZ_JBHZPL010000001.1, on the reverse strand, counting down.
TGTTATACACCGAGACGAAAATTTTCCCGCTTGGCATCGGCAGATGCGTCAGGTCCTGATAACTTTGCGCTCGCGGCAACAGCGTCGGCTTAGCGGCTTGTTTTGGCGGCGCAGTCAGGCAACCGCTTAATAAACACACGGCGAATAAAATAAATAGACGCGACATAGTTATTGTCCTGTTAGACAGTGGCTTAAAAGTCCGTTGAACCGCTTTGTAAGCCCGACACCTGAATCGTAGATGTCTTGCCGGTTTTTCTGTCGGTGACGTTTAATTGCAGTTGTCCGTCTTTGTTTGAAATATCCACGATAAAATCGCTGGTCACCATTCGCCCTGGTTTACCGGTATTAATATTGGTGAGTAACCCACCCAATATTTGTGATTGTATTGCCTGGGTGAAATTATCCAGCGCGGAGGTGGTTTCCACACCGTAATCTTTATAGCTGGGGTCAGTATAAGAATTTTGTGCCTGGGCACTATTTAATAAAAATGCACCGTTATTAGGATTACCGCCGAAATTAGGATTACGAAACTGGAATGTCATTGTTCCCGCCCAGCATGCAGGCGCGATAAGCAACAGCGCAAGCAGGGTATATATGCTACGCATAATAGCCTCCGGAGATTTAACGTATTTTAGAATTCATCACTCGCCATATCGCCAACGCTAAGTAGCGCCTGGTTTATTTGCAGGTGATCGATCGCTTGCTGGGTTTGCGCCAACGCGATTTCAACATTTTTCTCAAAGTCGCGGTGTGTCGGGAAAAGAAAAGTCTGGTATACGACACTCTGATTGACGATTATCGTTATCCAGCTTCCCCAGCGGGCGCTAGGTCGTTCATTAATGGTTAAATTCCCTTTCCAGCTACTTTCCCATTTATCACTAAATGCACGATAAAAATCGTGTCCGACAGACGATACGGTGTGATCGGCTAAAAGCCCGGGAACTTCGACTTCCACAGCCGATACGTTTACGCAGGCGATCAGTAAAGCTGCGGTTGCCAGGCGATACCCATAGCGTTTCATAGGATTAACGCCTGAGATTATCGTTAGCCCAGGAGACGGCTTGCGTGCGGTTTTTTACCGCTATCTTCCTGAAAAGATTATAAAGATGTGTTTTTACTGTATTTTCACTAATGAACAGCGAGCGGGCTATCTCAACATTGGATGCGCCGATACGCAGCTTATTAAGGATCTCTTTTTCTCGGTGGGTGAGCAGTGCGGATTCAGCGCTGTAGTAACGATAATTCCCGGCATGTGTGATGAGATAACTCGCCAGTTTTTGTGAGAAATAACACTCACCACGCTGCACGCCTTGTAATCCGTCGACCAACTGGCTTCTGTCTTCTGAAATGTAAAATACACCCGTAATATTCGGCCAGTTTTCTATCTCCTGGAATGGATAATCAAGGGAGGTATTCATCAGCAATAGTTTTAGATCACCTTTTTTTTGCGACAGGATATTCTGCCATTGCTGGATCAGTTTTTTATCCACATCCATCATGTCGAATAAGACAATGCTCAATGCTGGAATGTCATCAAGAGGTCGTTGAATATTATGGAGCTTTCCGGGCAATGATAGCGCAAATTTTAAATGCTGCAGAAGCGCCGTTGCCTGTAATGAAGGTTTGGTAATTAATAATAAAACGGAAATAGCTGAACTATGGACTTCACTAAACATGATGAAACCCCGCGTATTTGTTTTTTGTTCATCAACTTCAACCCCGGTTATTCACCGGGGAAACCAGATGTACTGTCGGATGCGCTATGCTGTGATCAGAAATAAGTGCTCAGCCCGTGCGAGGGAAAATAATACAAAGTAATGAGTGCTGCGGATTTAATCTAACGCTTGCCGATCTTAAATCAAGTGTTAATCATGTAACAGAATGTAAAATTAAATATTGAAATGTTATTTTGATGGTTAGTTAAGTTGATATGTAAGCACTAAAGAAAGCTGTTTTAAAAAGGAGGTAGTGCGAAATTTTATACTAAGAACAAAGACCTGACTTTTGTTGGCTTCAGGTTTTCCTTATTTTTCTTTTTGGTGTTGCCACGTATCACATACATTGACTGTTATAGCATCGGGATAACTATTTAAGAAAAATCATCTGATGCTATCTCTGCTGCAAGTGGGGGGTAATTTTTCTTCATGCTTTAGAATGATATGACTAATGAAAATCCAACTTGCTGGTGAGATATTTTCTTTTTATCCACGGCATACTCAGTTTTGCAACCAGGTATTAACAAGTAAGTTCGGCGGTGACAGCATGAAGAACAAAATAGCCTTTATGATGTTAATCCTGCCAGGAATGTCGGGATTTGCAACTGCAGCCGGTTATGACCTGGCAAACCCGGAATATAATCTGGCAGTTAATGAACTGAGTCAGGCGCCTTATAATCAATCAGCCAATATTGACCAACAGGGTACGAGTAATAGTGCGTATATTGATCAACGAGGTTCGAAATTATTAGGCGTTATTTCTCAAAGTGGTGGAAATAATTCAGCGCAAATTAACCAGTCCGGAAGTTATAACCTGGCGTATATCGATCAGGCCGGTAGCGCCAACGATGCGAGTATTACGCAGGGTGCTTATGGTAATAGCGCAGTTATTATTCAGAAAGGCTCGGGCAACCGGGCAAATATCACGCAGTATGGTACGCAAAAAACGGCAGTAGTGGTGCAACGACAGTCGCAGATGGCTATTCGCGTTATTCAACGTTGAAAGTCCTGTGGCTTTAATCTCAATCCAATGGGGGTTTACCATGAAACTTTTCCAAGTGGCAGCATTCGCAGCGATCGTTGTTTCAGCAGGCGCATTTGCAGGCAGTGTCCCGCAGTATGGCAATGGCGGCGGTCATGGCGGTGGTAGCAATGGCCCAAATTCTGAACTGAGCATTTATCAATATGGTAGCGCTAACGCCGCCCTTGCTCTGCAAAGCGATGCACGCGAATCTGACCTGACTATTCATCAGTACGGTTCCGCCAATGCCGCCGATGTGGGTCAAGGTTCAGATGACAGCACCATCGATTTGGTACAGAACGGGTCGCAAAACAATGCCACTATCGATCAGTGGAATGGCCGCAACTCTGATATTTCTGTGAGCCAGTACGGCGCGGGTAACGGTGCGCTGGTTAACCAGACTGCATCTGGCTCAAGCGTCACTGTACAGCAAACCGGTTACGGTAATAACGCTACCGCGAATCAGTACTGATCCCCCAGGCAGGAATAAACAGGGCTGCGGCCCTGTTTTTTTTTGGAGGCGCTATGCATACCTTATTATTGCTGGCGGCGTTATCCAGCCAGATCACGTTCAATACCACCCGCGACGGCGACAATTACACCATTACCCCGCTGGTGCAAGTTACGCAGGATTGTGTTTGCCAGGTGCAGATTATTACCGAGCGTGAAGGCGCTGCGGGTGTTAGCCAAAGCCGGCAACGAAACACAATGACTCTCCCGGCGAATCAAACGACGGCGATTTCGCGCATTCGTTTGAGTATTTCCGCACACGATAACGTCAAAATTATCGTCACGGTGTCCGATGGCCAGTCGCTACACCTTGCCCAGCAGTGGCCTGCTGAATAATCATTCTGGAAATGAAGCCGCACTAAACTTATTTCTCATCTGAATGCTAAGTTTAATAAAGGAACACGCCAATGGTGCCGATATTTATGTTATCGATAGCCGACGCTCAGCTTTCAGGGATGGGTGATTTGTGAGGTGTTTATGCGACTTTTTAAAGCGTTTGTTCTTCCTGTTACCTGCCTTTGCATTATGTCATCAGCCTATGCTGGAACCCAACCGGCGGGAGGTGTGATCCATTTTCGTGGCGCTATCGTTGAAGGGGGCTGCGAAACCCGTACACAGAACCAAAATCTGCTGCTCTCCTGTCTGCAAAACAATAAAATGCAGACCCAGCAAATCCCTGTTACCGATGAAACCCGGCAAGCTCTCTCTCCACAGGTAGCACAAGTCCAGATGCGTTATCTCGATGCGCAGCAATCTCGCGCTGAGGTTACCATCACCTATAACTGATGATTTTGAATATGTTGCCTTCTGTATTTCCGGGTACACTTAACGGTGTTAACGGGTTACTGGCCGGATAGGGGGCAAAAATGCAACCACGTATGCAGGTGCTTCAAGGGGATATCACCACGCTTGAAGTGGATGTGATTGTGAATGCGGCAAACTCATCATTGCTTGGCGGCGGCGGTGTGGATGGTGCAATTCATCGTGCCGCTGGGCCTGCTTTGCTTGAGGCGTGCCGGCAGGTACGTCAGCAGCAGGGCGAGTGCCCGCCAGGCCATGCGGTAATTACGGCGGCAGGAAATTTAAAGGCGAAGGCGGTGATCCACGCGGTTGGACCGGTCTGGCGTGGCGGAGAGGAGAATGAAGCGCGCTTGCTGGAGGATGCATACCGCAATAGCCTTCTGCTGGCGGAAGCCAATAGTTACACGAGCATTGCTTTTCCCGCTATCAGTACCGGCGTGTATGGTTACCCAAAAGCCGCGGCGGCAGAAATCGCTGTTAATACCGTTGCTGCGCACCTCATACGTCGGCCTCAACTCCAGCAGGTGATCTTTGTTTGTTTCGATGACGAAATGACGCAGCTTTACCAGCGCTTACTAACTCAGCACATCCAATAAGTCGCGGCTGCTCTGCGACCAGAGCAGCCAGGGCGTTATCTGGCGTGAGCATGGCGCTTCGCGTCGTTTTGTTGCGGCTTACCGGAAAAAAGGAAGCGAAGTAGTGGAATGCGCAGATGGATTTCATACAGCAGCAGCGCAATACCAATGACGAAGACCAGTCCGGTAAGAAAACCAAGGAGATTAGACTGGATATGCGGTGTGATCCACGCGCCAAATAACAACGTCAGTGGATGGTGTACCAGATAGATAAACAGGGATGCATTTACGAAATAACTGACGCGCGCAGACTGGAAGTTCAGCAACTTGTGACCCAATGAAAAGACCACATTGACCATCCACAGCCCCAGTAGCATGGTGATAACCGCCTCGGTTTCGTACATCCAGCCATCGCCACTGCCGTAGCGCTGGTTGAGCAAATAAGCCCCAAAGGCCAGAGCAGAACCGAACATGCACCACGGCGAAGGCGTGGTAAACAGCGACTTCAGACGCGAATTAATGAACGCCAGCGCACCAAGAATGAAGAACGGAATGTAGAACAAGGTCTGCATTACCGCAAAATTAAATAGCGCGTCACGTAATATTTCCGGATGCAGTATCAACACAATTCGACGGAACGCCGCCCAGGCGATACCTAACAGCAGGAACCAAAGTGACAGTTGTGCCAGCGAAATATTGCCAGCCAGCCGTTTAGCGCTATTTTTTAGTTTTTTAAACAGCACCATGCTGACCGTTGTTAATACTACGAGGACAAGTAAGAACCATAAATGAGAGATGAGTTCCCATGACAGCGTGTTGAATTTGTCATAAGTCGATAGGGTGTGCCATTCGGCCGTTTTATCTTTCACATATTGCAACATAATAAATTGCGGCAGTGTCAGCAGTGGGATCGCAGTGAGCATAGGAATGCCGACGCGCTCAACGCGTAGCTTCCACCAGTGCTTTAGCGGGTAGCGCAAATACAACATGTATGAAAAGTAACCGGAAATAACAAAAAACACCTGCATACGGAACGCATGTATGGCGTCATTGAACAGCGTCAGCCACCATGAGGGGTAGGCGCTGTTTACATGCCACATATGGCTGGAGTAGATCAGCGAAATATGAAACGGGATCCCAAGCAGCATCAACCACGCGCGTATGGAATCAAGGAAATATTCTCGTTGTGCGGGGGTTTTGGTCATATTACTCCGTACATTCTCAGACTTTTCGTCTTATCCATAAGACAAATAATGATTACATTCGCAACCAACCCTACACTATGACCGATAACCTGTCTCCAGGATAAGCCTGCAAAACGATAAAGGGTTAGTTTCATTTGCTTATTCAATGAGCCTGCGTGGAGAACAATGCGGGGATTCAGTTGTCGGATAGCCAGAGTTTCCATTAAAATGGATCGGATCGATTTAAGCACACAAAGGGGGAAGTGCTTAGTTATTATGAAACCTAAATTACGAATGATGAAAATGCGTTGGGTAGGTGCTGCTGTTCTGTTGTCACTTTATACGTCATCAGGCTGGGCCTTTTCTATTGACGATGTCGCAAAACAGGCACAATCACTGGCCGGTAAAGGCTACGAAGCACCCAAGACCAATTTGCCCTCTGTGTTCCGTGAGATGAAGTACGCGGACTATCAGCAGATCCAGTTTAACCACGACAAAGCCTACTGGAACGCGATCAACACCCCATTTAAGCTTGAGTTTTATCATCAGGGTATGTACTTCGACACGCCAGTGACCATCAACGAAGTGACTACCACTGCCGTACGTAAAATCAAATACAGCCCGGATTACTTCAATTTCGGCAATGTCCAGCACGATAAAGACACGGTCAAAGACCTCGGTTTCGCCGGTTTCAAAGTTCTGTACCCCATCAATAATAAAGATAAAAACGATGAAATCGTCAGCATGCTGGGCGCAAGCTACTTCCGCGTGATTGGCGCAGGGCAGGTGTATGGCCTTTCCGCTCGCGGTCTTGCCATTGACACTGCGCTGCCATCTGGCGAAGAGTTCCCGCGTTTTCGTGAGTTCTGGATTGAGCGTCCAAAACCAACTGACAAACGCCTGACCATCTACGCGCTGCTGGATTCACCGCGTGCAACGGGTGCTTACCGTTTTGTGATCATTCCAGGCCGCGACACCGTGGTGGATGTGCAGTCCAAAGTTTACCTGCGCGATAAAGTGGGCAAACTTGGTGTTGCGCCGCTGACCAGTATGTTCCTGTTCGGGCCGACTCAACCCTCTCCTGCGACTAACTATCGCCCGGAATTGCATGATTCCAACGGGCTATCGATGCTGGCAGGCAACGGTGAGTGGATTTGGCGTCCGCTGAATAACCCGAAACATCTTGCTGTTAGTAGCTATGCGATGGAAAACCCGCAGGGCTTTGGTCTGCTGCAGCGTGGTCGTCAGTTCTCCCGTTTTGAAGATATCGATGACCGCTACGATCTGCGTCCGAGCGCATGGGTAACGCCGAAAGGCGAGTGGGGAAAAGGCAAAGTCGAACTGGTCGAGATCCCGACCAACGATGAAACGAACGATAACATCGTCGCTTACTGGACGCCGGATCAACTGCCGGATCCGGGTAAAGAGATGAACTTCAAATACACCATCACCTTTAGCCGTGACGAAGACAAACTGCATGCACCAGACAATGCATGGGTATTGCAGACGCGTCGCTCCACAGGTGATGTGAAACAATCAAACCTTATCCGTCAACCTGACGGAACAGTCGCGTTTGTGGTGGATTTCACCGGTCAGGATATGAAAAAACTGCCGAAGGAAACCCCTGTTACCGCGCAAGCCAGCATTGGCGATAACGGTGAGATCGTTGAAAACACCGTTCGCTATAATCCGGTTACGCAAGGTTGGCGTTTGATGTTGCGCGTGAAGGTGAAAGATCCGAAGAAAACCACGGATATGCGCGCGGCGCTGGTCAACGCCGACCAGAACCTGAGTGAAACCTGGAGCTATCAGCTACCTGCCAATGAATAAGACAATTGAGTATATCGACATGCTGCCGCTTTCCAGGACGGAAAAAGCGGCGCTGCCGACAGAGAACATTCGCAGCGTGCATGAAGCGCTGGATAAAGAGCATACGAACTGGACGCGTGATGATGATACGCCGCTTGGTTCTGTGACGGCACGTCTGGAACATAGCTGGCCGGATTCGCTCGGCGAAGGGCAATTGATCAAAGACGATGAAGGGCGCGCGCAGTTACAGGCGATGCCGAAAGCAAAACGCTCTTCGATGTTCCCCGATCCGTGGCGCACCAACCCGATTGGTCGTTTTTGGGATCGTCTGCGCGGGCGCGAAGTTGCGCCGCGTTACCTTGCGCGCTTGACCAAAGAGGAGCAAGCGCACGAGCAGAAATGGCGTACCGTCGGCTCTATCCGCCGCTATATCCTGCTGTTGCTGACGCTGGCGCAAACCGTCGTCGCAACCTGGTATATGAAAACCATTCTGCCGTATCAGGGGTGGGCGCTGATCAACCCAACGGATATGGCGGGCCAGGATCTGTGGGTTTCCGTTATGCAGCTCCTGCCGTATGTGCTGCAAACCGGTATCTTAATCCTGTTCGCGGTGCTTTTCTGCTGGGTTTCCGCCGGGTTCTGGACCGCGTTGATGGGCTTCCTGCAACTGCTGATTGGCCGTGATAAATACAGTATTTCGGCTTCAACGGTGGGTGATGAACCGCTTAACCCGGAGCATCGTACGGCGCTGATCATGCCTATCTGTAACGAAGACGTGGATCGCGTTTTTGCAGGCTTGCGTGCCACCTGGGAATCCGTGAAAGCGACCGGCAACGCGGCGCACTTCGACGTCTACATTCTGAGTGACAGTTACAATCCGGATATCTGCGTTGCTGAGCAGAAAGCCTGGATGGAGCTGATTGCAGAAGTACAGGGCGAAGGGCAGATTTTCTACCGTCGCCGCCGCCGTCGCGTAAAACGCAAAAGCGGTAATATCGATGACTTCTGCCGTCGCTGGGGCAGCCAGTACAGCTATATGGTGGTGCTGGATGCGGACTCCGTGATGAGCGGCGAGTGTCTGACCGGGCTGGTACGCCTGATGGAAGCGAACCCGAACGCCGGGATCATCCAGTCGTCACCGAAAGCGTCCGGGATGGATACGCTTTATGCACGCTGTCAGCAGTTTGCAACCCGCGTTTACGGGCCGTTGTTCACCGCCGGTTTGCACTTCTGGCAGTTGGGTGAATCCCACTACTGGGGTCATAACGCGATTATCCGCGTGAAACCGTTTATTGAGCATTGTGCGTTGGCACCGTTGCCGGGTGAAGGCTCGTTTGCCGGTTCGATTCTTTCCCACGACTTTGTCGAAGCCGCACTGATGCGCCGTGCCGGTTGGGGCGTGTGGATCGCTTACGATTTGCCTGGCTCGTATGAAGAGTTGCCGCCAAACCTGCTCGATGAGCTGAAACGCGACCGCCGCTGGTGCCATGGCAACCTGATGAACTTCCGCCTGTTCCTGGTAAAAGGTATGCACCCGGTTCACCGCGCAGTGTTCCTCACCGGCGTGATGTCCTATCTCTCCGCACCGCTGTGGTTTATGTTCCTTGCGCTTTCCACGGCTTTGCAGGTAGTGCATGCGCTGACAGAACCGCAATACTTCCTGCAGCCGCGCCAGCTGTTCCCGGTGTGGCCACAGTGGCGTCCGGAGCTGGCTATCGCGCTTTTCGCCTCGACAATGGTGCTGCTGTTCCTGCCGAAGCTACTGAGTATTATCCTGGTGTGGTGCAAAGGGCCGAAAGAGTATGGCGGTTTCTTCCGCGTAACGATTTCCCTGCTGCTGGAAGTACTGTTCTCGGTGCTGCTTGCGCCGGTGCGTATGCTGTTCCACACCGTGTTTGTGGTCAGCGCGTTCCTGGGCTGGGAAGTGGTATGGAACTCGCCGCAGCGTGACGATGACTCTACGCCGTGGGGTGAGGCTTTTATGCGCCACGGTTCTCAGTTGCTGCTGGGTCTGGTATGGGCTGTCGGGATGGCGTGGCTTGATCTGCGCTTCCTGTTCTGGCTGGCGCCGATTGTCTTCTCGCTGATCCTGTCGCCATTCGTGTCGGTTATCTCCAGCCGGTCTACTGTCGGCCTGCGCACTAAACGCTGGAAACTGTTCCTGATCCCGGAAGAGTATTCTCCGCCGCAGGTGCTGGTGGATACGGATAAATATCTGGAGCTGAATCGCTCGCGCAGCCTGGATGATGGCTTCATGCATGCGGTGTTTAACCCGTCATTCAACGCGCTGGCAACCGCCATGGCAACGGCACGTCACCGCGCAAGCCATGTGCTGGAAATTGCCCGCGATCGCCATGTTGAGCAGGCGCTGAATGAAACACCAGAGAAGCTGAATCGCGATCGTCGTCTGGTGTTACTGAGCGACCCGGTCACGCTGGCGCGTATGCATTATCGCTTGTGGGCGGCACCTGAGAGATATCTGTCATGGGCGAGCTACTATGAAACGCTGAAGCTTAACCCGCTGGCGTTAAAGGCTAAGTAAGCCGACATTAAGGAAAATACCGGCCTGAGAGCCGGTATTTTTTTATCTGTATCAAACGAGAAGAGGTTGCCTGTGAAAGTGATTTTGGTGGCAGTCATAGCGTGCCTGCTTAGCGGTTGCGGCAGCATCGTCAGCCGGACAATCCCCGGTCAGGGGCACGGTAATCAGTATTATCCCGGTGTTAAGTGGGATGTCCGCGACTCAGCGTGGCGCTACATTACCGTGCTTGATTTACCTTTCTCACTGGTGTTTGACACGCTTCTGTTACCGCTGGATGCCAATCACGGCCCCTACGAGTAATCAGCGCTCATCCCACTCATCAGCGGCTGTCTGGCCCTCTTCGGTATCAAGTGGGGGTTCTAGCTGGAATTCACCTTCGTCCCATTCGTGCAACGTATTCTCTTCTTGCCACTCCTGGCTTATCTCGACTTCATCGAAATCGCCGTCAAAGACACTTTGTGCGGCTTCACCACTCAAAAGAGGCAGACACTCGCCTGGCTCTTCTTCATCCGCAAAAAACTCAGCGCGCCACGCGATATCGCCCTCCTGAAGAACATACTTTTGCACATTGAATTGCTGCACGCTGATTTCTTCTTCATCAAGATCCGGGTTATCGGCAATGAATAATTCCCGCGCGACATCAATTGCTTCCGACAGTGTTGAGTAATACTCCAGTTCAGTTTCGGCCATATCATTGCTCCTGAGATAACAGTAAAAAAGGTATGCAGAAACCTATAGACGCTGGCTTTGCGAGCGTCAAATTTGTAGTAAATGAATCAGCGATTTCATGAGATAACGAGAACGCCGTACTGCTGAATGCGGGGGCAGTGACTGATATTTGTGCCTGCTTATTTGAGTATCTCCGGTCCTTCAGCCACCTTCATAGTTAGCCCTCGGGGTTGGAGTCCTGCGTTTCGCACGCGCATACCTTTTCGGGCTTCGCTAGTAACATTCGTGAAGTGAAAACTACTTAACGGGGCTGCTGGCGAGCCAATAATAAAGGCGACGGCTTTGCTGTCGCCGTTCGCGGTTACTTTTAGACGGTAATATTGCGAAAGTGTGGCGTGGTATGTTTACCGAACCGCTGTTTTGCATCGCTACCCAGCGGGGCATATTTGTGCGTAGCGCAGCATGGATTTAGGCAAATGTATATTTTGCATCGAGCGCATGGTCACTTTTTATGCGCTACTCCTGGCGTTGAACGTTGCGGGTCGCCTCTGCACGTGCCCGGCGGGCAGGGCGCTGCAAACTGAACCACGAATAAAGGGCATTAAACAGAACGACGCCCGCCGTCACGCAAAACACCGCACGAAAACCGTAGCTTGCCGAGACCGCGGCACCCATCAGCGGGCCGGTAACATTGCCAATATCGCGAAAAGACTGGTTGTAACTGAATATCCGCCCGGCAATTTGATTGGTGGAGTTATAGACCAGCAAAGTTTGCACCGCAGGAAGCAGCGCACCATCAGCGGCGCCGAGCAGGAAGCGCAAAATGCCCAGTTGCCACGGAGTTTGCACCAGTGACATGGGCAGCAGTAACAAGACGGAGATTATCAATGCCGCGACCAGGATTTTCTCCGGGCCGATTTTGTCACCCAATTTGCCCAGACGGGGTGCGCTAAGCAGTGCCGCGACGCCAGGCACGGAGGCAATCATGCCGCTGATAAAGGCAATATTACTGACATTCCCTGCAAGATCGCGCACATAAAGGGTCAAAATCGGCGCAATAGAACCGGTCGCAACCTGGATAATCATGGTGGTAATAAACAGGCTCAACACCAGTTTGGGGCTTTTTAGCGAGGCGAAAACCTCTTTGAAATGCAACATCTCGCGTTTTGCCACCGGGGTGAAATTTTCGCGGATACACAATAACGTGAGAAGAAAACAGATAAATAGCACGGAGGCGGTAATAAAAAAGACCATCCGCAAGCCCCAGGTATCAGCCAGCAAACCGCCAGCCAGCGGGCCAAGCAGCGCACCGCTAACGCCTCCCGTAGAGAGCGTACCCAGCGCCCAGCCGCTTTTATTGCGCGGCATTTGTGTGGCGATTAAGGCATTGGCGTTGGGGATAAAACCGCCCAGCAAACCGAGCAGTGCCCGCAGCACAAGAAGTTGCCAGACATTTTGTGCAATGCCCATTAACGCCATAACAATTGCCATGCCGAGCGCGGAACGTAGCAGCATGATTTTCCGCCCTTTACGGTCGGCAAGACCACCCCAGAAGGGAGAGGCGATAGCTGAGAACAGGAAGGTGATGCTAAAGACTAAACCGGACCACATATTGAGCGCGCCGGGATCGGTGATGCCAAGCTGCTCGACATAGAGGGGGATAAAAGGCATGACCAGGCTAAACGCCGCGCCGGTGAGAAAACAGCCAAACCAGGCAACGGTGAGATTGCGCTTCCAGTTTATTGGGGCATCAGAGAGAGACATAACCGTCCGTAACAGCACACATTAATAATAATCGATAGTAAGCATGCTAATTATGCGCCCAGGTTATGATTGCCGCAATGCGCTGGCGCAGCTTTGTATGACAAAAAAAGAGCCTGCATTTGCAGGCTCTTTATCGATTTAGTAGCGAGAGGGGACGCCTTCCGGGCGCGTTTTGAAGCGGCGATGCAGCCACATATATTGCTCTGGCGCCATCATAATGCAGCGTTCAACCACTTTGTTCATCCATGCTGCGGTGGTTTCCGCGTTATCCAGCGGAGGGGAGCATTCCGACTCGAGAATAATCAGTTCGTATCCTTTGCCACCCGGTTTACGGCGCGGAACAAAAGGTACGATACAGGCCTGGGACATGCGTGCCAGCATCCAGGTTCCGGACGTGGAAGCCGCATCTTTAACGGCAAAGAAAGGGGCGAAAACGCTGGCGCGCGGGCCGTAGTCATGATCGGGCGCATACCAAACAACATCACCCGCTTTCAGGGCGCGGATCATACCTTTGAGATCTTTACGGTCGATCATGCTTTTATTGGAACGCATGCGACCCCAGGTTTGCAGCAGGTCAATAACCGGGTTGTCATTCGGGCGGTAGACACCGATTCCCGGTTCGTTCAGACCAAACATGCGGGCACCAATTTCCAGTGTCAAAAAATGTACGCCGATCAGCAAGATTCCTCGGCCTTGCGCCTGCACGTTTCTGACATGTTCAAAATCGATAACGTCCATCCAGCGTGACATCCGGTGATCGGACCAGAACCAGGCCATACCGGTTTCCATTAACCCCATGCCAACAGATTCAAAATTTTTCGCGACCATTTGCTGGCGCTCTGTTTCGCTCATTTGCGGAAAACAGAGTTCAAGATTGCGCTGCGCAATGCGTACACGTCGTCTCATCAGGTGCTGCGCCAGATAACCAATGCCGCAGCCGAGGCGGTAAATCACGGGATAGGGGAGTTGAACAACTAACCACAGCACACCGACCCCGAACCAGAGAGCCCAGTAGCGCGGGTGCAGCAGCGATGCCGTAAACTTGGGTAAATGCGTCATGACTGTCCTGTTTAAAGCAACAAATCCCTGTATTCTTGCATTTTTTCGGAATTAACCAAAATCAGGGCGCACAGAATGCCTGTTTTGTCAGGAATTGTTGCGGTGTAATCATTAGAATGAGAAAAAATGTAGCGCAAAATGTGTGGATGTAAATTATCAGTATTTGCTTTATGATGCCGCCGTTTTTTCACCCTAACTTTGCAGGACACGTACACCATGCCAGTGTTACACAACCGCATCTCTAATGATGAACTGAAGGCGCGGATGCTCGCGGAAACTGAGCCGCGCGTTACCGTCTCGTTCTATAAATATTTCTCGATTATCGACCCGCAAGCCACTCGTGACGCGCTCTATCAGGCTCTTAGCCAACTGAACGTGTTTGGCCGCATTTATCTTGCTCATGAAGGTATCAATGCGCAAATCAGCGTGCCACAAAGTAAATTCGACGCCTTTCGCCAGGCGCTTTATGCGTTCGACCCGGCGCTCGACGGCCTGCGTTTAAATATCGCGATTGATGATGACGGTAAATCCTTCTGGGTGCTGCGCATGAAAGTCCGTGACAGGATTGTCGCCGATGGTATTGAAGATGAAAGTTTCGACGCCAGCGATGTGGGAGATTATCTGAAAGCGGCGGAAGTGAACGCCATGCTCGACGATCCAGAGGCGGTGTTCATTGATATGCGTAATCACTACGAATATGAAGTTGGGCATTTCGCCGGTGCGCTGGAGATCCCGGCAGATACGTTTCGCGAGCAGCTACCGAAAGCGGTAGAAATGATGCAGGAACATAAAGATAAGAAAATCGTCATGTACTGCACCGGCGGTATTCGCTGCGAGAAAGCGAGCGCCTGGATGAAGCATAACGGCTTCAACAAAGTGTGGCATATCGAAGGCGGCATTATCGAGTATGCGCGCCGCGCGCGTGAACAGGGCTTACCGGTGCGTTTCATCGGCAAAAACTTTGTGTTTGACGAACGTATGGGCGAGCGCATTTCTGATGACGTTATTGCCCATTGCCATCAGTGCGGTACTTCCTGCGATTCCCATACTAATTGTCGTAATGACGGCTGCCATTTGCTGTTTATTCAGTGTCCGGCCTGTGCAGAGAAATTTAAGGGTTGCTGCAGTGAGCTGTGTAAAGAAGAGAGCGAACTGCCGGAAGAAGAGCAGCGTAAGCGTCGCGCGGGGCGGGAGAATGGCAATAAAATCTTTAACAAATCCCGTGGACGTCTGAATACCCGGTTGGGCATTCCGGATCCGGAATAAAACCTGAGGAGAGGGTTGCCCCTCTCCCGTAATCTTACTTCTGACGCACGCCCTCCACTGAAATAATCAGCTCAACATCCTGTGACGCCGGGCCAAGATCGGTGGTGATGTTAAAATCTTTCAGCTTAATT
This sequence comes from Kosakonia sp. YIM B13571, assembly GCF_042788095.1. Taxonomy (NCBI): domain Bacteria; kingdom Pseudomonadati; phylum Pseudomonadota; class Gammaproteobacteria; order Enterobacterales; family Enterobacteriaceae; genus Kosakonia; species Kosakonia sp. YIM B13571. The sequence goes on along the minus strand of NZ_JBHZPL010000001.1, from coordinate 45,114 downwards.
TTGCCGGAAGCTTCAAATCCTGCGCGCACACCGCCCCACGGATCATCGCCCTGGCCCATCAGTTTTGCCGCCAGTACTACCGGTTTGGTTACGCCATTCAGCGTCAGGTTGCCGGTGATATCCAGTCCGTCACCCGCTTTTTTCACGTCGGTTGAAGTAAAGGTTGCTTGCGGGAATTTCGCGACGTTCAGGAATTCAGCGCTGCGCAGGTGCTTATCGCGTTCCGCATGGTTGGTATCCACACTGTTAGTGTGAATGGTTACGTTCACTTTGTCTGAGGCCGGGTTGGCTTCGTCGAAGCTAAAAGTCCCGTCGAAATCTTTAAACGTGCCATAGAGCCAGCTATAGCCGAGGTGCTGGATACGAAAATTAACGAAGGCGTGTTGACCCTCTTTATCAATTTTGTAGTCCGCAGCAATAGCAGAACCCGTGGTGAACAGCAGCGAAGCGAGAGCGAGTCCCGGCAGGATTTTCTTCATATTATGCTCCAGAGTCAGGCGACGATTTTCCCAGCATGCGCTTGAGAGTGACGTCTTTATCGATGAAATGGTGTTTAACCGCGGCAAGGCCATGCAAAACGGACAGCACAACCACTGTCCATGCCAGCCAGAGGTGAATATTTCCTGCAAGGTCGGCTTGCGATCCGGCATCGGCAAGCGTTGCGGGTATCTCGAACAACCCGAAAACGCTGATGGGTTTACCGTCGGCAGTGGAGATCAAATAGCCGCTGAAAAGAATGCCGAACAACAGCAAATAGAGCGCGATATGGACAAACACAGCGCTGATATGCGTCAGACGTGAATAGCTGGTGAGCGGCTTTGGTGGCGGGGAAAGAAAACGCCACACGACCCTGAAAACCAAGCCGAGCATAAGCAAAATGCCGATGCTCTTATGTAGCTCAGGCGCTTTATGATACCAGCCGTCGTAATAGCTCAGCGTCACCATCCACAGACCCAACGCGAACATACCATAAACCACAATGGCCACCAGCCAGTGCAGCACAATGGAAACGGCGCCGTAGCGCTCAGGTGAATTGCGTAATGGCATAATTGTTAATCGCGGTTAATAACTGGTTAAATTAAAATGGCGGGAGAGAAACAATATTGCAACTCAAAATTACGAGATTGAAGCGTTATTTTTTCTATATCGTTATTTTTGAATGACTTTGCGGGATAACATTCAATGTATTAGGTTGATTGGAGTGTAACTCCTGAATTTATTAAGATTTTATTGCAGTGGTGATGTTTAAATATTTTGTTCTGGAAATATATTTTTATAAAACTATGTCAATTTTTGTCAGTATTTATCAAATGGGCCATACAATATAGATAATATCGATCAGCGCGATAAGTAACCACAGCGCAATATAAATCATCAAATGTTCACGCACGTTATTTATTAAGAAATGAAACAAACGGCGCATATTCTCTTCGCAAAAATGCAATAAGCGACCCCGAATGAGGCCGCTGAAGGTTTACCCGGCAAAGCGGGAAAGTGAGAACGGTTGTAAGTCAAAATGTGAGCTTTTGCCGTGGGCAAATTCACAGGCAATTTCACCGAGCACCGGCGCAAATTTGAAACCGTGCCCGCTAAGACCAGTGACAATCAGCGTGTCCGGGAAGCCCGGCAGCGTATCAATAATAAAGTCTTCGTCCGGAGAGTTATCGTAAGTGCAGGACGCGCCGTACAAACAACCGCCGATGCCAGGTAGGAACTGGCGCAAAAAAGAGAAGCATTCGGAACCATCTCCCGGTTCTTCGCCAAACGGCGTACGCTGTTGGGCTTCGCTGATAAGCTGCCCGCCGTTGTGGCGGCCGATTTTTAATTCATTATCTTCTGCCGGGAAACCGTAATACTGGTCGCCATTGGGCATTTCGCCGGTAAACGCCGGGAATGTGTTCTTGGTGCTGTAGCGGCCATCGGCCTGGAACCATGCAAAAACTTTGCGGACCGGTTGTATCGGGAGTTCTGGCAGCAGTTTTTGCACCCAGGTGCCAGCACTGACAAGGACTTTTTTGCCATGGAATGTCCCTTCCTGGGTATCGATGCTGATGCCGTCTGCATGATGATGCAGCGCGGTGACCGGGCAATTGAACAGCTGAGCGCAGCCCGCCTCTTTGGCAAGACGGATCCAGGTCTTTACCGCCAGCTCGCTACGCAGCACACCGGAGTCGGCTTCAAACAGGCCGATGTAATCATCGGGTACGCGGATTTCCGGCCAGCGCGACATCAGTGAGGGGGCATCCAGTTTTTCGACAGCCAGTTGCCACTGCGCTGCGCTTTGCGCGACGTTAGCCAAAAAAGGTGAATCAGCCGGACCAATGTTGATAACGCCTGTGCGTTCAAACACCGCTTCGCCGCTTTCCGTCGCCAGTTGCTCCCACAATTGCTGTGCGTGCAACACCAGCGGAACATATTTCTCGCCTTCGCCGTAAGCGTGGCGAATTAAGCGCGTATCGCCGTGGTGGCTGCCCTCCTGGTGCGGTGGCAGATGTGCATCGGTCATCAGCACGTTCAGCCCGCTTAGCGTGGCATAATAGCCTGCCGCTGCGCCGACAGAGCCGCTGCCAATAATAATGAGATCGTATTTCATGGTGGGTTCTCCAGGCAAATGCGTGTTCAGGAGGGTAAATAACCTGGGAACGTTATACAAGGATAGAAATAAGAAAGGCACCACGAGGGTGCCTGTTGAGTCTATATTGAGCATTATTACTAATGTCTGCGGTACTCATCTTGCTGATAGTCGCCCGATTCAATCTTGGCAATGCCCGCTTCGAGTATCGATATAAACTGGCGGGCAACATCGGTCGTTAACCACAACGTCTGGCCGACTTCGGTCTCTTCCTGAGCGGCTCTGTTTGGGGTCTGGTAATGCAACCGGAGCATCAGTGCGTCGTAGCTATCCACGGTACTGATGTCCCATCCGACCAGTGGATGGGTCTGGATGACTTCATTATTCTTTACCATCATAACCCCCTTTATTGGCGTGTTTAATTAGACAACGACTCTTGAGGTTCAATGCGTGTTTTATTTGAAGCTTTTTCAGTATACCAACAACTGGGGTAGTAGATCGAATAATTAAACACTCTGCAACATGTTTTTTCGGCCGTTAGATTTTTTTGAATAAGAAAGCGGGCTCTTAACCATATATTTTTATTAAAGAAAAATTGCGCCAGGAATTTGCTTAAAAAAACAGCAAAAAAAGCCGGGGCGACCCGGCAATAAGCACAAACTTAAAGAAAAATTAGTCGGTGATAAACCAGTCGTCGGCGCTTTCCCAGGTTTCCTGCAAAATTTCAGTTATGCGATCTTTATCTTCTTTTGCACCGCCTAAAACCGACAGATTATTTGCTGCGGCATAGCGAACCGTAATTTTATTTTCGCGATCGGGGTAACAATTGTTCAGACGACGAGATAACTCGCCCGCCAGTGCATCAACGGCGCCGGCCGGTAAGGGTGTGGTTTTGGCGATAGTCACTTCAATGCGCATAATAGCCCCCTGTGTAATTTACTGTATGTTTATACAGTTAAGCGAAAAATATTACAACAGGGAGCGATAACTTTTTTAGCGCTTAACGCGCCAGCGCACGGTTTCACCCGCGAGGAATGGCACCAGCGAATCTTCCGGCAGCGAAATCATCTCTGGCACCGGGCTCTCTTCACGCACCAGCTCAACAAACGTTTCATTCAACGGTAAGCCATAAAAACGTGGCCCGTTGACTGAACAGAAGGCTTCAAGGTGCTGTAACGCATTCATCTCTTCAAACACGGTTGCATAACTGCCAAGCGCAGTGGGAGCGTTAAAACAACCGGCGCAGCCACAGCTAGCCTCTTTACGATGGCGCGCGTGCGGCGCAGAGTCCGTACCGAGAAATGCGCGAGTAAAACCGCTGGCAACCAGTTCGCGCAGCGCCTGCTGGTGAATATTACGCTTCAGGATCGGCAGACAATAAAGATGAGGGCGCACACCACCGACCAACATATGGTTACGGTTAAACATCAAGTGCTGAGGCGTGATGGTCGCGGCCAGCAGATCATTTCCTTCACGCACATAGTCGGCGGCATCTTTGGTCGTAATATGCTCAAACACCACTTTCAGCCCAGGCAGGCGCTGGCGCAGAGGTTCCATGACCGTTTCGATAAACTGTGCTTCACGATCGAAAATATCAATGTCTGCGTGCGTCACTTCACCATGCACCAATAGCGGCATGCCCAGTTTTTCCATCCGTTCCAGTACCGGCATAATTGCATCAATGCTGGTAACACCATGGCTTGAGTTGGTGGTGGCATTGGCCGGATAAAGTTTCGCTGCGGTGAAAACCTGTTCGTTAAAGCCGCGTTCGACTTCATCTGCGCTCAGGCTGTCGGTCAGGTAGCAGGTCATCAGCGGTGTAAAATCATGCCCGGCGGGCACGGCATCAAGAATACGCTGGCGGTAGGCGATAGCCGCATCCACGGTCGTGACAGGAGGAGCGAGGTTCGGCATGACAATGGCGCGAGCGTAAGTTTCGCTGGTCCATGGCACAACGGTTTTCAACATGTCGCCATCACGTAAATGGACATGCCAGTCATCAGGACGGCGGATTTTCAAAACCTGGGGTTGTGTCATTCGAGTGCTCCGGCTGGTGAGAAACAGGTGTTTTTTGCCGGGCACTAAGGATAAGCGGAAACGTTTTCGTTTGCATCCTTTTCCTGAAAAAAAGGGCGCTCGCGGCGCCCTGTTATTTAGTCGGTGAGGGGGATAATAATTTCGCCCGGTTTCACCTCAATTCCTTTGGCATATTTTTTCGCCAGTGCCTCGCCTTTGCTGCTGTCTTCTTTCAGCACATAAGCAGGGCGTTGGTTAAAGTAGTTGCGTAGTGACTGATTAAGATAGGGTATCAGCGTTTGTAATACGGTCTGCATTTTTTCCGGTGAGACGGTGGCGTTAACCACTTCCATCTCCTGCAGATAAATTGCGCCTTTTTCCTTATCAAACACTGGCAACGCTTTGAGTTTCAATTTGATGATGGCTTTCTGGTTGCCAAAAAGCGAAGTCATATCCAGATTCGCATCACCGGTCAGCGTGATTTTATTGGGTTCTTCGCGACCGATTTCACTGGCCAGGTTATTCAGCACAATATGGGCATCCGCAACGCCGGGCACGCCAATATCTTTGGCGAAGTCGTTACGTTTTTGTAACGCCTGGTTAATCTCCTGTTCGCTGATCGAATATTGGGTCAGTTGATTGCACCCCACCAGCACGCCGCTCAACAGTAATGCTGCGGCAAAAATAATTCTCTTCATGAATTCCTCAACGTAATCGCCATGCTACGACGCAGGGGCGTAGCATGCGACACACGCTAAATAAAGGCCAGCGGAAAAAGCTGAAAGGCATGACGGAAGCGGGCGTGCTTCCGTCATGGGCGGTTAAATAGCCATCGATGACAGCAAGTTAATTTGTGTCTGTTTCGCCATATTGTCACGGTACGCTGCAACCCGGCTGGGCCAGTTGATACCGCTCACGAGCGTCAGGTTACGTAGCAGCGGGAAGAGATGAATATCATCATCGGAGAGTTCTCCGTTCACTGCGTTGGGCTGAACAATCAATTTATCCAGCGCCCGCAAATCGTCGCTGATATTTTTGGCTAACCCTGTTGAATGGCTGAGGTGCTCAGCAAAATCGCCAATGGCGGCCTCTTTTTTGGCTACAAACCCGGCGCGCGCCTGCGGCGTAGAAAATTCGTCAAACGCCGATTTTGCGAAGCGGGGAATCAACAGCTTATTAACGTAACCATTGACCTTGCGTAGCCACTCTTCAATTTTCGGATTTCGCTTGCCGGTCAGCAGCGGTTTGCCGTCGAGCTTATCGACGTAGTGAACAATATCCATGCTTTCCGGCAGATAGCGGCTGTCGTCCTTTTGCAGGATCGGCACCATTTTCTGGCCAATCATTTTTGTCGGCGTGGCTTCGTCATCATTAAGCAGGATCTTGAGTTCGACGGGGATGTTCTTAAGACCGAAAATCATACGGGCTTTAATGCAGAACGGGCAGTGATCGTAAATGTAGAGTTTCACGTTTCTCCTCCATACTGGCTTATCCATCAACTATCAGTATGGAAGAGGGAAAACCGGCGCGCAAATCAGGCACCGGGCTCGAGCATGGTCGGGCGAATGCGTTTGTGACTGAATTGCCACAGCAGCGCCATTGACGTGATCATCCCGATAACGCCAAGCATCATCCACGGCAGCTCCGGCTGGTTAAATGCTTTTCCGGCGTCAAACAGCCAGCCGCCACCGGCATAACCGAGCGCGCCACCGAAGGCCAGCCCAAGACGGCTGAACCCCATATAGCTGCCGCGTGCACGGGCATCGGCTAGCTGCGCGCTTAACGTTTCCCGCGCGGGCTCGGCAATAATGGAGCCAATGTAGAAGGTGCAAATTAGCGTGAAGAGCTGTTGCAGCGTACCGACCATCCCCACAGGCAGCAGGCTGAATGACATCACCAGCAGACCCACCATCAGGCGATGCTCAAGGCGAAAACGTTTTTCACTCCAGCGCGCAATCGGGTAGAGCAACGTCAGCGAGAGACAGGCTTCAATGGCGTACATCCATTTCACTGCCGCCGCTGAACCGGCAATGTCATTAACCATAATCGGCAGCATCAACATGACCTGCACCGCCAACATGTAATAACCGGTTAGGGTCAGCACGTAAGTCACAAAACGTTTGTCACGCAGCACGCGCGTCAGACCTTCGCGCACCGGCGCTTTCACCGTTGAGAGTTTCCATGCAGGTAGCAGCCAGGCGTTAAACGCGGCACACAAGATAAACATCAGCGCACCGGCTGCGCACACCAGACGAAAGTCATATTGCAGCAGCCAACTGCCGAGCAGCGCACCAATAACGGCGCCTGCGCTGTCCTGCATCATTAACAGCGAGAAAAAACGGCTGCGCTGATTGGGTCGCACCAGTTTCACCACCAGCGCAGAACGAGGCGGATCAAATAATGTGCCGCCGAGCCCGGAAAGAATGCAGGAGAGCCATAACAGCCAGGGTTCATGCGCTACTGCCATTGCGGCAAAACCGCCCGCTCGCATCAACATGCCGGTGACAATCAGCGGTTTGGCACCGAACCGATCGGCAATTGCACCGCCGAAAATCCCCAAACCTTGTTGAATAAACTGACGCAAACCGAGCGCAATGCCGACCATTAAGGCCGCCCAGCCAAGCTGGTCAACAAAGCGGATAGAAATCAGTGGGAAGACAACGAAAAAGCCGAGAACCACCAGCATATTATCGACAAGCAGGAAATATTTACCCAGGCTCCTTGCCTGCGATATGCGCGCCATTTCCCCTCCGGGAAATAAGAAAGATAAGACCTTCTTATTCTGCGGTTTCGTCAGGCCTTTTCCCATCTTCACAGTGACAATATTTTTTTATCAACATCCGCCTTTGATTGAGACTTTTCATCGAAAATGGTGTTTGACGCAGAAAATGCCATGTTGCTGTTTTCCCACAGCGCCAGAGCAACTGTATAGTAAAGGGAAGGGGTTAAAAGAGTCGTAAAACGGAAGGAGTGGTAATGCATGTTTGGCTATCGCAGTAACGTGCCGAAAGTACGCTTAGTAACAGACCGTCTGGTGGTTCGCCTGGTGCATGAGCGTGACGCATGGCGGCTGGCGGATTATTACGCAGAAAACCGCCAGTTTTTAAAACCCTGGGAACCCGTGCGCGATGAAAGCCATTGTTATCCTTCCGGTTGGCAGGCGCGCCTTAGTATGATCAATGAATTTCACAAACAAGGTTCCGCGTTCTATTTTGCGTTGCTCGACCCAGAAGAGAAAGAGATAGTCGGCGTGGCGAATTTCTCAAACGTGGTGCGCGGCTCTTTTCATGCCTGTTATCTGGGATATTCCGTCGGCCAGAAATGGCAGGGGCAGGGGCTGATGTTTGAAGCGCTGACCTCGGCCATTCGCTATATGCAACGCACGCAACATATGCATCGCATTATGGCGAACTACATGCCGCACAATAAACGCAGCGGTGATTTGCTGGCGAGGCTTGGCTTTGAAAAAGAGGGCTATGCCAAATCGTATCTGCTAATTGACGGGCAATGGCGCGATCACGTGCTTACCGCATTAACCACGCACGAATGGACCCCCGGACGCTAAGGAGTTTTGATGAAGTATCAATTAACCGCCGTAGAGGCGAGGGTGATTGGCTGTTTACTGGAAAAGCAGGTCACAACGCCGGAGCAATACCCACTCTCGATTAATAGCGTGGTGACTGCCTGCAATCAAAAAACCAACCGCGAACCAGTAATGAACCTTGGCGAACATGAGGTTCAGGCGGTGCTGGACGAGCTGGTTAAGCGCCATTATCTGCGCACGGTGAGCGGTTTTGGTAACCGGGTGACAAAATATGAGCAACGTTTCTGTAATTCCGAGTTTGGCGATCTCAAGCTCACTGCTGCCGAGGTGGCGCTCATCACCACGTTATTACTGCGCGGGCCGCAAACGCCCGGCGAATTGCGCACTCGCGGTGAACGCATGCATCAGTTCAGCGATATGGCTGAAGTGGAAAATGCGTTAGAACACCTGGCGACGCGCGAAGACGGGCCGTATGTGGTGCGTCTGCCCAGAGAGCCAGGCAAACGCGAAAGCCGCTTTATGCATCTTTTCAGCGGCGATGTGCAGACGCTGGTCAATGTTGTTGAAGCCGTCAGCCCGCCGGAAGCGTCTCTGGCGGCGCGCGTCGACGCGCTGGAAGAGGAAGTGGCTGAACTGAAGCAGCGTCTCGATTCACTGCTTGCACATCTGGGGGATTAACAGTGACAACCTTACGTATCGGTGTGGTGGGACTGGGTGGCATTGCACAAAAAGCCTGGTTGCCTGTATTGGGTGCTGCGACAAACTGGACGCTCGCGGCGGCCTGGTCGCCAACGCGGGAAAAGGCGCTGCGCGTGTGCGAAACCTGGCGCATTCCGTATGCCGACTCGCTGGCTTCCCTGGCGGCACAATGTGACGCGGTTTTTGTCCATACCTCAACGGCTTCACACTATGCGGTAGTCAGTGAGTTGCTTAACCTTGGGGTGCATGTCTGTGTGGACAAACCGCTGGCGGAAAATTTACCGGATGCGGAGCGGCTCATCGAACTGGCCGCACGTAAAAAACTGACGCTGATGGTCGGTTTTAACCGCCGTTTCTCCCCGCTTTACCGTGAGCTAAAACTGCAGATGCCGCAGGCTGCCTCGCTACGTATGGATAAACATCGTACTGATAGCGTCGGGCCGCATGATTTACGTTTCACCCTACTGGATGACTATCTGCACGTTGTTGATACCGCGCTGTGGCTAGCGGGCGGCGCGGTGCAATTAAACAGCGGCACGCTGCTGACCAATGACGACGGTGCCATGATTTATGCCGAGCACCACTTCAGTGTTGAACATCTGCAAATTACCACCAGCATGCATCGCCGGGCGGGCAGCCAGCGCGAATGGATCCAGGCGGTGACGGACGGTGGGTTGTTCGACATTACGGATATGCGCGAGTGGCGTGAAGAGCGCGGGCAGGGCGTGGTCGCCCGTCCGGTAGCTGGCTGGCAGAGTGTGCTGGAGCAGCGCGGTTTTGCCGGGTGCGCCCGCCATTTCATTGAATGTGTGCAAAATCAGACAGTTCCGGAAACAGCCGGTGAACAAGCGATCCTCGCCCAGCGCGTTGTGGACAAGCTCTGGCGCGAGGCGATGAGTGAATAATGCCCGGTAACATCTGGCGATAGTAATTCGCCTTTTTCTCTGTAGACTAAGCGCTTCGCTGTACATCAACGCCTGCATTGCAGGCGTTGTGTCTTATGGAAACCAGAATGAACCTATTAAAATCGCTGGCGGCTGTCAGCTCCATGACGATGTTTTCACGCGTGCTGGGTTTTGCGCGCGATGCCATTGTGGCAAGGGTGTTTGGTGCGGGAATGGCGACCGACGCCTTTTTCGTGGCGTTCAAACTGCCGAATTTATTACGCCGCATTTTTGCCGAGGGGGCGTTTTCTCAGGCCTTTGTGCCGATCCTCGCCGAGTACAAAAGCAAACAGGGTGAAGATGCGACGCGGGTTTTTGTCTCCTATGTCTGCGGGCTGCTAACGCTGGCACTGGCGATTGTCACCGTTGCCGGGATGCTGGCGGCACCGTGGGTGATCCTCGTGACTGCGCCGGGCTTTGCCGATACGGCAGATAAATTCAACTTAACCTCGCAGCTACTGCGCATTACCTTTCCTTATATTCTGCTGATCTCGCTGGCGTCACTGGCCGGGGCAATCCTCAATACCTGGAATCGCTTTTCGGTACCGGCATTTGCGCCCACATTCTTAAATATCAGCATGATTGGCTTTGCGCTGTTTGCTGCTCCTTATTTCCACCCGCCGGTGTTGGCGCTGGCCTGGGCAGTGACGGTCGGGGGTGTGCTGCAATTGGTGTATCAACTGCCGCACCTGAAGAAAATCGGCATGCTGGTGCTGCCGCGTATCAGCTTTCGCGATGCCGGAGCGATGCGTGTGATCAAACAGATGGGACCGGCCATTCTTGGGGTTTCGGTTAGCCAGATCTCGCTTATCATCAACACCATTTTCGCGTCGTTCCTGGTTTCTGGTTCCGTATCGTGGATGTATTACGCTGACCGCTTGATGGAGTTTCCTTCCGGCGTGCTGGGCGTGGCGCTGGGGACAATCCTGCTGCCATCGTTGTCGAAAAGTTTCGCCAGCGGTAACCACGACGAATATTGCCGTTTGATGGATTGGGGTCTGCGACTCTGTTTTCTGCTGGCGTTGCCCAGCGCCGTAGCGCTCGGCATCCTGGCGAAACCGTTGACGGTATCGCTGTTCCAGTACGGCAAATTCACCGCTTTCGATGCGTTAATGACGCAACGCGCGTTAATTGCCTACTCAGTAGGGTTAATGGGACTTATCGTGGTCAAAGTGCTGGCGCCGGGTTTCTACTCGCGACAGAACATTAAAACGCCGGTGAAGATTGCCCTTGTCACGTTGTTGATGACGCAATTAATGAACCTTGCGTTTATCGGGCCGCTGAAACACGCCGGGTTGTCGCTGTCGATTGGTCTGGCGGCCTGCCTGAACGCCGGGTTGCTTTACTGGCAGTTGCGTAAGCAGCAGATCTTTACGCCGCAGCCGGGCTGGGCAAGTTTCCTGCTGCGTTTGGTGATCGCGGTGCTGGTGATGGCTGCGGCATTAGTCGGTATGCTGTATGTCATGCCGGAATGGTCAACAGGTACCATGCTTTATCGCCTGCTACGGTTGATGGCCGTTGTGCTGGTCGGCGTGATAGCGTATTTCGCCACGCTTGCGCTGCTGGGCTTTAAAGTGAAAGAGTTTGCGCGTCGGACTACGGCGTAAGTTTGTTCAGCGAAGTAGAAGCGAGAAAAGAGAAAAGCAAATTGCCAGGGAATTATCCCTGGCAAAGAAGACGGGTCTGATTAAATCGAGATTTTCTTTCCGCCTCGGCTGGCGGAAGCGGTATAACCATTCGCGCCGTACAGGCTCGGTTCCTGATGCGGCTTTAGCAGTTCCAGCGCTTGCTGGTTACGCGCAATTTGCCCTTCCAGCAGCCATCCGTTGTGCTGGTTAAGGTCGCGCAAATGTTGCGTTTTCTGCGTAATGGTTTGCCAGCGATCGGCGATGTCGTCGTTTGCGCTATGTTGCGCTTTTTGTGTCGAACGACGTTGTTGCTCCAGGTAATCCAGTGTCGCGAGCAATGAGCTTTTTTCTTCCGTGATACGCTGCAGTGTGCTGCTATGAATGTTACCTACGGAAAGCTGTTTTTGCTCAGCATCCATCACGTCTTTAAGGGCGCTCAGGATAACTGTCATTTGATCAAGAATGTCTGACAGTCGATTCATACTGTTATTTACTCTGCAAGTAACTCTTCGCTTCATCAATCAGGGCATCGGCGATTTTGCCGGTGTCCATCTTCAGTTCACCATTACGAATCGCGGTTTTCAGCTGTTCCACGCGTTCCATATTGATGTCATTCGCGCCCGCCTGCATCAGCTTGGTTTGCGCGCCGCTGAGGGTCACGCTGGTGCTGTTTGCCGTAGCCGCTTTTTCCAGACGCGTTTTTTGCGTTTGGGTATCGTTAGTTTCGCGCTGTTGAACGGAACTAACCGGTTTTAAAGACGATGTGCGATCAATGCTCATAGTGTTGTCCTCATCGAGGTATCCCGGCGTTTCGGGCCTGATATCTTTAGTCGTTGCTTATTTATCGGCAGCCGACATGAATTCTTTAAAAAGATTATAGGTTAATCAGAATATTCCCATCAGCGTTCACTGTACCGCTGACAATCTGCCCTGAAGCCATGCGCACACGGGCGTTTTGCGCCACTGCCGCATTGTTCAGCGCCTGACCTTCGCCGTTCACACTAAAGCCATCACCCGACGCCACGACCTGTACACGCTGACCCGCTTTAACCCGCCATGCCTGGCGCAACATTGACAGTTGAATCGCCTGGCCTGGGGTAAGATCGCGCAAACTGACCGCATCCTGCGCCTGGGTAATATCCAGCATCGTTCTCGGCGGCAACTGATCGAGGCGGCCGCGTTTTAGCGTCACACTGCCGGGCTGCAACATGCTGCCACGCGCAACGGACTGTGCTGCCACCACATAGTTACCGGTCGCCTGAACTTCCACCTGCAAATAGCGCTTAACACCTGCGCAATTCGCCAGCACGTTCAAGTTCCCCCACAATTTTGCGTTCCCGAGCACGCTCAGCGCTGGCTGGTCGCAACTGGGCAACAGATTTTGCGGGGTGCGTATATTTACCACTACCTCGTCGCTAAAGCCAGCAAGACGTTGAGCAAAAAATGACGTCAGCTGTGATTGCAAGTCAGCAGCCTGAGCAAAGGCGCTTAATAACAGTAAGGTCGCGGCTAAACCGCCTTTCAACGTGTTCATCGCAGACTCCTGCCTGTTGAGTGGTTGAGGGGATTTTAACCGCATGGTCAACCTATCAACGCAATAAATAGCGACGCATTTTGCCCTTATTCCAACGATAAGTTTGTCTGCGGAGATTTAAGCTGTTGGCTAAATAATTGTCATCAGTGGGGGAGCCATGCTCGATAAACTTGATGCCGCACTGCGTTTCCAGCAAGAAGCGCTGAACCTGAGCGCCCAGCGTCAGGAAATTCTGGCGGCAAACATCGCCAACGCCGATACCCCAGGGTTTCAGGCGCGCGATATTGATTTCGCCAGCGAATTGAAAAAAGTCATGGAGCGTGGGCGTGCGGAAGGCAGCGGCGTTTCGTTGACCATGACCTCTTCGCGCCATATTCCGGCGCAGGCGATGAGCGGACCGTCTACCGATTTGATGTACCGCATTCCGGATCAGCCCTCGCTGGATGGCAACACCGTGGATATGGATCGTGAACGTACGCAGTTCGCCGACAACAGCGTTAAATACCAGACCGGCCTGACCGTGCTGGGTGGGCAGATCAAAAGCATGATGAGTGTTCTGCAACAGGGGAACTAATTAAATGGCATTACTGAATATCTTTGATGTCGCAGGCTCCGCGCTGACCGCGCAGTCTAAACGTTTGAACGTGGCCGCCAGTAATATGGCGAACGCCGACAGCGTGACCGGACCGGATGGTCAGCCGTATCGCGCTAAGCAGGTTGTGTTCCAGGTGGATGCTGCGCCTGGACAAGCGACCGGCGGCGTAAAAGTTGCTGATGTGATTGAAAGCCAGGCGCCGGACAAACTGGTTTACGAACCAGGCAACCCGCTGGCTGATGCGAATGGCTACGTCAAAATGCCCAATGTTGATGTGGTCGGCGAAATGGTGAACACCATGTCTGCGTCCCGCAGCTACCAGGCGAACGTTGAAGTGCTTAATACCGTTAAGAACATGATGCTCAAAACCCTCACGCTCGGACAGTAAAGGAGACGCGCATGTCTATCGCCGTAAGAGTGGATGACCCGACAAATAGCGGTGTCTCCTCGACCAGTAACAACACCAGCACAACCGGAACAAACAGTGCATCCGACCTGCAAGGCAGCTTTTTAACGCTGCTGGTCGCGCAACTGAAAAACCAGGACCCGACTAACCCGCTGCAGAACAACGAACTCACCACTCAACTGGCGCAAATCAGCACCGTGAGCGGGATTGAAAAACTGAACACCACCCTCGGTTCGATTTCTGGACAGATCGACAACAGCCAGTCGCTGCAGGCGACAAACCTGATTGGGCATGGCGTGATGATCCCAGGACAGACCGTTCTGGTGGGCAAAGAAACGTCAACGCCGTTCGGCGTGGAGCTGACTCAGGCCGCCGATAAAGTGACCGCTACCGTGACCAACAAAGACGGTACCGTGGTGCGCACTATTGAGATTGGCTCGCTGACTGCTGGTGTCCACACCTTCAGTTGGGACGGCAAGATGACGGATGGAACAGCGGCACCCGATGGCTCTTATAAAGTCTCTATCGCCGCCAGCTCTGGTGCAACACAGCTGGTTGCCCAGCCGTTGCAGTTTGCACTGGTGCAAGGTGTTACCCGCGGCAGCAACGGTAGCACACTGGATTTAGGTACTTACGGTACTACCACACTCGACGAAGTACGGCAGATTATCTAAGCCAAAACACTTATCAGGAGTAAGTCATGGCCTTTTCACAAGCGGTCAGCGGCCTAGATGCTGCGGCCACCAACCTCGATGTCATTGGTAACAACATCGCCAACTCCGCCACCTATGGCTTTAAATCCGGCTCTGCGTCCTTCGCCGATATGTTTGCCGGTTCTAAAGTGGGTCTGGGCGTAAAAGTTGCCGGTATTACTCAGGACTTTACCGACGGTACGACGACTAACACCGGTCGTGGTCTGGACGTTGCTATTAGTCAGAACGGTTTCTTCCGCATGGTTGATACCAACGGTTCGGTTTATTACAGCCGTAACGGCCAGTTCAAACTGGACGAGAACCGCAACCTGGTCAACATGCAGGGTATGCAACTGACCGGTTACCCGGTAGCGGGTACACCGCCGGTCGTGCAGACCGGTGCTAACCCGACGACCATTAACATCCCAACGACTGTGATGTCGGCGCGTGCTACCACCGCAGCGACGATGCCGATGAACCTGAACTCGACGGCGACTATTCCGACGACGACTCCGTTCGATCCGACCAACTCGGATACCTACAACAAAAAAACCACGGTAACGTCTTACGACAGCCTGGGTAACGAACATGCGGTTGACTGCTACTTCGTTAAAACCGCGGCTAACACTTGGGATGTCTACACCAACGATTCCAGCGTTTCCGGTTCGACTTATCAAAAAGCCGCGCAGATGTCGTTCAGCTCCAACGGTACGCTCACTTCTGTCACTAACTATGCCGAAGTGCTGCCGGCTACCACGCCGCGTACCTGGACCCTGAACGCCGCGCCGAACGCGCAGCCGCAGATCAACATCGCGCTGGCTAGCCTCAATGGCTCCGCTGCCAGCACTTACTCGCTGAGCTTCCTGAACTCCATGCAGCAGAACACCGGCAGCAGCGGCGCAGCCTCTGTTAATCAGGATGGTTACCCGCCAGGATCGCTGGTGAGCTATGCCATCAATGATGACGGCACCGTGGTCGGCAGTTACTCCAACGAGAAGACGCAGGTTCTGGGTCAGATCGTGCTGGCGAACTTTGCTAACAACGAAGGCTTGAAATCCGAAGGGGATAACGTCTGGTCTGCGACCACCTCTTCCGGCGTCGCTATCGTGGGTACAGCGGGTTCCGGCAACTTCGGTAAGCTGACCAACGGCGCACTGGAAGCATCAAACGTGAATCTGAGTAAAGAACTGGTGAACATGATTGTCGCGCAGCGTAACTATCAGTCGAACGCGCAGACCATCAAAACCCAGGATCAGATCCTTAACACGCTGGTTAACCTGCGTTAATCGTCTGACGGGATGGCTTAATGGATCACGCAATATACACCGCGATGGGCGCAGCCAGCCAGACGCTGAATCAGCAGGCTGTTACCGCCAGCAACCTCGCGAATGCGTCCACGCCAGGCTTTCGCGCGCAGCTCAATGCGCTGCGCGCGGTACCGGTAGAAGGGCTTTCACTGCCTACCCGTACGCTGGTCGTGGCTTCTACACCTGGTGCCGATATGACGCCAGGGCAACTGGACTACACTTCGCGTCCACTGGACGTGGCGTTGCAGCAGGACGGTTGGCTGGCAGTACAAACGGCAGACGGCTCTGAAGGGTATACCCGTAACGGTAGTATCCAGGTGAGCGCAACCGGCCAGTTGACCATTCAGGGGCATCCGGTGATTGGCGACGGCGGCCCGATTGCGGTACCGGAAGGTTCGCAAATTAGCATCGCGGCTGACGGTACGATCTCGTCGCTGAACCCTGGCGATCCGGCGAATACTATCGCGCCGGTCGGCAAGCTGAAGCTGGTGAAAGCGAACGCGCAGGAAGTGGTGCGCGGTGATGACGGGCTGTTCCGTTTGAGCCAGACCGCACAAGCGACCCGTGGTACGACATTGCAGGACGACCCGTCTATTCGCGTGATGTCAGGTGTGCTGGAGGGCAGTAACGTCAAGCCGGTTGCCGCGATGACCGACATGATCGCCAGTGCCCGTCGTTTCGAAATGCAGATGAAAGTCATCAGCAGCGTCGACGATAACGCCCAGCGCGCCAACCAATTGCTGTCAATGGGCTAATTAAACAGGACTACTTATGATCAGTTCATTATGGATCGCAAAAACCGGCCTCGACGCCCAACAAACCAATATGGATGTCATCGCCAACAACCTGGCGAACGTCAGTACCAATGGTTTTAAGCGCCAGCGCGCGGTATTTGAAGATTTGCTGTACCAGACAATTCGTCAGCCTGGCGCACAGTCTTCAGCACAGACAACGCTGCCTTCGGGTTTGCAGATCGGTACCGGTGTTCGTCCGGTGGCCACCGAGCGTCTGCACAGCCAGGGCAACCTGTCACAAACCAACAACAGTAAAGATGTGGCGATCAAAGGGCAGGGCTTCTTTGAAGTGCTGCTGCCGGACGGTACCTCGGCGTATACCCGCGATGGTTCTTTCCAGGTCGACCAGAACGGCCAGTTGGTGACGGCGGGTGGTTTCCAGGTGCAGCCTGCGATCACCATTCCGGCGAATACCCTGAGCATCACCATTGGCCGCGACGGCGTGGTCAGCGTGACGCAGCAGGGTAACGCCGCGCCGGTTCAGGTTGGCCAGTTAAACCTGACCACCTTTATGAACGACACCGGACTGGAAAGTCTCGGTGAAAACCTGTACGCAGAAACGCAGTCATCTGGCGCGCCAAACTCCACGACGCCGGGGCTGAACGGTGCGGGGATGCTGTATCAGGGGTATGTGGAAACCTCGAACGTAAACGTGGCGGAAGAGCTGGTGAATATGATCCAGGTTCAGCGCGCTTACGAAATAAACAGTAAGGCAGTATCGACCACCGATCAGATGCTGCAAAAACTGACGCAACTCTAAGGCGTTATCCGGTGCGGTAAATGCCGCACCGGAACCCTGATTTCGAAGATGAATGCAATGCAAAAATACGCCGTGCGCAGCTATCCGATTATGGCTTTAGTGGCATTAACCCTGACGGGATGTGCCTGGGTTCCATCTACTCCGTTGGTTCAGGGGGCGACCACCGCTCAACCGATTCCGGGACCGGTGCCGATGGTAAATGGATCGATTTATCAGACTGCGCAGCCGATAAACTACGGCTATCAGCCACTGTTTGAAGACCGCCGTCCGCGTAACGTGGGCGATACGTTGACGATCGTACTGCAAGAGAACGTCAGTGCCAGTAAGAGCTCGTCGGCAAATGCCAGCCGTGATAGCAAGGCCAGTTTCGGCATGGATACCACGCCGCGCTACCTGGAAGGTCTGTTTGGTAATTCCCGCGCCGATCTCTCTGCTTCCGGTGGTAATACCTTTAACGGCAAAGGTGGCGCGAATGCCAGCAATACCTTTAGCGGCACGTTGACCGTGACGGTCGATCAGGTGCTGATCAATGGCAATTTACATGTGGTGGGTGAAAAACAGATAGCCATCAATCAGGGCACTGAATTCATCCGCTTCTCGGGTGTCGTGAACCCACGCACCATCAGCGGCAGCAACACGGTTCCGTCCACACAGGTGGCGGACGCGCGCATCGAGTATGTCGGCAACGGCTACATCAACGAAGCGCAGAACATGGGCTGGCTGCAACGTTTCTTCCTCAACTTATCGCCGATGTAACCGGGGTGAATTATGTTTAAGTATTTGACTGGCATCGTGTTAGCGCTGGTGGCGACCTTCGCCCAGGCTGACCGTATCCGGGATCTCACCAGTGTACAGGGCGTACGTGAAAACTCCTTAATTGGTTATGGCCTGGTCGTGGGGCTCGATGGTACAGGTGACCAGACGACCCAGACGCCATTTACCACCCAAACTTTAAATAACATGCTGTCGCAGATGGGGATTACGGTCCCTACCGGCACCAACATGCAGCTGAAAAACGTGGCGGCGGTCATGGTCACCGCGCAGTTCCCGGCGTTTGCACGCCAGGGGCAAACCATCGATGTGGTGGTTTCCTCAATGGGTAACGCGAAAAGCCTGCGCGGCGGTACGCTGCTGATGACGCCGCTGAAGGGCGTTGACAGCCAGGTGTATGCGTTGGCGCAGGGTAACATTCTGGTCGGCGGCGCGGGTGCTTCCGCAGGCGGCAGCAGTGTGCAGGTTAACCAGCTGAACGGCGGTCGTATCACTAACGGTGCGGTCATTGAGCGTGAACTGCCGACCCAGTTTGGCGCAGGTAACACCATTAACCTGCAGCTGAACCAGGAAGATTTCAGCATGGCACAGCAGATTGCCGACACCATTAACCGTAGCCGTGGTTACGGCAGCGCGACCGCGCTGGATGCACGTACCGTGCAGATCCGCGTTTCTAACGGCGGCAGTTCGCAAGTCCGTTTGCTGGCAGACATCCAGAATATGGAAGTCGGCGTTACGCAACAGGACGCAAAAGTCATTATTAACTCGCGTACTGGCTCGGTGGTGATGAACCGCGAAGTGGCGCTGGATAACTGTGCTGTCGCGCAGGGTAACCTCTCGGTCACGGTGAATCAGCAGGCCAACGTGAGCCAGCCGAATACGCCATTCGGCGGCGGTCAGACGGTGGTGACACCGCAAACACAAATTGATTTGCGCCAGAGCGGCGGTTCGCTGCAAAGCGTCCGTTCCAGCGCCAACCTGAACAGTGTGGTCCGCGCGCTTAACGCACTTGGTGCTTCCCCGATGGAACTGATGTCCATCCTTCAGGCGATGCAAAGTGCGGGCTGCCTGCGTGCGAAACTGGAGATCATCTAATGTTGACTGACAGCCGACTGTTGACAAGCGCGGCATGGGACGCGCAATCACTGAATGAATTGAAGTCGCAAACCCGGCAGGATCCTGGCGCGAACCTGCGCCCGGTTGCCCGCCAGATGGAAGGGATGTTCGTGCAGATGATGCTGAAAAGCATGCGCGAAGCGTTACCGAAAGACGGTATTTTCAGCAGTGATTCAACGCGGCTGTACACCAGCATGTATGACCAGCAAATCGCACAACAGATGACCGCAGGCAAAGGCCTTGGCCTGGCCGATATGATGGTTAAGCAGATGGCTGGCGATCAGGCGCCTGTTGAGCCTGCCGATCAGATGCAGCAGGTGCCGATGAAGTTCCCGCTGGAAACTGTGACGACCTATCAAAACCAGGCGCTGACGCAACTGGTGCGCAAAGCGATGCCAAAAGTACCGGAAGACGGCGACGAGCCGTTAACCGGCGACAGCAAAGACTTCCTCGCTCAGCTCTCTTTGCCGGCGCGTCTTGCCAGTGAGCAGAGCGGTGTTCCTCACCACCTGATCCTCGCGCAGGCTGCGCTCGAATCCGGCTGGGGCCAGCGTCAGATCCCGCGTGAAAACGGTGAGCCGAGCTTTAACATTTTTGGTGTTAAAGCCACGCCAGGCTGGAAAGGGCCGACCACGGAAATCACCACCACAGAATATGAAAATGGCGAAGCGGTGAAGGTGAAAGCCAAGTTCCGTGTTTACAGTTCGTACCTTGAAGCACTCTCCGATTACGTGGGTATGCTGACGCGCAACAAGCGTTACTCGGCGGTGACCACTGCCGCGACGGCGGAGCAGGGCGCGCAGGCGTTGCAGAATGCCGGTTATGCGACCGATCCGAACTATGCCCGTAAGCTGACAAGTATGATCCAACAGCTTAAATCGATGGGTGAAAAGGTCAGCAAAGCCTACAGCACGGATATCCAAAATCTGTTCTGAAATATCTCAAGTTTTGCCCTGGGTTGCCGATAATCGTCAACAGGACTCATGTCTGAAAGTGTATAAGGAACCTCCATGTCCAGTTTGATTAACAGCGCCATGAGTGGGCTCAACGCAGCCCAGGCCGCGCTTAATACCGCCAGTAATAACATTGCCAGTTATAACGTAGCGGGTTATACCCGTCAGACGACGGTGCTCACCTCAGGCAACAGTACCCTGACCGGTGGCGGCTGGGTGGGTAACGGTGTGCTCGTTACCGGCGTTCAGCGTGAGTATGACGCCTTTATTACTAATCAGCTGCGTGCAGCGGAAAACCAGAACAGCGGTTTGACCACGCGTTACCAGCAGATGTCAAAAATTGACGATGTACTGTCGGATACCACTAACTCGCTGTCGACCAGCCTGCAGAGCTTCTTTTCCAGCCTGCAAACGCTGGTAAGTAACGCCTCTGACCCGTCATCCCGTCAGGCGATGCTGGGTAAAGCGGACGGTCTGGTTAACCAGTTCAAAGTGGCCGACCAGTACCTGCGTGACCAGGATAAACAAGTTAACCTGTCGATCTCCTCAAGCGTTGATCAGATCAACAACTACTCCACGCAGATTGCCAAACTTAACGATCAGATTTCCCGTCTGACCGCGGTAGGCGGCGGTGCGTCGCCGAACGACCTGCTCGATCAGCGCGACCAACTGGTTAGCGAACTGAACAAAATTGTCGGTGTTGAAGTTAGCGTACAAGATGGCAACACCTACAACATCAGCATGGGTGATGGCTACTCTCTGGTGCAGGGCAGCGATGCGCGCCAGTTGGCGGCCGTCCAGTCCAGCGCCGATCCTTCTCGTACTGCCGTGGCTTATGTTGACAAAACCGCAGGCAATATTGAGATCCCGGAAAAACTGATCACCACCGGTTCGCTGGGCGGTTTGCTGTCGTTCCGTTCGCAGGATCTTGACCAGGCGCGTAATACGCTTGGACAACTGGCGCTGTCGTTTGCTGATACTTTTAATCAGCAACACGAACAGGGCTTCGATACAACGGGCACGCAAGGCGGCCAGTTCTTTACCATCGGCGCGCCATCAACGACCAGCAACGCCAAGAACACCGGTGATGCGGTACTGACCGCAGCGGTCAGTGACAGCAAAGCGGTGCAGGCGACGGATTATAAAGTGGCGTTCGATGGGACGAACTGGAAAGTTACCCGACTGTCCAACAACACCTCTACCACCGTGACGCCAGATCCTTCCGATGGCACACTGAATTTCGACGGTCTGAAAGTTAGCATCAACGCCACCACGGGGCCTAAAGCCAACGATAGCTTTACCGTTCGCCCGGTGAGCAATGCGATTGTGAATATGAGCGTTGCGATTACCGATGAGTCGAAAATCGCCATGGCTTCTGTCGCCGGTTCCGGTGCGAGCGATAACCGCAACGGCCAGGCGATGCTGAATCTGCAAAGCGCGAAAGTCATCGGCGGCAACAAAACGTTTAACGATGCGTATGCCACGCTGGTCAGCGATGTGGGGAACAAAACCTCGACGCTGAAAACCAGTTCCACCACGCAGACAAACGTAGTGACGCAGTTGACCAAGCAGCAGCAGTCGATCTCCGGGGTTAACCTCGATGAAGAGTACGGTAACCTGCAACGTTATCAACAATATTACCTGGCGAACGCTCAGGTTTTGCAAACTGCAAGCACGCTGTTTGATGCGCTGCTGGGCATTCGCTAAGTAAGGGGTGAAAAATGCGTATCAGTACTCAAATGATGTACGAACAAAGTATGCGCGGCGTGACCAACTCGCAGAGCGCGTGGTTGGGTTACGGCGAGCAAATGGCGACCGGGCAGAAGGTTAACCGCCCGTCGGACGATCCGATTGCCGCTTCGCAGGCCGTGGTGATTTCGCAGGCGCAGGCGCAAAACACCCAGTATGAGACGGCGCGTACTTTCGCCAAGCAGAAAGTGTCACTGGAAGAGAGCGTATTACAGCAGGTGACGACCGCGATCACTGGCGCACAGGGCACCATTGTTAAAGCCGGTAACGGTTCGCTGAGTGATGATGACCGCGCCTCTCTGGCAACGGAGTTGCAGGGTTACCGTGATCAACTGCTGAACCTGGCGAACAGTACCGACGGTAACGGTCGCTATATCTTTGGCGGCTATAAAACTGAAAGCGCGCCGTATGATGCAACGGGCACCTATAGCGGTGGTAACCAGGCGATTTCCCAGCAGGTTGACGCCTCTCGTACCATGGTGATTGCGCATACTGGTACTGAGGTGTTCAACCATATCAGCAGCAACGCAACGCCAGAGCCGGTTGATCCGGCAACCGGCTTGCCGGGCACGTCGGAAACCGATCTGTTCAAAATGCTTGATACGGCGATTACCGCACTGAAAACCCCGGTAGCAGGCGATGAAACCGCAAAGGCGGCAGCACAGGCGGTGGTGGATAAAACCAGCCGTGGTCTGGGCAACTCGCTGAATAACGTGTCGACTGTCCGTGCTGAACTGGGTACGCAACTGAACGAACTGGACACCCTCGATGCGTTGGGTGATGACCGTACCGTTGCGCTGAAACAGCAGAAGAGTGATTTGATTGACGTGGACTGGAACTCGGTGATTTCGTCTTACACCATGCAGCAAGCTGCGCTGCAAGCGTCCTACAAAGCGTTCACCGATATGCAAGGTCTGTCGCTGTTCCAGATGAATAAATAATGTTTTCATTTTGAGCATGTCTTGAAACTGGGCATGTTCGGTATGCCCGCTCCATCACCCCGGAGCGGGCTTTTTTTTATCTTATGCTTTCTGTGCCGCTTGCTGGAGTTGACGGGCGTCAAACAGACGAATCAGCAGAGCAATCAGACCGGAAACCGTTGCCAGCACCACCACACCCTGCCATGACGCGACGGAGTAAAGTTTGCTGCCCAGCGCAGAGCCCAGCGCCATGCCGATGAACACACCAGTAAATAACAATGCATTCAGACGACCACGGGCTTGCGGTTCAAGACCGTACACCAGGTTCTGGTGCGCCACCAGGCTGGATTGCAGACCCAGGTCGAAGCCCACGGCCGAAAGGGCAATCAGTGCCAGTTGACCATGCGGTGGCAGTACCGGCAGCAGGAACATCAGGGCGAAAGAGATTGTCACCAGACCTGCGCCTATCTGTGTGACTTTTTCCGCGCCAACTTTATCTGCTAACCCACCCGCCAGCGGTGCGGCTAACGCACCCGCCGCACCGGCGATACCGAAACTCCCTGCGACCGCACTGCCTAATTGATATTTTTCCAGCAGCATCAACGCAAGGGTTGACCAGAAAGCGCTAAAAGCAATGGATAAAAAGCCTTGGGCGAAAGCGGCGCGGCGCAGTGCCGGAAAGCGTTTCCACAGATGCGCCATTGATTTCATCAGCGCCGGGTAGCTCAGCGTAGAGTGCGTCGCGAAGCGCGGCAGCACCGACCACATCAGCACGCCAATCAGCGCAATGCTGACTGCGGCAAGCTGATACATGATACGCCAGCCGAATGCCGCGCCGACAAAGCCGCTGACGGTACGGGAAAGCAGAATACCGAGCAGTAAACCGGTCATCACCGTGCCAACCATTTTCCCTTGTTTGCCTTCCGGCGCGAGGATTGCCGCCGCCGGGACAATATCCTGCGCCATAGTCGCGGCCATTCCCAGTAACAGGCTGACGATCAGCAATGAAGGCAGATGGCTGGTCAGGCTACAAGCCAGTAACAGCAGCGCAAGCGCAGCGCTTTTAAACAGGATCAGACGGCGGCGGTCGTGACGGTCGCCCAGCGGCAGCAGGAACAAAATACCCAGCGCATAACCGGCCTGTGTGAGTGTCGGAACCAGCCCCATACCGTTGACGGTTAAGTGCAGGTCGCTGCCCATTAATGGCAGCAGCGGTTGTGAATAGTAGATAGCCGCGACGCTGAATCCGGCGCCGAGCGCGAGGGCAAAAATGACCCAGCCAACAACATCTGACGAAAGAGAATGACGGTTCATAATAAGTTTCCCAGAAACGTTTGGTGTGAATAACGAAGTGAGGTCATTTTTACGCAGCAGAGCATGGCGCGGTAGCCAGCGGAGTGGTAAAACGGTTATACGTGAAACGTATAGGTAAAATAATAATGAAGCGACAAGAGCGTATAGATAGGGTGGATTTGATGCGGACGTATATCCGTATCGTTGAGGCCGGATCGTTGTCGGCGGCGGCGCGTCAGCTGGACACGACACAGGCGACGGTCAGCCGACGTTTGCAGTCGCTGGAGTCGCTGCTTGGCGTTAAGTTGCTATTGCGCACCACTCATGCGATGAAGCTGACGGATGATGGTGAGCGCTGCTACCAGCATGCAAAACGCGTTGCGGATGCCTGGGTTGCGCTGGAAGATGAATTGAGCCAGTCCGATGATGAGCCGGTAGGGATTTTGCGCGTGCGCGCGCCGCATGCCTTTGGTCAGGAACAACTGCTCGGTCCGCTGACTCAGTTTCTTGAACGTCACCCACAACTCTCCGTTGAATGGATGCTCAATGACAAGAATGTCGACTTTCTCAGTGCCAATATCGATTGCGCCATTCGCGTTGGGGCAGAAGTAGATCCGGCAACGGTGTCGGTACTGCTGGCAGAAGTGCCCAGATGTATGGTGGCGTCACCGGCGTTGCTGGCGCGTTTTCCCGCTGTCGAAACGCCGCAGCAGCTCTCAGCGCTGCCATGGATTGCGCTCAGCACTTTCTATCAGCATGAAATTCATCTTAGCCATCTGCAAAGCGGCGATACGGAGCAGGTGGCGATTGCGCCACGGCTTTATACCGACAGCCTGTATGCGGCCCGTAATACCGCCATTGGCGGGCTTGGCGTGACGCTGATTTCCAGTTGGGCGGTGGAAGAGGAGCTGATCAATGGAAAACTGATAGCGCTGTTGCCGCAGTGGCAGGCCGCTCCGCTACCGGTTCACCTGGTTTATCCGTGGGCACGTTATTATCCCGCGCGGTTGCGTAAATTTTTACAACTGATGCGTGAAGTGATGCCGGGACTTGGCGGTATGCGCCATCCGGTGCGACAGGCATAAAAAAGCCGACCCGAGGGTCGGCTTTTTACTGCCAGTGAATTACTCAGCAGATGGCGGTTTCGTCGCCGGTGCGGTCGCTGCGTGGGTGGCGCTGTGACCACCTGCAGAACCTTTTCCGTCAAAGACGAAATCCGGGCGTACCCAGTCACTGTGACGCGGCGCTTCCGGCACATAGGCAGGCGCTGGCGCTTTGGTCATCGGCGCGCTAGCCACTTTGTTTGCTGCTGGAGCAACCCGCGCAACCACCGGTGCTTTCTCCGGCTCGGCAACGACTGGCGCAGACGCGGCTTCGGCAACTTCCTGTACAGTTTCAGGCGCTGGTGTTTCTGCAACTGGTGTGACTTCCTGCTGCGCCGGTTCGGCTTCTGCTGCCACTTCCTGCGCAACGGTGCGGTCTGCTTCGGCAATCAGTTGCGGTTGTTCGTCCACCGGCGCGTCGATGACTTCCGGATGGGTGGTTTCAACGGCAACCGTCTGCGGCGCTTCAACCGAGGCTTGCGGTTCAACCACTACTGGCTCGGCATTTTCAACCGTTGCCTGCGGCTCAATAACTTCCGCTTGCGGATGTGCAACCAATTGCGCTTCAGCAATAGCCGGAGCGATATCCTGCTCAGGGGCGGTATTGTTTTCAGCGGCCATCTCATGAGTCTGCTGCAGATCGTGCTGCTCTTCCTGGTAGCGCGGAACCGGGTAACGGATCCACACTTTACCGGACGCCATTTCCGGTGACGCACAAGCTACGGTCAACGGCATTGCAGATTGGAGCGGGTAGCGCTCATCACGGTAGCGACGGCGACGCTGACCACTCACGCGCAGGTGGCGCGGGGAGCGGCGCGAACGGCGCGGCATCGCGTTGTCACGCGCGTCAGCGTTTTCATCGTGTTCCTGTACCGGTGCGGTTTCTACCACCGCTGGCAGATCGACTTTCGCCAGTTGCGTGTTTTGCTCTGCGGCGTCTTGTACGGTTGCCTCTTCAACGCCGTTTTCTGCGCTGTTGTCACCGCCAATACGCACTTTCTGGCTGAGTTGACGCTGTTTACGACGCGGCATCACCTGTACGCGCTCTTCCTGTTCCGCCTCCTGAACAGGTTGTTCATCACGGTTCAGCTCTTTTACATCCTGCTGCGCCTGGCGTTTATCATCGTTACGACGACGGTTGCGCTCACGGCGAGGTTGCTGCTGCTCGTCACGAGGTTTCGCTTTTTCTGTTTCATCGACAACGACTGGCTGACGAGATTCACGGGCTTCGGCGTTCTGCGGTGATTTCTCGCGGCGGTTACGACGATTCTCTTCGCGACCTTCGCGGTTATCACGGCCTTCGCGCGCCTCATTGCCTTCGCTACGGTTATCACGGCGGTCATTACGATCCCGACGGTTGCCCTGGCGTGGCTTACGGCGATCCTGCTGACGCTCTTGCTTCTCATCTTTTTTCTCTTCTTTCACTTCAACCGGTGCCGGGGTCGCTTCACCCGCGAACAAACCTTTCAGTGCAGAGAAGAAACGGCCAAGCAAGCCTGGTTCGGCAGCAGGTGTTGCGGCAGGTTGCGCCTGGCTCGGTGCTGCGGCTGGCGCTTGTGGTGCTGGCGGAACGTCTGGCATAACGAAGGTGGCTAACGCAGGTTGTTCAGGTAACTTACGTTCGGCGTGCTCTTCTTCAGACGGCATTGCCATCTCTTCTTCATGCAGTTTCGGCAGCAGATAGCTCAGCGTTGGTGTCTCTTCGCCTTTACGCACGCGCAGTACGGAGTAGTGCGGCGTTTCCATCTGGTCGTTTGGTACGATCACGCAGCGTACGCCGCCCTGACGAGCTTCGATAGCGCTTACCGCGGCACGTTTTTCATTCAGCAGGTATGAAGCGACCGGAACCGGCACAATCGCATGCACTTCCTGTGTGTTTTCTTTCAGCGCTTCTTCTTCAATCAGACGCAGAATAGACAGCGACAGGGATTCGTTATCACGAACGGTGCCAGTGCCGCTACAACGCGGGCAGACATGATGGCTGGACTCACCCAACGACGGGCTCAGACGCTGGCGGGACATCTCCAGCAGGCCGAAGCGGGAAATATGGCTGATCTGAATACGCGCACGATCCTGGCGCACCGCTTCACGCAGGCGATTTTCCACCGCGCGCTGGTGGCGTACCGGAGTCATATCAATAAAGTCGATAACGATCAGGCCGCCAAGGTCACGCAGACGCAACTGGCGAGCGATCTCATCTGCCGCTTCCAGGTTCGTGTTAAAGGCGGTTTCTTCAATATCACCACCGCGCGTTGCGCGTGCGGAGTTGATATCGATAGCGGTCAACGCTTCGGTGGTATCAATAACGATAGAACCACCGGACGGCAGACGGACTTCACGCTGGAAAGCGGATTCAATCTGCGACTCAATCTGGTAATGACTGAACAGCGGGATTTCCCCAGTGTACAGTTTAATTTTGCTGCTGAAATCCGGACGACCCAGCGCGGAGATGTGCTGGCGAGCCAGCTCAAGCACTTTCGGGTTATCGATGAGGATTTCGCCGATATCCTGACGCAGATAATCACGGAAGGCGCGCACAACTACGTTGCTTTCCTGATGGATCAAGAATGGAGCAGGGCGACTTTCAGCGGCTTTCTGGATAGCTTCCCAGTGTTTCAGACGGAAGCTCAAATCCCACTGCAGCGCTTCGGCGGATTTACCCACGCCTGCGGTGCGTACGATAAGGCCCATACCATCCGGTAATTCCAGGCTGGAGAGCGCCTCTTTTAGCTCGGTGCGATCGTCGCCTTCAATACGACGAGAAATGCCGCCCGCGCGCGGGTTGTTCGGCATCAGCACCAGGTAGCTACCCGCAAGGCTGATAAAGGTGGTCAGTGCCGCGCCTTTGTTGCCACGCTCTTCTTTATCAATCTGAACGATGACTTCCTGACCTTCACGCAGCACGTCTTTGATGTTCGGACGTCCATGCGCATTGTAATTAGCAGGGAAGTATTCGCGGGCGATCTCTTTGAGGGGGAGGAAACCGTGACGCTCGGCACCGTAATCAACGAATGCGGCTTCAAGGCTGGGTTCAATGCGGGTGATTTTACCTTTGTAGATGTTCGCTTTTTTCTGCTCGTGTCCTGGGCTTTCGATATCCAGGTCGTACAGGCGTTGTCCATCAACAAGTGCGACACGCAACTCTTCTTGCTGAGTTGCGTTGATTAACATTCTTTTCATCGTAACTTACTCATTATTCTTACATTGACGACTAAGCTGCGGGCAAGATAACGCCTTTCCGGGGGAGAACCGATGGCCTCGAGACTATTTGCGTCGCCAACCTCACGGTTGTCGCTCGCTAAAGAGGCGCAGTGTGTCGGTTGCCTGTGTTTCCTGTGGAAAACACAGCGCAATTATCAGGGGAACAGCCTGGGAAAAACTCTCCAGAGAAGATTCCATCTACCGGTAAGGACTGCAACCCGCAGCCCGCTAACTGCCTGAAAGTTCAATACGTCTTACGCCATTGCTGCGTGTATGATCGGACAGGCAAAACTGGTCATTCCGCTCATTTACTTGTTTTAACAAGATTCAACACGGAAAACCGCAACATTATTCCCTGCGAACCCTGTTATAGCAAGCTGACTTTTACCATTTATCACCCGGTTACTCACAGTTTTTTCACCTTTGCCCGGAGATTGGTTTAATAACCGCCGAATCAACCGTGTAAAACGAAGTTACCGAGTTAATTGTAAATATAAGCATAGAAAAATGAGTGGCGCTAATTAGCGTGGCTATTTAGAATCGCCTCCCATGAAAACTGAGACACCATCCGTAAAATTTGTTGCTATTACCGCTGATGAAGCGGGGCAACGTATCGATAATTTTTTGCGTACCCAGCTCAAAGGGGTACCTAAAAGCATGATTTACCGCATCCTGCGCAAGGGTGAAGTGCGGGTGAATAAAAAACGCGTGAAACCGGAATATAAACTGGAAGCAGGGGATGAAATCCGTATTCCGCCGGTACGCGTGGCAGAAAAAGAAGAAGAGGCGGTTTCTCCGCATTTACAAAAAGTTGCTCAGCTAACCGACGTCATTCTCTATGAAGATGATCATATCCTGGTACTGAACAAACCCTCGGGTACGGCAGTACATGGCGGTAGTGGGCTGAGCTTTGGCGTGATTGAAGGTTTGCGTGCTTTGCGCCCGGAAGCCCGTTTCCTTGAGCTGGTTCACCGTTTAGATCGTGATACTTCCGGCGTTTTGCTGGTGGCAAAAAAACGTTCCGCGCTGCGTTCGCTGCATGAGCAATTGCGCGGTAAAGATATGCAGAAGGATTATCTGGCACTGGTCCGCGGCCAGTGGCAGTCGCATGTAAAAGTGGTGCAGGCACCTTTGCTGAAAAATATTCTGCAAAGCGGCGAGCGGATAGTGCGGGTTAATAGCGAAGGCAAGCCTTCGGAAACGCGTTTTAAAGTTGAAGAGCGCTACGAATTCGCCACCCTTATGCGATGTAGCCCGGTGACCGGGCGAACGCATCAGATTCGTGTACATACTCAGCATGCTGGTCACCCAATTGCTTTTGACGATCGTTATGGCGATCGCGACTTTGATAAGCAACTGGCGTCGACCGGGCTGTCGCGTCTGTTCCTGCACGCGGCGGCACTCAAGTTCACGCATCCCCATACCGGCGAGACCATGCGTATAGAAGCGCCGCTTGATGAGGCACTCAAACGCTGTTTACAAGTATTACGCAACGCTAAATAATCTTCCCCCCCCCCCCCCCGCATCTGGGAGGGGGAAAGCACAGTTGCTTACGGCTTCAGCCACCTGTCAAGCCACGGAAACACTTCGTTTTGCTGTTCCTGATAAAAGACGTGCCCCAGCTCAGGCCAGCTTTTCGTCACTAGTTTGTCGTCCGCCTGCTGCGAAGACCAAACCCGATGCACTTTGTCGAAAGCGTCTTTTACCGCTTCTGCCGGGAAAAGCTTGTCTTTGCCACCGCTGAAAATCAGCATCGGCTTCGGCGCGGCGATGCTGGCAATATCCGGAATGTCCATGTGTGCAGGCAAACCGGGATGCAGCATATAAAAAGCAGACTGACCGCGTAACACGTTATTGCCGGGTTGCATCAGGCCGTTATAGGTTCCAAACCACGAAATAACCGCTGTCGCAGCGACTTTTTCGCTCAACGCCGCCAGTTGCCAGGCGCGAAAACCGCCCATTGAGAAACCCAACACGCCAACGCGTTTACTGTCCACACCCGCGTGCGCGGCGATAAAATCGACCGTGCGCATATCTTCATAGGCGACTTCGCCTGCCAGCGAGCGCCCCAGATTGAAGTAGTTACTGGCCAGCGCCTGTTGCTGCTCATAAACCATCGGGCCACGGTCACCCCATCCGGGGCTGTCGATAGCGATAACCGCATAGCCACGGTTCGCCAGTTCATCGCCGATAAATTTCCCGCTGAAAAATTTGTCAGCCCACGCTTGCGCACTGGCGAGTTTCTCCGCATTACCCCAGGGGCGGATCAGCTTCTCTTTGCCGATATCAAATTTCGAGCCATGATCGTGCAACAGAACGATAGCAGGGTGCGGGCCGGGTGTTTTCGGCATCAATAACAGGGCGGAAATGCGGTTATCATCCGTAATGTTCAGCGACAGTTTTTCAGCGGTATAGCTGCCGCGATCTTCTTTGGCTATCGAGCGAGGGGAAAAGGATTTAGTGGCGTCCGGGGTGAGCAGGGCGCTGCGAAATAGCTGGCGGCTATGCGATTGCCACTGGTGGAAATCTTTGAAGTTGCCTGATAACCACGAATCGGGATAGCGCATCTGCGCTTTCAGCGTTTGCCAGCTTGCCGGAAGATTGCCTTCAACAACGCCCTCGGTTTGCCACTCATCTTGCGCATAAACATTGGCAGACGCCAACAGTGCAAACATCAGTAGCAACGTACGTAAAATCATCATCACCTCTCCTTAAATTAAAACGATGTTTTAATATTGGTGATGAATATACTGTTTGTCTAAAAAAGAAACTGTGATCGCGAAAGCATTAGCTTAACAAAGGGTTACAATGTTCACGCCGCAGCATCTGGCACAGCGCGATCAGCGGTAAACCGACCAACGTATTAGGATCGCGTCCTTCAAGCCGTTCAAACAGCGCAATACCTAATCCTTCGCTTTTGAAACTACCGGCACAATTCAACGGACGCTCTTTGCGAACATAGTCGTCGATTTCCTGTTCACTCAAGTGGCGAAAATGGACATCGAAGGGCTCACATTCCGTTTGCAAATGACCGGTGGCGGAATTAAACAGCGCCAGGCCCGTATAAAAAGTCACAATATTGCCGCTGGCCTTCATTAATTGCTGGCGGGCGTTCTCTTCGGTGTGCGGTTTCCCGGTAATTTCGCCGTCAAGCACGCACACCTGATCGGAACCAATAATCAAATGTTGAGGGTATTTTTGCGCCAGTGATTGTGCCTTTTCCTGCGCTAGTCTTAGCACTAAATGTCGAGGCGATTCGCCAGCATGCGGTGTTTCGTCTGTCTGCGGCGCGGCGCATTCGAAGGGTAAACCGATCTTATCGAGTAGAGCGCGGCGGTAGGGCGAAGTGGAAGCGAGAATAATTTGCGACATATTTTTTTCACCAAATATGGCTTAACAATGACAGGCATTTTAAACTGTAGGCCGCAATGTGTGCGAATTATTGGCAAAAGGCAACCGCAGGCTGCCTTTTTCTTTGACTATATGACGTTACAAAGTTAATATGCGCGCCCTATGCAAAAGGTAAAATTACCCCTGACTCTTGATCCGGTTCGCACGGCTCAAAAACGCCTTGATTACGAGGGTATCTATACTCCCGACCAGGCGGAGCGCGTCGCTGAGTCTGTAGTCAGCGTAGACAGTGATGTAGAATGCTCCATGTCGTTCGTTATCGACAACCAGCGCCTTGCCGTATTAACCGGCGATGCAAAGGTAACGGTATCGCTCGAATGTCAGCGTTGCGGGAAACCGTTCACTCATCAGGTCTACACCACGTATTGTTTTAGTCCTGTGCGTTCAGACGAACAGGCTGAAGCACTGCCGGAAGCGTATGAGCCGATTGAGGTTAACGAATTCGGTGAAATCGATCTGCTGGCGCTGGTCGAGGATGAAATCATTCTCTCCCTGCCGGTAGTTCCGGTGCATGATTCTGAACACTGTGAAGTGTCCGAGGCGGACATGGTTTTTGGGGAACTGCCTGATGAAGCGCAGAAACCAAACCCATTTGCCGTATTAGCCAGCTTAAAGCGTAAGTAATTAAGGAGTAAGGTCCATGGCCGTACAACAGAATAAACCAACCCGTTCCAAACGTGGCATGCGTCGTTCCCATGACGCGCTGACCGCAGTCACCAGCCTGTCTGTAGACAAAACTTCTGGTGAAACCCACCTGCGTCACCACATTACCGCCGACGGTTTCTACCGCGGTCGCAAGGTTATCACTAAGTAATCACGCGCAAGCGTGATGAAGCTTAGTGAGGATTTCCCCGCGTAAGCGGGGATAGACCGAACCAGGCTGCGACGATACCTTGACACGTCTAACCCTGGCGTTAGATGTCATGGGGGGAGATTTTGGCCCATCCGTGACAGTGCCTGCAGCTTTGCAGGCACTGAACTCTAATTCTCAACTCAACCTTCTTTTAGTCGGCGATCCCGACGCTATCACGCCATTACTTGCCAAAGCTGATTTCGAGCAACGCTCGCGCTTGCTTATTGTTCCTGCCCAGTCAGTTATTGCCAGTGATGCGCGCGCAGCGCAGGCTATTCGTAGCAGCCGTGGTACTTCTATGCGTATCGCGCTGGAGTTGGTCAAAGAAGGTCGCGCCCAGGCCTGCGTGAGTGCGGGAAATACCGGTGCGCTGATGGGGCTGGCGAAAATGCTGCTCAAACCGATTGACGGAATTGAGCGTCCGGCGCTGGTGACTGTGTTGCCTCATCAACAGAAAGGCAAGACCGTTGTGCTGGATCTCGGGGCAAACGTCGATTGTGACAGCACGATGCTGGCGCAATTTGCCGTGATGGGCGCGGTGATGGCCGAAGAGATCCTCGGTATTGCCAACCCACGTGTGGCGCTACTGAATATTGGCGAAGAAGAAACCAAAGGGCACGATAGCATCCGTGATGCTGCAGCATTATTACGCTCCATGTCCTCAATGAACTACATTGGTTATCTTGAAGCGAACGAATTATTGACCGGCAAAACGGATGTGCTGGTGTGTGACGGTTTTACCGGAAACGTCACATTAAAAACAATGGAAGGTGTTGTCAGAATGTTTCTTTCGCTGCTGAAATCGCAGGGGGAAGGGAAAAAAAGGTCGTGGTGGCTGATTTTATTAAAGCGTTGGTTACAAAAAAGCCTGACAAGGCGATTCAGTCACCTCAACCCCGACCAGTATAATGGCGCCTGTCTGTTAGGATTGCGCGGCACTGTGATTAAGAGTCATGGTGCAGCGAATCAGCGCGCATTTTGCGTGGCAATTGAGCAGGCAGTGCAGGCGGTGCAGCGGCAGGTTCCACAACGGATCGCCGCTCGCCTGGAATCTGTGTATGCACACTCGTCTTCGTCTGCAACGGATGGCGAAAATCAGAGCGTGTGTATATTACCCAAGAGTGACTGAGCGTACATGTATACGAAGATTATTGGTACCGGCAGTTATCTGCCTGAGCAGGTTCGGACAAACGCCGATTTAGAAAAAATGGTGGAGACCTCTGACGAGTGGATTGTCAGTCGTACAGGGATCCGTGAGCGCCGCATCGCCGCTGCAAACGAAACGGTTTCGACCATGGGCTATGAAGCCGCTAAGCGTGCGCTAGAAATGGCAGGCATCGATAACGATCAGATTGGTTTGATCATTGTTGCTACAACCTCTGCAACCCATGCCTTCCCGAGTGCAGCTTGCCAAATCCAGAACATGCTGGAAATCAAAGGCTGCCCGGCGTTTGACGTTGCAGCTGCCTGTGCGGGGTTCACCTATGCGCTGAGCATTGCCGATCAATATGTTAAATCCGGTGCGGTGAAACATGCTTTGGTCATTGGTTCTGACGCGCTCGCGCGCACATTAGATCCTGACGATCGCGGTACGATTATTCTATTTGGTGATGGTGCAGGCGCTGTTGTGCTGGGCACTTCTGAAGAGCCAGGCATCATCTCCACACATATGCACGCAGACGGGAGTTACGGTGAGCTGCTGACGCTGCCTAATCTTGATCGTGTGCATCCAGAAAACCCGACCTATCTGACGATGGCGGGTAACGAAGTATTCAAAGTCGCGGTGACAGAACTGGCGCGTATTGTTGATGAAACATTGACGGCCAATAATCTTGAGCGCAGCGAGCTGGACTGGCTGGTGCCGCATCAGGCTAACTTGCGTATTATCAGCGCGACAGCGAAGAAGCTCGGCATGTCGATGGATAGCGTCGTCGTTACGCTGGACCGCCATGGCAACACCTCCGCAGCTTCCGTTCCCAGCGCGCTTGATGAAGCGGTACGCGACGGACGCATTAAACCGGGGCAACTTGTCCTGCTGGAAGCGTTTGGTGGCGGGTTCACCTGGGGCTCGGCGCTGGTTCGTTTCTGAGTATAAGGATAAAAAATGACGCAATTTGCTTTTGTGTTCCCGGGACAAGGCTCCCAAACCGTCGGTATGTTAGCTGATATGGCCGCCGCTTATCCGGTGATTGAAGAGACATTCGCAGAGGCATCAACTGTCCTGGGTTACGATCTTTGGTCACTGGTGCAACAAGGCCCGGCGGAAGAACTGAACAAAACCTGGCAGACGCAACCGGCGCTGCTGGCTGCTTCTGTCGCGCTGTGGCGCGTATGGCAGCAGCAGGGTGGTAAAACGCCTGCGCTGATGGCGGGGCATAGCCTGGGTGAATACTCCGCATTAGTGTGTGCGGGTGTTATCGCGTTTGCTGATGCGGTTCGCTTGGTTGAACTGCGTGGAAAATTCATGCAGGAAGCCGTGCCGGCGGGTACTGGCGCCATGTCTGCAATTATCGGTCTGGATGATGCGTCTATTGCCAAAGCGTGTGAAGAATCCGCACAAGGGCAGGTTGTCTCTCCGGTGAACTATAATTCGCCAGGCCAGGTGGTTATTGCCGGTCATAAAGAAGCCGTTGAGCGCGCAGGTGCTGCTTGCAAAGCCGCAGGTGCCAAACGCGCGCTGCCGCTGCCAGTGAGCGTACCGTCGCACTGTGCGCTGATGAAGCCTGCTGCAGAAAAACTGGCCGCTGAATTAAATAGCATCACTTTTAACGCGCCGCAGATTCCGGTTGTAAATAACGTGGATGTGCAGTGCGAAACGACGGCAGAAGCGATTCGCGATGCGCTGGTGCGCCAGTTGTATAGCCCGGTGCAATGGACGAAGAGCGTTGAATTTATGGCGTCGCAGGGCATTGTGCACCTGTATGAAGCTGGCCCGGGTAAAGTCCTCACCGGCCTGACTAAACGTATTGTTGACACCCTGACTGCGTCTGCGCTCAACGAGCCGACTGCTGTGTCAGAGGCACTTGCGCAATAAAGAGGAAGACCATGAGTTTTGAAGGAAAAATCGCACTAGTAACCGGTGCAAGCCGCGGTATTGGTCGCGCTATTGCTGAAACCCTTGTTGCCCGTGGCGCGAAGGTTATCGGTACGGCGACCAGCGAGAGTGGCGCGCAGGCGATCAGCGACTATTTAGGTGCAAACGGCAAAGGTCTGCTGCTGAATGTGACCGATGCTGCATCAATCGAATCTGTTCTGGAAAACATTCGCGCAGAATTTGGCGAGGTTGATATTCTGGTAAATAATGCCGGGATCACCCGTGATAACCTGCTGATGCGCATGAAAGATGATGAGTGGAACGATATTCTCAATACCAATCTTTCATCTGTTTTCCGTCTGTCAAAAGCGGTAATGCGCGCTATGATGAAAAAGCGTCATGGGCGTATTATCACTATCGGTTCTGTGGTTGGTACCATGGGAAATGCTGGTCAGGCCAACTACGCTGCGGCGAAAGCGGGTCTTATCGGTTTCAGTAAATCGCTGGCGCGTGAAGTTGCGTCACGCGGTATTACTGTAAACGTTGTTGCTCCGGGTTTTATTGAAACGGACATGACGCGTGCGCTGTCTGATGATCAGCGTGCGGGTATTCTGGCACAGGTTCCTGCGGGTCGCCTTGGCGGTGCTCAGGAAATCGCCAGTGCGGTTGCATTTTTAGCCTCTGACGAGGCAGGTTACATCACTGGTGAAACCCTGCACGTCAATGGCGGAATGTATATGGTTTAACCACGATGAAAATTATTTGCGTTATTAGGGCGAAAGGCCTCAAAATAGCGTAAAATCGTGGTAAGAACTGCCGGGATTTAGTTGCAAATTTTTCAACATTTTATACACTACGAAAACCATCGCGAAAGCGAGTTTTGATAGGAAATTTAAGAGTATGAGCACTATCGAAGAACGCGTTAAGAAAATTATCGGCGAACAGCTGGGCGTTAAGCAGGAAGAAGTTACCAACAATGCTTCCTTCGTTGAAGACCTGGGCGCTGATTCTCTTGACACCGTTGAGCTGGTAATGGCTCTGGAAGAAGAGTTTGATACTGAGATTCCGGACGAAGAAGCTGAGAAGATCACCACCGTTCAGGCTGCCATTGATTACATCAACGGTCACCAGGCGTAAGTGAACATCTCCAGGCGGTCACTCGACCGCCTGAGTTTTATCTGTAGTTATCCCACGAATCTCTTTTTTTATCCCTCCCTGGAGGACAAACGTGTCTAAGCGTCGTGTAGTTGTGACCGGACTTGGCATGTTGTCTCCTGTCGGCAATACCGTAGAGTCTACCTGGAAAGCTCTCCTTGCCGGTCAGAGTGGCATCAGCCTGATCGACCATTTCGATACTAGCGCCTATGCAACCAAATTTGCTGGCTTAGTAAAGGATTTTAACTGTGAAGACATCATCTCGCGCAAAGAACAGCGCAAGATGGATGACTTCATTCAATATGGAATTGTGGCTGGCGTTCAGGCCATGCAGGATTCCGGCCTTGAAGTCACAGAAGAGAACGCATCCCGTATTGGCGCAGCGATTGGTTCTGGTATCGGCGGCCTCGGCCTGATCGAAGAAAACCACAGTTCCCTCGCCAAGGGTGGGCCGCGTAAAATCAGTCCGTTCTTTGTACCATCAACGATTGTTAACATGGTGGCGGGTCATCTGACTATCATGTTCGGTTTGCAAGGCCCGAGTATTTCCATTGCGACAGCGTGTACCTCTGGTGTGCATAACATCGGTCACGCGGCGCGTATCATTGCCTACGGCGATGCCGACGCAATGCTGGCCGGCGGCGCAGAAAAAGCCAGTACGCCTTTAGGCGTTGGTGGCTTTGGTGCAGCGCGCGCGCTATCTACCCGCAATGATAACCCGCAGGCGGCAAGCCGTCCGTGGGACAAAGAGCGTGACGGCTTTGTTCTCGGCGATGGCGCTGGCATCATCATGCTGGAAGAGTACGAGCATGCGAAAAAGCGTGGCGCGAAAATTTATGCTGAAATCGTCGGCTTTGGTATGAGCAGCGATGCTTATCATATGACGTCTCCGCCGGAAAACGGCGCGGGTGCTGCGAAGGCGATGGTTAATGCCCTGCGTGATGCCGGCATCACCCCTGGTCAGATTGGCTATGTTAATGCGCACGGTACGTCCACGCCGGCGGGCGATATGGCAGAAACACAGGCAGTGAAATCGGTCTTTGGCGACGCGGCTCGCACAGTAATGGTTAGCTCGACCAAATCGATGACCGGCCATCTGTTGGGTGCAGCAGGCGCAGTAGAATCTATCTACTCGATCCTCGCCCTGCGCGATCAGGCCGTTCCACCGACCATCAACCTGGATAACCCGGATGAAGGTTGCGATCTGGATTTTGTGCCGCATGTTGCACGCCAGGTGAGCGGCATGGAGTACACCCTGTGTAACTCCTTCGGTTTCGGTGGCACCAACGGCTCGCTGATCTTCAAGAAAGTCTGATCATTGAGCTGTGTACTGAAGGCCCGCTTGTCGGGCCTTTTCTATTCGGGTTTATCCCCTTGTCCTGCGCTTTTCATCCTGCCAAACTGTCCGGCCAGACGTATAAAGGAGCGCTCTATGTTCTTGATTAATGGTAAAGAGCAGCAATGGCTGGCCGCTAATGATCGGGCGACGCAATTTGGCGATGGTTGTTTTACCACTGCGCGCATCCTTGAAGGACAAATACAGTTTCTCGATGCGCATCTTCAGCGCTTGCGTCTCGCCTGTAAACGGCTCCAGATCTCTTATCTCGAGTGGGACATACTGGCGCGGGAAATGGCGTACCTTGCGAGAGAAAAAGAAGAGGGTGTGTTGAAAGTTATTCTCAGCCGTGGCACTGGCGGACGAGGGTATAGCGCAGCAGGTTGTGAAACGCCGACGCGGATAGTGTCGGTATCAGCAAGCCCTGCGCATTACGCTCGTTGGCGGCGGGAAGGGGTAACACTGGCGCTGAGTGATATTCGCCTCGGGCGCAACCCGATGCTCGCCGGGATCAAACACCTTAACCGCCTGGAGCAGGTATTGATTCGTACCGGGCTTGAGCAGACCTCTGCCGATGAAGCGCTGGTGCTGGATAGTGAAGGCTGGTTGATTGAATGTTGTGCTGCCAATATCTTCTGGCGGCAGGGTGCGAAAATCTTTACACCGCGTGTGGATCAGGCCGGTGTGGACGGCATTATGCGTCAATATTGTTTGCGCCAACTGACAACATCTGCTTTTGAGGTTGTCGAAGTCAATGCGCGGCACGATGTGCTGGTGCTGGCCGACGAAGTCATTATTTGTAACGCGTTGATGCCGGTTGTTCCCGTCCGCCAATGGGCGGAACACCATTGGTCAGCGCGCGATTTGTACCATTTTTTAGCCCCCTTGTGTGAGCGCATAAATCCGTCATGAAGAAAATGTTACGCGTAATTCTCCTCCTGTTGGCTTTGCTGGTTATCGCGGCGGGAGCGGGCGTCTGGAAGGTTCGCCAGTTAGCGGATAGCCAGATCCTGATTAAAGATGAAACCATTTTCACACTGCCCGCCGGAACCGGTCGTTTGGCGTTGGGTGAATTGCTGTATCGCGAAAAGGTGATTAATCGCCCGCGCGTGTTTCAATGGCTGCTGCGGCTGGAACCGGATCTTTCACATTTCAAAGCTGGCACCTACCGTTTTACGCCGAAGATGACCGTGCGCGAGATGCTGCAGTTACTGGAGAGCGGTAAAGAAGCGCAATTTCCGCTGCGTCTGGTTGAAGGTATGCGCCTGAGTGATTACCTCAAGCAATTGCGCGATGCACCGTATATTAAGCACACGCTGAAAGATGACGACTACGCCACGGTGGCCCAGGCGCTGAAGCTGGAGCACCCGCAATGGGTTGAAGGCTGGTTCTGGCCCGATACCTGGATGTACACCGCGAATACGACAGACATTGCGTTACTCAAGCGCGCGCATCAGAAAATGTCGCGTGCGGTGGAGCAAGCCTGGGAAGGGCGCATGGAAGGGCTACCGTATAAAGATCAGAACCAACTGGTAACAATGGCGTCGATTGTCGAAAAAGAGACGGCTGTCGCCAGCGAACGCGATCAGGTGGCCTCCGTCTTTATTAACCGCTTGCGCATCGGGATGCGGCTGCAAACCGATCCGACGGTTATCTACGGGATGGGCGCGCGTTATAATGGTAAGCTGTCGCGCGCCGATCTGGAAACGCCGACTGACTATAACACCTATGTGATTAGCGGCTTGCCGCCTGGCCCTATCGCTACACCCGGTGAGGCCTCGCTGAAAGCGGCGGCGCATCCGGCGAAGACGCCGTATCTCTATTTTGTCGCTGATGGTCAAGGTGGGCATACATTTAATACCAATCTCGCCAGCCATAACCGGGCAGTGCAGGACTACCTGAAAGTACTTAAGGAAAAAAATGGGCAGTAAATACATCGTTATCGAAGGGCTTGAAGGCGCAGGGAAAACCACGGCGCGTGATGTCATCGTTGAGACGCTGCAAGAGCTTGGCGTCGGTGAAATGGTGTTTACGCGGGAGCCGGGGGGGACGCTGTTGGCGGAAAAATTGCGCAGCCTGGTGCTGGATATCCGTTCCGTTGGTGATGAAGTGATCACAGATAAGGCCGAAGTTCTGATGTTTTACGCCGCCCGGGTTCAACTGGTAGAAACTGTCATTAAACCTGCACTTGCGCGTGGTTGCTGGGTGATCGGCGATCGTCATGATCTCTCTACACAGGCGTACCAGGGCGGTGGACGAGGCATTGACCAAACCATGTTGGCCACGCTGCGCGATGCCGTGCTGGGGGATTTTCGCCCCGATTTGACGCTCTACCTGGATGTCACACCAGAAGTCGGTCTGAAACGTGCGCGTGCGCGTGGCGAGTTGGATCGTATTGAACAAGAGTCGCTGGATTTCTTCAACCGTACCCGTGCGCGTTATCTGGAACTGGCTGCGCAAGATGAACGTATTCGCACCGTTGATGCTACTCAACCGCTGGAAAAAGTGATTGCCGACATCCGCCAGACAGTGACAGCCTGGGTGCAGGAGCAGGGCGCATGAAATGGTATCCGTGGCTACGCCCCGATTTTGAGCAACTGGTTGCCAGTTATCAGATCGGTCGTGGGCACCACGCGTTGCTGATCCACGCCCTGCCGGGGATGGGTGAAGATGCGTTGATTTACGCCATCAGCCGTTTCTTGCTATGCCAGACACCCGAAGGGCATAAAAGCTGCGGTCACTGCCGAGGCTGCCAGCTTATGCAGGCTGGAACACATCCTGATTACTATGCTCTTGCACCGGAAAAAGGGAAATCCGCGCTTGGCATTGATGCGGTACGCGAAGTGAATGAAAAGCTTTATGAGCATGCGCGGCTGGGCGGTGCAAAAGTGGTGTGGATCCAGGATGCCGCATTATTGACCGACGCTGCCGCCAACGCTTTGCTGAAGACGTTGGAAGAACCTCCCGCGCGCACCTGGTTCTTCCTTGGCTGTCGGGAACCGGCAAGATTATTAGCGACGTTGCGCAGCCGCTGTCGCTTGCATCACCTTGCGCCACCCGCAGAAAACTACGCCTGCAGCTGGCTTGCGCGGGAAGTCACCGCGTCGCAAGAGACGATTCTGACCGCATTGCGTTTGTGCGCCGGTTCGCCTGGTGCGGCAGAAGCGCTGCTTCAGGACGATGTTTGGGCGCAACGGCAGACGCTGTGCCAGGCGACAGACACGGCGCTCAATAACGGTGACTGGTTGGCTATGTTCCCGACGCTGAACCACGACAAAGTGGCTGAGCGTTTACAGTGGCTCTCTGCGTTGCTTCTTGATGCATTGAAAATGCAGCAAGGCGCGACGTTGCTCAGTAACGTTGATGCTTTAGCGTTGGTAGAAAAGCTGGCGCGCCAGGTGCAAGCGTCAACGCTGCACGCGCAGCTGCATGCTATTTTTACCTGTCGTGAACAGTTGCTTAGTGTGGTCGGGGTTAACCGCGAGTTGCTGCTGACCGATCTATTGTTAACGCTGGAACGTTACCAGCAAACAGGCGTAACGCTTCCTGTATCCCATCTGTAAGAGAACATTATGTTTTTAGTTGATTCGCACTGCCACCTCGATGGCTTGGATTACCACTCTTTGCACAAAGATGTTGATGATGTGCTGGCGAAAGCTGCCGCGCGCGATGTGAAGTTTTGTCTGGCGGTTGCCACGACGTTACCGGGTTACCGCTCAATGCGTGCGCTGGTGGGGGAGCGGCCGAATGTGGTCTTTTCCTGCGGTGTGCATCCGCTGAACCAGGATGAAGAGTACGACGTTGAAACGCTGCGCCAACTGGCGGCGGAAGAGGGTGTTGTGGCGATGGGAGAAACCGGGCTGGACTATTTTTATACGCCAGAAACTAAGCCCCGCCAGCAGGAGTCCTTTCGTCACCATATCCGCATTGGCCGTGAATTGAACAAGCCAGTGATTGTACACACGCGCGATGCGCGGGCCGATACGCTCGCGATTTTGCAGGAAGAGCGAGTGATGGATTGCGGCGGAGTGTTGCACTGTTTTACCGAAGATCGCGAAACGGCGGGGAAGCTACTGGATATGGGCTTTTACATCTCTTTTTCGGGTATCGTCACGTTCCGCAACGCAGAGCAACTGCGTGATGCGGCACGTTATATCCCGCTCGATCGTTTACTGGTCGAAACCGATTCGCCTTATCTCGCCCCGGTGCCACATCGCGGCAAAGAGAACCAGCCAGCGATGACCCGTGATGTGGCGGAATATATGGCGGTGCTGAAAGGTGTTTCTGTCGAAGAGCTGGCTCAACAAACGACACAGAACTTTGGCCATTTGTTTCATATCGACCCATCCCGCCTGCAATCTGCCTGATCTGTCAGCTTATTTTAGTACTCGTAATTAATAAACGATCGGAGTAAAGTTCACCGCCATAAAAAAGGCGGTGGCGGTCGTTTTTCATACGGAAGCTGCCACCTTTTGTAAATCAGTGTGAGTTTCGCGACTGACGCTAGCTGAAACGTGATAGCCGTCAAACAAACTTTTACTGATTTATTTTACTCTGTGTAATAAATAAAGGGCGCTTAGATGCCCTTCCCACGGCGCGGTTCTCCCCCCTCGCCAATGCGTGAAAACGTAGAAAAAAGCACTAATACTCAGGAGCACTCTCAATTATGTTTAAGAATGCATTTGCTAACCTGCAGAAGGTCGGTAAATCGCTGATGCTGCCAGTATCCGTACTGCCTATTGCAGGTATCCTGCTGGGCGTCGGTTCTGCAAACTTCAGCTGGCTGCCAGAAGTGGTTTCCCACGTTATGGCCGAAGCGGGCGGTTCCGTTTTTGCTAACATGCCGTTGATCTTCGCTATCGGTGTTGCGCTTGGCTTCACCAATAACGACGGCGTTTCGGCTCTGGCCTCAGTTGTTGCCTACGGCATCATGGTGAAAACCATGGCAGTGGTTGCACCTCTGGTTCTGCATTTACCTGCTGAAGAAATTGCCGCAAAACACCTGGCTGATACCGGTGTGCTGGGCGGTATTATCTCCGGTGCGATTGCCGCGTATATGTTTAACCGCTTCTATCGCATCAAGCTGCCTGAGTATCTGGGCTTCTTCGCTGGTAAACGTTTTGTGCCGATCATCTCCGGTCTGATAGCGATTTTCACCGGCGTGATCCTCTCCTTTATTTGGCCGCCGATCGGTACTGCGATTCAGACCTTCTCCCAGTGGGCCGCTTATCAGAACCCGGTTGTGGCGTTCGGTATCTACGGCTTCATTGAACGTTGCCTGGTACCGTTTGGTCTGCACCATATCTGGAACGTACCTTTCCAGATGCAGATTGGTGAGTTCACCAACGCAGCAGGCCAGGTGTTCCATGGCGATATCCCGCGTTATATGGCGGGTGACCCGACTGCGGGTAAACTGTCTGGCGGCTTCCTGTTTAAAATGTACGGTCTGCCGGCTGCTGCTATCGCTATCTGGCACTCTGCAAAACCGGAAAACCGCGCGAAAGTGGGCGGTATCATGATCTCCGCAGCGCTGACCTCGTTCCTGACCGGTATCACCGAGCCGATCGAGTTCTCCTTCATGTTCGTTGCGCCGATCCTGTACGTTATCCACGCGATTCTGGCAGGCCTGGCATTCCCGATCTGTATCCTGCTGGGTATGCGTGACGGTACGTCGTTCTCTCACGGTCTGATTGACTTCATCGTGCTGAGCGGTAACAGCAGCAAACTGTGGCTGTTCCCGATTGTCGGTGCGGGTTATGCGGTGGTCTACTACACCATCTTCCGCGTGCTGATCAAAGCGCTGGATCTGAAAACTCCGGGTCGTGAAGACACCACTGAAGAGAGCAAAGCTGGTGTTACCAGTGAAATGGCTCCGGCTCTGGTTACTGCGTTCGGCGGTAAAGAGAACATCACCAACCTGGATGCGTGCATCACGCGTCTGCGTGTCAGCGTGGCTGACGTAGCGAAAGTGGATCAGGCTGGCCTGAAGAAACTGGGTGCTGCGGGTGTGGTTGTTGCTGGTTCCGGTGTGCAGGCAATTTTCGGTACGAAGTCCGATAACCTGAAAACCGAAATGGATGAGTACATCCGTAGCAACTAAGCCATAGTCTGGGGAGACTGAGGGAGCCTGATGGCTCCCTTTTTTATTGCCCACTTAAAACCACGTTCTGTGGATCG
Organism: Kosakonia sp. YIM B13571; assembly: GCF_042788095.1. Classification (NCBI taxonomy): domain Bacteria; kingdom Pseudomonadati; phylum Pseudomonadota; class Gammaproteobacteria; order Enterobacterales; family Enterobacteriaceae; genus Kosakonia; species Kosakonia sp. YIM B13571. The sequence continues at coordinate 551 of NZ_JBHZPL010000001.1, read as the reverse complement.
GGTCAGCAACAGGTTTTGCCTCCGGAATTAAATTTCACGGGACAGGCAGAAGCTTCTTTTTCAGAATTTCGGTCTGCCCTTCCAGGCGCCATCAGTGTTGCCTTTGATAACGGCGAATTTTCACTGTTCTGAAAGAACAGAGGAAGAACGTCAAACACCACCGCCAACAGCTCATGTGCCATTAACCGGCCTGCTCCGGCAAACTCGCTGTTTTGTCACAGAAGCGTTCCACAAACTCACGCCCGATTTAGCGATAAACGCCTGAAGGTAAGTAAACCGGAAGCGTCTGCCATAAGAGCTTCGCTGGTGCTGACTGAGGTGTTGGAAACTGAGCTGTTGCATGCAATGGCGGTTTGAAAGGGATTTCCAGGATGTCGCCACACAGGTTTTGGCAAACATAATCTGTAAAGCATAAAAAAGCCCGCCAGTAAGATTGGACTGACCCCATAAAGTTGGACAGTTCATGTTAAGCGGTGGACTGACCCCGCCCCGGTAGACGATCCTGCCCTATAGTTTGAGCATAGGAGGAGCGTATGGGCACACCACGATTT